>NZ_JAUNTJ010000017.1 GCF_030538755.1 Paracoccus sp. (in: a-proteobacteria) | reverse complement strand
AAGGACATTAAGCGGGAAACCCGCACCCTCCGTCTCGGACAGGACGGGGCCTTGGACGGCCCCGCCATCCCCGGCTTGCGCCGGGAAATCTTATTGCGCGGTGGTCGCGCTGCTCAGGTCGAGCGACACACCCGGACCCATGGTCGAGCTGATCGAGACCTTTTTCATATAGGTGCCCTTGGCGCCCGACGGCTTGGCACGGTTCACCGCCTCGACAAAGGCGCGGACGTTCTGGGCCAGCTTGTCAGCGTCGAACGACACTTTGCCGATACCGGCATGAACGACACCCGCTTTTTCAGCCTTGAACTGCACTTCGCCGCCCTTGGCCGCCTTGACGGCATTGGCCACGTCAACGGTCACGGTGCCGACCTTGGGGTTCGGCATCAGGTTGCGCGGGCCAAGGATCTTGCCCAGACGGCCGACCAGCGGCATCATGTCGGGGGTCGCGATGCAGCGGTCAAAGTCGATCTTGCCGCCCTGAATCGCCGTCATCAGATCTTCCGCGCCAACGATGTCGGCACCAGCGGCCTTGGCCTCATCGGCCTTGGCATCACGGGCAAACACCGCCACGCGCACATCCTTGCCGGTGCCGGCGGGCAGCGTCACCACACCGCGAACCATCTGGTCGGCGTGACGCGGATCAACACCCAGATTCAGCGCGATTTCAACGGTTTCGTCGAACTTGGCCGAGGCGGCGCTTTTCACCAGATTGACGGCATCCTCAACCGACAGGTTGGCCTTGCCATCAAACGCTTCACGAGCGGCGGCTTTTTTCTTGGACAGTTTTGCCATGACTTAGCCTTTCACCTCGATACCGATCGACCGGGCGGAACCCAGAATGATCTTCATCGCCTGTTCGACATCATTGGCCGACAGGTCTTTCATCTTGGCTTCGGCGATCTCGCGCACCTGCTTGACCGTCACGGTGCCAGCGGTCGCACGACCCGGCTTTTCCGAACCCTTGGCGCGGCTGCGCTTGCCGACCGGCTTGAGGCCAGCGGCCTTTTTCAGCAGGAAGGACGCGGGCGGCGTCTTGGTTTCAAAGGTGAACGATTTGTCGGCGTAATAGGTGATCACGACCGGAACAGGCGAACCTTTTTCGATTTCCTGCGTCTTGGCGTTGAACGCCTTGCAGAATTCCATGATGTTGATGCCGCGCTGACCCAAAGCCGGGCCGACGGGCGGGGACGGGTTCGCCTGCCCCGCCTTGATTTGCAGCTTGAGGCTGCCGATGACTTTCTTGGCCATGTGGCCTCTCCTTTGTCGTCAGGCCCAAAGGGCCGATCTAGCGGTGCGGCACCACGCCTCCCGCAAATGTCACGAGGTTTTGGAAACCTGCGTGAATTCCAGTTCCACCGGGGTCGGACGGCCAAAGATGGACACCGTGACCTTAATCCGGCTCGACACTTCGTCCACCTCTTCGACCATGCCCGAGAACCCCTCGAACGGGCCGTCGGTGACGTTGACCTTTTCGCCCACGTCAAAGCGGATCAGGTTGCGCGGCGCGGCCTTTTCGCCAGCATCCGTGCGGTTCAGCATCGCGTTCACTTCGTCGTCGCGCATCGGCATCGGCTTGCCCTGCGCACCCAGAAAGCCGGTGACGCGGTTGATCGAGTTCACCAGATGATAGGTCCGATCGGACATATCCATGTGAACCAGCACATAGCCCGGCATAAAGCGACGCTCGGACGTTACCTTTTTGCCGCGACGAATCTCGATCACCTCTTCGGTGGGGACCAGAACTTCGTCGATCTCATCCTCAAGCCCCTTTTCGGCAGCGGCCTGACGGATCGCCTCTGCGACCTTTTTTTCAAAGTTCGACAGGACGCTGACCGAATACCAACGCTTTGCCATGTTCCGATCGACCCCTGTTCGTCTTACGGGCCGCCCGTTGCGACCCCGTGAATTTCGCCCCGCCCGTCAAAATTGAAATCGGCGCGCATACCGAATCGATGCACGCCGCTGTCAGGGCAGGTTCAGCGCGTTTACCGTTGCGCGCCCCCGATTGCAACCCCGCAGTTACCCCGAGATCAGCCGCAGCCCCTGCGTCATTCCGGTGCGGATCAGCAGATCGACGAGGAAAAAGAAGATGCTGAACAGCGTCGCCATGATGAACACCATGATGGTAGTGGTCACGACTTCGCGGCGGGTCGGCCAGGTGATCTTGCCGACTTCGGCGCGAACCTGGCTGATGAACTGGACGGGATTGGCCACGGCTGGCTCCTAGTATGTGCAGCGCGTCAGATAGCGCGGGGCGACGCCGGGATCAAGGGCATGGTGCGACCTGATCGCGCCGCACCCGCGGCAGGTGCCACCGTCAGACCAGAGCACCGCGCGCGGTGGCCGCCCTCTCGGCTGCCTGCTCCAGAACGTTCCAGACGGCGTATACCCCGACGCCTTGTTCGCGGAGGATTTTTCTGTCGTTGTTGCGGATCTCTTCGTTATACAATTCAGGAATTCCGCCGCCAATATCCTGTTCGTTATATTCCTGCGGGCTGTAGGCTGCGCCATCGGCATCATAAAGCGTCATTCGGCCCCGTGAATCGACGTCAATCAGTTTTCCAAATCCGGTCAGACTAATGGAAAAGCCCGCAGCCTCGCCCTTATAGGCAGCATTGGTGACTTCAGCCGAGGCAAAGCTGAACATACCGGCAAGAGTTGCCCCCACTTCTTCCATCATTTTAGCAGACCGCAAGAGTTCTGAATTTCCGGCATCCCGCGCCAGTTTAGATGCTTCGAAATCTGGCAGGATGACGCCACTTTTGGAAACACCGATCAACTGCCCGGACGGGGCGTAACGCGCATCACCGGGGGGCGGCATATTCTGCGCGACATCCCGACTGTATTGAGACAGTTTTTTACCAAAGTGATAGGCGACGACCATGGCATCGCGCCGGTCGGTATAGGGCACGTCGGTCTGCGCCACTTGCTGGCCCATGCGCGGCGTATAATCCACGCTCATGAACATCGAATAGCCCTCGAACTTGAACCGGGGATCGCTGACGACCTGGCCACTTGAGACACCCGTCCGAGCCTCTTCCGGCTCTTCATCAAATGGGCCAACCTCCCCACGTCTGAGCGCACGCATCCACTCTGAACTGGCTTCGAAAGCCACCTTATATTCCTCAACCTGTTTCAGATGCTCCTTCCATACATCCACGTCCCATCCGTCCGGAACATAGAAGTCACCCAGATCATTACTGGGTTCAGCCTTCCCAAACCTGAAGGCCGGTGCATCAATCGCAGTGCCATGAGATTCGGGCCGGGCTACGCTGACAGGCAGCGTTGATCCTGATGTCATAAGAGTCAATGCAACTTGGGCTGATGTCACATTCATGGCGTCCTCCTTGACGCAGGTAAAAGCAGCGGATACCGATCCAACTACACGCTAAGGTAGATCGATTCGAATCACAACTCCTCTTTGGCGTGCATTTGATTCAACTTTTAACTACCATGCGAGGGAAGTATGGCGACCATTTTCGGCACAATCGGACATGACATCCTTAACGGAACCAGCGGTCATAATTTCATAGATGGAAGGGGCGGGAACGACACCATTTATGGCGGGGATGGATTGGATACAATCTACGGAGGCAATGGAGACGATCACATCTACGGAGGAAACGGCGTCGATATGATCTACGGCGGATCTGGAAATGACATTATTTTCGTAGATGATGCGCTCGATTATCGCTTCAAAGGAGGCGACACCATTGACGGTGGAGGCGGCAAAAACGAAATCCGAGCATATTCAAACTCAACGACCGGATCGGTTCTGGCGATCAAATTGGGTGAAGTCTCTAATATCGAAATCCTTTATAACGCCACAGCAGAAAAATCTCTGATAATTCAGGGGGCCATCAGCATCGACGTCTCGTCCATCAAAAAATACGACACAGCCGGAGGAAAGCTAAGCCAAATCTGGGGCAGCGACCTGAACGACACCATCAAGGGATTTGACATAATCCAGATGAAGAACCCGGCAGGGATTTGGGAAACCGTTCACTTTAACGATATCATCACCGGCGGTGCCGGGAATGACCATATTTTCGGCAATGCGGGTGACGATCATCTGCTGGGTGAAAGCGGAAATGATACGCTGGATGGTGGCATCGGCAATGACACGCTTATGGGCATGGCCGGTGACGACACGCTGATCGGGCGCGATGGATATGACTCGCTTTATGGCGGGGCCGGGAATGACACATTCCTGTTCGATTATAGCACTTATTTCACCCTGAACGATCCAGATTACGAAGACATTGATATCATCAATGATTCCACCCAAGGGGAGGACATCATTCACATCACGAACACCAGCGGCGCGCTTGATTTCGACAACATGCTGATGGAAGATCTTGAGGACAGCTTTGCGTTCCTTATCAACCCCGGAACTGCGGTTTTCGTCAAAGGCATCAGCACCGCAGATATCACCGCCGCCGACTTCCTGTTCACCTAAAGCAAAAGGCCCCGCGCATGACACACGGGGCCTTGATGAACATATTGCGAAAAGATCAGTCTTTCGCGCGTTCGACGTAGGAATTATCCTCGGTGTTAATCACGATCCGCGTGCCCACGCCGATATGCGGCGGCACCATCACGCGCAGGCCATTATCGCAGATTGCAGGTTTATACGACGACGACGCGGTTTGCCCTTTTACCACCGGCTCGGTCTCGGTGATTTCGAGGGTGATCTTGGCGGGCATTTCAATGGAAATCGGCACGCCATTGTAAACTTGCAGGAAACAGCTTGCGCCCTCTTGCAGATAAACGGCCTGATCGCCGATCACATCGGGCGACACCACGACCTGCTCATAACTTTCCGGCTCCATGAAGTGATAGCCTTCGCCATCTTCATACAGAAAATTATACGACCGTTCGTCCACATGGGCACGTTCGACCTGTTCGGTCGTCCGCCAGCGTTCGCTGACCTTCACGCCGTCGGAAATGCGGCGCATATCGACCTGAGTGACCGGCGTGCCCTTGCCCGGATGGAAGTTCTGGGCGGTAAGCACGACATACAGCTTGTCGTCCAGTTCGACGACATTACCTTTGCGCAGGCTAGAGGCGATGACCTTCACGAATGGCTCCTTGACCATAAATCGGGGCGCGCCTAAGGGCGCGGGATGCCACGCCATAGCGCGGACGAACAGATTTCACCAGACCCGAGGATGCGCATGAACGATTGGTGGCGACCCGAACGGCATGAAGGGCGGCGCCCTGCCCTGCTGGCGCGGAACCGGATTCAGCGCCTGCTGCGCGGCTGGCTGGACGATGAAGCCTTTACCGAGGTGGACCCGGCCGCACTGGCCGTATCGCCGGGGAACGAGGCGCATCTGCACGCCTTTGCCACCGATGCCATGGGCGATGACGGCACGGCGCGGCGGATGTATCTGCACACCAGCCCCGAATTCGCGATGAAAAAGCTGCTGGCGGCGGGGGAAACCCGGATCGCCGCCTTTGCCCATGTCTGGCGCAACCGCGAGCGTGGGCCTCTGCACAGCCCCGAATTCACCATGCTGGAATGGTATCGCGCGGGTGCCCCTTATGATGCGCTGATGGCGGATTGCGCCGCCCTGCTGCGGCTGGCGGCACAGGGGGCCGGGGTTGCGGCGCTGCGGTTTCGCGATGCGGTCTGCGATCCCTTTGCCGCGCCAGAGCGGCTGTCGGTGGCGGAGGCCTTTGCCCGCCATGCCGGTGTCGATCTGGCCGCGACGCTGCACGATGACGGCACCACCGATGCGGCAGCCATGGCGGCGCAGATGCGGGCCGCCGGGCTGCGCCATGCCGCCGACGACACATGGGCCGACATGTTCAGCCGCGTTCTGGTGGAAAAGATCGAGCCGCGCCTTGGCATGGGCCGCGCCACCGTTCTGGACCGCTACCCCGTGGCCGAGGCCGCGCTGGCGCGCCCCTGCCCCGACGATCCCCGCTTTGCCGAGCGGTTCGAGCTGTATGCCTGCGGCGTCGAGCTGGCCAACGGCTTTGGCGAGCTGACCGACCCCGCCGAGCAGCAGCGCCGCTTTACCGCCGAGATGGACGAAAAGCAGCGCGTCTATGGCCACCGCTATCCGCTGGACGACGACTTTCTGGCGGCTCTGGCGATCATGCCGCAGGCCAGCGGCATCGCGCTGGGGTTTGACCGGCTGGTGATGCTGGCCACCGCCGCGCCGCATATCGACGCGGTGATCTGGGCGCCAGTGCCGCACGGTTGACGCCCGCCGCCCCGCGCGTCACCATCGCGACAGCACAAGGGGGGAACCATGACCGACTGCCTGTTTTGCCGCATCACATCCGGCGCGCTGCCCGCCCATAAGGTGGCCGAAACCAATAATCTGGTCGCCTTTCTGGACCTGCACCCGATCCGCCCCGGCCATACGCTGGTCGTGCCGCGCGAACACCATGTCTGGTTCGAAGACATGCCCGCCCCCCTTGCCGCCGAGGTGATGGACCTGTCGCAGCAGATCGCCCGCGCGCAGAAAAAGCTGTATGGTGTCGAGCGTGTGGCGATGTTCTTTACCGGCATCCATGTGCCGCATGTCCACGCCCATGTCGTGCCGATGCACCATGTCCACGACGTCAGTTCCGCCGCCTATCTGGCCGACGGGCCAGACGGCTATTCCGTCCCGACCAGCCCCACCGCCGAAGAACTGGCCGCCACGGCACAGACCCTGGGCGCCGAGGTCTGATTGGCGGCCAGCGGCCAGCCGTCCGGCATCCACGACAATACACGCCAAGGCGGCGGCACAGGTTACGACAAAATCCGGGAAACCGGCCTGGCAGGGGCAGAGGGACTCGAACCCCCGACCCTCGGTTTTGGAGACCGATGCTCTACCAACTGAGCTATACCCCTAAGGCCGGTCGTCTGATTACGGCGGATGCCCGCCCGGCGCAAGGGGGTTCAGCGCGTCGGCACCGGAGTTTCGCCAGAATAATCATAAAAGCCGCGCCCGGTCTTGCGCCCAAGCCAGCCCGCTTCGACATATTTCGTCAGCAGCGGACAGGGGCGGTATTTCGTATCGGCCAGCCCGTCATGCAGCACGTTCATGATCGCAAGGCAGGTGTCCAGCCCGATGAAATCGGCCAGTTCCAGCGGTCCCATCGGGTGATTGGCCCCCAGCTTCAGCGATTCGTCGATCGAGCGGACGTTGCCGACGCCCTCATACAGCGTGTAAACGGCCTCGTTTATCATCGGCATCAGGATGCGGTTGACGATGAAGGCCGGGAAATCCTCGGCACTGGCGGCGGTCTTGCCGATCTTTTCGACCACGCCCAGCAGGGTCTTATAGGTTTCCTCATCCGTGGCGATGCCCCGGATCAGTTCCACCAGTTGCATCACCGGCACCGGGTTCATGAAGTGAAAGCCCATGAACTTGCCCGGCCGGTCGGTGCGGCTGGCCAGCCGCGTGATCGAAATCGACGAGGTGTTCGAGGTCAGGATCGTGTTCGGTTTCAAATGCGGCAGCAGATCTTCGAAGATGGCCTGCTTGACGGTCTCGCGTTCCGTTGCTGCCTCGATCACCAGATCGGTCTGGCCCAGATCGGTCAGCGTCAGCGTGGTTTTCAGCCGCCCAAGCGCCGCGGCCTTTTCCTCGGCGCTGATCTTGCCGCGGCTGACCTGACGTTCCATGTTCTTGTCGATCAGCGCCACGGCCTTGTCCAGCGCCTCGCGGCTGATGTCGGTCATCAGCACATCGTATCCCGCCAGCGCAAAGACATGAGCGATCCCGTTGCCCATCTGCCCCGCACCGATCACGCCAACCGATTGAACCGCCATATCCGCCCCCTTCTGTGACTGCGCGGACGATAGGGCGGCTGGCGGCGCGGATCAATCACGAAAGGCGGTCGTCACGAAATGGCCACCTGCGGTGCCGCCTGTGCGCGACACCGCAGACCGGCGGATTACGACCGGAACACCTCGATCACCGGCAGATCGGTCAGCGAGATGCCCAGCAATTGCAGCGCGGGCAGCGAAACCTGACTGCCGCCACTGGCAGGGCCGTCCAGCGGCATCAGATCGACCTTGGCCGATTTGCCATTCGCCGGGTTCACGATCCGGCCCACGGCCTGCGTTTTCACCAGCGGCGTCTTGATCCAAAAGCCCGGCTGCGTCGCATCCCCCAGCGAAGCAACGGTCGTGCCCAGACGGGTTTCCGCACTGGCCGCAGGCTTTTCGGCGGCGGCGGCGCGCTGAGCGGCGGTGGTGGTGTTCAGTTGCGCCGCCGTCGCGCGGGCGGCCGGGCGCGGTGCCGGGGCGCGGGTCACGGCGGCGGCGGCCTGAACCACCTCGGGCGCTTGCGGGGTTTCCGCTGCCGCGCTGGTCGCGGGGCGTTGCGTCGTGGCCTGCGTGGTCGCCGTAGCGCAGGCAGACAGCGCCAGCACCGGCAGGATCAGCGCCAGCGGGCGTTTGGCAAAACTCGGGACGGTCATCGGGCTTTCCTCGGTTGTTTCGCGCCACGCTAGCGGCAGTTGCGGCATCGGTCCAGCGACGGCTGTGTGATCGGGTCGTGCTTGTGCTGCGGTCGCCACGCTCTTAAATCAGGCAGATGACCTGCGCACCCTTGATCGACCCCTTTGCCCGGCCCATCACCTATTTGCGGGTGTCCGTGACCGACCGCTGCGATTTTCGCTGCACCTATTGCATGGTCGAGCATATGCAGTTTCTGCCCAAGGCCGACCTGCTGACGCTGGAGGAGTTGGACCGGCTCTGTTCCGCCTTCATCGGCCTTGGCGTGCGCAAGCTGCGCGTGACCGGCGGCGAACCGCTGGTCCGGCGCGGCATTATGGAGTTTTTCCGCGCCATGTCCCGCCATCTGGGCGCGGGGCTGGACGAGTTGACCCTGACCACCAACGGCAGCCAGTTGCGCCGCTTTGCCGCCGAACTGGCCGAATGCGGCATCCGGCGGGTGAATGTGTCGCTGGACACGCTGGACGCCGACAAGTTTGCGCAGATCACCCGCTGGGGCCGGCTGAATCAGGTGCTGGACGGGCTGCGCGCCGCACAGGACGCCGGGTTGCGGGTCAAGATCAACACCGTCGCACTAAAGGGCTTCAACGAAGACGAACTGCTCGATCTGGTCGGCTGGTGCGGCGATCAGGGCTTTGACCTGACCTTCATCGAAGTCATGCCCATGGGCGAGATGGAGGGCGAGATGCGGCTGGACCAATATTGGCCGCTGATCGACCTGCGCGCCTGTCTGGCGCAGCAGTTCACCCTGACCGATCTGGCCGAGCGCACCGGCGGCCCGGCCCGCTATGTCCGGCTGGCGGAAACCGGGCAGAAGATTGGCTTCATCACCCCGCTGACGCATAATTTCTGCGAAAGCTGTAACCGTGTGCGCGTCACCTGCACCGGCGAATTGTTCATGTGTCTGGGTCAGGAAGACCGCGCCGATCTGCGCGCGCCCCTGCGTGCCAGCCGCGACGACGCCGCCCTGACCGACGCGATCCGCGCCGCCATCGCACGCAAGCCCAAGGGCCATGATTTCGACTATTCCCGGCAAACCGTCTCGGGGCAGATGTCCCGCCATATGAGCCACACGGGCGGCTGACGCCCCGCGCCGCGCTGCCCGACCGGGCGGCCCCTAAACCGGAATCCCCAGATAGCCCATGGCCGGGCCAAGCTGCGTTTCCTCGTATCCGAAATGCGACCGGATGGCGCGGTCCAGCCGGTTGAACGCGGCGGTGCAGGCGCCAAAGCTGGCATCATCGGGCGCATCGGCCAGATCATCCGCCGCCTGCCGCAACTCGCCGATCAGGCTGTGGATGACCTCGTGTTCGGCCTTCAGCCGGTCCAGCACCGCGTCCAAGCCCGCCTGCGCATGTTCGGCAATGGCAGGAAACATCCACTGTTCTTCGATGTCATGGTGGTTTTGCAGCAAAGCGCATTGCCGCCCGCAGACAGAACCGAACATCGCCAGATTCTGCGTCAGCGACATTCCGGCGATGGCTGTTGGCAGCACCTGCGGGCTGGCCAGACCGGCGCGGATATCCGCCATCAGCCGGGCCACCGCCGTCAGTTCGTTCAGATACATCCGATGGATGCGCGCCAGCCCCTTGCCGTGCAGTTCCTGCATCGGCGTCAGGCCGGGGATCGGCGGGGCCTTGGGGCGGGCCGCGTCGTCCTCTAGCTGTTCGGGCGTCATGACGGGGTGACACCGCGAATGCGTTCCGAACGGCGGCGCAGCAGTTCAACCGTGGTCAGCAGCGCGATGGAAAAGAACACCAGCAGCGTGGCTATGGCCAGAATCGCCGGGCTGATCTGTTCGCGGATGCCGTTCCACATCTGGCGCGGAATGGTCTGCTGTTCCGGCGCGGCAATCAGCAGCACCACGATCACCTCGTCAAAGCTGGTGACAAAGGCGAACAGCGCCCCCGAAATCACCCCCGGCAGGATCAGCGGCAGCGTGATCTTGAAGAACGTCCGCCGCGGGCTGGCCCCCAGCGAGGCCGCCGCCCGGTTCAGCGACTGGTCAAAGCCGACCAGCGTTGCGGTGACGGTGATAATCACAAAGGGAATTCCCAGCGTGGCATGGGCCAGCACGATCCCCAGATAGCTGCCGGTCAGACGCCCGCAGGCCGGCCCGCCGTCAGAACCGCTCATCCCCAGAATACCGCAGGGGTTCGAATAGAAAAAGAACATCCCCAGGGCCGAGATGATGACCGGCACGATCATCGGCGAAATCAGCATCGCCATGATCGCCCGCCGGAACGGCATTTCCGGCCGCGACAGGCCAAGCGCGGCCAGCGTGCCCAGAAACGTCGCCACCAGCGTCGCGCTGACTCCGATGATGACCGAGTTCTTGGCCGCCTTGATCCAATGCGCGTTGTTCCACGCATCCTGCCACCACGCCCAGCCGGTGTTGCCGCCGGGGTTCTGCATCCCGAAGGTCAGCAGCGTCTGATACCAGCGGGTGCTGTAACCCTCGGGGTCGAGCGTCAGCATCTTTTCCGTAAAGGTGAAATATGGCTCCGCGTTGAAGGACAGCGGAATGAACACCAGAATCGGCGCGATCAGGAACACAAAGATCGCCGTGCAGATCACCAGATAGGCGCCGTGCCACAGTTTTTCCAGCGGAGAGGCATAAGAAGGAAGCGCCATGGTTTACCCCAGTTTCAGGTTGTCGATGCCGACCATGCGGTCATACAGCCAGTAAAGCACCAGCACGATCACCAGCAAAATGGTGGACAGCGCCGCCGCCAGCGACCAGTTCAGCGTCTGTGTGGTGTGCATGGCGATCATGTTGGAAATCAACTGCCCCGAGGCACCGCCGACCAGCGCGGGCGTGATGTAATAACCAACGGCCAGAATGAACACCAACAGCGCCCCTGCCCCCAGCCCCGGCAGGGTCTGCGGGAAATAGACGCGGCGGAAGGCCGTCCAGCTTGTCGCGCCAAGGCTGCGGGCGGCGCGGACATAGGACGGGTTGATCGTCCGCATCACCGAATACAGCGGCAGCACCATGAACGGCAGCAGGATATGCGTCATCGCGATGATCGTGCCGGTCATGTTATAGATCATCTGCAACCGGCTTTGCTGGCCGATGATGCCGAAAAAGATCAGCAGATCGTTGATGACGCCCTGCTGTTGCAGCAGCACGATCCAGCTTGTCGTGCGCACCAGAAGCGAGGTCCAGAACGGCAGCAGCACAAGGATCATCAGCAGGTTCGATTTGCGCATCGGCAGCGTGGCCAGCAGATGCGCAATCGGAAAGCCCAGAACAAAGGTGGTCAGCGTGATGACCGCCGACAGAACCAGCGTGCGGATAAACAGCTTTACATAGATCTGCTGCTGTTCGGGAACGGCGGTGATGCTGCCCGCCTCATCCCGCGTGCGATCCACGGCGGCCAGATAGAAATCGCCCGTCACCGCATTGGCCGACTGCCGCATCTTGGCCCACAGCAGGGGGCTTTCCCAGCGGGCGTCGATTTCGGCCAGCGCGGCCTGATAGGGCGGCTCCATATTGCGGGCCGCGCGCCCGGTCGAGGTGAACAGCGACCGCGCCCCCGACATGTCATAGTTCAGGCGCGTGCCCGCGCGGGCGATGGTGCGGGCGGCGGCGGCCTCTTTGATGTCGTCGCCAAGCGCCGTCCAGGCGGCATCATCCGGGGGCGTGCCGGGCGCGGTGTTGTGAAACCACTCGGTCACGCGCGGCATATTGGCCGCAAACTCGGCGTTATAGAACGAGCGCTGCAACATCTGCCCGATGGGCACCAGAAAGGTCAGCAGCACGAACAGCAGCAGCGGCGTGACCAGCAGGAACGCCCGCCGCCGCGCCCGCGCCTGCGACCGCATCAACGCGCGCCGCAGCGGCTTGCCATCAGCGGTGCGCATCACGCCATCAGGGCTGACACCCGAGGCGGTGGCGACAACGGCGGCATGTGGATCAAGGGCGTTCGACATCTGTAACCTTCGGTTCGGCAGGATCGGATCAGATAAGCCGCCGCCCCGCACGGGGGCGGCGGACAACCGGCATCAGTTCTGCGACAGCCAGCTGCGCAGACGCTCGGTCAGTTCGATGTCGTGGTCGGCCCAGAATTCCGGGTCATCCATCACCGCACCCGCCATATGCTGTTCCGAGTTGGGCATGTGATCGGCCATCTGGGTCTTGTCATCCTTGTAGGTGCCCACCAGCGGCAGCGAGGATTTCCGCGTCGGGCCATAGCTGATATAGCGCGCCTGTTCCGCCAGTTGCTGCGTGTCGGTGGCGAATTTCACATATTCCAGCGCCTGTTCGGGATTCGGTGCGCCCTCGGCGATGACGAACAGGTTCATTTCCATGTATTGCCCGTCCCAGATGATGCCGAAGGGCTTACCCTCGGCCACAATGGCGTCAAAGATGCGGCCGTTGTAAACGGTGGTCATCGTCACCTCGCCATCGGCCAGCAGTTGCGGCGGCTGCGCGCCCGCTTCCCACCACACGATGTCGCGCTTGATCGTGTCCAGCTTGGCAAAGGCGCGGTCCACGCCTTCGGGGGTGGCCAGCGTTTCCAGAACCTGATCGGGCGCGACGCCATCCGCCACCAGCGCCAGCGACAGCGTGCGTTTCGCACTGGGCGGCAGGCCGCGCTTGCCGGGGAATTGGGCGGTGTCAAAGAAATCGGCGGCGGTTTGCGGCGCGCCATCGGGGAACTTGGTCGTGTCATAGGCGATGACCGTGCCCCAGACGATGTTCCCGACCGCGCAATCGGTCAGCGCGCCGGGGATGAAATCGTCCACGGCTGCCGTGCCATCGGGCGCGGCGGGCAGATCGGCGGCGTCGATCTGGATCGCGGCCCCCTCATCGCACATGCGGACCGCACCGGCGTGGTCAAGGTCGAACACATCCGCGGTGACATTGCCCGCCTCGACCTGCGCTTTCAGCGGGATCGCGGGATCATCGGAGTCGATCATGTTGACGGTGATGCCCGTCGCCTCGGTGAAGGGCTTGTTATACGCCTCGACCTGACTGGCCGAATAGGCCCCGCCCCATGACACCACGTTCACCTGCTGCGCCGAGGCGGCACCCGTCAGCCCGGCCAGTGCCGTGCCAAGAATCAGATATTTTTTCATATGTCGTTCTCCCTGTTTGGCGGCTTTGGCCGCCGTTTTTGGTTTTGGACCGCCCATCAAGCAGGCGAACGGCCCGGCCTTCTCAGCTTGCCAGCCAGGCGTTGAAACGCTCGGTCAGTTCGATGTCGTGATCGGCCCAGAACTCGGCATCGTTGACCAGCGCCCTTTCCACGTTTTCGGGCGTGGTCGGCAGATAGGGGGCCATGTCGGTGGTGCCGTCCTTGAACATACCCACGCTGGCAGAGGCCGATTTGCGCGGCGGGCCATAGGCGATATATTTCGACAGATTCGCCTGCTGCGCCGGGTCCGAGGCAAAGGCGATGAACTTCATCGCCGCGTCGCGATTGGGCGCACCGACCGGCACGACCCAGTAATCCATATCCAGATTGACGCCATCCCAGACAAAGCCGAACGGCTTGCCCTCTTGCACGATGGCGTCGAAAATCCGGCCGTTATAGGCCAGCGTCATCGACGCCTCTTTGTCGGCCAGCAGTTGCGGTGCCTGCGCGCCGGCTTCCCACCACAGGATGTCGCCCTTGATCGTGTCCAGCCTGGCAAAAGCGCGGTCAACGCCTTCGGGCGTGGACAGCACGTCATAGACCTGATCCGGGGCCACGCCATCGCCCAGCAGGGCAAATTCCAGCGTGTATTTCGGCCGCTTGATGAAACCACGCTTGCCGGGGAATTTCTCCAGATCAAAGAAATCGGCCACCGTCGCGGGCGCGCCATCGGGAAAGGCGCTGGTGTCATAGGCAATGACCGTTGACCAGACCATGATCGCCGCGCCGCATTCATGCAGCGCCGCGGGCAGATAGTCATCGGCGGGCGCACTGCCATCGGCACCTGCGGGCAGGATCGCCGGATCAATCGGCTCGATCAGCCCTTCGTCGCACAGGCGCAGCACATCCGACTGTTCGACGTCGAACACATCGCTTTGCACATTGCCTGCCTCGACCTCGGCTTTCAGCCGGGTGGGCGGATCGGAATTGTCGATCATCGTGGCCCCGATGCCGGTCGCCTCGGTAAAGGGCTTGGTGTAAGCCTCGTTCACCGCGTCGCCAAAGGCACCGCCATAGGTGGTGATATTGATCGGCCCTTCGGCCAATGCCGGGCCGGCCAGCAAAGCAAGCGCCGTTCCGACCAGCAGTTTGGACCCCATCATAGCGTCGTCCTCCCCAATATGGACGCTGTTGACTACAGCTTGTTCTTTCCTGCGATGCCGTCCCCGCATCGGTGGCGGGAACGGCGGTGTTCAAAGGGCCGGATCAGCTTGCCAGCCAGCTGTTAAAGCGTTCGTTCAGCTCGGCATCGTGATCGACCCAGAATTCAAGGTTCGACCCCAGTGCATTGGTCAGGTTTTCCGCCGTCGTCGGCAGGTTCGGCCCCATCGGCACGTCCGAGCCTTCGATATTGCCGACCAGCGCAGCAGCCGAGCGGCGCGGCGGGCCATAGCTGATGAATTCAGCCGCACGGGCCTGCGGCGCGGGCGCGGTGGTCCAGGTGATGAACTTCAGCGCATCTTCCAGATTCGGCGCACCCTTGGGCACGATCCAGCCTTCCATTTCGTAGATCTGGCCGTCCCAGACGATCTTGAACGGCTTGTTCTCGCCATGGGCGGCGTTGAAGATACGCCCGTTAAAGGCATAGGCCATCGTCACCTCGCCATCGGCCAGCAGTTGCGGCGGCTGCGCGCCCGCTTCCCACCACACGATGTCGCGCTTGATCGTGTCCAGCTTGGCAAAGGCGCGGTCCACGCCTTCGGGGGTGGCCAGCATGTCATAGACTTCATCCGGGGCGACGCCATCGGCCATCAGCGCGAATTCCAGATTGAACTTGGCCCCCTTGCGCATGGTGCGCTTGCCGGGGAACTGTTCCAGATCAAAGAAATCCGCCGGGGTCGAGGGCTTGGCCTCGGGGAATTTGCTGTCGTCATAGGTCAGCACCATCGAATAAACATCGGTGGCGACAAAGCATTCGGTGATCGCGCCTTCGATAAAGTCATCGGCGGCGGCGGTGCCGTCCCCGGCCGGGGCAAGGATCGACGCATCAATCGTTTCCAGCAGCCCTTCGTCGCACAGCCGCACCGCGTCGGCATATTCGACCGAAGCCACATCGGCTGAAACATTGCCCGCCTCGACCATGGCCTTGATCGGAGTCGCGGGGTTGTCGGCATCGGCCATACTGACGGCGATGCCGGTTTCAGCCTGAAACGGTTTGACATAGGCTTCCAGATGGGAATTGCCATAGGCCCCACCCCAGGACAGCAGGTTCACATCCGCCGAGGCAGGAACAGCCAGTGCGCCCAGTGCGGTGGTCAGGATCAGCAGTCTTTTCATATCGGTTTCTTCTCCGGTTGGACTATGGGTCTGGCGTATTCGCCGTTGTGATTGGCTGCCATGGCTGGCAGCAGGTCAAGTTAATCACGACGCCACCCAGCGGGCAAAGCGTTCGTTCAGTTCGTTCAGGTGATCGCCCCAGAAATCATGGTCGAATTGCAGCGCATTCGACATGTTTTCCGGCGCGGTCGGCAGATGCCCGGCCATCGGCATGTCGGTATCGCGATAATTGCCCACCAGCGCGGCAGCACTGTGGCGCGGCAGGCCATAGCTGATCTGCCCCGCAAACCGCGCCATCACCTGCGGCGAGGTGGTATAGGCGACATATTCCAGCGCCTCGGCCGGGTTGGGGGCGTCGGTCGGAATCACCCAGCCTTCGATTTCATAGATCTGGCCGTCCCACATCATCGACACGGGCACATCATCATCGACGCGCGCGGCAAAGATGCGGCCGTTATAGGCCATGGCCATCGCCACCTCGCCATCGGCCAGCAATTGCCGGGGCTGAGCGCCCGCTTCCCAAAAGATCGACTGCGCCTTGATCGTATCCAGCTTGGCAAAGGCGCGGTCCACACCCGCATCGGTGGACAGTAGCTCATAGACCTGCGCGGCGGGCACGCCATCGGCCATCAGCGCCATTTCCAGCGTAAAGCGCGGCTCTTTCAAAACCCCGCGGCGGCCCGGAAAGCGTTCCAGATCAAAGAAATCGGCCACGGTCTGCGGCACGGCGCCATCCATCGCCCGGTCATCCCAGGCAATGACCGTGGAATAGATGTCGGTCGCCACGAAACACTCCGCCAGGGCGTGCGGCATGAAATCCTGTTCCAGCGGAGTGCCGTCAGGCGCGGGCGTCAGGATCGCATGGTCGATGGGCTGCACCACACCGGCATCACACAGTTGCGTCGCCTCGGCATAACCGATGCTGGCGACATCGGTGGTGACATTGCCCGCCTCGGCCTGCGCCTTCAGCGGCAGGGCCGGGTCGCCGGCATCGACCATCAGCACGCCGATCCCGGTTTCGGCGGTAAAGGGACGGTTCAGCGCCTCGACCTGAGCGGCAGAAAAATCGCCGCCCCATGAAATGACCGTGATGCTGCGATCCTGCGCCGCAGCGCCAAGCGGCAGGGCAGCGGCGATCAGGGCAAACGCGCGGCGCATCGGTCAAGGATCCAGCGCGCGGGCATCCTGCGGATGCCAGCCGATACGCAGCTTTTCGCCGGGCGACAGCTTGGTCTGACCCAGCGTATTGCGGTATTTCATCACGAAACCATCGCTGCCCGCGACCCGCAGGCGGGCGCGCAGAATGTCGCCCATATAGATCACGTCGATGACCTGCGCTTCGATCGTGTGGGCATCGGCGGGCATCAGGTCGGGCTTGAACTCGACCCGTTCGGGGCGGATCGAGACGCGGGTGTCCTGCCCGACCTGACGGATGTTGACCGCCGTGGCGTCGATCAGCTCGCCATTGCCCAGCCGGACCAGCGCCTGATTGCCGTTCAACTGTTCAATATTGCCGGGCAGAGCGTTGTTTTCGCCAATGAAATTCGCAACAAAGCTGTTTTCCGGCTTTTCATACAGCACGGCAGGCGGGGCAAGCTGCTGAATGCGGCCATCGTTGAACACAGCGATGCGGTCGCTCATGGTCAGCGCCTCGCCCTGATCGTGGGTCACATAGACGACGGTAATTCCCAAAGTGTGATGCAACTGCTTGATTTCATATTGCATATGTTCGCGCAACTGCTTGTCCAGCGCGCCAAGCGGTTCGTCCATCAGCACCAGTTCCGGGTCAAACACCAGCGCGCGGGCCAGTGCGATCCGCTGTTGCTGCCCCCCCGAAAGCTGCGAGGGGCGGCGGTTTGCAAAGGCGCCCATCTGCACCATGTCCAGCGCCCGCTTGATCCGGGCATCGCGGTCGGCCTTGGTCATGCCCCGGACCTCCAGCGGGAAGGCCAGATTTTCGCCCACGGTCATATGCGGGAACAGGGCATAGCTTTGAAACACCATACCGATCCCGCGTTTATGCGGCGGCACATCGTTGATGTTGCGCCCGTCCAGCCGGATTTCGCCATGGGTGGCGGTTTCGAACCCGGCCAGCATCATCAGGCAGGTGGTCTTGCCCGAACCTGACGGGCCAAGCATCGTCAGAAATTCACCCTTGGCGATAGAAAGATTCAAATCTTTGACGACAAGCGTCTGGCCGTCATAGCTTTTCTGAACGTGGTCGAAAACGACGAACCCGTCGCCACTGGTCTTGCCGGTCAATGCGCACCTCCCCTGTAGGTCTTGTTCTGCTTATGGCGCAGGCAGAGGTTACGCAGCGTGACGGGCCAATTGCAATTACCATTTACGACAAGGCGACCACCCTGCGCGACATGCCTAAAAATCGGGCAATGATGCTGCGGCGCGGCAAATTCTGGTCACCCAGCAGCAAAGCGGCGGGTCAGATCCGCCGCGATCGTGTCGGCGCTCTGGCGCGAAAACAGGTCGCGCATCTGCCGCGTCTGCGCATAGATCATCGCCGCGATCCCGGCCATATTGCCCATGGCTGGCCGGGCAAACAGGCGCGGCTCTTTCCAGACGATCAACTGGTCGCGCCTGCCGCCGTCATCCAGCGTGTGGAACCGGAAGGCCGGAAAGAAATCATGCAGCATGACCACGAATTTACAGGCATCGCCCTGCCATATCTGCCGGGCGCTGCCCGTGGCCTGACGACAGCGCAGCGCATCCTGCTGCGATGCCATCGTCGCGCATTCATCGACAGGCCAGACGCCATCCACAACCCAGATCGCCGATTCGCGGGCCAGCGGCTGGCTGCCCAGAAACAGCCGCAACACATCCTCGAACCGCTGCGTCTGGCGGATGAAGATCAGGTCGAACCTGCGGCCCGCCGCGAAATGTGCAGCGTAATCCGACAGGTTCATTTCATAAAACCGCGCGGCTGGCACCACTGACGACCGGGTGTCGAACGGAAAATGCGGGCTGACCGAAACCTTGTCCGGCACCCCTGTCGCCATGATGTCGCGCCCCTCGGCCGACAGCTCGAGGTAAGACGCGGCCTTGTTAAACCCTGCCAGCCAGTCAAGCCGTTCGGCCATCTGCTGCGCGGGGGGCGAGGGCGGCTTAACCGGCGGCACAGGAACGGCCAGTGCGTTCAGGTATTCATCGGCATTCGGCGCAATCCGGCAGACCGAGCGTCCCTTTTTTTTCGCGACGCGATCGGCGCGGGTGTGGAAAGAGACCTGATCGACCTGCCGCGCCCCGCCGATGGTATCAAAGGACTGATGCAGCCTCTCGGTGCGCTGAAATATCCTGAATTTCTTGCCGGTGATATTGCGCAGCAGCAGCAGGCTGTGAAAGGCGGAACCTTCCTCGCCCGCGATGGTTTCGGCGCGTGACAGCATGTCCAGTTGTTCACGCAGCGGAAATGTCTCGGGGCGGGCCACGATCCAGCCGTCATCGGCCAACCGGCGTTCAACGATGTCGCTGTTGGCCAGCCCGACATCATTGTGAACCCCGTTGCGCGACAGCCACAGCCGCCGGCCCGGTTCCTGCGGCGGCCCGTCGTAGGCCGCCAGAAAAGCGGCCTGTTGCGGGTGGCACCAGTCGGCATAGCGATATCCGGGGCCGGGCACATGCAGTTGCTTGAACCGCTCGGGGGCGATCAGCACACGCAGCGGATTTCGGATGCCCAGAATGTCCAGCATATCCCGCTGCCACTGCCGGATGGTGGGCTGATGCGGCCAGGAATCCACGCCGATCCAGACGACGGGCAGATCGGGGCGATCCTTGGCATACCAAAGCCGCGCCATGCTCTCGATCAGGAAATGCCCGAAGTGGTGAAAGAACACCCCGGCATAGATCGCCTCGCCCTCGGGGGCGTCTGCGATTGCGGCGGGCGGCGGCAGGTCGGCGGCGCGATACAGATACGTGCCATGATTCCGATCTGCGATGGTATCCGGCAAAAGCCGTCCAAAACGGTCGAACACGCCCAGATATTGCCGACAATCCGTCGTCTTGTGTTTCTGAATCGGGCAGACCACGGCATCGTCGTAAAGCGAACAGCGCAGCGGTTCGTTCACGGAGCTGGCGGCGCGACGCCGCAGAATTGCAGGAAACACCGAATTCCTCCGCTGTCACATGGCGCGCAGAATATGGCAACGCCCTGCCCGGCGCACGGCCATCCAGCAAAGGCCGGACCCGTTTTCAGGTGATGGTGCGGTCGAGAAGACTCGAACTTCCACTCCGGTTAAGGAACAGCGACCTCAACGCTGCGCGTCTACCAATTCCGCCACGACCGCATCTTCGGGCAGTGCGCGGGGTCATAATGCAGCGCCGCGCAGATGAAAAGGGGATTCGTGCATGGCAGCGGGGATTGACGCAGCGGTTGGGTTGGGCCAATCCCCGCCCATGGTGGAATGGATCGCATCAACGGGCCTGACCGATTATCATCAGGCGGTCGAGTTCATGGAGACGCGCGTGGCGGCCATTGCAGCGGGCACGGCGGACGAGGCCGTCTGGCTGGTCGAACACCCGCCGCTTTATACCGCAGGCACCAGCGCAAAGGCCGGCGATCTGCTGGACAGCCGCTTTCCGGTGCATGAAAGCGGGCGCGGCGGGCAATATACCTATCACGGGCCGGGGCAGCGGATCGTCTATGTGATGCTGGATCTGAACCGGCGCGGGCGCGACATCCGCGCCTTTGTCACCGGGCTGGAAAACTGGGTGATCGCCGCGCTGGCCGAATTCGGCATCAAGGGCGAAATCCGTCAGGGCCGGGTCGGCGTCTGGGTCGCGCGCCCCGACAAGCCCCCCCTGCCCGATGGCAGCACCCGCGACGACAAGATCGCCGCCATCGGCATCAAGCTGCGCAAATGGATCAGCTTTCACGGCATCTCGATCAATGTCGAACCCGACCTTGGCCATTACGCCGGCATCGTGCCCTGCGGCATTTCCGGGCATGGCGTGACCAGTCTTGTCGATCTGGGCCTGCCGGTGGGGATGGATGATCTGGACGTGGCCCTGCGCGCCACCTTTGCCCGGCACTTTCCCGGATAGGTGCCATCATATTCCCGCGACAAGCCGCTGACGGCATCTGCATGGCCGGATTTGAGTGTTGCGGCGTCCCGGCGTGGTGCTAACAATCTGCGTCTGGGGGGCACAAATCCCCGAATCGCAGTTCGTTAGGACAAAGCCATGAAAGCCACGATCTTCGCCTCTCTTGCCGTGTTGACGATGACCACGCCCGTTTTCGCGCAAGAGGCGGGCGACGCCGCCAAGGGCGAAAACGAATTCAAGAAATGCCGCGCCTGTCACATGATCCGCGACGACGCGGGCACCGACATCGTGAAGGGCGGCACCACCGGCCCAAACCTGTATGGCATCGTTGGCCGCAAAGCCGGGGCCGAGGAAGGGTTCAAATACTCGGACGCGCTGATAAAGCTGGGTGAGGCAGGCGAGGTCTGGACCCAGGAAGACCTGATCGGTTACGTCACCGACCCGAACAAATTCACCGAAGAAAAGGTCGGCGACCCGACCCTGAAAACCAAGATGACCTTCAAGCTGAACAGAGGCCAGGCCGACGTCGTGGCCTTTCTGGCGCAGCACGGCGCGCAGTAACTCTGCCACCGGATCACCCCTGCATTCCCCGCACGCCCTTGCGCTTGCGGGGGTTTTTCATGGCGCGGGTGGTGGAATTGGGTCGGCCTGCAGGGCCGGGGTGTGGCCCCGCGATCCGCGCGCAAGCGGGGGCCAGCCCCCGCACCCCCGGGATATTTAGGGACCAAAGATGAGACAGGGCGGCGGTTTTTGTCTGTGCCGTGACATGTGACCCCGTGACGGCGAGGGGCGGTTCCTGCGACCCATGTCTGATCTGGCATGTGACGCATTGTCTGGTTGGCAAGGGTGGGTTACAGGTATGTGACAGGGGCTGATCCGCGATGGCCAGCCCAAAGGAATCGAGGGAGATCGCGTATGGCAGACGCAGCCGCTCATGGCCACGATGACCATCACGACACGCGGGGGTTCTTTACCCGCTGGTTCATGTCCACGAACCACAAGGACATCGGGATTCTGTATCTGTTCACGGCGGGCATCGTCGGGCTGATCTCGGTCGCTTTTACCGTTTACATGCGGATGGAGCTTCAGCATCCCGGTGTGCAATACATGTGTCTTGAGGGGGCGCGCCTGTTCCCCTCGGCCGAGGATTGCACGCCCAACGGCCATTTGTGGAATGTGCTGATTACCTATCACGGCGTGCTGATGATGTTCTTTGTCGTCATCCCGGCGCTGTTCGGCGGGTTCGGCAACTATTTCATGCCGCTGCACATCGGCGCGCCGGATATGGCGTTTCCGCGGCTGAACAACCTGTCCTACTGGATGTATGTCGCCGGGGTCTGCCTTGGTGTCGCGTCCTTGCTGGCGCCGGGTGGCAACCAGCAGATGGGTTCGGGCGTGGGCTGGGTGCTGTATCCGCCGCTGTCCACCAACGAGGGCGGCTATTCGATGGATCTGGCGATCTTTGCCGTCCACGTTTCGGGTGCCTCGTCGATTCTGGGGGCGATCAACATCATCACCACCTTCCTGAACATGCGCGCGCCGGGGATGACCCTGTTCAAAGTGCCGCTGTTTGCGTGGTCGGTGTTCATCACCGCATGGCTGATCCTGCTGTCGCTGCCGGTTCTGGCGGGCGCCATCACCATGCTGCTGATGGATCGCAACTTCGACACAAACTTCTTTAACCCGGCAGGTGGCGGCGATCCGATCCTGTATCAGCACATCCTGTGGTTCTTTGGCCACCCGGAAGTCTATATGATTATCCTGCCCGGCTTTGGGATCATCAGCCACGTCATCGCCACATTCGCGAAAAAGCCGATCTTTGGCTATCTGCCGATGGTTCTGGCCATGGCGGCCATCGGTGTGCTGGGCTTTGTCGTCTGGGCGCACCACATGTACACCGTCGGCATGTCGGTGACGCAGCAGGCCTATTTCATGCTGGCCACCATGACCATCGCGGTGCCCACCGGCATCAAGGTGTTTTCGTGGATCGCCACCATGTGGGGCGGCTCGGTCGAGTTCAAAACCCCGATGCTGTGGGCCTTTGGCTTTCTGTTCCTGTTCACCGTCGGCGGCGTGACCGGGGTGGTGCTGTCGCAGGCCCCGCTGGACCGCGTTTACCATGACACCTACTATGTCGTGGCGCATTTCCACTATGTGATGTCGCTGGGTGCGGTCTATGCGATCTTTGCCGGGGTCTATTTCTGGATCGGCAAGATGTCGGGCCGTCAGTATCCTGAATGGGCGGGCAAGCTGCACTTCTGGATGATGTTCATCGGATCGAATCTGATCTTCTTCCCGCAGCATTTCCTGGGCCGTCAGGGGATGCCACGTCGCTATATCGATTATCCGATCGAATACGCCTACTGGAACAATATCTCGTCGATCGGGGCCTATATCTCGTTCGCGTCGTTCCTGTTCTTTATCGGCATCGTGTTCTATACCCTGTTCGCAGGGCAGCGCGTGACCCAGCGGAACTATTGGAACGAACATGCCGATACGCTGGAATGGACCCTGACCTCGCCCCCGCCCGAACACACGTTCGAGCAATTGCCCAAGCGCGAGGATTGGGACCGCAGCCACGCCCACTAAGCCGGGGCGGACAAGATCACAAAGCCCCGGAACGCTCCGGGGCTTTTTCATACGAGAACGCCGATGCCCTCACTGGTTCCTGAACTGACTGTCACCGATTTCGACGCCTCGCTGCGGTTTTATCGGGATATTCTGGGTTGGCAGGTGATCTATGACCGCCCCGAGGACAGCTTTGCATATCTCCGCATGGGCGGGGCCGATCTGATGATCGACGCGCCTTCGGTCGGGCGCAATTTTGACCAGAGCCTGACAGCGGCTGACCGCCCTTTTGGTCGCGGCATGAATCTGGAAATCACAGTGGACGAGGTGCAGCCCCTGCTGGATGCGCTGGCGGAAAAAGGCTGGCCACTGATCCTGCCGGACGAAGAAAAATGGTATCGCGCGGGCGATCATGAAACTGGCCAGCGCCAGTTCGTTGTCGCGGATCCCGACGGCTATTATTTGCGCTTTTGCCAGCTCCTCGGCACCCGCCCGGCGAGGCAGCATGCCCTATGAGTGGCAAGACCACCCCGGCACCGCGCGGCTGACCGCCTGGCCCTATCGGTCGATGCCGGTGCACGGGTTTGTCTGGTTCATTGCGGCGACGGCGATTTTCATGGGGCTGCCGCTGATCGCCATGGTCGGCACGGCGATTCTGTGGGGGCTGCTGCCCTTCGCGGGCGTGGCGCTGTGGGGGCTGTGGTTTGCGATCACGCGCAGCTATCGCAGTGGTCAGACGCAGGAAATTCTGACGCTGACCCGCGATCAGGTCGTCTTGATCCGCCACGATCCGGGCAGCCCTGACCGGCACTGGCAGGCCAACAGCCATTGGGTGCGCGCCGTTTTGCGCAAAGGTCCGGTGCAGGATTATCTGACGTTGACCGATGGCCGCCGCGAGCTTGAGCTAGGGGCCTTTCTGACGCCCGAGGAGCGCCGCACCCTGCATAACCAGATCACGCAGCGGCTGATGGACCTGCGTTGAGTTACTTCGCTTTAAGTGCCGCCTATTGGGATGAGTTGCCCCCTGCCCCTTGCGGCAAGATCAAGGTTGTCATGAGAGCGGGGCATCCGCTGAACATAAACTGCGGCGGCAGGGAAACAGCACTTGCCTCATCCCGGCCAGAATCCAGAATAGTGTATGCCGCAATTATTAGGACAGGATTCACCTGATATGATTGTAGTTGCATCAGCAAAAGGCGGCGCCGATATTTCTCTGTGCCTTGGGTTTCTGACAGGTCATGGCATACAGGCTTATGCGCTTGACCAGCATATGACGGTTCAGACCCCTCACTGGTCACAAGCGACCGGCGGCTGTCGAATCGCCGTCCCTGCCAGTCAGGCACAAGAAGCCATCGCCCTGCTGGCAGCAGCCGGCACGCCCGAATGGCAACGACCCGGTATTCTTGCCACATTGCTGATGGTCATCGCATTTTTCTTTGCGCATGTCCCGCCACCCGACAGGGGCACCACCTTGCTGTCCCGGCGGCTCATGACAACACTGAGTGAGAACGAGCCACCCGCCTGACCAAAGGCCCGAACCGCCCGCCACTCCCGACCACTCTGCCAGGGGGGCCGCTTGGGGTAGGGCCAACCTTCAGGCCCCGGCGGCGCGCTGCCGGGCTTTGGATTTTGCGGGCATGGAATACCTCCTGCCCGCATAACGCCCGGGACCGCCCCGGCACCGCCAAAGGGTTCAGCCCATCAGCCGCGCCTTGACCAGCGGGCCGACAGCGCCGAAATCCATCTGCCCGGCATAGCGCGCCCGCAGTTCGGCCATCACGCGGCCCATGTCGCGGATCGACCCGGCGCCCAGATCGCTGATGACGGTGGCGATGGCGGCCTCGGCCTCGTCGCCGGTCAACTGCCGGGGCAGATAGGCCTGAATCACCTCGATTTCGGCCAGTTCCTTTTCCGCCAGTTCCAGCCGCCCGCCTTCTTCATAGGCGCGCGCCGATTCCTGCCGTTGCTTGACCATCTTCGACAGGATCGCGATCAGATCGGCATCGCCCAGTTCCGCCGTCTCGCCCCCCTCGGACCGGGCGGCGATCTCGCGGTCCTTCAGGGCGGCGCCGATCAGGCGCAGCGTGGACAGGCGGGCGCTGTCACGCGCCTTCATCGCCTCTTTCGTGTCGGCCATCAGCCGGGTGCGCAAATCCATGGTCTGTCCTTCCTGATGGCCAAAGGGCCGGTTCCGAAGCTCGGCCATTTATGCCCCGGACGGCCGGTTTTCAACCCGCAAGACTTGACCCCGCGCTGCGCCCCCCCTATTCACCCTGTGATTTCAGACAGAGGTGCCGCCATGGCCGCAAAACCTACCGCCTGCCTCGCGCTTGCCGACGGCACAGTGTTTTATGGGCAAGGCTTTGGTGCCACCGGGCAGGTGGTCGCCGAGCTGGTGTTCAACACCGCGATGACCGGCTATCAGGAAATCATGACCGATCCGTCCTATGCCAGCCAGATCGTCACCTTTACCTTTCCGCATATCGGCAACACCGGCATCACCCCCGAGGATGACGAGGCGGGCGATCCCGTCGCATCCGGCATTGTCGTCCGCTGGAACCCGACCGAGCCGTCGAACTGGCGCGCCACGAACGAACTGTCGGCGTGGATGGCCGCGCGCAACCGCATCGGCATCGGCGGCGTCGATACCCGGCGGCTGACCCGCGCGATCCGCCAGCAGGGCGCGCCGCATGTGGTGCTGACCCATGATCCCGACGGCGATTTCGACATCGCCGCCATGGTCGCCAAAGCGCGCGACTGGCCGGGGCTGGTCGGGCTGGATCTGGCGAAAGAGGTGTCCTGCACCCAAAGCTATCGCTGGACCGAAGGCACCTGGGAATGGGGGACCGGCTTTGACACGCCTGCCACCGAGCGCCCGTTCAAGGTGGTGGCGCTGGATTACGGTGCCAAGCGGAACATCCTGCGCTCGCTGGTGGCCAGCGGTGCGCAGGTCACGGTCCTGCCCGCAACCGCCACCGCCGACGAGGTGCTGGCCCATGACCCGGAAGGCGTATTTCTGTCGAACGGCCCCGGCGATCCGGCGGCGACGGGCGACTATGCCGTGCCGATGATCCAGACCCTGCTGGAACATGATCTGCCGATCTTTGGCATCTGTCTGGGCCACCAGATGCTGGCACTGGCGCTTGGTGCCAAGACGGTCAAGATGGGCCACGGCCACCACGGCGCGAACCATCCGGTGCGCGATGTGGAAACGGGCAAGGTGGAAATCACCTCGATGAACCACGGCTTTGCGGTTGATTCGCAGACCCTGCCCGATGGCGTGCTGGAAACCCATGTCAGCCTGTTCGACGGCTCGAACTGCGGCCTGCGCGTGCAGGGCCGCCCGGTGTTTTCGGTGCAATACCACCCCGAGGCCGCGCCCGGCCCGCAGGATAGTCTCTATCTGTTCCGCCGTTTTGCGGATGCAATGCAGGAACGGCGCAAATAATCTATCGTGCTTAACGGGTTTTTAACCTGAACTGTGCAGCCATGGGGCAAGAGAAGGACTTGCCCCATGAGCCAGACCAGAGGCGCAGAACGCGCTGACAATATCTTTGCGCTGCGCCGCACCCCTGCCCCGGTCATAACACCGGCGCAGGCAGCCCCCACGCCGGAACCGGCGGCAACCACGACTCTGGCCCCGCGCAATCAACAGCCGCTTGGAAAACTGCTGCTGGAAGATGGGGCGGTCTCGACCGGCGATCTGCTCAAGGCAACGGTGCTGCGCAAGCGCGAAGATGTGTCGCTAGGGCAAATTCTGCTGGCGCATGGCTGGGTGACGGAACCGGCGCTGACGCGGGCATTGTCGCGGCAATGGCGCACTTCGGTCATTGATCTGGCCGAAACCCCGCCCGACCCGCGCCTGATCGACGCCGCCGGGGCGGATTTCTGTCTGGCGCAGGGGATCGTGCCGTGGCGGCGTGTGGCCGGGGTCACATGGATCGCCACCGCCCGCCCGCAGGATTTCGACGCCCTGCTGCCGCAATTGCCCGACAGTTTCGGTATCGTGCGGATGCTGCTCTGCGCGCCCACTCAGGCGCAAGAGGCGATTCTGGCCACGCGCCGCACGCAGTTGATCCGTCAGGCCGAATCGCGCGTGCCCGCCGCCGAAAGCTGCCGCACGCGAAACGAAACCCGCACCGGCCGTATCGCCATGACCTTGGGCGCCGTGCTGCTGGCCGGGCTGGTGCTGTCGCCGGTGGCGGTGGCGGCAACCCTGACCGTCTGGGCCGTGTTTATGCTGATCTGCGCCACCGCGCTGAAAATTCTGGCTTTTCGCAGCACCTTACGCGCCGATGCCGCCGCGCGGGCCGAACGGATCGCACTGGCGGCAAACCTGCGCACCCCGCCCGAGTTCGACGGCCCCCTGCCGGTCATCTCGGTCATGGTGCCGCTGTTTCGCGAAAGCGACATCGCCGACAGTCTGGTCACGCGCCTGTCGCGGCTGACCTATCCGCGCGAACTGACCGACATCCTGCTGGTGGTCGAGGCCACCGACGACGTGACCTGCGACGCGCTCAAGGGGGTGACGCTGCCGCGCTGGATGCGCGTGGTCAAGGTGCCCGACGGCCCGATCCGCACCAAGCCGCGGGCGCTGAACTATGCGCTGAATTTCTGCCGCGGCAGCATCGTGGGCGTCTGGGATGCCGAGGATCGCCCCGACCCGGACCAACTGCACAAGATCGCGCGCGGCTTTCACTTTGCCGCCCCCGATGTGGCCTGCCTGCAAGGCGCGCTGGATTACTATAACCCGCGCACCAACTGGATGGCACGCTGCTTTACCATCGAATACGCGACCCTGTTCCGGGTCCTGCTGCCGGGCATGGCGCGGATGGGCCTGGTCGTGCCTCTGGGTGGCACCACGCAGTTCTTCCGCCGCGACGTGCTGGAACAACTTGGCGCATGGGATGCGTGGAACGTGACCGAGGACGCCGATATGGGCGTGCGTCTGGCCCGCTATGGCTGGCGCGCCGAGGTGCTGGACACCACCACCGACGAAGAGGCCAACTGCCGCCCCGTGCCATGGGTCAAACAGCGGTCCCGCTGGATCAAGGGCTATGCCATGACATGGGGCGTCGCCATGCGCGACCCGGCGGGCCTGTGGCGGCAGATCGGCACCAAGGCGTTCGTGGGGATGCAGGTGCAGTTCTTCGGCTCGGTCTCGCAACACCTGCTGGCCCCCGTGCTGTGGAGCTTCTGGCTGCTCAGCCTGGGCCTGCCGCATCCGGTCATCCCCGCCTTCCCGCCAGAATGGGCACCGCTGGCCGCCATCAGCCTGTTTACCCTGTTCATCACCGCCGAGCTGCTGAACATGGCCATCGGCATGTATGCCGTGCGCAAACAAAAACACCGCCACCTGATGGCATGGGTGCCGACAATGCACTTCTACAACCCGCTGGCCTGTTTCGCCGGGTGGAAGGCCATCTACGAAGTGGTCGTCGCCCCCTTCTACTGGGACAAAACCACCCACGGCATCTTCGAAGCCGAACCGCAAGAGGCAGCAAACGATCCCGCCATGCCGGGCACGGTGGCGGTGCCAATGCTGGGCCAGATCGGCGGACGGACACTGGACGAACTGTCACAAAACCAGCCGCCGGTGCCCCACAGCCAGCCAAGCGCCGACAAACCCGAAACACGTCAGGCCGCAACCGCCTGAAACAGACGCGGCCTCATCTTTGGTCCCTAAATATCCTGGGGGTCCGGGGGTAAAACCCCCGGCCTTTGGGCAATTCAGCCCTGATCGCGAATAATCTTGGCCACGTTGTCGAACAGCCCCGGCGCGGCGGCGATCATGTCGCCCGATTCGACCGGGTTTTCACCCGCCGTGATGCCATCGACAAAGCCGCCCGCCTCGCGCACCAGCACGATGCCCGCAGCCACGTCCCATGCCTTGAACCCGCGCTCCCAATAGGCATCGACGCGGCCGGCGGCCAGCCAGGCCAGATCCAGTGCGCCCGCGCCCAGACAACGGATGCCCGCCGACTGCGGGCCGATGCGGGCCATGTCGCGCAGCCCCTGCCCCAGCAGGCCCGAGCGCGCACCGATGGGAACGCCGGTCGCGATGACCGCCTCGCCCAGTTGCTTGCGGCCCGAGACGCGCAGCCGCTGGTCGTTCATCCATGCGCCGCCGCCCTTTTCGGCCACGAACAACTCGTCCTTGGCCGGATCAAAGATCACGCCTGCGACCACCTCGCCCTTGTGTTCCAGCGCGATCGAGATGCACCAATGCGGCTGGCCGTGCAGAAAATTCGTGGTGCCGTCCAGCGGATCGACGATCCAGCGCCGGGTCGGGTCTTCGCCCGCCTCTTGCCCGGTTTCCTCGCCGATCCAGCCATAGTTGGGGCGGGCGCCGCGCAGTTCCTCTTTGATGATCCGTTCCGCCTCGCGGTCGGCGCGACTGACAAAATCGCCCGCGCCCTTGACGCTGACCTGAAGGTTCTCGACCTCGCGGAAGTCCTTGACCAGACTGCGCCCCGCCTTGCGCGCGGCTTTTATCATCACGTTCAGATTGGCGCTTTGCATCGGCGGCTCCTGTGGTTTCAGGCGTCTTACGGCGATGCGGGCCAAAATCCAATCCCTTACCCGCGCAGCATCCGCAAAGGTTCGGTCCGCGCCAGCCGCAAAACATGGGCGATATAGGGCAAACCCAGATCATCGGCACGCACCGCCGCATAAAGACGCCGCAGCATCCCGCCCTGCCCCAGCGGCAGCAGCGCGATTTCCGGATTGGCGATCTCGCGCCGCAAAACCCAGTCGGGCATCACCGCCACCCCGCGCCCCGAGGCAACCAGCATCACCGCCACCGCCGTCAGATCGACCTGCCGCAGCCCGCGCGGCTCGACCCCGGCAGGGGTCAGGAACTGGCTGAACACATCCAGCCGCGCCCGGTCCATCGGATAGGTAATCAGCGTCTCGGTCGCCAGATCCTCGGGGTCGGCCCAACCCTTGGCCACCAGCGGATGCGTGGCGGGCACCATCAACGTCGGGGCATAATCGAACAGCGGCTGAAAGCTGACGCCGGGCGTATCCTCGGGGTCCGAGGAAATCACCAGATCGACATCTTCGCGCAACAGCGCGGGCAGCGCGGCAAAGGCCAGCCGCTGGCGGATGTCCACATCGACATCGGGCCAGGCGCGGCGGAACATGTCCAGCACCGGCAACAGCCAGTCGAAACAGGCGTGGCATTCCATGGCGATGTGCAGCCGCCCGACGCGCCCCATCTCGACGCCCTTGAACTCGGCCTCGGCGGCCTCGATCAGCGGCAGCACGGTTTCGGCCAGCCGCAACAGGCGCAGCCCCGCCGCCGACAGCCGCATCGGCTTGGCCCGGCGCACGAACAGCTCGACCCCGGCCTGATCCTCTAACCCCTTGATCTGGTGGCTCAGCGCGCTTTGGGTGATATGCAGCACCTCGGCGGCGCGGGCCAGACCGCCCTGTTCATGGATCGCGCGGACGGTGCGCAGGTGCCGCAACTCCAGGTGCATCTTGAGTCAGCCTCATAACCTTGTTGAGAAACATGAATTTGTCTCACGTCAAGCCGCATGGCACAAGGGGGATAACAAAAAGGAATCGCGCCATGACAACGCCCCGCATCAGCTTTGAGTTCTTCCCGCCCAAGACGCTGGATGCCAGCTTTCGCCTGTGGGACACCGCGCGGGCGCTGGCCCCCCTGTCGCCCGATTTCGTCTCGGTAACTTATGGCGCGGGCGGCACCACGCGCAAGCTGACGCACGAAGCGGTGACGACCATCAACCGCCACTATGGCCTGAATGTCGCCGCGCATCTGACCTGTGTCGAGGCGACGCGCGACGACACCCTTGCCATCGTTCAGGATTACGCCGACGCGGGCATTCGGGAAATCGTCGCCCTGCGTGGCGATGCGCCCAAGGGCGCGGCGCGGTTCACCCCGCATCCCGACGGTTTCGCCAATTCTGTCGAACTGATCGAGGCCATCGCGGCGCGCGGTGACATGACGATCCGCGTCGGCGCCTATCCCGAACCGCATCCCGACGCAGCCGACACCGCCGCCGATGTCACCTGGCTGAAACGCAAGATCGACGCCGGGGCGAACAGCGCCATCACGCAGTTCTTTTTCGAGGCAGACACCTTTTTCCGGTTCCGCGATGCCTGCGAAAAGGCCGGGATCGACGCGCCGATCATCCCCGGTATCCTGCCGATTCACGGCTGGGCGGGGGCCAGGCGGTTCGCACAGAGCTGCGGCACCTCGATCCCGCAATGGGCCGAGGACGCCTTTGCCGCCGCCGCCCGCGACGGGGGCGAGCGTGAACGCCTGCTGGCCACCGCGATCTGCGCCGAACTGTGCGACGACCTGATCCGGGGCGGTGTGGACCGGCTGCATTTCTACACGCTGAACCGCCCCGAGCTGACCCGCGACGTTTGCGCCGCGCTTGGCGTCGTCCCCGTGCGCGAGCTGGAGGCGGTGGCGTAAAGCCGCCGCCGTTACTTGCCCGCCACGGTCTGCCCCGCCCGCAGCCACCCGCGCCGCCGCACCTTGTCCACCGCCTGATCTGCCAGATGCCCGGTCAGCAGGGCGGGGCCGGGATAGGGGCGGATGACGGTCGGGTGCAGCGCCTCGGTCGGGTGCTGGCCGGCCAGTCGCGGGGCGCGGGCCAGAAAGAACTTGCCCCAGTTGCGCCACGATCCGATGCCGGGCGCGGTGGCATCGCAGGGAAAATGCGCGCGCCAGCCATCGGGCAGCGGCAGCCCTGCGGCACCGGCCCGTTCCAGCATCCAGACCAGCGGAATATTGGCCAGCGGGCGCGCGAACTCTAACCCCGCCAGTTGGCCACCAATATCGGCGTGGCAGCCCTTGAACCACATCTGTTCGATATGCCCCGCGCCGCTGGCGTCATCCCAAAGCTGCGGCGCAAAGACCGCGCGCGTTTCATCCAGCGCCAGTGCCTGATAGCCGTAATCCACGCCCGCCCCCAGATGCGCATCGTGGAAACGGAACTGCGGCTCGGTCAGCATCCACAGCAAGGGCAGCCGCAGGCCAAGCGCCATCACCGTATCAAAGCAGCCCACCATGCGAATCGGTGCAGCCGGATGGCAGCGCCGCCGGCGAAACAGCGCCGCAGCCCCGGTCGCATCGTCGCGGCGGTAATAGCGCCACGCCAGCCGGATGTTACGTTCGGTCGCGGCATCGGCCCGCAGCAGGCCGACACGCCCGATCATCCCGGCCAAGGATCGCACGGCAAAAGCGCCGCGCGAATAGCCCAGCAAGAACACCCGGTCGCCCGGCAGATAGCCCGAGGCCAGCCAGCCATAGGCACCGGAAATCCACGCCTCCAGCCCCCGGCCCATGGCGATGTCGCCCAATGTCCGCCAGCGGTTCCACTGTTGCCCCGCCGTATAGTGCAACCGCAGCCGCCCGCCGGGCACCGCCCCATAGGCCCCGCGCAGCAATTGCCGGATCTGGCCGATGGACGAACGCCGCCCCTCGGCCAGCGAGGCGAAGGTGCCGTCCATCAGCACCACATGCGTCAACGGGGCACGGATTCTGTCCATGCCCCGTGTCCTAGCACAGCCTGATTACAAAAGGGTTAGTCCAATGCCATCACGGTCGCGTGGGTCATCAGGCCAAAGCCGTTGAAACGCGTGTTCGTCACCGTCGAATAGGCACCCGCACCGTGAAAAATGACGTAATCCCCTTCGGCAATATCGTTCGGCAGGCTCAACTCGCCGGGCAGGCGGTCCACCGAATCGCAGGTCGGGCCGAAAATCACCCGGCCATGCACCTCGGCCCCGCGCGGGGAGCCATCGGGGGCCAGCACCTCGATCCGGTCAAGGTTGCCGATGATGGGCAGTTCGGTCAGGCCGCCATAAACGCCATCGTTCAGGAATACGTTGGTGCCGTCGCGCACCGCCTTGACCCGCGCGATCAGCGAAAACGCATCGGCGCACAGGGCGCGGCCCGGCTCGCACACCAGTTGCGGGGCGTCGGTGCCGAACACCTCGGCCGTGACGGAACCGATGCGGTCAAAGATCGACTCAAGCTCGGGTTCGACGCCATGCACGCGGTAAGAGGGAAAACCGCCGCCCACGTTCAGCCGCACGGCGCGCACGTCCGCCGCATCGCAAATTTCCCGCGCAACCCGGATATAGCTTTCCCACGCGCCCGGATCGACACATTGCGTGCCGGGGTGGAAGGTCAGCGAGGGCGTATAGCCGCGATCCGCCACCGCCCGCAGCAGCTCGGCCGCCAGTTCCGGCGTGGCCCCGAATTTCGAGCCGAAATCATAGGCTGCCCCCAGAACCGGCAGCTTGAAGCGGGGCGAAATTTCCACGCCCGCGCCATCGACCGACACCGGCACCTGTGCGAACAGCTTGTCCAGTTCGGACCGGCTGTCCACCGACCACGCCAGAATCCCCGCCCCCACCGCATGGGCAATTTCCGCGACCGAGCGCACGGGGTTGTGGTAATGCCGCGCCGCACCCGGAGCCAGCCGCCCGATCAGGCCGATTTCCGCAGGCGAGGCCACATCAAAGCCGCGCAGCCCGGCGGCGACCAGATTCTGGATCACCACTTCTTCGGGGTTCGATTTGACAGCATAGGTCACAAGCCCCGGAAATCCGGTGATAAACCGCCGCGCCCTGTCTTGCAGCAGGGTCGGCGCAAAGGCCATGACCGGATTTTCCGGCTGCATGTTGCGGATCAGGTCGGCGGGGTTATCCCAGACGGTCTTGTTCTGTCCCATGCGTGGCCCTTCCATGTTCCAAAGCCAGAAAGATGCGCCATATGCCGCCTGATTTCATCATTGAAAAGCGTGATTTCATCGAAAAATCCGGTTATTCTGCCGAAAATTCCGTTGAAGTGGAGTCGCCATGGATGATCTTGACCGCAACATCCTGACACAACTGTCGCAAGATGCCCGCATTTCCGTCGCAGTGCTGGCGCGCAAGCTGCGCGTGGCGCGGTCCACGGTTCAGGCCCGGCTGGAGCGGCTGGAATCCAGCGGCACCATCGCCGGCTATACCCTGCGCCTGGGCGAGGCCGCGCGCGCCGGTCACATCCGCACCACCGTGCTGATCGCGATCGAGCCGCGCACGCTGCCCGCCGTGCTGACCCGGCTGCGCGCGATCCAGCAGGTCGAGCGCATCCACTCGACCAGCGGGCGGGTCGATCTGCTGCTGCAACTGGCCTGCGCCTCGACCTCGGAACTGGATGACGTGCTGGACCGGATCGGCGGGATCGAGGGGGTGCGGTCATCCGAAAGCCTGATTCACCTGTCCACCAAGCTGGATCGCGCGACCTGAGGCGGCGGAAACGGACATCAGCACATAAGCGGCCAGACAGCCTGCGTTATTGCAGGGCCTGGCCGCTTCCGTTGTCTTTTCAGACCAATGTTTGCTTTTCAAGACTGCAACTGGCACCTTCTTTTCAGGGGAACCGGCGCGGCCTTGCCCCGGTTTCACAACCGCAATACCTGAAAGGACGAACCATGAGCTATCAAGGCAATCCCTGCTGGTATGAGCTGAACACCAGCAACCCGTCCGAGGCAGGGCGATTTTATGCGGCAGTTCTGGGGTGGCAAACCATCGCGGCCGATATGCCGGGACTTGATTATACCTTGGCCAAGGCGGATGATGTGATGATTGCGGGGCTGACCGCGAATCCCGGCGATTTGCCGCCGCATTGGCTGATCTGCTTCGCCGTCGATGATTGCGCCGCGACCTGCGCGGCCATGCAGCGGGACGGAGCCAATATCTTGTCCGGCCCGGACGAAGTGCCCGGAACCGGCCATTATGCCGTCATCGCCGATCCGCAGGGTGCCCGCTTTGGCATTTTGCAACCCGATATGTCGCAGATGACCGCCGACGAGATCGCCAAGGCCGAAGCGTCGGGGTCGTTCGATCAGTCGAAGACCGGCCATGCTAATTGGAACGAGCTGATGACCACGGACCCCGAGGCGGGCTGCGCGTTCTATGCCCGCCATTTCGGCTGGACCAAGGGCGAGGCGATGGACATGGGCGAAATGGGCACCTATCAGCTTGTCCGCCGCGATGGCCGCGATATTGGGGCGATCATGGGGCTTGGCGATGCGCCGGTGCCGAACTGGCTGCCCTATTTCGGCGTCGAGGGCACCGAAGCCGCTATCGAGCGGATCAAATCGGCAGGCGGCCGCCTGCATCACGGCCCGACCGAGGTGCCCGGCGGCGCCTGGATCGCCATCGCGCAAGACCCGCAGGGCGCGTGGTTTGCGGTGGTCGGGCCTCGCTGAACGGGGCGAGGTTGTGCCCGAAGGTGCGTATTTGGGCAAACAGGAAGCGTTTTTCGCGCCAGGGGCGGAGCCGCTGACTGAAAGCCCTGACAGGCCCCGTCTGCGCTGATCGCCCTTGGCCTTCCCCGCGCCAGCCGTTAATCCAATGGCCAAGCAAGGGGATGACCGATGAGCATGGACAAAAGCTTCGACGCCAAGACCGCTGAACAGCGGATCGCCGCCGAATGGGAACGCAGCGGGGCCTTTGCCGCCGGGGCCAATGTGCGGCGGGCCGAGACCTTTACGGTCATGATCCCGCCGCCCAATGTCACCGGCAGCCTGCATATCGGCCACGCGCTGAACAATACGCTGCAAGATATTCTGGTGCGCTGGCACCGGATGCGCGGCTTTGACACGCTGTGGCAACCGGGTCAGGACCATGCGGGAATTGCGACGCAGATGGTGGTGGAACGGCAGATGGCCCAAGCCGGTCAGCCGGGCCGCCGCGACATCGGGCGCGAAGCGTTTTTGCAAAAAGTCTGGGCGTGGAAGCAGGAATCCGGCGGCACGATCATCAATCAGCTGAAACGGCTGGGGGCAAGCTGCGACTGGTCGCGCAATGCCTTTACCATGTCGGGTGCGCCCGGCGCGCCTGCGGGCGAGGACGGCAATTTCCACGATGCGGTGATCCGCGTCTTTGTCGATCTGTATAACAAGGGCATCATTTATCGCGGCAAGCGGCTGGTGAACTGGGACCCGCATTTTGAGACCGCCATTTCCGATCTGGAGGTCGAGAACCGCGAGACCCCCGGCCATATGTGGCATTTCAAATACCCTCTGGCCGGTGGCGAGACCTATGAATATGTCGAGCGTGACGCCGACGGGAATGTGACCCTGCGCGAGGTGCGCGACTATATCGCCATCGCCACGACGCGGCCCGAAACCATGCTGGGCGATGGCGCGGTGGCGGTTCACCCCGACGACGCGCGCTATGCCCCTATCGTCGGCAAGCTGGTGGAGATTCCGGTCGGGCCAAAAGAGCTTCGCCGTCTGATCCCGATCATTACCGATGAATACCCCGACCCCGATTTCGGCTCGGGCGCGGTGAAAATCACCGGCGCGCATGATTTCAACGATTACGGCGTGGCGATGCGCAACAACATCCCGCTGTATGCGCTGATGGATACCAAGGGCGCGATGCGGCGCGATGGTCTGCCCTATGACGAAAGCGCCGAGATCGCCAGCCGCGCGGCGCGGGGCGAGGATGTGGGCGATGTGTCGAACGTGAACCTTGTGCCCGAGGAACTGCGCGGGCTGGACCGGATGGACGCCCGCGCCGTGGTGATCGACCAGATCACCGCCGAGGGGCTGGCCGTCACCTATCTGCACAAATCCATCGACAAGGAAACCGGGGCCGAGCATCTGGAACGCCGCGCACTGGTCGATGCCAAACCGATCATGCAGCCCTTTGGCGACCGGTCCGGCGTGGTGATTGAACCCATGCTGACCGATCAGTGGTTCGTCGATACACAGCGGATCGTCGGCCCCGCGCTGGACGCCGTGCGCGATGGCCGGACCGAGATTTTGCCGGAACAGCACAAGAAGGTTTACTTTAACTGGCTGGAAAATATCGAGCCGTGGACGATTTCCCGCCAATTGTGGTGGGGGCATCAGATCCCGGTATGGTATGGTCTTGATCTGTCGGCCGAAGGCTTTGCCGATGATGAGGGCGACGGCGCGCTGGATGAGGTGGAACTGTTCCGCTTGCTGGTCGATGGGTTGGTGGATCGCGGCGAATTGCACCGCGCCGCCGCCAGTTTCGAGGGCGTGACCGAACTGTTCCGCGATGCCATCGCCGGTTTGCCGCAGCCGCTGGAAATCAGCCGCGTGGTCGAGGTCGAGAACCGCCATCAGGCCGTGGAAACGCTGGCCCGTGCGCTGGCCGATTACAACCTGACGCAAGACCCGACGCATCTGGTCTATCCCGTCTGGCGTGACCCGGACGTGCTGGACACATGGTTTTCGTCGGGGCTGTGGCCGCTGGGCACCCTTGGCTGGCCCGAGGATACGCCGGAACTGCGCCGCTATTTCCCGACCGATGTTCTGGTCACGGGCTTTGACATCATCTTTTTCTGGGTCGCCCGGATGATGATGATGCAGCTGGAGGTTGCGGGCGATGTGCCCTTCCGCACCGTCTATGTTCACGGGCTGGTGCGCGACGAAAAGGGCGCGAAGATGTCCAAGTCGAAGGGCAACGTCATCGACCCGCTGACCCTGATCGACGATTTCGGCGCCGACGCGCTGCGATTCACCCTGACCAGCATGGCCGCGATGGGCCGCGACCCCAAGCTGGGGCCAAAGCATGTCGAGGCGAACCGCAACTTTGTGACCAAGCTGTGGAACGCCACCCGCTTTGCCGAAATGAACGGCGTGCGCGGCGGCGGGGCGCGGCCCGAGCCTGCGCATACCGTGAACCGCTGGATCATCGGCGAAGTGGCGCGCATTCGTATGGCCACGGATGAGGCGCTGACCGGCTATCGCTTTAACGATGCGGCGACCGGGCTTTATGCCTTTGTCTGGGGCAAGGTCTGCGATTGGTATGTGGAATTCGCCAAGCCTCTGTTCGATGGCGAATGTGCCGATGAAACCCGCGCCACGATGGGGTGGGTGCTGGATCAGTGCTATACGCTGCTGCATCCGATCATGCCCTTTGTCACCGAAGAACTGTGGGCGCTGACCGGCGACCGCACGGGGATGCTGGTGCATGGCGACTGGCCCGAATACGGCGCGGAACTGATCGACGCCGATGCTGACCGGCAGATGAACTGGGTGATTTCGCTGATCGAGGCGGTGCGCTCGGCCCGCGCGCAGATGGGTGTTCCCGCCGGTGCAAAGCTGGACCTGATCGTGACGCAGGCGGACGCCGCCGCCCGTGCCGCGCTGGCCGCCAACGCTCCGCTGATCGGGCGGCTGGCCCGCGTGAACCCGCCTGCCGATGGCGCAGCAGCCAGGGGCACCATCGCGGTGGCGGTGGCGGGGGCGTCTTTCGCGCTGCCGATTGGCGATCTGATCGACGTGGACGTGGAAACCGCGCGGCTGGAAAAATCGGTAGCCAAGGCGGAAAAGGATGCGGGCGGATTGCGCGGGCGGCTGTCGAACCCGCGCTTCGTCGAAAACGCCGATGCCGAGGTGATCGAGGAAACCCGCGCCAAGCTGTCCACGCTGGAGGATGACATCGCCCGCACCCGCGCGGCCTTGGCACAACTGGCCGCGATGTGATTTGAGGGGGGGCGGGGGCGTTTCTCCGTGGCGACGGGTTTGCGCCGCAGCTCTGCCATCTGCAACGGTGTGAGGACGTCCCTGCCGGAGCCTCCGGCGGGGATATTTAGAAACGAAAGACGCCTGCTGGTCAGGGGGTATCGTCTTCGATGCGATCGGCCAAGGCTTCGGCGCGGGCGGCAAGTTCGTTCATCGCCTCGTGCAGATCGGCGGGGATGACGGGAATTTCCACCCGTTCGGGGTGCGCCTTGAGGCGGTTCAGTTCCCGTTCAGCCTTGTCGGCGCGGTCTTCGAATTGCGCGGTGCGGTCGGCCAGCATCAGGCCAGCCAGCAGCAGCAGGCGCGGTTCGGGCATCCTGCCGGCCTGCGACAGAATCTGCTGGGCTTCGGTATCCAGCATGGCGGCGGCGCGGCGCAGCAGTTTTTCTTCGCCGTCCTGCGCCGCCAGAGTGTAGTCGCGCTGACCGATGGTGAATGTGACCTCTGCCATAATCAGCCCCTTTCGCCGGTTTTTGCGCCCAGCAGGCGTTCCAGTTCTGCCATGATGTCGCCAAGCTGGGCGATTTCAGCCTCGCGCGCGGCGCGCAGGGCCTGAATTTCCGCCTCTAACGCGGCGATGCTGGCCTGATCGCTGTTTTCGCCCGGCTGCGCCTCGATCAGGGCGCGGTTGGCGGCGGCCAGTTCTTCGTTCGCGGCAGCAAGGCGGGCGATTTCGGCGCCTGCGTCATGCAGCCGTTCATCGACGTCAGGCGCAGAGGGTTGCGCAAGCGCCTTGGCCAGTTCTTGTGACAGGCGCTCGTTATCGGCCAATGCCGCATCCAGACGCGCGGCCAGATCGGGATCGGCGGTCACGGGATCGGGCGCGGCGGGGGCGGCCCCGCGCAGGCGGCCTGTTTCCAGCAGATAGTCGATCCGGTCCAGCGCCGCACTAAGACGGCGTTCGGCTGTGGCTATGTCGCTCATCCGCTTGTCCTTTGTCGTGTCAGAACGGGTTTTGACACTCAAAACCCGCGCTGACAAGGACGGGCGCGACATGGCGCCCGTCCGGGCCGGTATCAGGCAAGTTCACGCTGCTCGCCCTGAAGCCCCTTGATGATGGCCCAGACTGCACCCAGCAGCACGATGGTAAAGGGCAGCCCGGTGGACACGGCCATCGCCTGCAACGCCCCCAGACCACCGCCGACCATCAGCGCAATCGCGACCAGCCCCTCGATCGTGCACCAGAACACCCGCTGCGGAACCGGCGAGTTGATCTTGCCGCCCGATGCGATGGTGTCGATCACCAGCGAGCCGGAATCGGACGAGGTGATGAAGAACACCAACACCAGAACGATGCCCACAAAACTGGTGATCTGCGTCATCGGCAGTTGCGACAGCATCTGGAACAGCTTGAGTTCCAGCCCTGCCTCGCTGATGCCGGTAAATCCGGCCAGCGTCTGGGTGATCGCGGTGCCGCCCATGGCCGTCATCCACAGCACACAGACCAGCGAGGGCACGATCAGCACCGCCATCAGCAACTGGCGCACGGTGCGGCCACGCGACACACGCGCGACGAACATGCCGACGAAGGGCGACCAACTGATCCACCAGGCCCAGTAAAAAGCCGTCCACCCCTCGCGGAAGTTGTTGTCATCGCGCCCAAAGGGGTTGGACAGCGGGATCAGCTCGCGCGCGTAGGCGCCCAGATTGCCAAAGAAGCCAGTGAAGATCGTCATCGTCTGCCCGGCAAAGATCACAAAGAACAACAGCAGCACCGCCAGCGCCATGTTGAATTCGGACAGCAGCTTGACGCCCTTTTCCACGCCGGTGATGACCGAAACCATTGCGATCAGCGTGATGACGACGATCAGCACCACCTTGGCCGTGGTCGAATTGGACCAGCCGAACAGGAAGTTCAGCCCCGCCGTTGCCTGCTCTGCGCCAAAGCCCAGCGAGGTGGCCAGGCCGAAGATCGTGGCAAACACGGCAAGAATGTCGATCACATGCCCCGGCCAGCCCCAGATGCGGTCGCCAAAGATGGGATAGAACACGCTGCGCATCGTCAGCGGCAAGCCCTTGTTATAGCTGAAGATACCAAGCGCCAGCGCAACAACGGCATAAATCGCCCAAGGATGCAGCGCCCAATGATAGATGGTCGCGGCCATCCCCAGACGCCGCGCGGCCATTTCGTCGCCCGCGGCAGCGCCCAGCGGCGCCCAGTCGGTGCGCACACCGTTTTCATAGGTCGGCCCGGCGAAGGCAGCCTCGAAATGGCTGATCGGTTCGGACACGCCATAGAACATCAGGCCGATGCCCATCCCGGCGGCGAACAACATCGAAAACCACGCGCCAAGGGAAAAATCGGGCGTCGCCTCGGGGCCGCCAAGGCGGATCTTGCCCAGGGGCGATACGACCAGATACAGGCAGACCAGCACGAAAATGTTGCCCGACATCAGGAAAAACCAGTCCAGATTGCCGGTCAGCCAGTTGCGCATCCCGGTGAAAAACGGTTCGGCCTGTGCGGGGAACATCAGCGTCAGCACGGTGAAAATCACGATGGCCGCCGCCGAGGTGCCGAAAACGGGGTTGTGAATGTCGAAAGGGATCGCAGCGTCGCGCTTTTCGATATTGTCCTGACCGATGGTGTAATCGGTCTCGATGATCTCAGTCGGGCCTTCCGGCTGGGGGATCGGGTCGGTCCCATCGCTATCCTGCGGCACCATTTCAGGGTAGCCACTGAGAATCGGCCTTTCGTATCTGCTGTCTCCGGGGCGGCCCTTGCGGGCTGAATTGGGATTTTTCGGATCTGTCATCCTCTTTCCTTTCTCGCGGTGGCTGTGATCGGTCGGTCGGACGGCGGCGTTATGCCGCAGAAACACCGGGGCGTATCACAGAAATATGAAGACAGCCACCCCACCAACATCCACCAGAATCGACCGGACCGGAACCAGATACGACGAATCTGCGCATGATCTTGGCGCGCGGGGTCTGCCGGGCTAAAGAACAGGCAGAGATGAAGGATGAACCGATGCGCACAGCAACCGTTTCCCGCAACACCGCCGAGACCCGGATCGAGGTCACGGTAAACCTCGACGGCACCGGGGTTTATGACAATCAGACGGGGGTCGGCTTTTTTGACCATATGCTGGATCAGTTGTCGCGGCATTCGCTGATCGACCTGACCGTGCGGGCAGATGGCGATCTGCATATCGACGATCACCACACGGTCGAGGATACCGGCATCGCCATCGGTCAGGCTTTGGTGCGGGCCTTGGGCGACAAAAAGGGCATCCGCCGCTATGGCGCGTTTCATCTGGCGATGGACGATACGCTGGTGCGGGCCGCGCTGGATCTGTCGGGGCGGCCTTATCTGGTGTGGAATGTCGATTTCCCGACGCACAAGATCGGCAGCTTTGACGTGGAACTGGTGCGCGAATTCTTTCAGGCGCTGTCCACGCACGGCGGCATCACGCTGCATGTGGACCGGCTGCATGGGATCAATTCGCACCACATCGCCGAGGCCACCTTCAAGGCCGTGGCCCGCGCCCTGCGTGAAGCGGTCGAGCCTGACCCGCGCAGCGACGCGCTGCCCTCGACCAAGGGGGCGCTGTAATGCGGGTGGCGCTGGTCGATTATGACAGCGGCAACCTGCATTCGGCCGAAAAGGCGGTGCAGTTGATGGGCCGCGATGCCGGGGCCGAGGTGATCGTGACCGCCGACCCCGATGTGGTGCGCCGCGCCGATCGCATTATCCTGCCGGGCGACGGTGCCTTTCCGGCCTGCCGCGCGGCGCTGGACGCGGTGCCGGGCATGGTCGATGCCCTGCGCGAGCGTGTGATTGCGGGCGGGGTGCCATTCATGGGCATCTGCGTCGGAATGCAGATGCTGGCAGATGTGGGGCATGAGTATCGCGAAACCCCCGGCCTCGGCTGGATCGGCGGCGAGATTACCGCCATCGACACGCCTGGCCTGAAAGTGCCGCATATGGGCTGGAACGACCTGACCGTTCTGCACCCGCACCCTGTTCTGGAAGGCATCACCACCGGCGACCATGCCTATTTTGTGCATAGCTGGCAGTTCAAGGTCGCCAACACCGCGCATCTGCTGGCAACGGCCCATTATGGCGGGGCCGTGACAGCGGTGGTCGGACGCGACAATATCGTAGGCACCCAGTTCCACCCGGAAAAATCCCAAACCGTCGGGCTGCGGATAATTGCCAATTTTCTACGCTGGCAGGTGTAGGGCCGCGATTGCGCCGCGATACAAAGCCGGGGGAGGCCCCCGGCCCATTGCATGTATATGGACGATTGCCACCGCACACTTATTGAACCAGCAGCTCGGCATGCAGCGCACCAGCGCCGTGGATAGATTTCAGAATATCAATCATCTCGCGCGGACGGACACCAAGCGCATTCAGCCCTGCCACAACTTCAGACAGAGACGTCTCGCCAGAAACTTCGGCAAAGCCAATCCCCGCTTCATTTGAAAGCTCTACATTCGTGCGCGGAACAACTACAGTCTGGCCCGCCGCAAATGGATTGGGCTGAGAAACCACGGGCGTTTCCGCCACTTTAAGCGTCAGATTCCCCTGCGACACGGCCACGCGCGAAATACGCACATTATTCCCCATCACAATAGTCCCTGACCTGTGGTCGATCACCACCTTGGCCTTATCCTGAGGTTCAACAGTCAAATTTTCGATACGTGCAAGGACACGCGCCGGATTAACGGAACCGAGACGCTGAAAATCGACAGAAACAGTGCCGCTGTCATCGGTGCGCGCTATACGGTTTCCAAAATCCCTGTTGATTGCATCCTCAATCAGAACAGCCGTTGTGAAATCGGCATTTCTAAGCGCGATGCGAATATCCTGAATTTCAGAAAAATCGAAATCCACCTCTCTTTCGACACGAGCACCAACCGGGATTGTGCCCGCTGTCGGCACCCCTTCGACCACACGGGCCGCTTGCCCAGATGCAGCCGCGCCCCCCGAGATGATCGAACCCTGCGCCACAGCATAGATATTTCCATCTGCGGCCTTAAGTGGCGTCATCACCAATGTTCCGCCCAACAGGCTTTTGGCATCGCCAATAGTGGCAACATTTACATCGACACGGCTTCCGGCGCGGGCAAAAGGCGGCAAATCCGCCGTAACAATAACAGCAGCAACATTTTTCGACCGCAGGGCATCGTCAGACACGTTAACACCAAGTCGCTCTAAAAGACCTGCCAACATATCTTCAGCAAAAGGCGCGTTACGAAAGCTGTCGCCCGTCCCATCAAGCCCCACGACAAGGCCATAGCCAACCAGATCGTTCCCCCGGACACCATCAAAGTTCGCAAGATCCTTGATCCGCACAGGCGCAGCAGAGGCCAAGGCAGGCAGCAAAAAAAGGGCGATTAGCGCGATAATTTTCTTCACCGGAGGTAATCCACAAGCTTGAGGTTGGAAAGGCGCGACGTCAGCGTATAAAGCGTCTCCAACTGGGTCTGAACTTCCATCAGCGCAGTCGAGGTCGCAAACGGGTCAGCAGAAACCATTTCATTGCGCGCGATCTCATAAGATGCGAGTGCACTGGCATTTTGCGCACTTACGCTTTCTATCTGCTGCTGAGTCAGGCCTAGATTGCTACGCAGGCCAATGACATCAGGGGTATTCTTGAACAAACCCATGCCAGACAGGCGTAAAATCTCTTTCTGCTCGACCGGCGAATCTGAGAGAAAGCCACGATCAACAAGCGCACCCATGGCCATCAGCTTCATTGTATCACGCAAAACTGGATGGCTTGCATCAATCTCAACCGCCGCCTTATCCCGTTCTGACAGCTGAACCTGCCGCATTCCACCTTGCGACCCGGAATAGGCAAAGTCCAGAAAGCCGCCATCACCTGCCGGGGCTGAAAACCAGTCATCTAGCAGCACACTAGCCTCATCAGCCGTTGTGGCGCCAGAAACGATTGTTTCAAGCTCGGCCAGAATGCTGTCCGCCGAGGCCAGAGGCAAACGATCAGTGTCAACGCCACTAAAAATGGCAACACCCGCCACTGTTGTATTAAGCTGAGATATTACTGATTGGAATGCCTGCGACGATTCTTGGGCGTAAGCCGACACGATATGAGGAGATTCAGACACCGTAACTGCCATCAGCGTTACGCCCATTTTTTCCACTTTGGAATGCACATCCCCCAGAACAGCCTGCATCGCATCAACTTGACCGGAAGCCTCTGCGGAATTCAGCTTGAACTGTTGCAGCAGTGACATTCGGTTTTCGATATGATTAAGCGGCTGGAGATTTCCCCGCACACGCTGTGTAATATCAGCCACTTTACCGCTGTTCAGTTCCGATGAAAGAGCATCAAGCGTCGATTTCAACCTGTTAGTTGCATTTTGCAGCGCATAAGCACGGGCGTTATCGCCAATGGGATTGATGGTCATATCAGATACTCAACAGTGTTTTCAGCATATCGTCGATGGTCTGAATGACCTTCGCGTTGGCAGAGTAAGCATGTTCATATTGCAACAGGCGGCGCATCTCGGCATCGCTGTCAACACCGTCAGCCATCAGGCGAGTGGAAAGGGTCGTTGATCTCGCGTTTCGAACTGCCAGTTCGGCATCCGCACTGACGCGACGACTCCCCAAGCGGGACGAAAGCTGCCCCGCAAAATCATCAAGGCCCGACTGCCCCCCAAAGGTCGCCGCGTCCGCCATGGTTTTCGGCGCTGTCAAAGCTGCGCTGATCCGATCCAGCAGGCTGCCATTACCAACACTACCCTGCGATGTGGCACCTATGCCATCTCGAACCCTCCACACGTCCCCGCCATCAACCGCATTGAGTGCAGAGTTGATACGGATGCGAGAGGCAAGGCCATCAATCGCATCAAGGGACGCAAGCGAGCCGTCATCGGTAAAAAAACCAGGGCTTCCATCAAGCGTCGAATCCACAGTGTCGCTTGCAAGGCGATCATGCAAATCCAGTGCAAGCGCATCAATTTCACGTTGCAACTGCGGTGCCAGATCATCGCGTACCGCGAATGATGCCACCAGCGTTCCGCCGCCCAGCATTGCCATTTTGCTGGCAGAAATCTGGTGACCGTCAACCGAAAGCACCCCAAGCTGCCCGCCTTGGACCGTCATATCTGCCGATATCTGGCCAACTGCGGTAAACTCGAAATTTGATGGTTTGCTTCCGTCCAGCAAAATTGTGCCGCCCGTTGCGAAAAGAGCCAGCTTGTTTCCGGGCCGCTCGACTTGCTGGACGGGAATAATCGTCGAAATACGGTCGATAATTGTCTGACGTTCATCCTCCATGGAAAGCGTTTCGACGCCGCTGCTGCCAAGCGAGGAAATGCGCCGATTCAGTTCGGCCACACGCTGCAAATCCGCGTTCAGATTGGCCACATCGGCAGCAATCTGTTGATCCGCAGCGGAACGTGCCGCCTGAATACCGTCGCCAATTGCATTCAACTGTCGCGCCAATACCGTTGCAGATGACACGACATTGGTCAGGCGGACTTCATCATCCGGCCGGGCCGAGGCCGACGCCAGTGCGGTCTGAAAACCACTGAGCGCGGATGAAAGAGAGCCGGTCTCACCGGGAACGCCAACCAGATTTTCCATCGAGGTCAGGAACTGCGACTGGATCATCGCACCTTGTTTGGCACCGCTTGCCGAACGATTTTCTGCAACCAGAGTATCGTTAACGATGCGGTTGATACCATTCACATGAACGCCACCGACGCCCCCCGACCAGGATTGGGACGACACCTCCATCTCACGCCGGGCATAGCCCGGCGTCATGATATTGGCGAGGTTCGAAGACACGGTTTCGGTGCCGCGACCGCTGGCCTGAAGGCCGGTTACGGCGTTGGACAAAGCTCTTGTAAGGTTCATGCTGTCTTCCTTTCAGCAACTCCCGGTGCAATCATCAGCGTTTGATGTTGGTCGTTTCCTGAAGCATCTCATCCACGGTCTGGATGACCTTGGCGTTCGAGGAATAGGCCCGCTGCGTTACGATCAGACTGGTCAGTTCGTCGGCAACATCGGTTGTGGACTCTTCACGGGCATAACCGACAACTTCGCCAGTCGGGCCGTCACCTGCATCCCACAAGAAGAACGACCCCGAGGTTGGCGAAATCTTGAAGGTCTGCTTGTCCAGCGCGATCAAACCGTTCGGGTTCGGCACATCCGCCAGCGGCACTTTGTAAAGAACCTTCATAAAGCCGGTGTCATAGGTCGCGCGGATCAGGCCGTTCGGATCAATTTCAACCGACGCCAGATTACCGACCGGAGAGCCATCCTTGGTTACGTTGGTGGTCGAAAAGCTGCTGGACAGTTGCCGCATCCCGCTGACACCATTGATCTTGCCAATCTCCAGCGACATGGGCCCGCCAGCGACGTTGAAATTCAGCTTGCCGGTTTCGGCATCGTATTTTCCATGCGCATTACCACCGTCGTCATTCACCTCTTTGATGGTGCCGGCGGTGCCGGCTGCATCGTCAAAGACGAGTTGGAAGGTTTCGATCACATCCTCGGGCGGGTTCCCGGCGGAATCGCGGACCTCGACCGTCCAGGTGTTCGACAGACCGGGATCATCCGGGATCTCGGGCGTGAAGCTGAGCGTCAGAGTCTCAGATGTGCCGAGGTTGCCGAAATATTCCACGCTCATGGTGATCGGTTCGCCATCGGCGGTATCGCGCGTTTCCGACGCAGGCAGGTTCATGCTGAGAAAAATGTTGCGGGTCGGGTCGCTGGCGGTCTGGTTCTTGTCGATCTTGATCGGCTGCATCCCAGCGATCGTATCGCGCGGCATCAGCGGGATCGAACCATCGCTGTTTGCGGGCCAACCCATCAGAACCAGCCCGGATTCGGTCTTGAGAATGCCATTGGCATCGGGACGGAAGCTGCCGGTGCGGGTCATCAGCATGGGCAGATCGCTCATCTGATTGTCCAGCGCGACGGCGGTGGTGACAGGCAGCATCCCACGGCCCGAGATGGCAATATCCAGCGGATTCGATGTGCCGATAAGCGCACCGTTCTGGTCGATGATGCGATGCGAGGTGGCGCGCACGCCGCCCGCCGAATACATCCCGGTCGAATTCCCCTCGATCAGCACCATCGCATCGAATTCTGTTTCGACCCGCTTGTAGCCATAGGTGGACGAGTTCGCGATATTGTCCGAAATCGTCGCCAGGCGCATGGCGTTGGCCGAAAGACCCGAAACACCGGCGCTGAGGGCTGAAGACATCGTCATGTGGCTGCTATCCTTGCGTTTGAACCTTTGAATGCACCATGGACCAGACGCCTTAAAATTCGCCTAACGCCCGACAGCTTTTCCCGGCTATCTCAGTAAAATCACTTCAATCCGGTTGTTTGCAGGGTCCATCGGGTTGGCCGAGCGGTTTTTGCGGTCGGCCCAGCCAGTGACGCGCTGGATACGCTGACCATCCAGATTCGCCTGTTCCAGCAGGTTGCGCACAGTGTGAGCGCGAGCATCGGACAGCGGCCAGACCGGTGATCTGGTCATCATCGCCGGATAGGCGCGCACATGGCCGGAAATCGCCAGATCGTTGCGCACCCGGCCCAGAACCCGCGCCAGAATATCGGCCAGTTCGCGCGTGACCTGATGCGGCTGCGCCGTATCTTCGACAAACAACGGTTCATCCGTCAAATCAGACAGTTCGATGACCAGACCTTCATCGGTCAGCCGCGTGACGACATGGCGCAGCGCGTTGGTATGCTGCATTGATTCGGCGCCCGATCCGGTCAGGGCATCCTGAATCTGTTTGACCATTTCCTGAAACTGAGCGGCATCGCCAGTCATCTTTTCGGCCTGACCCTGCCCATCCTCGACCGAATCGCCCGAGCCGGTCTGGGACTGCATGATCGTCGGGTCGAAATAATCGGCCAAACCGCGACGCTGTTTTTCAGTGGTCGCATTCAGCAGCCACATCAGCAGAAAAAATGCCATCATTGCGGTCACGAAATCCGCATAGGCCACTTTCCATGCGCCGCCGTGATGACCGCCGCCACCGACCTGCACACGTTTGATAATGATCGGAGCAGATGCTCTGCCCTTATCAGCGGCCATGATGCCACCCCCAAGTTTCAGTTACCCAAGGGTGGAAAGTTTATCAGGACGCCTTTCAAAACAAGTTAACGCTTCAAATGCATCGTATTCTGCATCAGTCGTATTTGCGCTGATCCTCGATCACCAGGCCGTCGTTGGGCAGGCTGCCAGGGGCGACAACCTCGATACGACCTTTCAGCTTAAGAACGTCGGCAACGGTTGCGGCATAGGATTCACCTGTTGAATCAGGTGCTTCGATGCGGATGGTCATGCTGTCCATCTCGCCCTCGCGGGTGGCGATCACGCGGGCGCGGGCGATTTCGGGGTGCCGGGCGACCAGCGCGGCGACCTGTTCGGGGCGCACGAACATGCCCTTGATCTTGGTCGTCTGATCGGCCCGGCCCATCCAGCCCTTGATGCGCATATTGGTGCGGCCGCAGGGGCTTGTGCCCGGCAGCACCGCCGACAGATCGCCCGTGGCGAATCGAATCAGCGGATAATCGGGGTTCATCGTGGTGACGACCACCTCGCCAACCTCGCCTTCGGGGACCGGATCGCCGGTGCCGGGGCGGACGATTTCAACGATCACGCCCTCGTCCACGATCATCCCGTCGATCGAATCGGATTCGTAGGCCAGCAGCCCCAGATCGGCGGTGGCATAGCATTGCCGGGTGACGATCCTACGGTCGGCATAGGCCTGACGCAGCGACGGGAACAGCGCCCCGCCCGACACGGTTGCGCGGGTAAAGCCAAGCTGTTCGCCCATCTCGTCGGCCTTATCCAGAATGATCTTCAGATAATCCGGCGTGCCTGCATAGACGGTCGTGCCAATATCCACCGCCGCGCGGACCTGCAATTCGGTCTGTCCGGTTCCAGCGGGCAAAACGGCAGCATCCACCGCCCGCGCGCCCGATTCGAACATCATCCCTGCGGGCGTCAGGTGATAGCCGAAACAGTTCTGCACAATGTCGCCACGCCCGACCCCGGCGGCGTGCAGAAACCGGCCAAGACGCCACCAGTCGCCTTCCCGACGGCCCGGTTCATAGATCGGGCCGGGCGACTGAAAGATATGATCGAACTCGGCCGCCTTGCGCGTGGCAAAGCCCCCAAAGGGCGGCGATTTCTTTTGCGCATCAGACAGTTCCGCCTTGCGGATCACCGGCAGGCTGGCCAGTGCGGCGCGGGTCGTGATCTGATCCGGGTCCACCTCGCGCAGCAGCCGCGCCAGGGCCGGGGCCATCTTGGCACGGGTCAGCGCGGCGGGCAGGTCGCGCATCAGGGCGGCCTCTCGTTCATCCGCACTGCGGGTTTCCAGATCGTCGTGATGGCTGGTCATGCTGTCCCCCTGCGTTTCGGTGTCGGTTTGGTCATCACGCCAGCCAGCGTTTGCGGCGGCGATAGCTGCGCACGTCGCGGAAGGATTTGCGGCCCTCGTCCGACATGCCGAGATAGAATTCCTTGACGTCCGGGTTTTCACGCAGCGCATCCGCCGCGCCATCCATCACCACGCGGCCGCTTTCAAGGATATAGCCATAATGGGCATAGCGCAGCGCGACGTTGGTGTTCTGTTCGGCCAGAAGAAAGGTCACGCCCTCGCCCTCGTTCACGGCTTTGACGATCTCGAAGATCTGCTCGACCAGCTGCGGGGCCAGCCCCATCGAGGGTTCGTCCAGCAGGATGGTTTCCGGGCGGCTCATCAGGGCGCGGCCCATGGCGACCATCTGCTGTTCCCCGCCCGAGGTATAACCGGCCTGCGACCGCCGCCGTTCACGCAGACGCGGAAAGTATTCGTAAACCATTTCAAGGTCGCGCTTGATCGCGACGCTGCCATCGGTGCGGGTATAGGCGCCGGTCAGCAGGTTTTCCTCGACCGTGAGGTGTTCGAAGCAGTGCCGCCCCTCCATCACCTGAATGACGCCCTTTTTTACCAGACTGGCGGGGTCCATGTCCTGCACACGCTCGCCGCGATAGGTGATGCTGCCCTTGGTCACTTCCCCGCGTTCCGAGTGCAGCAGGTTGGAAATCGCCTTCAGCGTGGTGGTCTTGCCCGCGCCGTTGCCCCCCAGCAGAGCGGTGATGCCGCCCTTGGGCACCGACAGGCTGACGCCCTTCAACACCAGAATGACGTGGTTATAGATCACCTCGATATTGTTCACCTCAAGCAGCGTTTCGCCGCTGGTGATGGTCGAGGTCTGGTTCGGCGCGGTGTCCAGCATGGGCAATCCCCCGGTCAGATGGCGGTCAGGGTGGCCCCGGCGGCATCATACCGCCGGGGCTGTCGGATCAGTTGCAGCTACGCGGGGTGATATTGCTTTCCCGCGCATAGGCCGCGCTGTCTTCGGCGATCAGCGGGTCCAGCACCTCGTGGTCGGGGGCGGTGAACTCGGTAATCAGGTTCCACTGGCCTGCGGCGGCATCCCACTGCTGCACGCGGGCCATGCCGCTGCCGCCGTGGTTGTCGCAAGAGATCGCCAGTTCCGGGCCGAAATCGGGCAGGCCCAGTTCGACCAGACGTTCCGGCGTGATGTCCAGCGCCTCAAAGCCCTGACGGACCTGTTCGGCATTGACCGAGGACGTGCCCGACAGTTCCTGCGCCTTGCGGATCGCCTCGGAAATGACCAGTGCCGCATACATGCCGCGCGAATACAGCACCGAACCGACATGCGCCCCCCCCTGCGAGGCCTTGCCGGGGTCGATGACATATTGCTTCATGTCATCATACATCGGGTAATCGGTGCCGACGCCGTGGAAGGTCATGGACTTATAGCCGTTGGCCCCTGCCCCCACCGGGCGCACGTCCAGTTCCGAACCCGACCACCAGATGCCGATCATGTTTTCCATCGGAAAGCGGACGTTCGCCGCCTCTTGAATGGCGGCCTGGTTCATTACGCCCCAGCCATACAGGATCACATGGTCAGGACGTTCGCGCCGGATTTGCAGCCACTGGCTTTTCTGTTCCTGGCCGGGCGCATCAACGGGGATGAGTGTCAGCTTGAAGCCATGCTTTTTCGACAACTCCTCCAGCGTGCGGATCGGTTCCTTGCCATAGGCCGAGTTGTGATAGACCAGCGCAATCGACTTGCCATCAAGGCTACCGTCGTTCACGTCCAGCAGATGTTTGACCGCGATTGAAGCGCCGTCCCAATAGTTGGCGGGCGCATTGAACACCCATTCGAACACCGTGCCGTCCTTGGCCGAGGTGCGGCCATAGCCCGGCGTATACAGCGGGATATGGTCAACCGTCACCTTGGGGATCAGCTGATAGGTGATGCCGGTGGACAGCGGGTTGTAAACCAGCGCGCCCTGCCCCTTGGTCGCCTCATAGCATTCGACACCCTTTTCGGTGTTATAGGCGGTTTCGCATTCGGGCACCCGCACACGCTCGCCGCCGATGCCGCCGTCGCGTTCGTTCAGCAGGGTGAAGTAATCGTTGAAGCCATCGGCGTATTGCGTGCCGTTCGCGCCATAGGGGCCGGTGCGATACGACAGGTTCGGCACCACCAGATCGGCCATCGCGGGCGCGGCGGCCATCATGGCGGCAGCGACGATTGCGGGGAAAGTCAGTTTCATTCGGGTTTCCTCCCAAAAGGTTAAACGTGCCGGATTGCCCGGTTCTGATATTCGAACGTCAGTGCGGGAACGGCCACAGCCGCAGCTTTTCCTTGGTCAGTTCCCACAGGCGGTTCAGCCCGTGCGGCTCGGCGATCAGAAAGACCACGATCAGCGCGCCCACGATCATCAGCTCGATATGTGCCGCCAGATCGGTCGGCCAGCCCATGCCACCCACAAGGACGTTTTTCAGCAGCACCGGCAGCAACACAAGGAAAGCGGCCCCTGCAAAAGCGCCAAAGATAGATCCAAGACCGCCGATGATAATCATGAACAGGATCAGGAAGGACTTGTTGATCCCGAACGCCTCGCCCACTTCGGCGGCCCCCAGATAGACGGCAAAGAACAGCGCGCCCGCGATGCCGACAAAGAAGGACGACACGGCAAAGGCGGTCAGTTTTGCGGTCAGCGGGTTCACCCCGATGATTTCGGCGGCGATGTCCATATCGCGGATCGCCATCCACTTGCGGCCCATGGTGCCGCGCGTCAGGTTGCGCGCCACCCACGCCAGCACAAAGGCAAAGACCAGGCAGATCAGGTATTTCGCCGGGGCGCTGGTGGCCGGGCCGGTTACATCCCAGCCCAGAACGGTGCGGGTCGGCGCGTTGATCTGACCCGAGGCGGAATAGTTGTAAAACCACGGCACCTTGTTGAACAGCCAGACCAGAAAGAACTGCGCCGCCAGCGTGGCCACGGCCAGATAGAACCCCTTGATCCGCAGCGAAGGCAGGCCGAACAGCACACCAACCGCCGCCGTGATCCCGCCCGCCAGAACGATGTGGATCACGATATTGATGTCGGGAAAGGCGGTCATCAGCTTGTAAACCGCATAGGCCCCCACCGCCATGAACCCGCCGGTCCCCAGGCTGACCTGCCCGGCATAGCCGGTAAGGATGTTCAGCCCGATGGCCGCGATGGCATAGATCAGAAAGGGCACAAACACGGCGTTCGCCCAGTAATCGTCGATCCACAGCGGGATCACCAGAAAGGCGACGAACAGCACGAAGTAATAGCGCCAGCGGTCGAAGCCGATCGGGAAGGTCTGCCCGTCATCACGGTAGCTGGTCTTGAAATCACCGGCCTCACGGTAAAGCATCAGTTGACCCCCTCTTGATGGTGAAACATGGCATTCGGATTTGCGCGGTGGACTGCGTATTCAGGCAAACAGGAAGCTGGCTTCTTGCTTGTCCCATTCTCCCCGCCGGAGGCGCTGCAACCTTGCATCCTTACACCCTCTCGATGATTTTTTCGCCGAACAGGCCCTGCGGACGGAACACCAGGAACAGCAGCGCCAGCACATAGGCGAACCAGTTTTCGGTTGCGCCGCCGACCAGTGGGCCGACCCACAGCTCGAACAGCTTTTCGCCCACGCCGATAATCAGCCCCCCGACAATCGCACCGGGGATCGAGGTAAAGCCGCCCAGCATCAGCACCGGCAGCGCCTTGAGCGCGATCAGCGACAGGCTGAACTGCACCCCCGATTTCGTGCCCCACATGATGCCCGCGACCAGCGCCACGAAGCCCGCGATCGACCAGACCATGATCCAGATGAATTGCAGGTTGATCCCGACCGACAGCGCCGCCTGATGGTCATCGGCCACGGCGCGCATGGCGCGGCCCTGTTTGGTGTATTGGCTGAACACGACCAGCGCCGCGACCAGCGCCGCCGCGATGATGGCTGCCCAGATGTCCAGCTTGTCGATGAACAGGCCATAGCCGAACATCGCATCGGTCATTTCCTCGAAGCTTTCCGAGACGCCCTGCGGCAGCCCCACGTCCAGCGATTTGATGTCGGCACCCCACATCACGTCGCCCAGACCTTCAAGGAAATAGGCAAGGCCGATGGTGGCCATGAACAGGATGATCGGTTCCTGCCCGACCAGATGGCGCAGCACCAGCTTTTCGATGGCGATGGCCAGCAGAACCATGACGCCCGCTGTCAGCAGGATCGCCAGCAGCGACGGGATGGTCCAGCCGAAATGGTGCAGGTTGGTGCCAAAGGCCGCGTTGATAAGATGCGCAAAGGGCACCTGCCCCTGTTGGATGCCCACCAGCGTCATCGCGGCGAACAGCGCCAGCACGCCCTGCGCATAGTTGAACACGCCCGACGCCTTGTAGATCAGCACAAAGCCAAGCGCGACAAGCGCATACATCACGCCGGTCATCAGACCGTTGATAAAGACCTCGGTGGCAATAAAGAAACCCATGTCACACGGCCTCCCGTCCGGTTGCGGCGAATTCTGTCTTAGTCATGAGACACCCCCAGATAGGCGCTGATGACCTCGGGGTTGTTGCGCACCTCGTCGGGGGTGCCGTCGCCGATCTTTTTGCCGTAATCCATCACGACCACGCGGTCGGACAGATCCATGACCACGCCCATATCATGTTCGATCAGCGCAATCGTGGTGCCGAATTCGTCGTTCACATCCAGGATAAAGCGGGACATGTCCTCTTTTTCCTCGACGTTCATGCCGGCCATCGGTTCGTCCAGCATCAGCAGCTTGGGTTCGGCGGCCAGCGCGCGGGCCAGCTCGACCCGCTTTTTCAGACCATAGGGCAAGCGCCCGACCGGGGTTTTGCGGATGTTCTGGATTTCCAGAAAGTCGATGACCTTTTCCACCTTTTCACGATGGGCGATTTCCTCGCGTTCGGCCGCGCCCCACCACAGGGCCTGCTGAAAGATATTCGCGCTCATCTGGTTCAGGCGGCCGGTCATGATATTGTCCAGCACCGACATGCCGTCGAACAGCGCGATGTTCTGGAACGTCCGGGCGATGCCCTGCCGCGCGACCTCATACGGTTTCATCGGCGGGCGGCGGCTGCCGCGAAACCAGACTTCGCCTTCCTGCGGGACATAAAAGCCCGACATGACGTTCATCATCGAGGATTTGCCAGCCCCGTTCGGGCCGATGATGGCGCGGATTTCGCCTTCGCGGATGTCAAAGCTGATGTCGGTGATCGCCTTGACGCCGCCAAAGCGCAGGGTGATGTTCTTCATCTCCATCAGCACCGGGCCGATCTGGCGACCATCCGCGGTGGTATAGCCCTCGGCCGGGGCGGTGGCTGCGGTCATCTGGGTCATGCGTCACCTTTCAAAGCGGGGCAGTTTGCGGGGCGGGCGGTCATTCCGCCGCGACCTGTTGGCTGGCGGTCGGGAAAACCTTGGCATCCTCGATCCGCACCGTGGCCTTGAGCTTGCCCTTGCGACCGTCTTCGTAGGTGACTTCGGTTTCGGTATAGATGCTGTCCTTGCCGCCATACATCGCCTCGATCAGATCGGCGAATTTTTCCGAAATGACGCCGCGCTTGACCTTGCGGGTGCGGGTCATTTCACCATCATCCGCATCCAGTTCCTTGTGCAGCACAAGAAAGCGGTGGATCTGGCAGCCCGACAGCATCGCATCCTGCGCAACCGAGGCATTTACCTCTTCGATATGTTTGCGGATGGTTTCATAGACGCGCGGATTTCCGGCCAGTTCCTGATAGCTGGCATAGGCCACGTTATTGCGTTCGGCCCAGTTGCCCACCGCCGTCAGGTCGATGTTGATGAAGGCGGTGCAATAGTCGCGCCCGTTCCCGATCACCACGGCTTCCAGAATGTTGGGATAGAACTTCAGCTTGTTTTCGACATATTTGGGCGCGAACATGCTGCCATCGGCCATCTTGCCCACATCCTTGGCGCGGTCGATGATGCGCAGATGGCCGCTGTCCGGTTCAAAGAACCCGGCGTCGCCGGTTGCAACCCAGCCTTCGGCGTCCTTGGTCGATGCGGTGCTTTCGGGGTTGTTCAGATATTCGACGAAAGTGCCGGGGCCGCGATAGAACACCTCGCCATTGTCCGCGATCTTGACCTCGACCCCCGGCGAGGGCACGCCAACGGTATCGGCACGCACCTGACCGTCGGGCTGCTGGGTGATGAACACCGTTGCTTCGGTCTGGCCGTAAAGCTGTTTCAGGTTGATGCCCAGACTGCGGTAGAATTCGAAAATCTCCGGCCCGATGGCTTCGCCTGCGGTATAGGCCACGCGGATGCGCGACAGCCCCAACGAGTTTTTCAGCGGCGAATAGACCAGCACTTCGCCGGTGCGATAGGTAAAGTAATCGCGCAGCGGCTGCGGATACAGGTTCAACAGCGGCCCGCGCGCCTTGAAATGGTCGCGCGCCTTTTTGCCATGGCGCAGCTTGACCAGCGCCAGACGGATCGCGTTTTCCACGATGGTTTCAAACGCAAAGCCGATCCCCATGGCATAGCGCCATGCCCAACGCACCCGCCGCCGCAGCGTCGGTTTCGACTGCTGCTTGCGGTATTTCGGCATCCCGAATTCTTCGCCGTTCGCCTTGGCGAACTCCATGAAGTAATTAAAGATACCGCGTTTCAGATCGCCTGCGTCCTCCATGCGGATCATCACATTGGTCAGCATGGTTTCAAAGATACGCGGCGGGGCAAAGAAATAGGTCGGCCCGATTTCGCGCAAATCGGTCATCATCGTATGCGCGCCTTCGGGGCAGTTCACGGTAAAACCGACCGAGGTGGATTGCGCGATCGAGAACACGAAATCCCCGACCCACGCCATCGGCAGATAGGCCAGAACATCTTCGTCCATGCCCAGATGATCGAACGAGGCCGAGTTCCTGGCGCTTTCGATCACGTTGCGGTTCGACAGCACCACGCCCTTGGGCTTGCCGGTCGTCCCCGAGGTATAAAGCATGACGCAGGTGTGGTCATAGGTCAGTTCGGCGATGCGGGCGTCCAGTTCGGGGCCAAGACGCTGCGCGGCGGCACGGCCTTCGGCCTGCACATGTTCCAGCGCGTTCAGGCGGGTGTGGTCATATTTGCGCATCCCGCGCTTGTCGGCATAGACGACCTGATCGACGGTATGGGCCTTTTGTTCGGCCTCGATGATCTTGTCCACCTGTTCCTGATCGCCGCAGACGACAAAGCGGGCGTTACAATGCCCCAGCACATAGGCCATCTCGTCGGCCACGGCGTCCTGATACAGCGGCACCGGCACCGCGCCGCACATCTGCGCCGCCACCATTGACCAATAGTGCATCGGGCGGTTGCGCCCGACGATGGCCACATGATCGCCCCGGTTCAGCCCCAGCGCCAGAAAGCCCAGCGCCAGCGCGCGGATTTCTTCGGCGGCTTCGGCCCAGCTCCAGCTTTGCCAGATGCCGAATTCCTTTTCCCGATAGGCGGGACAGTTGCCGAACTGCGCGACGTTCCGCGCCAACAGCGCAGGAATAGATTGCAGATCGCCCGCAGGCGCGGCTGGTGTGGTCATGTCCCCTCCCCCTGCCCGGCCTGTCTGCCGGGCTTCGTGCGCGCCGGACCTCTCCTCCGTTGCGCGCTTTTCGTTGTCGGGGGCAATCTTTGCCGCAGTTTTTCCCGAATCCAACAAAATGTTACAGCTTCCCCCTCGCGGGGGGCGATGCTAACGCTGACGCCCGAGGGGGACAGGATGGAAACCACGGCGCAACTGAACGATCTGACCCGCTCGGCCCTGAATCTGATCGGGCAGGCCCTGACGATTTTCGACGCCGATCTGCGGCTGGCGGTGGCGAACCGCCCGTTTCAGGACATGTTCGACCTGCCCGAATCACTGATCCAGCCCGGCACCACCTTTGAAGACACGATCCGCTTTATGGTCGAGCGCGGTGAATACGGCCCGCAGGCCGATCCCGATGCCGCAGTGGCCATGCGGGTCGAACAGGCGCGGGCCTTTCAGGCGCATTATCTGGAACGTCAGCGCCCCGATGGCCGCTGGATCGCGGTCGAGGGCGCGCCGCTGGCGCAGGGCGGCTGGATCGCCGTCTATACCGACATCACCGCCACCAAGCGGCAGGAAGCATTGCTGCGCGCCCGGTCCGAGGAACTGTCGGAACAGTTGCTGACCCATGCCGAACAGCTTGCCGCCGCCAACCGCGAACTGGCCGCCACCAACGCCGCCCTGCAAGAAGCGCAGGCCATCCTGACCCGGACCGAGGCGCACACCCGGCAGGTCATCGAAATGATCCCGGCCCATATCGCGCATATGGACGATCAGCTGCGCTATACCTTTTCCAACCGGCGCCTGCCTTCGGTCTTTCCCGGCACCAATGCCGAAATCGTCGGCCTGACCCTGCAAGAGGCGCATGGCCCCGACGCGGCCAGAACGCTGGTCCCGCCGATGGAAAACGCCCTCGCCGGCGATCCGCAGGTGTTCGAGATGACGCACCCCGGATCGGGCCGCCGCATCCGCATCGCCCTGACGCCCGACCGCGCCGGGCATGGTGTCTATATCCTGTCCACCGATGTCACCGCCGAGGTTCAGGCGCGCGAAGCGTTAAGCCACGCCTCGAAACGGCAACTGGCCGCGCGGCTGACATCGGGGCTGGCGCATGATTTCGGCAATCTGCTGACGATCATTCTGGGCCTTCAGGGGCGGCTGGCCGGGGCCGACCTGCCGCCGGGATCAGCCGCCGATGTGCAGGGCACGCTGGCCGCCGCCCGCCGGGGCGCGGCGCTGCTGGAACGGCTGGCGCGGATTTCCGGGCCGCGCCAGCCGTCGCCACAGCCCGTCGATCTGCCCGCCTTGCTGACGGAAACCGCCGCGCTGGCCCGCCCGTCGCTGCACGACGGCACCGAACTGGCGGTCAGTTGCACCCTGCCCGATCAGCGCCTGATCCTTGACCCCGGCTTCTTGCAGGATTCGCTGCTGAACCTGATCCTGAACGCCAATGCCGCCATGGCCGGGCCGGGCCGGATCGCGCTGACCGCCCGCGCCGAGGGCAGCGACTGGCTGCTGCTGACCGTCACCGACACCGGCCCCGGCTTTTCCCCCGAAGCATTGCAGCGCGGGACCGAGCCGTTCTTTTCCACCAAGCAGGCACAAGGATCGGGCCTTGGCCTGTCGATGGTCTATGACCAGACCAAACTGGCCGGCGGCACCCTGCGGCTGAGAAATACCGACAGCGGCGCATGCATCAGCATCCGCCTGCCGTTGCGTCGCGCCACCCCGCAAATGGTGCTGCTGGCCGAGGACGATAATACGATCCGCACCAGTGTCCGCGATATGCTGACCAGTCTTGGCCATGCCGTGATCGAGGCCGCCTCGCTGGCCGAGGCGCGGGCCATCGCCGATCTGCCGGGGCTGACGCTGATCCTGTCAGACCTGCAACTGGGCGACGGCTCTGGCCTTGATCTGACCGGCGGCCCGCTGCCTTGCGTGCTGATGACCTCGCTGCCGCCCTCTGACCCTGCCCGGCTGGCGGCCAATTGCCCGGTGCTGACCAAACCTTTCGACGCCGCCCGGCTGGCCGCCGCGCTGGCCAAGGCAATCTCTGGAACCATGCCCGATGTCTGATGTCCCGCTGATCGCCATTCTGGACGACGAACCGGAAATCCGCCGCCTGCTGGCCAATGCGCTGGAAGATGCCGGGTTCCGCACCGCCGCCTTTGCCCGCGCCACCGAATTCGAGGCCGCGCTGCGCCGCATCACCCCCGACGCCTGCCTGATCGACCTTGGCCTGCCCGACCGCGACGGGCTGGCGCTGGTTCACCGGCTGGCGGCGGAATCGGGGGCGGCGATCATCATCATCTCGGGCCGCGCACAGGTGCAGGACCGGGTAACGGGGCTGGAACTGGGCGCCGATGACTACATCATCAAACCGTTCGAAACCGCCGAGGTCGTGGCCCGCATCCGCGCCCGCCTGCGCCGCCCGGCCCAGACCACCGCAGGCCGCAGCGGCCAGATCCAGCACTTCGCCGGATGGACCGCCGATTTCGACCGCTACATGCTGACCGCCCCAGACGGCAGCGAATCCCCGATCAGCCATGCCGAAGCCGAACTGCTGCGCCTGTTCCTCGACAGCCCGCGCCGCCTGATTACCCGCGCACAAATGCTGGAATCACTGGGCGGCACGGCAGGCGACAGCTTTGACCGGGCGATGGATGTGCGTATCTCGCGGCTGCGGGCCAAGCTGGGCGAAGACCCGAAAAACCCGCGCCTTATCAAAACCATCTATGGCGCCGGATATATCTTTCTGGCCGAACTGGATTAACGCGCCGCCACATCCGGCCACCCCGGACGCGCCCATGGCTTCCTGTTTGTCATAAATACGCAAAAACGAAAGGCTGATCGCCCGACCAACCGCACCACAACCAACCAGCGGCTCAACCCTCGGGCAACCCCATCTGCGCCAGCACCTGCTGCCGCGCAACCGCCGATTCCCGATCCGTCACCCCCAGCAGACCGGCGACCAGACGGATCAGGCTTTCTTCCTCGGCGCTGCGGCGATTGTCGGCATAGGCAACCTCCCACATGGCGGCGATGACGCCGATGCGATCGTCCAGCGCGATGCGCTCCTTGACCTGCCGGGTAAAGCGCACGGTGTCGGGGGCCTCGGCCTCGATCATTTCGGCGGCAAGACGGCGGGCGGTGGCTTCGTCACCACTCAGCCCCCTGCGCCGGGCCAGCACGCGGTCGATCCTGTCGCGCTCGGTCGTGGTGTAATGATCGTCGGCCCGCGCCACACGAACCAACAGCGCAGCCACCGCAACCTCGGCATCCTCGGATGCCAGCGGTTGCGAAAGCGGCTCATCAGAAAACAGGCGCGACAGCAGATTGCGAAACATCCACCCGATATAAACCGACACCACGTGACGGCAAGGGCCAGATTGTCACCCGCCCCAGCCCTCGACGATCACCAGATCGGCATCGCTGACCGGCAGACGCAGCGCCCGCGCCGCCTGATATTCCGGGCTGTGCCAGCAATCGCGCGCCGTCTGAAGATCGGGAAACTCGATCACCACCACACGCGGACGAACATTGCCCTCGACCACCTCGGCCGCCCCGCCACGCACCAGAAACCGCGCGCCGTATTTTTCGAACGCAGCGGCATTAGCCTGACGATAGGCATCATAGGCAGCCGGATCATCGACCGTCACCAACCCGACCCAATAGGCTTTGGTCATCCCACCTCCGGTATACGGATACGGCCCTGCGCCATCGACACGGCACGGCCCGCGACACGAATTTCGGCCAGCCAAGCACCGGAAACCACCACGGTCAAGCCAATCTCGGACGGCCGCCCCATCTCGACCCCTTGCCGCAGCGCGATGCGGGTTTCGCCCTGCGCCAGATCGCCCGCCGCCAGAAACTGCGCCGCCAAAAGGGCCGAAGCAGACCCGGTGGCCGGATCTTCGGGAATCCCGGCGGTTGGCGAAAACATCCGGGCACGGAACCCGCCCCCATCCGGGGTGTAAAGATAGGCACTGTCCACATCAGCCGCCGCCATCAAGCGTGACCAATACGGCTCGACCGGGCGGGCACGCACCAACGCAGCACCATCCGCCACCGGCACGAACAGAAAGGCCGGGCCACCCTGCCAACACCCGACCCTGTGACGGTCAAAGCCCAGATCGCCGGACGACAGATCCAGCGCCGCCGCGATCAACCCGGCATCGGGCACAGCCCCATGCGCCACAGGCAAGCGCGGCGCAACAAATTCCGCCACGCCGTCGCGGATGGTGACAGGCACCAGCCCCGCCTCCTCCTCCAGCACGATCCGCCCGTCGGCACCACCCGCCAGATGCAAGGCGCAGCCGATGGTCGGATGACCGGCAAAAGGAATCTCGGCGGTCGGAAAGAAAATCCGCACCCGCGCGGTATGCGCCGGATCGCGCGGAGCGATGACAAAGATCGTCTCGGACAGATTGAACTGCCGCGCGATGATCTGCATCTGCGCCGCGCTCAACCCGTCCGCATCCATGACGATGGCCAAAGGATTGCCGGAAAACGGCCGATCCGTGAACACGTCACAGATCACGAAATCCAGCATCTTTGGTCCGTAAATATCCCCGCCGGAGGCATTAATACTTTTGGGGCACATACAGTTCCGGCGGCAGAATCTCGCGTTCGTAATCGACGTTGAACACGCGGTCGGGCAAATGCACCTCTTCGTGCGGAACCTCGGTATAGGGGATCAGGCTCAGCAGATGGTTCATCACATTCAGCCGGGCGCGTTTCTTGTCATTGCCGGGCACGACATACCAAGGCGCTTCGGGAATATTGGTGCGTTCCAGCATCTCCTCTTTCGCCTTGGTATAGGCTTCCCAGCGGACGCGGGATTGCAGGTCCATCGGCGACAGTTTCCATTGTTTCAGCGGATCGTGGATGCGGATCAAAAACCGCATCTGCTGTTCCTCATCCGTGATCGAGAACCAGTATTTCACCACCCGAATCCCTGAACGCACCAGCATCCGTTCGAATTCCGGCACGTCGTCAAAGAACTGCTGCACCTGATCTTCGTCGGCAAAGCCCATCACCCGTTCGACCCCGGCGCGGTTATACCAACTGCGGTCGAACAGCACGATTTCCCCACCCGCCGGCAGATGCGGCACATAGCGCTGAAAATACCACTGGCTTTTCTCGCGGTCCGAAGGGGCGGGCAGCGCGACGACCCGGCACACGCGCGGGTTCAGACGCTGGGTGATACGCTTGATCGCGCCGCCCTTGCCTGCGGAATCGCGGCCCTCGAAAATGACGACGACCTTTTCCTTGTGATGGGCCACCCAGTCCTGCAATTTGATAAGCTCGGACTGAAGGCGCAGCAGCTCGTTGAAATAAACCTTGCGATCCAGTTCATCGGGATGCGTATCCCGATAGATCTTCTTGATTTCCGCCGACAGAACGGCATCCTCAAGCTCGATCTCGTAATCCTCGTCCAGCGTGTCCTGAAGCTCGGCGTCAAGCCAGTCTCTGGGTGCGTCGGTCATTCCGTCCTCCGAAAATTTTACTCGTCATAGACCGGCATTGTGACAGTTTCACAAGGGCTGCGTTACCGCCCGAACCGCGCCGCGCATTGCCGCGTCACGCCAAGGGCAAAGCCGCCGCCCATGGTGCCGTCAACCGTGCCGCACCATTCCCCGCCAGTGGTGAACAGGCTGCGGGTGCCGCGCGCCGGGCGATAGGCGATCCGCTGCCCGCGCAGATCGAACAGGTTCAGCACCCCGCCCGCATTCACGGCGTAATAGCCCAGCACATTGCCATCGGCAGTAAAGATCAGCCGGTTCTGGTTCGCCGGATTGTCAGGCCGGTTTTCATAGGCCGCCGCGCTGTTGGCCGAATTGGCGGCCGAATTCCACGCCGCATTCGGCGAATTCGACGCCCGCGCCGGGCTGTTCGCCGGATGACCGGGGCCAAGGTCAAAGGCCATCTGCGTGCGGTCCAGAATGAACAGCGGCGCATCCGCCATGGCAGGCGCGGCCAGCAGCAGGGACAAGATCAGGGCAAGGCGCATCACAGGCTCCGTCACGGTTGGCGGCCACGGTTCGGGCGCAGTCTGCCTTTTTGCCGGGCGAAAGTGTAGGGGGCAGATCGGCCCACGCCGGATCGGTCAGCCGGGTTCCGGCAGCAGCCCACGCCGGGCCATCTGGCGATGCAGCATGGCCAGTTCGGCCTGCTCCAGCGCGGTTAACCGGGGTTGGCGCGCCAGATGGTGCCACAGCCGGGCGGTGGCCAGATCAACCATGAACCGCAGCCGCCCCGAGAGAGGCAGATACAACGCGCCATACCCCCCCAAAAAGGCAGCTTCATCCTGACGGTAGCTGTCGGGCCATGCCCTGCCCAGAGCCTGCGCGTGCTGGCGATACACCCTCAGCAGCACCAGAAAACGGGCCAAATCCACATGGCGCGGGCCATAGCGGATCTGCGGCGGATCAAAGCAGACGATCCTGCCCGCATCCACGAACAGGTTCCCCGGATGAAAATCCCCGTGCAGCAATGAAATCCAGGCGAATTTCATGCGCAGCCGCCGCTGCCGCTGCGTCAGCTCGCGAAGGACGGCATTGTATTCGGCACCCTGCCCCGGATACAGCAGATCGCCCCTTGGCCCGGCATCGGTCCGGGGGCGCAGCGCGCGCGTGGCCGCGTGCAGCCGCCGCAACCAACGGCCCGCACCATGCAGCAGCTTCAGCCGTTCAGCATCGCCCAGCCGGTCCTTCAGCGTCGGCGCCTCGATCCAGTCCATTGCAAAGAACCCATCGTCCGCCGCGATAAATCGAGGGGTCACACTGTCGGGCTGTGCCCGCGCCATGAGAACCAAAGCGTCGAACTGCGCCCGTGTGGTTTCTGGCGTGGCGCAGATCTTGATCGCCAGCCGTTGCCCCTGCGCGGATGTCGCCTGATAGACCTGCTGCACCCCGGCGGGGCGGATGCGGTGATAGACCCGGCGCAGATGCCACCCCGGCCCAAAACGGTCGGCCAGGGCGCGATCCATGCGGGCGACAAGCTGTCCGTTCTCGTGATCCACTTTCCCCCCACTGGCCGCCCCGATGGGATAAACGTGTCAGATACAGGTCTATTCCCGCAGATCGGGACGTTTTCCGAACCGCTGTCGGGGGGGCATCCTCCCCCACCGGCCAGATCGTCAGCTTAGCCAGCGGGCGCTGTCATGCGGGTCCAGATTGGGCGCGGCGGCCACCCAGGCGGCGCGAAAGCTGTCGTCAAAGTCGGGCGGCAGGTCAAAGCGTTTGGCCTCGCGATTGATGCTGGTGCCCTGCTGCGAATCCGTCTGCATGGTCTGTTGCAGGCGCGCGGGATCGGGATAAGGCAATCCCGCCGCGTCGCAGATCATCGCCGCCACCGTCTCGGGCTGCGTCACCATCTGGCGGTAATCCAGCAGCCGGATCCTCCGGCCAGAGCCAGACACCCGGCGCACCACATTCACCATCCGCGCCAGCCGCCGCACCGACTGATCCGCCGTCACCCCGAACACCCTGCGGCTGGATCGCGCCCATTCCACCGCGTCGCGCACCACGAAAAAGCTGACCGCATCTTCGGCGGCGTCGATGATGCTGGCCATGCTGCCCGTCACCTCGGCGCGGAACTTGATGCCAAATGCGGTGCCCTCGCTTAGCCGGTCCAGATCGGACAGCGCCAGATGCGTCAGCCGCGCCACCGTCTGCGGCTGGCTGAGGCGCAGATCACGGGCGCGGGTCAGGTTGGTAAAGCTGTCGGGTTCGGACCAGGTGGTCAGGCCGCAGGTATGCGCGATCTTGGAAATCAGGGTCGAGCCGCAGCGCCCGATGGAAAAGAACAGCACCGGCCGCCGGGTCAGCGGCGCATCCAGTTGCACCGCATCATCGAACGGCGCGAACAGCACCGCCTGCGCATGACGGCGCTGTTCCTGATAAAAGAACGCGCCTTCGCGATCCGAAATCTTGCGGCCCGCATCCACCCAACACACCCGCGCCCGGTCCAGATCAATATGATGCAACGAGTGATACTCGCCCAAGGCGGTTTCGACCACCTCGGCCTCTGGGGCCAGCCTGAACGACCGCGCCCCGGCCATCTGATAGGGCTGACCCTGCGGCGACAGAACCGCCCTGCGGGTGAACTGCACCATCACAGCCCCCTTACACCAGCCGCGCGCCTTCCTTGGCGGCGCGGATGAAATCGGCAAACAGCGGTGCCGGGTCAAAGGGCTTGGATTTCAGTTCCGGGTGCGACTGCACGCCGATGAACCACGGGTGATCGGGGTATTCGATCACTTCGGGCAGCTTGCCATCGGGCGACATGCCCGAAAACACCAGCCCCGCCGATTCAAGCTGATCGCGATAGGTCGCGTCCACTTCATAGCGGTGGCGGTGGCGGTCTTCGATTTCAACCGCGCCACCATAAACCTGACTGATCCGCGAACCCGGCGTCAGCACGGCGCTGTAGGCCCCAAGGCGCATGGTGCCGCCCTTGTCATCGCCAACCTTGCGCTGCACGGTGTAATTGCCCTGCACCCATTCTTTCAGGTGGTAAACCACCGGCGTGAACCGGGTCTTGCCCGCCTCGTGGTCGAATTCCTCGGACCCGGCGTCGGGCATCCCGGCCAGATTGCGCGCCGCCTCGATCACGGCCATCTGCATTCCCAGACAGATGCCCAGATAGGGCACCTTCTTTTCGCGGGCGTATCGCGCCGCCTCGATCATGCCTTCGGTGCCCCGCTCGCCAAAGCCGCCGGGCACGATGATGCCGTGATAGCCATCCAGCAGATGCGCGCCGTTTTCCGCCTCGATATCCTCGGCCGCGACCCATTCGGCACGCACCCGCACCCGGTTGGCCATGCCGCCATGCGTCATCGCCTCGGAGATGGATTTATACGCATCCTCAAGCTGGGTATATTTGCCAACTACGGCGATGCGCACCTCGCCTTCGGCATTGGTCAGGCGGTCCATCACGTCTTCCCATCGGGTCAGATCGGGGCGAGGCGCGGGGCTGATGCCGAATGCGTCCAGCACCGCCTGATCCAGCCCGGCACGGTGATAGGCCAAGGGCGCCTCGTAGATCGAGGACAGGTCATAGGCCGGGATCACGGCATCAGGACGCACATTGCAGAACAGCGCGATCTTGGCGCGTTCCTTTTCGGGAATCGGCTGTTCGCTGCGGCAGACCAGCACATCGGGGAACAGGCCGATGGTGCGCAATTCCTTGACACTGTGCTGCGTCGGCTTGGTTTTCAGTTCCCCGGACGCGGCCAGATAGGGCAGCAGGGTCAGGTGCATAAAGATGCACTGCCCGCGCGGGCGATCCTGCGCGAACTGGCGGATCGCCTCGAAAAACGGCAGGCCCTCGATATCGCCGACGGTGCCGCCGATCTCGCACAGCATGAAATCGACCTCATCTTCGCCCACGGCAAGGAAGTCTTTGATTTCATTCGTTACATGCGGAATAACCTGAATGGTCTTGCCCAGATATTCGCCGCGCCGTTCCTTTTCCAGCACGTTGG
>NZ_JAUNTJ010000050.1 GCF_030538755.1 Paracoccus sp. (in: a-proteobacteria) | reverse complement strand
CGGTTCTGGCAGGTCGCCATGACCGGGCGGCTGCTGACATGGCTGGGCCAGCATCCCGACCTGAAGGAGAAGACATGACCACCACCGCCGACACCATGGCCACCCCCACGCTGGCCGATGCCATCGCCGCAAATCCGACCGCCGCGCTGGAAGACATTGCCCGCGCCGCAGGCACCACCCCGCTGGCCGTGCTTGAGGCTTTGCCCAGGGGCGAGGTCACGCATCTGCCGGGCAGCCTGATGGCCGAGGCGCTGGATGACATTGCCCATTGGGGCGAGATCACCTTTATCGTCAACACCGGCGCCGTCATTCTTGAGGCCAAGGGGCCGATGCACGGCGGCACCGTCGCGCATGGCATGTATAACCTGAAAGGCAAGCCGATCAGCGGCCACCTGAGCGTGGATGCCTGCGCGCGCGTGGCCTTTGTCCGGCGCAAGCTGTTTTCGTCCGAGACGCGCTCGGTCCAGTTTTACGACCATGACGGCAATTGCCTGTTCAAGGTCTATCTGGGCCGCGATGCGCAGCGCCAGTTGATCCCCGAACAGATCGCCGCCTTTGATACGCTCGAAGCGCGGCTGCTGGCGGGGGCGTGATGGCGGCGCTTGCGGGGCGGCATCTGCTGCTGTTCGGGCCGGGCTATGTCGCGCGGGCGGTGGCGGGGCTGGCGCAATCGCAGGGCGCGCGGGTCAGCGCCGTGCTGCGCGACCCTTCCCGCGCCGATGCGATGCGTGCATCCGGCGTCGTGCCGGTGCTGGCGGGCACGGGTGATCGCCTTACCGGCGCGGTGCTGGAGGGTGTGACCGATCTGCTGATCTCGGCCCCGCCGCTGGCCGGGGGCTGTCCTGCCCTTGCGGCGCTTGGCGGGCAGGTGCCGCCGGGGGTGATCTGGGCGGGGTATTATTCCTCGACGGCGGTTTATGGCGATTGCGGCGGCGACTGGATCGACGAAAGCCGGGCGCCCGCCCCTGTCAGCGCCGATGCCCGCGCCCGTCTGATCGCCGAGGCGGAATGGCAGGACGTTGCGGCCCGTCAGGGTGTGGCGCTGGATATTCTGCGGATCGCGGGGATTTACGGGCCTGAGGGCCGCAATGTGCTGGCGCAGTTGCGCGGCGGTCAGGCGCGCGCGATCCTGAAGCCGGGGCAGGTGTTCAACCGCATCCACCGCGACGACATCGCCGCCGCCACGCTGGCCGCGCTTGCCAGCCCGGATGGGCTGCGGCTGACCAATCTTGCCGATGGCGCGCCCTCGGCGGCTTCGGATCTGCTGGCGGGGGTTGCGGCGATGCTGGGCCTGCCCGCCCCGCCCGAGGTGGCGTTCGGCGATGCCGGGCTGCCGCCCGCTGCGGCGGGGTTTTATGCGGAAAACCGCCGTATCCGCCCCGACCGGCTGCTGGCGCTGCCGGGCTTTGCGCTGCGTTATCCCGACTGGCGCGCGGGTTATGCAGGGATGATCGCGGCGGGGGAATGAGGGGCTATGGCCCGCCCCATACGCGCTAACTTAAGGGCTTGTGGGGTTTCTGGCGGCGTTTGCCTGG
>NZ_JAUNTJ010000038.1 GCF_030538755.1 Paracoccus sp. (in: a-proteobacteria) | reverse complement strand
GACAGATGCCGCCCGTCTACCACTTAAGTTAGCGCGTATGGGACCACGCCCCGCCTTTGTCGCATCAGGCTGAAACGAAAGTTGCCGCGCCTGTTGAAAGATATTCCGGCAGGATCGCGCAGATCGCAAAGCCACGGGCTGACGGCGGCCATATTCACACGGCTTTCCGCCACTTGGCGGCAGTTTGGGCACTGATCCCGGTCTTGCGGGGTTTTGCCGGCATGATCGGGATCATCGCGCAGCCACGGCGTATCTGCCCCGCAAGGCAGGCCCATTCCATCGAAATGGGCGCAGCAGCGAACCGTGGGGTCAAACAGCTACGCCGCCAGCCCGGCATAAACCCCGCCAAGCGCCAGCAGTTCGGCATGGGTGCCGGTTTCCGCGATGCGGCCATGGTCCATCACCACGATGCGATCCGCGCCGCGAATGGTGCCAAGGCGATGCGCGATCACCAGCGTCGTGCGGCCCACGGCCAGCCGGTCCAGCGCCGACTGGATCTCGCGCTCGGTCTGGCTGTCCAGCGCCGAGGTGGCCTCGTCCAGGATCAGGATCGGCGGGTTTTTCAGAAAGGCGCGGGCGATGGCGACGCGCTGTTTCTGCCCGCCCGACAGCATGACGCCGCGTTCGCCGACGATGGTATCCAGCCCCTCGGGCAGGCTGGCGATCAGGCTGGTCAGTTGCGCCTGCGCGGCGGCCTCGGTTATCTCGGCATCCGTGGCGCCAAGGCGGCCATAGGCGATGTTTTCGCGCAGAGTACCGCCGAACAGGAACACATCCTGTGACACCAGCCCGATCTGACGGCGCAGGCTGTGCAACTGCATCTGCGGCAGGTCCAGCCCATCGACCGTGATCCGCCCCGCTGTCGGTTCGTAAAACCGCGGCAGCAGCGCCAGCAGCGTGGTTTTCCCCGCACCCGACGGCCCGACAAAGGCCACGGTTTCGCCCGCGCGGATGGTCAGGTCGATGTCGCGCAGGATCGGGCGGCCGGCGTCATATTCAAAGCTGACCCGATCGAAACGGATGTCTCCGCGCAGCGCCGGGGCGGCAATCGCACCGGGGGCATCGGCAATTTCGGGTTCCGTCGCCAGCAGTTCCTGATAGCGGCGGAAACCGGCGATGCCGCGCGGATAGGTCTCGATCACGGCGGCGATCTTTTCCAGCGGGCGATAGAACACGCCGACCAGCAGCAGAAAGCCGACAAAGCCGCCGGTGGTCAGCGCGCCGTTCAGCACAAAGCCCGCGCCGACGACCATCACCACCACCTGCACCAGCCGCAGCCCCATATATTGCAGCGCGCTCGAGGCCGCCATGACGCGATAGGCATCCAGCTTGGCATCGCGATAGCGGGCGTTATCCACCGCGAACAGATCGCTTTCATGCGATTCATTGCCGAAAGCCTGCACCACGCGGACGCCGCCCAATGCCTCTTCCAGGCGGACGTTGAAATCGCCGACGCGGGAATAGATCGCCCGCCATGTCCGCGTCATCCGCCCGCCATAGACGATCACCAGCGCCAGCATCGCCGGCACGATCACCGCCACGATCACCGCCATTTGCGGGTTGATCCAGAACATCAGGATGAACGCGCCGATGAATGTCATCAGCGCGATAAAGGCGTCTTCGGGGCCGTGGTGGGCGACCTCGCCGATTTCCTCCAGATCGCGGGTGACGCGGGCGACCAGCTTGCCGGTGCGGGTGCGGTCATACCAGCGCCAGCTTAGCCGCGTCAGGTGGTCAAAGGCGCGGGCGCGCATCACCGTTTCGATGTTGATGCCCAGCTTGTGGCCCCAATAGATCACCACCACCAGCAGCCCGGCATTGACCGCATACAGCGCCAGCAGCCCGGCGGCGGCGGCGATGGTCAGCGGCCAGTCGCCCTGCGGCAGCAGGTGGTCGATAAAGGCGGTGATGGCCAGCGGAAAGGCCAGTTCCAGCAGGCCGGACAGCACGGCACAGCCGAAATCCAGCCAGAACAGCCCGATGAAGGGCCGGTAATAGGCGAAAAACTGACGAAGCATAGGGGTCCTCAGGCTGGGATGGCGACGGGGCCACCATCCGGGCGGGTCAGCACCTGCATGGGCAGGCCATAGATCTGTTCCAGCGTTTCAGGGCGCATCAGCTCGGCCGGGCTGCCCTGCATGGCCAGCTTGCCGCCGCGAATGGCGACGACATGATCGCAGAAACGCGCGGCCATGTTGACCTCGTGCAGGACGATCACGGCGCTGCGGCCCTGCTGGCGGCACATGCGTTGGACCAGCGCCAGCACCTCGACCTGATGGGCGATGTCCAGCGCGCTGATCGGTTCGTCCAGCAGCAGCGTTCCGGCCTGCTGCGCGACCATCATCGCCAGCCAGACGCGCTGACGTTCGCCCCCTGACAGGGTATCGACCAGCCGCCCGGCAAAGCCGTCCACGCCGCATTCCGCCATCGCCGCCGCCACCGCCGCGTGATCCGCCGCAGCAAAGCGCCCCAACGCCCCGTGCCACGGGTAACGGCCAAGCGCGACCAGTTCGCGCACGGTCATGCCCTCGGCCGGGGGGGTGGTCTGCGGCAGAAAGGCCAGACGGCGGGCATAGTCGCGGGCGGGCCAGTCGGTCAGGCTGCGGCCCTCGAAGGTGATGCTGCCGCTGCTGGCGGCGATCTGCCGGGCCAGCGTTTTCAGCAGCGTGGATTTGCCCGAACCGTTATGCCCGATCAGCGCAATGGCCTGACCGGCGGGCAGATGCAGGCTCAGATCGCTCAGCAGGCGGCGGCCGGGCACCTGAACGCTCAGGTTGCGGATGTCGAACAAGGGGGTCATGTGCGCGACCTCATCATCAGCCAGATCAGCCAGGGCGCGCCGATCAGCGCGGCGAACAGGCCAAGCGGCAGTTCATAGGGAAAACCGGCCATGCGGGCGCCGAAATCGGCGGCCAGCATCAGCCCGGCGCCGGTCAGGGCGCTGCCGGTCAGGTGGTCGGCGGGGCGGGCCAGCCCGGCGCGGCGGGCGATATGCGGGGCCATCAGCCCGACGAAGGACAGCGGCCCGACCAGCACCGTCGCCGCCCCGGTGGCCAGCCCGGCCAGCGCGATCAGCGCCAGCCGCGCCCGGCGCAAGGGCAGGCCCAGCCCGCCCGACACGCCATGCCCCAGCGGCAGGATCGCCAGCCAGCGCCGCGCGGCCAGCCCCGCGCCCCACAGCACCCCCGCCAGCCCGGCCAGCGCCAGCGCGCCGGGCATGGTGATCGCCGATGACGACCCCGACAGCCAGCTCAGGATCGCCCATGACCGGGCATCCCCCACCGCCATCATCGCCGACAGCACCGCCCCCGCCAGTGCCGACACGGCGATGCCCGCCAGCAGCACCCGCTCGGGCGGCATGTCGCGGCGGCTGACAAAGGCAGCGACCAGCGCCAGCGCGACCGCGCCCCCCGCCATGGTTCCCGCCGTCAGCGCCGTGGCCGATGGCGCGGCCAGCGCAAACACCACCGCCGCATAGCCCAGCGAGGCACCGCCCGACACGCCCAGCACCTCGGGCGAGGCAAGCGGGTTCGCGGTCAGCCGTTGCAGCACCGCCCCCGCCAGCGCCAGCGCCGCCCCGGCGGATGCGGCGGCGATCAGACGCGGCAGGCGCATCGGCAAAAAGGCCGCGAAACTGTCGCGGTCCAGCACCGCCCAGCCCCCCGGCACGCGCCCGATCCAGACCAGCACCAGCGCCGCCGCCACCAGCCCCAGCGCCAGCCCGGCCAGCATCCGCACGGGATGGGCACGGCGGGGCGCGGGGCCTTCGCCGCGCTCGGTCCCCGGCGGGGTCGAGCCGCGCAGGCGCGGCAGCAGCCAGATCAGCAGCGGCCCGCCGATCAGCCCGGTCAGCGCGCCGGTGGGGAACATCTCGCCGCTTTGACCCGCGATGGCCAGCACGATGCCATCGCACAGCGACAGGATCAGCGCCCCGATAACCGGCGACAGCGCCAGCAGCCCGCCAATGCTGCGCACGCCCATGGTGCGGGCCAGCGCCGGTGCGGCCAGCCCGACAAAGCCGATCAGCCCCAGTTCCGCCGAAACCGCCGCCGCCAGCACCACCGCCACGGCCACCGCCAGCAGCCGCACGGCGGCAACGTTCAGCCCCAGCCCCTGCGCCCCCGCAGCCCCCAGCGACAGCACGCGCAGGGGCCGCGCCAGCAGGCCCGCCGCCGCACCGCCCGCCACCAGAACGGCGCTCAGCGTCAGAACGCCGCTCCAATCCTGCTGCACCAGCGAGCCGCCGTTCCAGATCACCAGCGACAGCAGATATTGCCCCTGCGCCAGCGTGACGGCGGTGGCGACGGCACTGGCGGTCATGCCGACCAGCATCCCGGCGATGACCATCGTCACCGGGGCAAAGGCCCGCGCCGCGCCAATCGCCAGCACCAGCGCGGCGGCCAGCCCCGCCCCCGTCAGCGCCACCGGCCAGCGGCCATAATCCAGCAGCCACGGCGCAAAGATCGTCGCCATCACCAGCGCCAGTTGCGCCCCCGAGGAAATGCCCAGCGTCGTCGGATCGGCCACCGGGTTGCGCAGCACGGTTTGCAGGATCGCCCCCGACAGCCCCAGAACCGCGCCCGCCACCAGCGCGATCACGCCGCGCGGCATCAGCCCATAGGCCAGCATGATCTGATCCAGCGTCATCCCTTGCGCGCGCAGCGGCCAGCCGGGCCAGTCGGCCAGCGGCAGCATCTGCACCGCCGCCAGCCACCACAGCCCGGCAGACAACAGCGCAACCAAAGGCAGGGCGCGGATCATGCCAGCACCTGCGGGCCGCGTTCCAGCGCGGCGATCAGCCCCTGGGCAAAGCGGGTTGCGGCAGGCGCGCCGCCGAACGGGTTGGTATCGGGCACGGCATAGACCCGGCGCTGAACCACCGGAGGCAGCGCCGGCCACAGCACGCTGCGCGACAGGCTGCGGCGGGCGGCGGCGGGGATCTCTCCGACGATGACCAGCCGGGCATCGGGCATATCCGCCAGCCGTTCCAGCGGCACCGGGGCCAGAAAGCTGAATTGCGTTCCGTCGGCCCATGCGTTGCGCAGACCCAGACGGGTGGCGATATTGCCGAACAGGCTGTCAAAGCCAAAAATCCGCATATGCCGCGCATCCCCGATATTGACCATGCAAACCGCCCGGTCGCTGAACGCCGCCGCCCGCGCGGCCAGCGCGTCAAAGCTGGCCTCGGCCCGCGCCAGCGCCGCCTGCCCCGCCTGCGGATCGCCGATGCGGTCGGCCAGCAAGGTCAGCGCGTCCAGCACCTTGGGCAAGGGCGCCTGACCCGCGATATAGAAGGGCAGCGAAAACACCGGGGCGATTTCAGCCAGCCGGTCCTCGTATCGGGTATAGTAATTCGACGACAGGATCAGATCGGGCCGCAGCAGTTGCAGCAGCTCGAAATTCGGCGCGCCGCGCAGGCCCAGATCGGTGACATCCGCCGGGATCGCGGGCTGGCCCACATCCTGCCGGTAACGGATCAGTTCCGCCGCCGCGACGGGCATATGACCGATCGCCACGGCGGTTTCCAGCATCGCCCAGTCGATCGCCGCCAGACGCGGCTGCACCGCATCAGCCGCCCGCACAGGCAATCCCATTGGCAAACCCGCCGCCAGAAAAGCACTGGCGGCGGTCAGAAAGTGACGACGATGCAGGCCGATTACCACTTGCGCGTCAGTTGCGCGGAAATCGTGCGGCCCTCGCCATAGTAACAGCCAAAGCTGCCGCAATTGGCCAGATATACCTTGTCGGTCAGGTTGTTGATGTTCACCGAGGCTTCGATGTTGTCATAGGTATAGCTGGCCCCCAGATCGGCCAGAGTCACCGACCCCAGATCATAGCTGTTGGCCGAATCGCCAAAGCGCGAGCCGATATAGCGGATACCGCCGCCAACGCGCCAGCCATTGCCGAAATCGCGGTCCAGCCACAGGTTCGCCAGATGGCGCGGGGCATTGGACATGTCATTGCCCGCATTCGCGCCGGTCATCTGTTCGGTCTTGTTGAAGGAATAAGACCCGCGCAGATCCCAGCCCTCGGCGATTTCGGCGGTGGCCTCGACCTCGAAGCCGCGCGACTTGACCTCGCCGATATTGCGATAGGTGCCGCCGCCCAGGTTTTCGATGATGTTTTCCTGCCGCAGATCATAGATGGCGGCGGTAATCAGCCCGGTAAAGGCGGTGGGTTCGTATTTGACGCCGACTTCCCATTGCTTGCCCGTGCTTGGCCCCGGAGCCGAACCTTCGACCTGCACCCCGGCATAGCTGATCGCGTCCACCGGCTCGAACGAGGTGGCATAGCTGACATAGGGCATCACCCCGTTGTCAAAGACATAGGACAGCCCGGCGCGGCCCGTCGTCTTGCTGTCGGACAGATCCACATCGGCGCGGGTGCCGGCGCGTTCCGACCAGCCGGTGACATCGGCGCGGTCATGGCGCAGGGCCAGCGATGCGCGCCAGTTCCCGACCTCGACCTGATCCTGCGCATAGATGCCGATCTGCTTCAGCGTGATGTCGCTGTTCGACACATACCACGGATCGCCGGTCGGCAGGCTGCCGCGCAGCGGGTTCACCCAATCCAGCGACGGGGCGGTATAAAATTCAGTCGTGGTGCGGGAATCGTATTTGCGGATGTCCAGCCCGAACAGCAGGTTATGCGAGACCTGCCCGGTATCGACCACGCCCGACAGGCGGGTATCCAGGTTGATGCCCGACGCATCCTCGGACTGGAAATTCGCGCCACGGGTGATCTCCGTGCCCGACAGGCCGGTCACATACATGCCGCGATAATTCCAGTCGAAGTTTTCATAGCGGAAGCCCTGATCCAGCCGCCAGCCGCTTTCCAGTTCGTGGCTGATCTCGACGCCAAAGTTGAACATCTTGCGGTCGCTGTCGTCCCAGCCGTCTTCGCCGGTATAGAGATCGCGCAGGCGCTTGCCATCCGCGGTCTGGGTCAGCGCATAGGGCACACCCGCAGGCGACAGCGGCGCATCTTTCAGATAAGATGCCATGATGTCGATGGTCGTTGCATCGGTCGCCTGCCAGCGGGCCGCAGCAGCCAGATAGCCGCGCTTGTTATCCAGTTCCTCGATCTGCGGCTTGTTGTTGCGGGCGATCCCGGTCAGACGCCACGACAACACATCATTGCCCGCGCGGTTCACGTCAAAGAACGCCTGACCGCCGTTATTGCTGTCGAATCCCGCGCCGATTTCGCTGAAATCATAGGATTGCGCGCGTTTCTGCACCTGGTTGATGATCCCCGCAGGCGAGCCGGCCCCGTAAAGCGAGGATGACGGGCCGCGCACCACCTCGACCTGCTGCATCCCATAGGTTTCATAGGCGGGCGCGCCCATATAGCGCAACTGGCGCAAGCCGTTGACATATTGCGCATCGCGGGCCTCGAACCCGCGCAGGGTCGGGCTGTCGAAGCGGGCGTCGGTGCCGTAGGGCTGGCCCAGCACACCCGCGCTGTAATTCAGCGCCTGCCCCAGCGTCGTGGCGCCCTGATCCTCGATCTGCTGGTTGGTCACGACCGAGATGGATTGCGGCGTCTGCGCAATCGGCGTATCGGATTTCGTCGCGATCTGCGCATAATCGGCCACATAGCCGTCGATCTGCGTGCTGGTATCGGTGGTTGCCGTCAGCACGATTTCGTCCAGAACGACCGGCGCTTCTTCCTGCGCGGTCGCCATGCTTGCGGAAAGGGCGATCAGGCTGCCGCTGGCCAGTGCAAGGCACCGGCGGGACAGAACGGGATATGTTTTCATCAGAGAAAGACCTGTAAGGGAATGGTTGCGGCGGTTCCTGAGTGAATCAGTGTGAATTGTCAACCCTTCGTGATAGCGCCCTTGCCATGGGGCAGAATGTCGCGAAGCTTCCGCCGGAATCAGATTGCGGCGCAATACTGATAGATATAGTCGGAAATGGCAAGAGCGGTCGCCACGACACCGCCGCGCTGAAACAACCGGATACGCACCACCGCCATGGCCCACCGCCGCACAAACAGCCGCGCACGGCATCTTGCGCTGCACCTGCTGGCGCTGGTCGCGCTGCTGGCGGCTGCCATTACGCAAGCGACGCTGCAAGGCGGGCTGTGGCCCCTGGACCTGCGGTTCTCGGTGCTGATGACGGCGGGATGGCTGGCGGTGCTGGCGCTGGCGTGGTGGCCGGTGGCCATCGCCCTTGCCGCCCTGTCCGGCCTGCTGCCCCGGCCCGGCTGGCGTCTGGCGCTGTGGCCCGTGGCACTGCTGACCATGGCGGCGCTGCATGGCCTGTGCGGCAAAGAGCTGGGCTTTGTGCCGCTGAACCGGCTGGGGGCCGCTGGCATCCTGCGGCTCTACGCCATTCCCGTGGCCCTGCCTCTCGTTGCCGGATCGGCCTTGCGCGCGGCGTTCCGCGCCCCCTTACCCGAAAGGACATCCCCATGACCCCCACACCCAACCGCCGCAGCCTGCTGATCGGCGCGATGGCCGCTGGCACGACACTGGCGCTGCCGGGGCTGCCGCGCGCGCAGGGCCGCATGGCCGAACTGGCCCTGTTCGGCCCGCCCGCCGGGCCTTCGGTCACGCTGGCCCATGCCGTTGCCAGCGGCAAGCTGACCGCCATCGCCGACAGCGCCAGCATGACCGCTTGGCGCACCCCGGATGAGCTGCGCGCCGGGCTGACCTCGGGGACGATCCTTGCCTCGGTCATGCCGGTGCAGGCGGCGGCGAACATGTATAATCGCGGCTTTCCGATCCGGCTGGCGAATGTGATGACGAACGGGCTGCTGTATGTCACCTCGGGCGATCCGGCGATTGGCGGCATCCCCGACCTGAGGGGCCGCCACGTCGCCGTGCCGTTCCGGGGCGACACGCCGGAAATCCTGTTCAGCCAGCTTGTGGCGCATCACGGCATCGCGGACGATCTGACGATCACCTATGCCGGCACCCCGATCGAGGCGATGCAGATGCTGCTGGCCGGTCGCGTTGATGCGGCGCTGACGGTGGAACCCGCCGCCACCGCCGCCGTCATCCAGGGCGCGCAGGCAGGCAAGGACATCGCCCGCGTCATCGACCTGCAAACAGCATGGGGCGAGATGACCGGGGCCGCGCCGGTGCTGCCGCAGGCGGGGCTGGCGCTGACGGCCACCCTGACCGAGGCCCATGCCGATGCCATCCCCGCCCTGCTGGCCGCGATTGCGCAGGCCGCTGCCGAGGTGCTGGCCGACCCGGCCACCGCCGCCAGCCACGCCGCCCCGGTGCTGGACATGCCCGCGCCGCTGCTGGCGGCCTCGGTGCCGCATTCCAACCTTGTCGCCCGCCCGGCAGCCGAGGCCCGCGCCGACATCGAACGGATGCTGACCGCGATGACCGGCGCCGATATGGCCGCGATCAACGGCCGCCTGCCCGATGACGGCTTCTATCTTTAGACCGCTCTGCCCAAGGTGCCAGCGATGACAGCCCGCCCCGCCACCATAACCGCCCCGATCCTGTCCGCGCTGACCGACCGCGCCGCCCGGCTGCTGGAGTTTTTGTGGTCCGGCTGGGTCGGGCTGGCGGCGCTGTTTCTGCTGGCCGCCGCATGGCAGGCCGGGCACGAAGCCTATGGCCCGTTCATCCTGACCTCGCCGCTGGACACCGTGGCGGCGGCGGCCCGGCTGGCGCAAGATCCGGCAAGCTGGGCAGTGGCCGGGCTGACGCTGCAACGCGCGGTGACGGGCTTTGCGCTGGTCGGCGCGATTGGCGTAACGCTGGGGCTGGCCGCCGGCTATTCGCCCGCCACAATGCGCCTGTTGCAGCCGCTGATTACCGTGCTGCTGGGGGTGCCGCCGATTGCGTGGATCGTGCTGGCGATGATCTGGTTCGGCGGCTCGGATGCGACGGTGCGGATGGTGATCGTGGTCTCGGCGCTGCCGGTGGTGTTTCTGGGCGCGGCGCAGGGCATCGCCACCCGTGACCGCGGGCTGGACCGCATGGCGCAGGCATTCGGTGCCGGGCCGGTGCGGCGGTTCCTGACCGTTGGGCTGCGCCAGACCACGGTGACGCTGTTTCCGGCGCTGGTGCTGGCGCTGGGCACCGCCTTCAAGGTCGCGGTGATGGCCGAGCTGCTGGCCAATGCGGGCGGGATCGGCGGCGCGCTGGCGGGCGCACGGATCAATCTGGACATCGCCACGGCGCTGGCATGGGTGCTGATCGCCGTCGCGCTGCTGATCGCGGTGGAATACACGCTGGTTCACCCGATCAAGGGCGAAATCGACCGCTGGCGCCGCGCCGCCCAGCCATGGGGGGTAAAACGATGAGCGCCCTTCGGATCAGCGGGCTGGAACACGCCTATCTTGGCCGCTCGGTCCTGCGCGGGATCGACCTGAGCGTAAGCGCGGGCGAGATCGTGGCGCTGGTCGGCCCCTCGGGCTGCGGGAAATCCACGCTGGTTCATGTCGCCGCCGGTCTGGCGGAACCGAAATCGGGCCGGATCGCGCGCGGCTATACCCGCCACGCGATGATCTTTCAGGAACCGGCGCTGCTGCCCTGGGCGACGGCGGCGGATAACATCGCCTTTGGCCTGCGGCTGGCCCGCCTGCCCCGGCGCGAACGCCGCGCGCGCGTGGCCGAGGTCGCCGCTCAGGTCGCGCTGCAACCTGCCGATCTGGCGAAATACCCCATCGAGCTGTCGGGCGGGATGCGTCAGCGGGTCGCCATTGCCCGCGCGCTGGCGGTGCGGCCGGAATTCATCTATTTCGACGAACCCTTCACCGCGCTGGATGTGGCGCTGCGGCGGCGGATGCAGGATCTGGTCATTGCCACCTGCGCCGGGGCCGGGCTGTCGGGGCTGTTCATCACCCATGATCTGTTCGAGGCCGCCCGCGTCGCCCATCGTGTCGCGGTGCTGGACAGCCACGGCGCGGGCGTGCCGGGCGACCGCATCGTGCCGGGCCTGCCGGGCCAGCGCAGCGATGCCGCCCTGCATGACTGGGTGACACAGGCGCTGGCCGGCGACCCGCTGTTCGCGCATATCCACAATGTCGATGAAAGGCAGATCGCATGAGCTGCGCCGCCGCCCCCCGCCCCGCTGCCCCGCGCAGCCTGATCGCGACGCTGGGCGACGAGGGATTCCGGCTGTTCTTTCCGCTGGCCGCGCTTTATGCGGCGGCGTTTCCGCTGATCTGGGTGCTGGCGCTGGGGCTGGATCTGCCGCTGGCGCGGGTGGTGCCGCCCTCGCTGTGGCACGGATACGAGATGCTGATCGGCGCGTTCGGCGCGGCGCTGATCGGCTTTCTGACCACCGCCGCGCCGGAATGGACCGACACCGAACCGCTGCGCGGCCGCCCCCTGTGGGCACTGGCGGCACTGTGGGCGGCGGGGCGCATTGTCGGTGCCTTGGGCTGGGACCGGCTCAGCGTGGTTGGCGCGCTGGCCGATCTGGGCTGGATAGGCGCGCTGCTGGCCTATCTGGTCGCGCTGTCGATCCGGCGGCGCAGCGACCGGCTGATCGCGTTCATCCTATGGCTGGCGCTGCTGAGCGGCTGCGCCTTGGCCGCGCGGCTGGCATTCATCAGCGGCGACATCGCCCGCGCCGCCACCTGCCTGCATCTGACCGGCTTTGCCTATCTGGGGCTGCTGGGGCTGGCTCTGGCCCGGATCACCGTGCCGATCACCAATCAGGTGCTGGACCCAGGCGAGACCACTTCGCCCTTTCGCCCGCATCCGGGCCGGATCAATCTGGCCCCCGGTCTGGTGCTGGTCGCCATGGCCGGGCAGGCGGCGGGTGTCAGCCCGATGGTGCAGGGCTGGCTGATCCTTGCGGCGGGGGCCGGGTTCATGGACCGCGTGGCCGAAGGTTTCATCGGGCGCGAATCCGCCCGCGCCGAAATCCTGCTGCTGGCGGGCAGCGCGGCACTGGCGGGGCTGGGGCTGCTGATGACGGGCGCGGCCCTGCTGGGCGCGCCGTGGACGCAGGTGGCGGGGCTGCATCTGGCCTTTATGGGCGGGCTGGGGCTGGGGGTTTACACGGTGCTGTCCATCGCCGGGCGGCTGCACACCGGGCAGAGCCTGGGCCTGTCGGCCCTGACGCGCATCGGCGCGCTGATGCTGATCGCCGCCGCCGCCCTGCGCATCGCGCCCGAAATGGGCCTGCCCCTGCCCGGCCCGCTGCACGCGCTGCCGGCACTGGCATGGGCGGCGGCATTCGTGATCTGGGTCGCTGCCTATTGGCCCGGATTACGCAGCGGCGGGTTCGGGGACAGGTTCGGGCGCACGGGCGAGGACGTGGGCGGGGGTGGGGGCGGGCCATCATACGCGCTAACTTAAGTGGTAGACGGGCGGCATCTGTCCGTGATTCATAAGGT
>NZ_JAUNTJ010000016.1 GCF_030538755.1 Paracoccus sp. (in: a-proteobacteria) | reverse complement strand
CCACCGGCGAAATGGGCGTGGTGATCGAACGCGCCACCGGATCGGTTCTGGTGGTCTCGCAAACCAAACGCGACGTGCTGGCCCGGATCGAGGGTCTGGGCGATCTGTCCCACGCCAGCGTGACCTTTTCCCCCGACCAGCGGTTCGCCTATGTCTTTGGCCGCGACGGCGGGCTGACCAGGATCGACCTGACCACGCAGACCATCGCGGGCCGCATCATTCAGGGCGGCAATGCCATCGGCGGGGCGATTTCCGATGACGGGCGGCTGGTCGCCGTGTCGAACTATGAACCCGGCGGAGTCAAGGTGTTCGACGCCGACACGCTGGAACTGGTGGCCGATGTGCCGATGGAATCGAAAACCGTCGGGCTGGCCGATGTGCCGGGCAGCCGCTTTATCGTCGCGACATGGGACAGCGGGCAGGCCTGGCTGCTGGATCATTCCGCCGACCCCGCCAACCCCGAAATCACCGTGTTCGAGGACGTGGGCGCCAACCCCTATGACGCGCTGCTGGCGGGTGACGGGCGCACCTATATCATCGGGCTGTTCGGCGAAAAGGGCCTGACCGCGATCGACCTGTGGGCCGATGATCCGCAGCCGGTGCGCTTTCTGCCCGATTACGGCAAGGATCAGGACGATCTGCCGGTTTACAAGATGCCGCATCTGCAAGGCTGGACGCTGGCGGGCGACAGCTTTGCCCTGCCCGCCGTCGGGCTGCATCAACTGTTGTGGGTCGATGCCGCGACGCTGACAGAGTCCGGCCGCACCGATCTGCACGGCCAGCCGATCTTTGCGCTGGCCCGGCCCGATCAGCGCGAAATCTGGGTCAACTTTGCCCCGCCCGACAATGACACCGTGCAGGTGATCGACACCATGACGCATCAGGTCATCCAGACCCTGACCCCCGGCCCCGGCGTGCTGCATATGGAGTTCACCCCCCGCGGGCGCGAGGTCTGGCTGTCGGTGCGCGACGAAAACCGGATCGAGATCCGCGACACCCGCACCTATCAGGTCATCGGCGAGATCCCGGCGCAGGCGCCTTCGGGCATCTTCTTTACCGACCGCGCCTATCGGCTGGGGCTGTGACCATGCTGGACCAGATCACCGACGCCACCGACCTGCGGCTGATGGACGAATTTCAGCGCGACCTGCCGCTGGTGCCGCGCCCCTTTGCCGCCATCGCCGCCGTTCTGGGCATCACCGAGTCCGAAACGATCGCCCGGCTGAACGCGCTGCAAAAGGCCGGGCAGATTTCCCGCGTCGGTGCCACCTGCCGCCCGAATTGCGCCGGGGCCTCGACCCTTGCCGCTCTGGCGATCCCGGCGGATTGTATCGAGCAGGTCGCCGCCATCGTCAGCGCCGAACCGGGGGTGAACCATTCCTACCTGCGCGAAGACGATTGGAACCTGTGGTTCGTCGCCACCGCGCCCGATGCGGGTGAACTGGCCGCATCGCTGGCGCGGATTAAGGCCGCCTCGGGGTTGCCGGTACTGTCGCTGCCGCTGGTCACGCCCTATAACATCGACCTCGGCTTTCGCCTGAACGGCCCGGCCCGCGCGATGGCCCCCGACCGGCCCGCCGATATGTCAGAGCTGCGGCCAGATGACCGCCCCCTGATGCACGCGCTGTCCAACGGGCTGCCGCTGGTGCCGCGCCCCTTTGCGGAACTGGCCGCACGTCTGGGCCGCGACGAGGAAACGCTGATTACCCGGATCGCCGCGCTGTCGCGGGCGCGGCTGCTGACCCGCGTGGGCGTGATCGTGCGCCACCGCCGTCTGGGCTATCGCGCCAATGCGATGGTGGTCTGGCGTCTGCCGGAATCCCGCATCGACGCCGCAGGCCGCGCGCTGGCCGCGACGCCGGGCGTCACCCTGTCCTATCGCCGCCGCCCGGTGCCCGGCGTCTGGGACTGGCCGCTGTTTTGCATGATCCACGCCCGCTCGCGCGCGGATGCGCTGATGGTGCTGGATCAGGCCCGCGCCCTGCCCGAACTGGCCGGCGCGGACCACAAAGTGCTTTTCTCAACCCGTTGCTTCAAACAGACCGGCGCGCTGATTTCCGCCGGGGACAGGCCGACAGCATGACACGCCCGATCCGTCACACATTGCCCGCCGATGCGCTGGACGACACCGACCGCCGCATCATCAACCAGTTGCAGGACGGCTTTCCGATTTCGCCCACGCCCTTTGCCGATGCGGCGGCGGCGCTGGACATCGACGGAACCGCCCTGATCGAGCGCATCCTGCGGCTGCGCGACATCGGTGCCATTACCCGCTTTGGCCCGTTCTATGACGCGGCGGCCATGGGTGGTGCCTTTTGCCTGTGCGCCATCGAGGTGCCGGCCGAAAAATTTGACGAGGTGGCGACTTTGGTCAATGCGCACCCCGAGGTTGCGCATAACTATCAACGCAGCCACCGGCTGAACATGTGGTTCGTGCTGGCGACCGAAACGCCTGCGGGCATCCGCACTTGCGCCCGCCGCATCGAAAAGGAGACAGGTTTGCGCGTCCTGATGTTTCCCAAGGAACACGAATTCTTTATCGGCTTCCGGGTGCAGGCATGAACGCCATGCCGCCCCTGCTGGATCAGATCGACCGGCGCATCGTGACCGCGACGCAGGGCGGTCTGCCGCTGGTCCCCCGCCCCTTTGCGGAAATCGCCGGTTGGCTGAACCTGCGCGAAGATCAGGTGATCGAGCGGGTGCAGCGGCTTCAGGATCGCGGCATCATCCGCCGCATCGCCATCGCGCCCAACCACTATGCGCTTGGGATGACCGCCAACGGGATGAGCGTATGGGATGTTGAGGACGACCGCGCCATCGAACTGGGCGAACAGGTCGGGGCGCTGGACTTTGTGACGCACAGCTATCTGCGCCCGCGCGCCCGGCCCATCTGGCCCTATAACCTGTTCGCCATGATCCACGGCCCTGACCGCGAAACGGTCGAGGCGCAGCGCCAGCAGATCGCCGGTATTCTGGGCGATGCCTGCCGCGCCTCGGATATTCTGTATTCGACGCGGATTCTGAAAAAGACCGGGCTGCGTCTGGCCCGCGACAAATGAAAGGGCGCATATGTTTCGCCTGAGCCAATACATGCACCAATTGCTGGACCCGACCCCGGTGCGCCGCCGCGCGGCACCGGGCGGCATGGTCAAGCCGGTGGTGATCTGGAACCTGACCCGCACCTGCAACCTGAAATGCCGCCACTGTTACACGGTATCGTCGAACAACGTCTTTCCGGGCGAGCTGACGCATGAACAGGCCATGGGCGTGCTGGACGATCTGAAGGCGTTCAACATCCCGGCGCTGATCCTGTCGGGCGGCGAGCCTCTGTCGCGGTTCGATTTCTGGGAACTGGCGGAGCAGGCCAAGGAACTGAACTTCCGCCACCTGTCACTGTCCACCAACGGCACCAAGCTGGGCGGCGACAATGCCGCGCGGGTGGCGGATCTGGGCTTCGATTACGTCGGCATCTCGCTGGACGGGATCGGGGCGGTGAACGACTGGTTCCGGGGCGTCGAGGGTGCCTATGCCGACGCTCTGGCCGGGGTGCGCGCCTGTCTGGCCCGCGGGGTCAAGGTTGGCCTGCGCTATACCATCACCCGCGAAAACAGCCATGATCTGGGTGCCATGCTGGATCTGTGCGAGGCCGAGGGCGTGGACAAGTTCTATCTGTCGCATCTGGTTTATGCCGGACGCGGCGACAAGCACCGGGGCGAGGACACCGCCCACGACCACACCCGCCGCGCCATGGATCTGGTGCTGGACCGGGCGTGGGATGCGGTGGAAAACGGCCGCAATCTGGAAATCGTCACCGGCAATAATGACGCCGATGCGGTCTGGTTCCTGCGTTGGGCCGAAAGCCGCTTTCCGGCGGATCGCGTCGCGCATATGCGCGCGCATCTTGAGGCATGGGGCGGCAATTCATCCGGCGTGGGCGTGGCCAATATCGACCCGCAGGGCAAGGTTCACCCCGACACCTACTGGTCGGATTACACCGTCGGCAGCGTCAAGGAAAAGCCCTTCAGCGCCTGGTGGACCGGCGATGACCCGATGCTGGCGACCCTTCGCACCCGCCCGCGCCCGCTGAAGGGGCGCTGTGGGGCCTGTGCGTTCCAGTCGGTCTGCGGCGGCAACACCCGCATCCGCGCGCTGCAACTGACCGGCGACCCCTGGGCCGAAGATCCGGCCTGTTACCTGACCAATGCGGAAATCGGCGTCGATGCAGATCACGACCGCCTGACCAACGCGCCTTTCCGGGGCAAAAGCCATGATCCAGCGCATCAGTTCTTTTGATATGTTGCGCCCAAAGAATGCGTATTTGGGCAAACAGGAAGCTCTGGCCTTGGTGTTTCTGGCCATCGCCGCGCCCGCATGGGCCGATGCGGCGGCGGATTACGCCGAACATTGCGCCGTTTGTCATGCGGAAAACCGGCTGGGCGCGACCGGCCCGGCGCTGATCCCCGAGGCTTTGGGCCGGCAAAAACCCGAGGCTTTGGCGGCCGTTATTTCCCAGGGCCGCCCCGCCACGCAGATGGCGGCTTATGCCGATGTGCTGACGCCCGAGGCGATTGCCGAACTGGTCGCCTATATCCAGCAGCCCTTGGGTTATGTTCCCGACTGGACCGAGGCCGACATCGCCGCCAGCCGCGAGATGCGGGGCGATTATGTTGCCGCCGATGCGCCGCTGTTCGACGCCGATCCGATGAATATCACGCTGGCGGTGGAGACCGGCGACAGCCATATCAGCGTGCTGGATGGCGACAGGCTGACCGTTCTGGATCGGTTCGAGACGCCCTTTGCCGTTCATGGCGGGCCAAAGTTCAGCCCCGACGGGCGCTATGTCTTTGTGATGGCGCGCGATGGCTGGGTGCAGAAATACGACATCTGGTCGCTGGCCGAGGTGGGGCGGGTGCGCGCCGGCGTCAACAGCCGCAACATCGCCATGTCGTCTGATGGCAAATGGCTGGCGGTGGCGAACTATCTGCCGCACACGCTGACCATTCTGTCCACCGAGGATCTGACCCCGGCCCGCGTCATCCCGATCATCGCCAAGGACAAGACCACCAGCCGCGTGTCTGCCGTGTATCAGGCCCCGCAGCGGAACAGCTTTATTCTTGCGCTGAAGGATGCGCCCGAAATCTGGGAAATCGGCACCGCCGAGGATTCGGGGCCGTTTTACGAGGGCTTCGTTCACAACTATCAGCCCGGCGCGGTCGAGGCTGTGGGCGCAGAGGAGGGGTTGTTTGCCCGCCGCCGCATCGTGATCGAACAGCCGCTGGATGACTTTTTCTTCACCCCCGACTATCGCCATCTGATCGGCACCAACCGCGAGGGTGACAAGGGCGTGGTCGTCAATCTGGACGTGGGCCGCGAGATTGCGGAACTGCCCTTGCCCGGCATGCCGCATCTGGGATCGGGTATCACATGGGACAGCGGCGGTCGTCGTGTCATGGCCACGCCGCATCTGAACGAAGGCGTTCTGTCGGTGATCGACATCGACACCTGGGAACTGGTCAAGACCATCGAAACCGACGGCCCCGGCTTTTTCCTGCGCAGCCATGAAACCAGCCCCTATGTCTGGGCCGATGTGTTCTTTGGCCCGAACAAGGACAAGATGCACATCATCGACAAGGAAACGCTGGAAATCATCCGCACGCTGGACCCTGCGCCGGGCAAGACCGTCGCCCATACCGAATTCACCAAGGATGGCAAATACGCGCTGGTGTCGATCTGGGAAGACGATGGCGCGGTGATCGTTTACGATGCCGCCACGCTGGAAGAAGTAAACCGCCTGCCCATGCGCAAGCCTTCGGGAAAGTATAATGTCTGGAACAAAATCACCTTCTCCGACGGAACCAGCCACTGACGGTCGCTGGCCGGTGTGGAAGCTGGCCCTGCTGCTGTATCCGTTCACGGCGGCAGCGGTGGCGATCAACCTGTTTCTGTTCGCGCTGATCGGGGCCAAGATGGATTGGGGCAGCCTGACGCCGGTGCAATCGGTGATCGGCGGGCTGATCCTTGGCGTTCCGGCGACATGGGCGGCGGGGCTGTGGGTGCGGCATCTGATGGACGAGGCGGCGGAATGAACCCCGGTTATCTGGTGATTCTGGCCACCGTTTCGCTGGTCGTGCCGGGGCTGATCGCCTTTGTGGCGGCCCGGCGGATGGGCCTTGGCATCCTGTGGGCGGCGCTGATTGCGGGCGCGATCCTTGGGCTGGCGGGCTGGTTCATCACGCGCGAGCCGCTGTTGGGTGATGCCGAAATCCGGCGCTCGGTGGCGATCTATTTCGTGCTGCTGCCCGGTTTTGTCGGCATGGTCATGGGGGCCGGGGCCGGGGCCGTCGCGGACAAGTTCCGGCTGAACCGCTGACGCTTTTGTCCGGCGCGCGGCGGCGCTATGATGGGCGCAACCGCGCAAGAGGTGCCCATGCTGGCCATGTTCCGCCGCCATCCCCTGCTGATCGCCGCCTTTGCACTGGCCATGGCGGCGATGCTGTTCTTTGCCGTCACCTTTACCCGCAATTTCATCTATTGGCAGAATCACCGTCAGGAACCCGTCAGCGCGTGGATGACCATCGGCTATGTCGGGCATAGCTGGGGCGTCCCCCCGCGCGAGATTGACCGCATCGCCAACCTGCCCGGCCCCGATCCGCGCCCGCTGACCATCCGCGAAATCGCCGAGGCTCAGGGGGTGCCGCCCGAGCAGGTCATCGCGCGGGTCAATGCCGCCGTGGCGCAGTTGCAGGCCGAACGCCACCCGCCGCAACAGGGACCGGCGCGATGACGGAAACCTTGCTGGGACTTGTGCCGCAATATGGGGTCTGGCTGCTGGCGGCCTGTGCCTTTTTGTCCTGCCTTGCGCTGCCTGCGCCGTCGTCGATCCTGCTGCTGGCGGCGGGGGGCTTTGTCGCGGCGGGCGATCTGGCGGCGCTGCAATGCGCCATCGGCACGCTGGCGGGGGCGTTTCTGGGCGATCAGCTGGCCTATCAGATCGGGCGGCGTGGCGGCGGGCTGTTGCGCGGCGGCAATACCAGACGCGCCGCCGCGCTGAGCAAGGCGCAGGCGATGCTGGACCGGCGCGGCGGGCTGGCGGTGTTTCTGTCGCGCTGGCTGGTGTCGGCGCTTGGGCCTTGGGTGACGTTTGCCGCCGGGATGGCGGGGCTTGGCTGGGCGCGCTTTACCGCCGCCAGTCTTGCCGGAATGCTGATCTGGGTGGCGATGTATCTGGCGCTTGGCTACAGCTTTGCCGGCAATCTTGAGGCCGCGTCGGGGATGGCGCTGCACCTGCTGGGCTTTGCTGCCGCCGCCGCGCTGGTCGGCGTGCTTGGCTGGCGGTTGCTGCGATTGCTGCGGACCGAAGGCGGCTAGTGCGGCGCGGGCATGGTCTTGACGGAAACGGTCACGCCCTCCATCGATTCCATCTCGGCCCCGATGTCTTGCGCCAGACCGCGCATCCCGTTGTTATCATACAAAAAGCTGATGACGATACGCTCAACCCCGGTGGCGCGGGCGGCCAGCACCATGGCCAGCACCAACTGCTTGCCCAGACCGATGTGCTGATATTCCGTTTCCACCGAGACGGCGATTTCGGCGTCACGATCCCCCGGCGCGCCCAGCAATTCGCCGACCGCGCGCAGGGTGCCATCGACGAACACGCCAAAGATCAGCACCGTGTCCCAATCCAGACGGCTGGAATAGGCGTCGATCGTTTCATCGCTGACCACCCCCTGAAAGCGGGAATAGCGGTCCTGAGACGACAGGCGTTTCAGGTGAGCGGCATGTTGGGCCTGATCCTCGGCCACCAGCCCACGCAGGCGCAGGTCATGGCCATGCGTCACCTCGGCGCTGGAGGGCAGCACCAGATAGCCACCGTTTTCATCGTCTTTCTGATCCATTGCAGCCCTGTCCAGAACAAGGGTCGGTGCCATGAACCGCGCAACGCGGGCACCATGCGGCAGTGCAGCGATGATGCGGCATCCCCGCCCGTGGATCAAGGCTTTCGGCCCTGCCGCGACGTAACGTGACGGTGCGCGGCGGCGTCAGTCCAGCAGGCGCAGCAGATCCGGTTCCGCCCCGCTGGCCATGACCAGACGGCGCGGGCGGGCGGGGCCGCGCATCACAAGGCCCGCCAGTTCGACCGCAGGTTCGGCCACCTCGGCGGTGCGGGTAGGGTCGGTGTGGTCGTTGTCCTCTTGCCCCGACATCTCGCGCGAGGGTTGCACCGACAGCACAAAGCCGTCATCCGCCGCCGCCACCGGGTTCAGCAGCGACCAGCACACCATCGCGGGCGTGGAATCGGCGCGGGCATGCGGCGAATCCAGCCGCTTGACCCGCATATCCTGCCCCGAGACAACCAGCGCCGCGCAACTGGCGTTCATGTTCAGCACCATCCCGACCAGATCGCCCGGTCCCGTCTCGGCCCGCAGGGTGTCGCCGATCACCAGCCGGTGCAGATGCTCGGTCATCAGCGAGGTGATGCGCTGAACCTTGCCGTTCAGGTGGACGTGGCGGAAATCATGCGCGCTGCCCTGCTCGGCACCGATCTGCGCCTGATGCAGAAACCGGGTCAGGGTCTCGATCAGAACCTCGGCGGTCATCCTGGCCCCGCGCGGGTTCAGGTGGTTCGGCCCCGACATGAAATGGCGCGGCGCCCGTTCCCCGAAAAAGCAGGCGTGGCGCAGCAGGCGATAGCCGTCCAGAAACGGCAGGCCAGCGGCCCGGCACATCGCCGCCCAATGGTCGCGCACCGCCGAATGGCGCAGCCCCGCCACAGCGACATGCGGCAGGATCAGCACCACCGGCAGAATGCCCCGGTCGGCGCACCAGCCGCGCAGCCATGCAAACAGCGCCGCCGTCTGCGCCGGGTCATGCAGGTTGCGGTTCTGCGCCCGCTGTTCGTTCACGCACAGATCGACGATCAGCACATCCATCGCCACATCGTCCAGCAGCGGCAGGCGATAGGGCAGCATCGCCGCATGGGACGACCCCAGCGAGGCATTGCCGACGATCTCGAACCCGCTGCCGGGCTGGGCGAGGGCCTGCGTCCAGCCGTCCTGCATCAGCGACCCCGAGGTGCCCGCGATCCCGACCCGTATCTTCATGCCGTGCCCTGCCCGGTTTCGCGCAGATAATGGCGCACCGCATCGGCCACATGGCGAAAGCGGTCGCCGCCCAGATGCTTGCCGCCATACCAGCGGGTAACGATGACGATATGATCCGCCACGCCCGCGCGGTCCAGCATTTGCAGGATCAGCGCCCCGGCCCCGGCTTCGCCGTCGTCATCCTTGACGGGTTCGCCCGATAGAATACCGGCCCAGGTGTTATGCGTGGCCTTGGCGAACCTTTTGTTCCGGCGCAGTTCCGCGATCAGCGCTCCGGCCTGATCGCGGTCGCGGGCCGCACCGCCCGAAACCGCATAGCGTGATCCCCGGTCCGAGATGATCTTGTCGTAAATGCGCAGACTGCCTGTCATGTGCAGGCAGATGCGCGCTATTGCACCGGAAATCAAGGCGGCACAGAGGCCGGGGCCGTCGCGTTACTCGGCGTTCAGGAACGCGCGGATCTGTTCGCCCGCCTGCCCGATGTGCAGCACCCCGTCCAGATGACCGCGCCCGCCGGTGATCCGCACCGTCTGCACCGGCGTGCCGTCGCTGCCGATGATCGCGGCGGTTTCGCGCACCGCATCGGGCGGGAACACAAGGTCGTCCTCGGAATAGATCAGCAGCGCGGGCACCTCGATCGCCAGCAGGCCGTCATAGATCCCGCCCTCGGACGGGCCGGCAACGAAAAGCTGATTGGCCTTGACCAGATACAGGAAATGGTTCGCATCCGCGATCTGCGCCCGCGCGGCCCCCGCCGCATCCAGCGCCGCCTGCACGGCGAATTGGCCGTCCCTAGCCTGAGGGGCGCTGTCGCCGGCTGGGCTGCGGCCAAAGCTGGCATTGGCCCATTCAGCGGAATTCGCGTGCAGAGTCAGCGTTTTCAGCGCCGCCGACAGCCCGGCCAAAGGCGCGTCGCCGCCGTAATAATCGCCGCCGTTCCAGTTCGGATCAACCTTGATCGGCGCGGCCCAGACATCCAGCCATGCGATCAGATCGGCATTGGCATAGCCCGAGGCGATGACCGGAATCACCCGTTCCAGCCGGTCGGGATAGCTGGCGGCCCATTCATAGCTTTGCAGCCCGCCCATGGATGCCCCCATGACCGCGTGCCATTTTTCAATGCCAAGCTGATCCATCAGCCCCTTTTGCGTATCGACGAAATCGCCGATGGTCATCACCGGGAAATCCATCCCCCACGGCTGCCCCGTCGCCGGGTTCACCGTGGCCGGGCCGGTGGTGATGACATTGGGATCATGCGCCCCAAGGTTCACCGGCGTATCGACCGAGACGACGAAAAAGCGGTCCGTATCAATCGGCTTGCCCGACCCGATGATCGCATCCCAGTAACCCGGCGCCGGATCGCTGTCGGCGTATTTCCCCGCCGCATGGCTGGTGCCACTGAAGAAATGCGGGATCAGGATGGCATTGTCGCGCGCCTCGTTCAGCGTGCCATAGGTCTCATACCCCAGCCGCATTTCCGGGATGGTTTCACCGCCGCGGGTCTGAAAATCGGTCAGGGTGAATTCCTGCTTTTCCACCAGCCCCTCCAGCGCAAAGGCAGGCGTGACGGTCAACAGCAGCATGGCAAGAGAGTGGCGCATATGATCCTCCGGTTTCCTCGGCCCCAGCTAAGAGCCTTGGCCGCCCGCGATCAAGTCCGCCGCCGCACATACAGCTCCAGCCGGTGGTGGACGATCTCGTATCCGCGTTCCGCCGCGATCTCGGCTTGCAGGCGTTCGATGCGGTCGTCGGTGAATTCGATCACCGCGCCGCTGTCCACGTCGATCATGTGGTCGTGGTGTTTCTGATCGGCAGGCTCCCACCGCGCCGGTTCGCCCTGAAACTCCAGCTTGTCGATGACGCCCTGCGCGCGCAGCGTGGTCAGCGTGCGGTAAACCGTGGCCAGCGAAACGCCCGCCCCCGCCGCCTCGGCCCGCGCGTGCAGCTCGGTCGCGTCGGGGTGGTCATCGACGGCGGCCAGCACCCGCAGCAAGGCCGCGCGCTGCCGCGTGACCCGCACGCCCGCATCACGCAGCGCCTGTTCCATCCGTTCTGCCCGAGCCTTGTCCATGGTGACGTGATGGCAATTCCCGCAATCAGTTGCAAGTGGTTCTCAACCTCTTGACAGTTGCGATCCATTCGCAGAAAGATGAGGCATGAACCGCCGTCATGCCCTCGCCCTGCTTGCCAGCACCCTTGCCACCCCCGCGCTGGCACAGGGGCGGCTCAAGGTGGCGACAACCTTTACCGTGCTGGCCGATATGGCCCGCAACGTGGCGGGCGGGCTGGCCGATGTGGTCAGCATCACCCGGCCGGGGGCCGAAATCCACGGATACGAACCCACGCCGCGCGATCTGGTGCAGGCGCAAGGCGCGGGGCTGGTGCTGCACAACGGCCTGAATCTGGAACTGTGGTTCACGCAGTTTCTGCGCAACCTGTCCGATGTGCCCGCCGCAGTCGTCAGCACCGGCATCACCCCGATCGAGGTGGCCCCCGGCGTGCCCAACCCCCACGCATGGATGGCGCTGGATTCCGCGCTGATCTATGTGCGCAACATCACCGCCGCGCTCAGCGCCGCCGATCCCGCGAATGCCGCCACCTATCAGGCGAATGCCCGCGACTACGCCGCCCGGATCACCGCCACCATCGCCCCCCTGCGCGACGCCCTGCGCGCCCTGCCCGCCGACCGCCGCTGGCTGGTCACATCCGAGGGGGCGTTTTCCTATCTCGCCCGCGACTGCCACCTGAACGAACTGTATCTGTGGCCGATCAACGCCGACGCTCAGGGCACGCCGCAACAGGTGCGCCATGTCGTCGATACGATGCGCGCCCGGCAGATCGGGGTGATCTTTTCCGAATCCACCGTATCCGACCGCCCGGCACGGCGGATCGCGGCAGAAACCGGGGCAGGCTATGGCGGCGTGCTGTATGTGGACAGCCTGTCCGGGGCCGACGGCCCGGTGCCGACCTACCTGGACCTGCTGACCATCACCCACACCACCATCCTGAAAGGACTGTCCCATGGCTGAGGGCATCGGCGTCACCGGCCTGACCGTCACCTATCGCAACGGCCATACAGCCTTGCGCGATGCCAGCTTCGACGTGCCGCAAGGCTCGGTCACGGCACTGGTCGGCATGAACGGAGCGGGAAAATCCACCCTGTTCAAGGCACTGATGGGGCTGATCCCCGGCGCCTCGGGGCAGATGCAGATCATGGGCCTGCCGGTGGCGCAGGCGCTGAAACAGAACCTGATCGCCTATGTCCCCCAGTCCGAGGACGTGGACTGGACCTTTCCGGTTCTGGTGCGCGACGTGGTGATGATGGGCCGCTATGGCCATATGGGCTGGCTGCGCCGCCCGCGCGCCGCCGACCACGCCGCCGCCACAGCCGCCCTGACCCGCGTGAACATGCAGGATTACGCCAGCCGCCAGATCGGCGAGCTGTCGGGCGGCCAGAAAAAGCGGGTCTTTCTGGCCCGCGCACTGGCACAGGATGCCCGCGTGATCCTGCTGGACGAACCCTTCACCGGCGTCGATGTCCAGACCGAGGAAACCATCATCACCCTGCTGCGCGCCTTGCGCAACGAAGGCCGGGTGATGCTGGTCTCGACCCACGATCTGGGTTCGGTGCCGGAATTCTGCGACCGGGTGGTGCTGGTGCGCGGCACGGTGCTGGCATATGGCCCGACCGCCACGACCTTCACCCCCGACAACCTGCGCAAGACATTTGGCGGCGTGCTGCGCCACTTCACCCTCGCCGGCGCCGACCTGCACGACGACGCCGACACCCGCGCCGTCACGGTCCTCAGCGACGACGAACGCCCGCTGATCTTCTACGACGACCAACACCAGACCACAGGGCGCGAGTGATGGCATCTTTGGTCTGGAAATATCCTGCGGGGGTGTGGGGGTGCAAAACCCCCACTTGCGGCGGCACATGATGGAAACCCTGCTCATCCCGTTCCGCTATGGCTATATGGCCGAAGCGATCTGGGTCTCGGCCCTGGTCGGCGCGGTCTGCGGCTTTCTGTCGGCCTATCTGATGCTGAAAGGCTGGTCGCTGATCGGCGATGCGCTGTCCCATTCCATCGTGCCGGGCGTCGCCGGAGCCTATATGCTGGGCCTGCCCTTCGCGATTGGAGCCTTTTTGTCCGGCGGGCTGGCGGCAATGACCATGCTGTTTCTGAACAGCCGCACCGGCCTGCGCGAAGACGCGATCATCGGACTGATCTTCACCGCCTTTTTCGGGCTGGGGCTGTTCATGATCTCGCTCGACCCGATGGCGGTCAGCATCCAGCAGATCACCATGGGCAATATTCTGGCCATCGGCCCCGGCGACACGCTGCAACTGGTGCTGATCGGCACCATCTCGCTGCTGATCCTGACGCTGAAATGGCGCGACCTGATGGCGGTGTTCTTTGACGAAACCCATGCCCGCACCGTGGGGCTGAACCCGGCGCGGCTGAAGGTGCTGTTCTTTGCCCTGCTGGCGGCCTGCACCGTCGCCGCCATGCAGACGGTGGGGGCGTTTCTGGTCGTCGCGCTGGTGGTCACGCCGGGGGCGACCGCCTATCTGCTGACCGACCGCTTTCCCCGGCTGATCGTGCTGGCCGTTACCATCGGGGCGGTTACGTCAGCCATGGGGGCCTATCTGTCGTTCTTTCTGGACGGCGCAACCGGAGGCGTGATCGTCGTGCTGCAAACGCTGGTCTTTGCTCTGGCCTTTGTCGGCGCGCCCACCCATGGCCTGCTGGCCACCCGCCGCCGCACCGCCGCCGCCCGCAGGTCCGCCCCATGATGGATGCGCTGACCCTGCCCTTTGCCTATCCCTTCATGCAGAACGCCGCGCTGATGGCGCTGATCGTCGCCATCCCCGCCGCGCTGCTGTCATGCTTCATGATCCTGCGCGGCTGGAGCCTGATGGGCGACGCCATCAGCCATGCGGTGCTGCCCGGCATCGTGCTGGCCTATATCACCGGCCTGCCGCTGCTGATCGGCGCCTTTGCCGCTGGTGCCACCTGCGCCGCCCTGTCCGGCTGGATCGAGGAAAACTCGCGCGTCAAATCCGACACGGTGCTGGGGGTGGTGATGTCGGGCATGTTCGGGCTGGGGCTGGTGATCCATGTCGCCACCCCGTCGGATATGCATCTGGATCACATCCTGTTCGGCAATATCCTTGGGGTCGGGCCGGGAGACTTTCTGACCGCAGGAACCATCGGCGCGGCCATCACCGCCGCCATCGTGCTGAAATGGCGCGATCTGGCGCTGTGGTCCTTTGATCCGGTGCAGGCGCGGGTCGCGGGGCTGCCGGTGCGGCTGCTGCATTACGGGCTGCTGGCGATGATTTCCGCCAGCGTGGTGGCGATGCTGTCGGCGGTGGGGATCATCCTGTCGGTGGCGCTGCTGATCGCGCCGGGGGCCATCGCCTTTCTGACCACCCGCCGCCTGTCCGTGATGCTGGCGGTGGCCAGCACGGCGGCGGCACTGGCCGCCCTTGCCGGGGTCTGGGCCAGCTTTTGGCTGGACAGCGCCCCGGCCCCGACCATCGTGCTGGCGCTGACCGCCATGTTCATCGCCGCCTTTGCCCGGCGGCAATGGCAAATCCGCCGGGCCGCCCTGTCGCCCCAAGAGCCATAGCGCCACCGCCCTGCGATAACGGCCCCCCGCCAACGAAAGGGAAACCATTCACCCCATAACTGCGCTGGCCCTTGTCCGGGTGATCCGCCCCTGTTTCGGCACGGTGCTGCGGGCGGTAATCTTTGCAATCCCGCCACACCCGCCGCACCGGCGCTTTGAGACCATGACCCGAGGGCAGCAGAACACCGCCTCGGCGCCTGGCCTGCTGGCGGATCCCCATGCAAGACAACGGCCGGGGCCGCCTATGCGCTGATCGCGGCCTGACGGTCCTCGGCCATCATCAGCGCGCATTTTTCCCCGATCATCACCGCGGGCGCATGGGTGTTGCCCGACACGATCGAGGGCATGATCCCGCAATCCGCCACCCGCAGACCGTCGATGCCATGCACCCGTAACCGCGCATCCACCACGGCCATCGGCCCGCTGCCCATGGCGGTGGTGCCGACCGGGTGAAAGATCGTCGTGCCGACATCGCCCGCCGCACGCTCCAGATCAGCCTGCGAGGTGATCTGCGCGCCGGGCAAGGTTTCCTGCGGCGCATAAGGGGCCATCACCTGCGTCGCCATCAGCCGCCGGGCGTGGCGGATACTGTCGGCGGCCACCTCTCGGTCGGCAGGGGCAGACAGGTAATTCGGCGCGATTTCCGGCTGAAGCGCAGGGTCGGCGCTGGTGATATGGCTGTAACCCCGGCTTTCCGGGCGCAGGTTGCAGACCGAAACCGTCAGCGCAGGCCAGCGGTGCAGAGGCTCTCCGAACTTGTCCAGCGACAGCGGCTGGACGTGATATTCGATATTCGCCGTCTCGAACCGATCAGACGAGCGGGTAAAGATGCCCAGTTGCGAAGGCGCCATCGACATCGGCCCGCGCCGCCGCAGGGCATAGTCCAGCGCGATCCCGGCCTTGCCCCACAGGCTGGCGGAACGGTCGTTCAGCGTCCGTGCGCCGGTGATGCGAAAGACCGTGCGCAATTGCAGATGGTCCTGCAAATTCTCGCCCACGCCGGGCAAATCGTGCAGGGGCTGAATGCCAAGGGCCGACAACCGCTCGGGCTGGCCAATGCCGGAATATTCCAGCAACGCGGGCGAGTTGATCGCCCCCGCCGCCAGCACGATTTCCCCGCCAGACCGCAACCGCGCCATGCGCCGGATGCCGCCCTGCACAAACTCGACCGCCACGGCGCGGCGCCCCTCCAGCACGACACGGCGCACCTGCGCATGGGTTTCGATGCGCAGATTGTCGCGGTCGCGGGCCGGGTTCAGAAACGCCTTGCGTGCATTCCAGCGCAAGCCACGCCGCTGGGTCACAGGGAAATAACCGACGCCTTCATTATCGCCACCGTTGAAATCGCTGGCGGTGGGGATGCCCAATTCGTGCGCGGCCCGTGCCACCGCATCAAGGATCGGCCAGTTCAGGCGCTGCTGTTCAACCCTCAATTCGCCCTCGACCCCGTGGGATTCGTCAGCGGCGGCATAGTGCCGTTCCGACCGGCGAAACAGCGGCAACACATCGTCCCAGCCCCAGCCCGGATTGCCCGCCTGCCGCCAACCGTCATAATCGGCCGCCTGCCCGCGCATATAGATCATGCCGTTGATCGAGGAACAGCCGCCCAGCACCTTGCCACGCGGATAGTTCAGCGCCCGCCCGTTCAACCCCGGCTCGGCCCGCGTCTTGTAACACCAGTCCAGCGCGGGATTGCCCATCGCATAAAGATAGCCGACCGGCACATGCACCCAGAAACGGTTGTCCGACCCACCTGCCTCGATCAGCAAAACCCGCAGGCGCGGATCGGCAGACAGACGATTGGCCAACACACAACCGGCGCTGCCCGCGCCGACCACGATGGCATCCCATTCACCGAAATCATGAAACTGTTCCATGCCAAAACTATGACGAGGCCCGCGCGCCGAAGCAAGCCCGGTCCTGCGTCCCCGCCCGGCCCAAAGTTGCGTATTTGGACAAACAGGAAGCGGCTTCCTGTTTGCTTAAATACGCATCTTGGGGCGCGGCAGAGGCAATCAGATCCGGCGCAGCGCAATCACGGCGTTCAGCCCGCCAAAGGCAAAGGCATTGGACAGAACGGCATCCACCCGCGCCTCGCGCGCCTGATTGGGCACCACGTCTAGCGCGCATTCCGGGTCGGGTTCCTCGTAATTGATCGTCGGTGCGATGATCCCGTCGCGCAGCGCCATGATACAGGCCAGCAGTTCGACAGCGCCGGTGCCGCCGATCAGGTGGCCGTGCATGGATTTGGTCGAGGATATCATCAGCGCATCGGCGTGATGGCCGAAGGCATGGGCAACGGCGGCGCATTCCGTTTTGTCATTGGCGGCGGTGCCGGTGCCATGCGCGTTGATATAGCCGAACGCCTCGGGGTTCATGCCGGCATCGCGCATCGCGCCGGTGATGGCGCGTTCCGCCCCCTGGGCCGAGGGCATCACGATGTCCTGCGCATCAGAGGACATGGCAAAGCCCACCACCTCGGCAAGAATGTCGGCTCCACGGGCGCGGGCGTGTTCATAATCTTCGAACACAAAGACCCCAGCCCCTTCGCCCTGCACCATGCCGTTGCGGTTGGCGCTGAACGGGCGGCAGGCGTCTTTGGACATGACGCGCAGCCCTTCCCACGCCTTGACGCCGCCGAAGCACAGCATCGCCTCGGAGCCGCCGGTCAGTGCGGCGCGCACCGCGCCGGAACGGACCATCTGGAACGCCATCCCCATGGCGTGGTTGGAGCTGGCGCAGGCCGTGGCGACCGAAAAGGACGGTCCCAGCAGGCCGAATTCCATCGACAGCAGGCTGGCCGCCGCGTTGTTCATCAGGCGCGGGATGACAAAGGGGTGAACACGGTTTTTACCCTCTTCGTAGACGGTGCGGTAGTTGTCATCCCATGTGTTCACGCCACCCGCGGCGGTTCCCAGAACCACGCCGGAATGGGCGCCCAACTCGCCATCGAAAGACAGGCCCGACTGCGCGACGGCCTGTTTGGCCGCCAGCAGCGTGAACTGGGAAAACTTGTCATACAGAACGATCTGCTGCCGGTTGAAATAGGTTTCCGGCTGCCAGTCATGCACCTGCCCGCCGATCTGCACCGACAGCCGGTCCACATCGCGGAAATTCAGGCGGCTGATGCCGCAGCGCCCTTCGCGCAGCGCCTCGAACGTGCCGGGCACGTCGCGGGCCAGTGCGTTGACCGTGCCCGCGCCGGTGATAACAACGCGGCGCAACCCGCCTGTCGTGACCAAGGCCCCCGCGCTCATGCGGTTTTTTCTGCGATCAGGCGTTCCACGGCCAGGATGATCGCGCCCATCGAGGAAATGTCGAAATCGGATTGTTCCGGTTCATTGGCGTTGAAGGGGATCGAGATGTCGAACTCTTCCTCGATCGCGAAGATGGATTCGACCAGCCCGAGGCTGTCGATGCCCAGTTCTTCGGGCGTGGCCTGATCGGTGATCTGATCGGGTTCCAGCATCGCCTGTTCGGCAATGATTTCGCGGATTCGGGTTTTCACGTCTTGAGTCATGTTGGCCTCCGGTCAGCCCTTGTCCATCAATTTTGTAACGATTTTCTGAAGCTCGGCTACGGTCGCGGCGATCCGTGGCAGGCGGCGCATGGATTTCTGGATTTCCATCTGGGTTTCCATCTTGACCGCCGGGTTCCCCAGAATGACACGGCCGGCGGGCACGCGGGTAAAGATCTTGGTCGCCCCGCCCGCGATCACATCATCGCCGATTTCGATATTGTCGGAAACGCCGACCTGCCCCGCCAGCACCACCCGGTCGCCGATGCGCGACGATCCGGCCACGCCGACCAGCCCGCACAGCAGGCAATCCTGCCCGATGACGACGTTGTGGCCAATCTGAACCTGACTGTCCACCTTGGTGCCCGATCCGATCTGCGTGGCCCGGATCGTGCCGCGGTCGATGGTCGAGTTCGCGCCGATTTCCACATCGTCGCCCAGCTCGACCCCGCCAAGGCTGTGGATGCGGTGCCATTTCTGCTGGCGGATCTGGTCACGCTCGCCCAGGGTGCGGCGCATTTCCTCGACCCCGGATTCCTCGGGGGTGACGAAGGAAAAGCCGTCGCCGCCGATCACTGCGCCGGGCTGCACGATCAGCCGGTCGCCCGCCACGACGCCGTGGCAGATGCGCGCGCCGTCAAGGATCAGCGCGTCCGCCCCGATCCGCGCCCCCGCGCCGATGCTGGCATGGGCGGCGATGCGCGCGCGCGGGCCGATCTGCGCGCCCGGACCAATGACAGCCAGAGGGCCGACCGCCGCGCCTTCGCCCAGTTGCGCGCCGGGGTCGATCACGGCCGAGGGGTGGATGCCGGGTGCAATGCCGGGGCCGGGGTCAAAGGCGCGGGTCAGGCCAGCCATGACCAGCCGGGGACGCGGCGCAAAAATGGCGGCGGCAAGGCCGTATTCGGCGGGGTCCATCCCCTCGGCCAGAATGGCGATGGCGCCCGGTTTCAGCGTCGCGGCATATTTCGGCGCCATGGCCAGCGCGATCTGATCGGCCTGCGCCGCCCCCGGCTCGGCCGCGCCGGTGACGGTCAGCGACAGGTCGCCCCATGCCCGCGCGTCCAATGCGCGGGCCAGTTCTTGAACGGTAACGGTTCTGGTCATCGGCTTTACCCTTTCGGGCCAGTGGTAGCCGGTTCAGGCGTCAGGTTCCAGCCCGGCCTTGGTCATCGCCTGCCAGACGGTGGCATCGCGCCCATAGACATCATTATAGAACCGCATCTGCCCGCTGTCGTCAGGGAAGGCGGTGAAATAGACCAGATGCACCGGCACGAAGGGCGTCAGCTTCAGATAGGTTTCCCGCCCGCTGTCACGCGCGCGCTGGAACATGCGCTGCGGATTGTCGGTTTGCTGCGACAACAGCAGATGCGCAAAGTCCAGCGGGTCGCGCACGCGCACACAGCCGTTGGAAAAGGCGCGGGCAGATTCGCCGAACAGCCCCTTGGAGGGCGTGTCGTGCAGATAGATGTTCCACTGGTTCGGAAAGATGAATTTGACGATGCCCAAGGCGTTGTCATCGCTGGGTTTCTGCCGCAACCGATAGGGAAAGCTGCGCGCGGTATAGCGGCCAAAGTCGATCTGGTCGCGCGGCACCACACGGCCCCGGCGATCCACCACATCCAGATGCGCAAAGGCGTTGCGGTTCTGTTGCAGGCGCGGGAAATAGTCGCGCGCGAACATCCCCGGCGGCACGTTCCAGCTGGGGTTCACGACGACATATTCCATCTCGTCCGAAAATTCCGGCGTCTGCATGTCGTCGCTGGTCTTGCCGATGACGCCGCGGGTCTGAAAGATTTCCTGCCCGCCCTCGAACACGCGCACCATATAATCGGGGATGTTCACCCAGACATGGCGCGCATTCAGATCGTGGTCGCCCATCCAGCGGAACCGTTCCAGCGCGATCAGAATGGCGCGGGTCTGGCGGTCGGCCCCGGCATTCAGGCGCTGAATGGTGCGCGGCCCGGCCACCCCGTCGGCGGGCAGACCGGCGGCCTGCTGATAGGCCAGCACCGCCTGCGCCAAGGCGTCATCATACAGCGCCGGATCGGCCGCCGGGCCAGCATCGAACCCGATCGAGGCCAGCCGCAGCCGCAGATCGGCCAGACGCGGATCGCGGGCACCATCGCGCCACAGCCCTTCGGGCGCAGCGGGGGCGCCGGCCGGGGCGATCAGCCGCGCGCGCTGCGCCAGCGCATCCTGCAAGACGCGATAGCGGCGGTCTTGCGGCCCCAGCCCGGACAGAAAGCGGGCGGGATCGGGGCTGGCGGCGAAATCGCGCAGGTTATCGGCCACCGCCCGGCGCGAGACCTGACGGTGAATCTGCGGGTCGGCGGATTGCGGGCGCACCATGCCCCCGGTCAGATCGGAAATCACCCGCGCCAGAATGCGCGCGTGCAGCACCTCGCCCGCCGGGGTGGCCGGATCAGTGGCGGCCAGCGCATCGGCGCGATAGCGCGCCAGCGGCAACCCATGATCGGGCATCGCCGCAACCGCAGCGCGCAATGCGTCGGCTCGCGCAGCACCTTGCGGCCCCGAGAACATCGGGCGCAGGCCATTGCTGCCATAATAAGCAGCAAGGTCGGCATTACCCGCCACAGCGGTTGCCAGCGCCATTTCGTCGGGGGTGAAATCCAGCCGGGGGGCGGCCTGCGCGCCGGTCATCAGAACCTGCGGCATCTGCGCCGCGACCGGGGCGGCCCAGGCCACCGCAGCACCCAGTGCGGCAACCCGAATCCATCGGCAAGCGCCTGAAACGACAAAACTCATGACTGCTCCGACAAAGGTGTGATTCGCACTTGTGCCATCAACTGCGGCGTCGCGTCCACACTGATACCGTGAAAAAGTCAAGGGGGCGTTACCGCCCGGCCACATCCCCTGTCATCGCTCAAGAACGGGTAAAGAAATGATTAACAACCGCCAGTTGATCGGCGAGATTCCGCCCAAATTGGCGGGGTTGCGCCGCATCGGGAACTGGATGGTTTCCACAGGGACGAAAATTTGACACATTCTTAACCAATCCCGGCTAACCGGGGAATCGCCGCTCACATGTGGCATGATCAAACCAAGCAGGACAGGCGATCCGACATGACCATCAATCCTCTGAACCGCCGCAACCTTCTGGGCGTTTTCGCCGCGACGTCTGTTGCCGCAGCGCCCGTGATGGCGAACGCCTTTGGCTTTCTGCGGGGCGCGGGCGACATGCGCCGCATCAAGATGTATTCCGGCCGGACCGGCGAAAGCGTCGATGTCGTCTATTGGGTTGACGGCAAATACATCCGCGAAGCCCTGAACGAGATCAACATCTTCATGCGCGACTGGCGCACCGGGCAGGCCATCGGCATCGACCCCCGCACCATCGACATCGCCTCGGCCTCGGCGCGGCTGATGCAGACGAACGAACCCTATATGATGCTGTCGGGCTATCGCTCGCCGCAGACCAACAACATGCTGCGCCGCACGATGGGCGGCGGGGTCGCCCGCAACTCGCTGCATCTGGTCGGCAAGGCGGCTGACATGCGGCTGAAGTCGCGCTCGGTCAACCAGATGTATCAGGCGGCGGTCGCCTGCCGCGCCGGTGGCGTGGGCAAATACAGCCGCTCGAACTTTGTTCACATGGATTGCGGGCAAGTTCGTCAGTGGGGTTCGTAACCCCCATAGAATCAGTCCAGACAAACAGGCCCGTCCGCAGCGCGCGACGGGCTGTTTTTTTGAATGAAGGACAATTTGCCGCATCCACAGATTGCAGTCCCGGCAAGCTTACCGGTTTCAGGACATATTGCCGTGTGCATATCATACTTATTAACCATGATTCATTGGGGTGACTGCTAATTTTCTATTGTCAAGCAACCGAACAGCGGCAATTTTGAAAATGAAAGCACAGCATTTCATAGGTTTATCGCAAATGACCCCCGCACAAGGCCGAAAATTAAAAACGGCGCGCAAGATTCAGGCAGCAGCGATGCGGCTTGCCAGCCGCGATGGGATGGCCGGTTTGACCGCCGAAGCCATCGCGCGCGAGGCGGGCATCAGCACACGGACCTTCTTCAACTATTACCCCTTCAAGGAAGCGGCGCTGATGGGACCGCCGCCCGATTACCCCGCCGACGCCGCCGAACAGTTCGTCGAGGGGCGCGGCCGCCTGATCGACGACCTGCACAAGCTGATGGAGCGTCACCTTGGCCGCTTTGCCGAAGAACGCGACCAACTGGCCGCCGTGCTGCGCCTTGCCGAAACTGACGCCAAGCTGGCGGCGATGTATCAGAACACCCAGAACCTGCGCCGCGCCGAAATGGCCACGCTGCTGTTCCGCCGCGTGCCGCGCGCCGACCCGGTTCTGGTGGCGATCCTGTCCTCGGCCATCACCGCCGCCACCGGGCGCGCGCTGGTCGATTGGGCCGAAGGGCGGCAGGACAACATCATCGCGACCGGGCTGGTCTATCTGGAAAAGATCGGCCCCGCCGTCGGGATGCTGAACCGCAAGCCCGACTGACGCCCTGCGGGCCAGCGATCAGATGTTGATCTGCTGGCCCAGCTCGATCACGCGGTTCGAGGGCAGACGGTAAAAGGTCGTCGGCCATGCTCTGTTACCGCGCGCGGATCAGCGATTCGTGCAGCGCATACAGCCCCCCTTGATCGTCAGACCGTCAGCATCTGGCGATACAGATTGTCCAGAAACGGCCCCGCCTCGGCATAGGGATCATGGCCGGGGCCAAGGACGGCGCGGACCTGCACTTCGAAATCGGCATAGTGCTGGGTCAGCGCCCAGATGGAAAAGATCAGGTGATGCGGATCGACCGGCGCCAGACGCCCCTGTTCGATCCAGCCCGAAAGGGTGGCCACCGCATCATCCACCAGTTCCCGCAATTCGCCGCCCAGCAGTTCGGTCAGATGCGGGGCACCTTGCAGGATTTCATTGGCGAACAGGCGGCTTTCGCGGGGATAATCGCGCGACAGGTCCAGCTTGGCCCGGACATAGGCCAGCACCTCGGTCAGCGGGTCGCCCAAAGGGTTCAGGCTGCGCAGCGGTGCCAGCCATGTATCCAGCAGCGTCGTCAGCAAACTGCGATAGATTTCATCCTTTGATGAAAAATAATACAGCACATTGGGTTTCGACAGGCCCGCGCTTTCGGCGATCTGGTCGATGGTCGCGCCGCGGAAACCATGGGCGGAAAACGCCTCTAACGCGCCGCGCAGGATCAGATCGCGGTTCTTTTGCTGGATGCGCGTCAGTCTGGGCCGGTCCTGATCCGTCATGGCTGTCATGCCTCTCACCCCCCGAAATCCCGCGCCGGTCACAGACCCAAGCCGCTTGACTGACTGTTAAGCCGTGCTAGCCTGATCCTGACCGTCTGGTCAAACACCGAATGGAGTCAGCCCGATGGCCCTGGACCGTAAACCCGCCCCGAACGACCTGCGCGCCTTCTGGATGCCCTTCACCGCGAACCGGCAATTCAAATCCGCGCCCCGGATGCTGGTGGCATCCAAAGACATGCACTATACCAGCGCCGACGGGCGGCAGGTGCTGGATGGCACCGCCGGGCTGTGGTGCTGCAACGCAGGGCATTGCCGCCCGCGCATCACCTCTGCCATTCAGCAGCAGGCCGAGGAACTGGATTACGCCCCGGCGTTCCAGATGGGCCATCCGCTGGCCTTTGAACTGGCCAACCGCCTGATCGGCATCGCGCCCGAAGGGATGGAGCATGTGTTCTTTACCAACTCGGGTTCCGAGGCGGTGGACACGGCGCTGAAAATCGCGCTGGCCTATCACCGCGCGCGCGGCGATGCCGCCCGCACCCGGCTGATCGGGCGCGAGCGCGGCTATCACGGTGTCGGCTTTGGCGGCATTTCGGTGGGCGGGATCGTGAACAACCGCCGCTTTTTCGGCAGCCTGCTGAACGGCGTCGATCACCTGCCGCATACGCATCTGCCCGAAAACGCCTTTACCCGCGGCCAGCCCGAACATGGCGCGAACCTTGCCGACGATCTGGAACGCATCGTCGCGCTGCACGGCGCCGAAACCATCGCAGCCGTGATCGTGGAACCGATGGCCGGGTCCACCGGTGTCCTGATGCCGCCCAAGGGCTATCTGGAGCGGTTGCGCGCCATCACGAAAAAGCACGGCATCCTGCTGATCTTTGATGAGGTCATTACCGGCTTTGGCCGCCTTGGCTCGGCCTTTGCAGCGCAGCACTTTGGCGTGGTGCCCGACATGATAACCTGCGCCAAGGGGCTGACCAACGGCGTCATCCCGATGGGTGCGGTGATGACCACCGCCGAAATCCACGACGCCTTTATGCAAGGGCCGGAACATGTGATCGAGTTGTTCCACGGCTATACCTATTCCGGCAACCCCATCGCCTGCGCCGCCGGTATCGCCACGCTGGACACCTATGCCGAGGAAGGGTTGTTCGACCGCTGTGCCGAACTGGCCCCCTATTGGGAACAGGCGCTGCACGGGCTAAAGGGCCTGCCGCATGTCATCGACATCCGCAACATGGGCCTGATCGGCGCGGTCGAACTGGAACCGATCGAGGGCAAGCCGGGCGTGCGCGCCTTTGACGCCTTCATCCGCGCGTTCGAGAAAGGCATCATGATCCGCACCACCGGCGACACCATCGCCATGTCTCCGCCGCTGATTATCGACAAGGCGCAGATCGACACGCTGATCGGCACGCTGGCCGATGTGCTGCGGGACACCGCATGACGCAGGCAACCGCAACCGCGATGAGCTTTATCGAGGTCGAGTTGAAATAACCCCGACCCATTCCGCCGAACCCGCGCCAAGACGGGACGGCCAGACAGGAAGGACGACAGATGACCGACGCCAGTGGGGTGGCCCCGGCTGCAAACCTGAAAATTGACGGCGAACGGCTGTGGGACAGCCTGATGCAGATGGCCCAGATCGGGCCGGGTGTGGCGGGCGGCAACAACCGCCAGACCCTGACCGACGCCGATGCGCAGGGCCGGGCGCTGTTTCAGTCATGGTGCGAGGATGCGGGCATGGTCATGGGCCTTGACCGCATGGGCAACATGTTCATGCGCCACGAGGGCGCGGACCCCGATCTGGACCCGGTGTATATCGGCAGCCATCTGGACACTCAGCCCACGGGCGGCAAGTTCGACGGGGTTCTGGGCGTGCTGGCCGGGCTGGAGGTGGTGCGCTCGATCCGCGATCTGGGCATCCGCACCCGCCGCCCCATCGTGGTGGTGAACTGGACGAACGAGGAAGGCGCGCGGTTCGCCCCCGCCATGCTGGCATCCGGCGTGTTCGCGGGCGTGCATACCGAGGATTACGCCAACGCCCGCGTGGATGCCGAGGGCAAGCGTTTCGGGGACGAGCTGGACCGCATCGGCTGGCGCGGGTCCGAGGATGTGGGCGGTCGGCCCATCCATGCAATGTTCGAATATCACATCGAACAGGGGCCAATTCTGGAAGCCGAGGGCAAGGACATCGGCGTCGTGACCCATGGTCAGGGTCTGTGGTGGCTGGAAATCACCCTGACCGGCAAGGACGCGCACACCGGATCGACCCCGATGAACATGCGGGTGAATGCGGGCCTTGGCATGGCGCGGATCATCGAGGCGGTGCATCGCATCGCCATGGATCACCAGCCGGGCGCGGTGGGCGCCGTGGGGCAGATGAACGTGGTGCCCAACAGCCGCAACGTGATCCCCGGCCGCGCGGTGTTCACCGTCGATTTCCGCAGCCCCGATCTGGCCAAGCTGAACGCCATGCGCGCCCGGCTGGAGACCGAGGCCCCGGCGATTGCCGGGGAGCTGGGCCTTGGCATCAGCATCGAGGCGGTCGGCCATTTCGACCCGGTGACGTTTGACCCCGCATTGGTCGGCACCGTGCGCGCGGCGGCAGAACGTCTGGGCTATTCGCATATGGACATCATATCCGGTGCCGGCCACGACGCCTGCTGGATCAACCGCATCGCGCCGACGGTGATGATTATGTGCCCCTGCGTGGACGGGCTGTCGCATAACGAGGCCGAGGAGATTTCCCCGGCATGGGCGGCGGCTGGCGCGGATGTTCTGCTGCATGCGGTGATCGAGGCGGCAGAGGTCGTGCGCTGAAGCCGGGGGCGCTTCGCCCCCCGGACCCCCCGAGGATATTTATCGGACCAAAGATGGAGGCAGGGATGAGCAGCACGGTTATCAAGGGCGGCACGGTCGTCACGGCGGATCTGACGTATGACGCCGATGTTCTGATCGAGGGCGGGCGGATTGCCGCGATTGGCGAGGGTCTGTCGGGTGATCGGGTTCTGGACGCGACCGGCTGTTACATCATGCCCGGCGGCATCGACCCGCACACGCATCTGGAGATGCCCTTTATGGGCACCTATTCCGCCGATGATTTTGAATCGGGCACGCGCGCCGCTTTGGCCGGGGGCACGACGATGGTGGTGGATTTTGCCCTGCCCTCGCCCGGTCAGGGGCTGCTGGATGCGCTGAAGATGTGGGATAATAAGGTGTCCCGCGCGCATTGCGATTATTCCTATCACATGGCGATCACCTGGTGGGGTCAGCAGGTTTTCGATGAAATGCAGGCGGTGGTGGATCGCGGCATCACCAGCTTTAAGCATTTCATGGCCTATAAGGGTGCCCTGATGGTGAATGACGACGAATTGTTCGCCAGCTTTCGCCGCTGCGGCGATCTGGGTGCGCTGGCGATGGTTCATGCGGAAAACGGCGATGTGGTGGCGGAATTGTCGGCGCGGTTGCTGGCCGAGGGGAACTCTGGCCCCGAGGCGCATGCCTATTCCCGTCCGCCTCAGGTCGAGGGCGAGGCGACGAACCGCGCCATCATGGTGGCCGATATGGCCGGCGTGCCGCTGTATGTCGTGCATGTGAGTTGCGAGGACAGCCACGAGGCGATCCGGCGGGCGCGTCAGGCGGGCAAGCGCGTCTGGGGCGAGCCGCTGATCCAGCATCTGACCCTGGACGAAAGCGAATATTTCAACCCCGACTGGGATCACGCTGCCCGGCGCGTCATGTCGCCGCCCTTCCGCGACAAGGCGCATCAGGCCAGCCTGTGGGCCGGGCTGCAATCGGGCAGCCTGTCGGTGGTGGCGACGGACCATTGCGCCTTTACGACCGAGCAGAAACGCACCGGCGTGGGCGATTTTACCAGGATCCCGAACGGCACCGGCGGCCTTGAGGACCGGATGCCGATGCTGTGGACGCATGGGGTCGGGACGGGGCGGCTGACTGTGAATGAATTCGTGGCGGTGACTTCGACGAATATCGCGAAAATCCTGAACATGTATCCGCGCAAGGGGGCTGTTCTGGTCGGCGCGGATGCCGATCTGGTGGTCTGGGACCCCAGGGCGGAAAAGACGATCAGCGCCAGTGCGCAGCAATCTGCCATTGATTACAACGTGTTCGAGGGGCAGAAGGTCACGGGTCTGCCGCGCTATACGCTGACGCGCGGCGTGGTGGCGGTGTCCGAGGGCAAGGTCGATTCGCGCGAGGGGCATGGCGCCTTTGTCGGGCGCGAGGCGCGGCCTGCGGTGAACCGCGCGCTGTCGGCGTGGAAGGATCTGAGCGCACCGCGCCCCGTGCAGCGGTCGGGCATTCCGGCCAGCGGGGTCTAAGGGATGGGCTGGCTGGCACGGCATGGGATCGACCGGCATTTTGCGGCCATTTTCTGCGCTGCTGTGATCTTGTCTGCGTTGACAGGCGGCGCTTCGGCATTGGCAAGCGGGCGCGGCGATCTGTTGCCCGTTCTTGCGTTCCTGCTGACAGGGGCGGTGCTGCCAATTGCGCTTTTGCGGATGGCGGCGGATAGGTTTGCGGTCGGCGTGCTGTCCTCATCCGGCAAGGGCGAGGCGTTGGCGGATGAACTGGGTGGATTTGGCGTCACCGGATCGAACCAGTCCACCGATGATCTGGCCCGTCTGGTCGATGGTGCGGTGGACCGCTGGGGCCGCATCGACGTGCTGGTGAACAGCGCCCGCCACCTGTCAGCCCGGATATGGTGGCGCGGGGTGGCGGCCATATCTCCGGGCAGAATATCCGCGTCGATGGCGGGATCACGAGGTCAGTATGAACAATGACCCGATCTGGCTGCGTTTCGCCAGCGACCTTATGGCCCGGCGCGAAGAATTGCTGGGCCGCATGGGCCTGATGGGCCAGCCGCTGCCCGATACGCTGGACGAGGATCAGGCGCTTGCGCTGGTGGATGCGCTGGCGGCCACGCGGCTGACGCAGCAGTTTGACAGCAATGCCGGGGGCGAGGATGTCATCCATGCGCTGGACCGGCTTATCAACGCAGCGCATATCCCCTCGCTGACCGAGGCCGAGCGGGCGGCCCTGACCGATCCGGGCCGGGTGCATAGCGCCAGCCCGGCGCTGTTGCCGCAATATGCGGCGGCAATCCGGGCGCGGAACCGGCATCTGGTGCAGTTGGACGGCGGCGATGATCTGACCCTGCTGGGCATCCTGACTCGGCGCGGCTTTGCGCGCTGGCACGGGGTTCAGGTCATGCCGGGCGTCACAATCCGCGAGGTCGCGCCGGGCGGTGCGCCTTTGCCCGCACCGATCTGGCCAAAGGGTGAAGCGATGAATTGGTTTGACGATTGGGCCGAGGATGCGCCGGTGACACCTGCGGCCCCCACCAGCCCGGTGATCGAGGCGCGTGGCGTCAGCCTGACCTTTCAGACCGCAGATGGGCCGGTTCATGCGCTGAAGGATGTCGATCTGACCATCAATCAGGGCGATTTCGTCAGCTTTATCGGGCCTTCGGGCTGCGGCAAGACGACGTTTCTGCGGACGATGGCGGCGCTGGAGACGCCGACCGGCGGCAGTCTGACCGTGAACGGCATGACCCCGGATCAGGCGCGGCGCGCGCGCGCCTATGGCTATGTGTTTCAGGCGCCGGGGCTTTATCCGTGGCGGACGATTGCGGGGAATATCTCGCTGCCGCTGGAGATCATGGGGTTCAGCCGCGCGGACCGGGCCGAGCGGACCCGGCGCGTGCTGGATCTGGTCGATCTGGCGGGCTTTGGCGGGAAATACCCGTGGCAATTGTCGGGCGGTATGCAGCAGCGGGCCTCGATTGCCCGCGCGCTGGCCTTTGATGCCGATATTCTGCTGATGGACGAACCCTTTGGCGCGCTGGATGAAATCGTGCGCGACCGGCTGAACGAAGAACTGCTGAAGCTGTGGGCGCGAACGGGCAAGACCATCGGCTTTGTCACCCATTCCATCCCCGAGGCGGTGTATCTTTCGACCAAGATCGTCGTCATGTCGCCGCGACCGGGGCGGATTTCCCGCGTGATCGACAGCACCCTGCCGCGCGAGCGCCCCTTGGATATTCGCGACACGCCCGCGTTCATCGCCCTGGCGCATGAGGTGCGCGAGGGGTTGAGGGAGGGGCATAGCTATGACTGACGCGCCCAAGCCGGGGGTTTTCCACCCCCGGACCCCCGAGGATATTTGCAGACCAAAGATGGGGCCGCGATGAAGCGTATCTTGCCTGTTCTGACCGTTCTGCTGGCGATTGTGGTGATCTGGTATGTCGCCTCCGTCTGGATGAATGCGCAATGGGCACGGGATCAGGCCGCGCGGGCGGGCAGCGAGTTGAGCGCGGCGGCGCTGATTGCCGATACCATGAGCCAGCAGCGCCCCGTGTTGCCCGCGCCGCATCAGGTGGCGGCGGGGTTATGGGATGGGCTGGCGGGGCAAGCTGTGACCTCGCGCCGGTCTTTGGTCTGGCATGGCTGGATCACGCTGTCGGCGACTCTGGCGGGGTTTGGCATCGGCGCTGTGGCGGGGGTGCTGTTGGCGGTGGGGATCGTGCATAACCGGGCGATGGACATGTCGATCATGCCCTGGGCGGTGGCGTCGCAGACCGTGCCAATTCTGGCAATCGCGCCGATGGTGATCGTGGTGTTTGCCAGTGCGGGCGTGACCGGGTTGCTGCCCAAGGCCTTCATTGCGGCGTGGCTGTCGTTCTTTCCGGTGCTGGTGGGCATGGTCAAGGGCCTGCGCGCGCCTGATGCGATGCAGCTTGATCTGATGCGGTCGTGGAATGCCGGTGGCGGGCAGGTGCTGCGCCATTTGCGGTTGCCGTCTTCGCTGCCCTATCTGTTCACCTCGCTCAAGGTGGCGATTGCGGCGGCGCTGGTGGGCACCATCGTCGCGGAACTGCCTGCCGGGGCGACGCAGGGGCTGGGCGCGCGGCTGCTGTCGGGGTCGTATTACGGGCAGACGATCCAGATCTGGGCGGCGCTGTTTGCCGCCGCGATCATGGCGGCCGGGCTGGTCTGGCTGATCGGGCTGGTCGAGCGGGTGGTGCTGGCCCGCATGGGGTTGGCACGATGAGCGCCGCAGCCAAGCGCCCCGGCCGGGCATGGCTGGTGCTGCCGCTGCTGGCGGCGGCGTTGATGGCGCTGGCCGTGGCCGGCATCGCGCCGCGCCCGCGGGCGGTGGCGCTGTTCGGGTTCTGGCTGCTGATCTGGTCGCTGAACGCCCGGCTGGCCGCCCTGCCCCTGCCCCCCTCGGGCGAGCGGGTTCGCCGGATTGCCGTCGCGGCGATCTTTGGCCTGACCCTGCTGGTCTTTTGGGAGGCGATGGTGCGGCTTTACGCCGTTCCGCAGGTGATCCTGCCTGCGCCCTCGGTCATCGGGGCGCGGTTCATGGCCAGCCTGCCGATGATCTGGGGCGATCTGGTGCAAACGCTGGCCAAAGGCGCGCTGAGCGGCTGGCTGATCGGCGCAGGTGCGGCGGTGATGACCGCCATCGCCATCGACCGATCGCCCTTCCTGCAACGCGGGTTGCTGCCGGTCGGCAATTTCGTCGCCGCCCTGCCCATCGTCGGGATCGCGCCGATCCTTGTGATGTGGTTCGGTTTCGACTGGCATTCCAAGGCGGCGGTCGTCGTGGTCATGGTGTTCTTTCCGATCCTTGTGAACATGGTCGCCGGGTTGGCCGCCACCGATGCGCTGCAACGCGACCAGATGGCGACATGGAGCGCGGGTTACTGGCAATCGCTGCTGAAACTGCGCCTGCCCGCCGCCCTGCCCTTTCTGTTCAACGGGCTGAAGATCACCACCACGCTGGCCCTGATCGGCGCCATCGTGGCCGAATTCTTTGGCAGCCCGACGCGCGGCATGGGCTTTCGCATCTCGACCGCCGTGGGGCAGATGGACCTTGCGCTGGTCTGGGCCGAGATTCTGATGGCAGCCCTCGCCGGGTCGCTGTTCTATGGCATTGTCGCGCTGGCCGAGCGCCGGATGACCTTTTGGCACCCGTCACAGCGCCAATAACGGGCGAAACGCCCCTCAACAGTGGAGTGGAGAATGACCAGACTGATGATTTCGGCGGCGGGTCTTGCGCTGCTGGCCGGGGCCGCGCAGGCGGCAGACGATCTGACGCTGCAACTGAAATGGGTCACACAGGCGCAGTTCGCGGGATATTATGTCGCCAAGGACAAGGGATTCTATGACGAGGAAAACCTGAACGTCACCATCAAGCCGGGCGGCCCCGACATCGCGCCGGTGCAGGTGCTGGCGGGCGGTGGCGCGGATGTGATGGTGGAATGGATGCCCGCCGCACTGGCCGCGCGCGAAAAGGGGCTGCCTCTTGTCAATATCGCGCAGCCGTTCAAATCGTCGGGGATGATGCTGACCTGTCTCAAGGAAAGCGGGATCACCGACCCCACGACCGATTTTCGCGGCAAGACGCTGGGGGTCTGGTTCTTTGGCAACGAATATCCGTTCCTGTCGTGGATGAACCATCTGGGCATTCCGACGAATGGCGGCGCCGAGGGGGTGACGGTGCTGAAGCAGGGCTTCAACGTCGATCCTCTGCTGCAAAAGCAGGCCGCCTGCATCAGCACCATGACCTATAACGAATATGGTCAGGTTCTGGACGCGGGGATCGGCGAAGACGACCTGATAACCTTCAAATACGAAGATCAGGGCGTCGCCACGCTGGAAGACGGGCTTTACGTCCTGCAAACCGCGCTGGCCGATCCCGCGATGGAGGACAAGCTGACCCGCTTTGTCCGCGCCAGCATGAGGGGCTGGAAATACGCCGAGGAACACCCCGAAGAGGCCGCGGAAATCGTGCTGGACAATGACGAGACCGGCGCCCAGACCATCGGGCATCAGACCCGCATGATGACCGAGGTGGCCAAGCTGACCGCAGGAACCAATGGCGCGCTGGACGTGGCCGATTATCAGCGCACGGTTGACACCCTGATGAGCGGAGGTTCCGACCCGGTGATTACCGCCGCACCCGAAGGCGCGTGGACCCATGCGATCACCGACAGGGCGCTGAGCGGATCGCCTGCCCAATGACGCGCCTTCAGGCGAACGTGCCGTTGCGGTGCCCGTTCGCCTGAACCACCACAGAATGCCGCATTGCACAGCGGGCCTTGCCGGGGCAACAGACAGCATGGATAAAAGTAAGCTACAGCACGGTTTTATCGACGATGCCCAGGGCATCGCCTATGGCAGCTTTATGGCGGCGGCGGCGGTGGTGCTGCTGACGCATCTGGGCTTTGTCACCGGGCAGACGGCGGGGCTGGCGGTGCTGATTTCCTATGCGACCGGCTGGGGTTTTGCGCCGGTGTTCTTTGTCATCAACCTGCCGTTTTACTGGCTGGGCTATCGCCGCTTTGGGCCGGTGTTCGTGTGGAAAAGTTTCGCCGCCGTGGCGCTGATGTCGGCGCTGGTGGCGCTGTTGCCGGGCTGGCTGCACTTTGGCGCGATCAACCCCGCCATCGGCGCGATCCTGTTCGGCACCATGACCGGATCGGCGCTGCTGGCGCTGTTCCGGCACGGGGCCAGCCTTGGCGGGGTCGGCGTGCTGGCGCTGTATGTGCAGGATGCCACCGGCCTGCGCGCCGGCTGGGTGCAGCTTGGCTTCGATGTGCTGGTCTTTGCCGCCGCCCTTTTCCTGCGCGACTGGCATCTGGTCGGCTGGAGCTTTCTGGGCGCGGTCGTTGTCAATCTGGTCATCGCCATCAACCACCGGCGCGACCGCTATGTTGCGACGTGAACGGCAGGGGGCTGCGGGCGCGCCCCCTGCCTGACCACCTGCCTTAGCGGGCGGTTTCGCGGACCACCTCACCGGCGCGGTTCAGCTCGACCGTGACGGTCTCGCCATTGGCGTTGACCGCGTTCACGGTCAGGCCACGCCCTTGCTGGCGGGAAAAATCGCCCAGATCGGTGTAACCGGCGTCGGTCAGGCTTTGACGCAGCGCCGATTCATCGACCTGCGGGCCGCGCTGCTCCATCCGGGGCGGGGCGTCGCCACGGGGGCCGCGATCACCACGCTCGCCCCGATCACCGCGCCGTTCGCCGCGTTGTTCGCCCTTGCCGCGATCATGGCCGCGCCCGTCCATGCCGCGCTTGCCGCCCCGGTCGTGGCCCTGGTGCATCCCCGGTCCGCGATCCTCGCCGCGGCCAAAGCGCATCAGCGTGCCATCGGTCGCAAAGCCCGCGCGCAGGTTCTGACCGTCGGCATCCTTGCCGCCGACCATCACCATATCGGGCATCACGCCAAAGCCGGAAATCAGCGCGAACTGCTGGATAATGGCGTTGCCGCGCACCGGGGCGGGCAGCACCGCATCGACCAGCGATTGCGGCAGGGCGGCATCATCATCGGCGCGAACACCGCGCAGAGTGCCGTCATTGGCCACCATCGCCTGAATTTCGGTGCCATCGGCCAGCGAGCCGGTGACGCGCGATCCGCCGCGCTGGCTGGTGCGGATTTCGACATCCGTCAGGTTCAGCGCGCGCAGCGCCTCGGGCAGGGTTTCGGCGGTCAGCGCCGGGGCCTGCGCCGGGGCGGCGGGTTGCGTGGTGGCCGGGGCCTCGGGCGCGGCGGTCTGCGCGATGGCGGCCACGCCGCTGCCCAGAACCGAAACCAGCGCCAAAGCGGCGACCGAGTGGCGGAGGGTGAATCTGCTCATAGGTTTTTCCTTTCGTTTCACCGTTGCAGGGGCAGCATGGCCCCCGCTGACGAATCGCTTTTAGCCCAACGGAACCGAACCAAAGGCGAATGGTCCGTTTATTTTCCGTTTGGGTTCGCCGTGGCACAAAAGGCCATGCGGATCGCCCCTGCCCCCCTTGCCTGCCTGCTGGCCGCGCTGCTTGCGACGGTCGCGCCCGCACAGGATCTGTCGCCGCTGCCGCAGGATTTCCGCCCCCTGCCTCTGCACGAGGCCGCCGAAATCGCCACCGCCCGCTATAAGGGCCGGTTGATCGCCGCCCGCCTGTCCTTTCCCGCGCCACACGAATCCGCGCTTGGGGTTGAACTGGTGCGCGAATTGCGGCTTTTGACCCCGCAGGGCAATCTGCTGACCATCCGGCTGGACGCGCGCGACGGGCGCTTTCTTGAGGTGGCAGGCATAGGCCAGACCGAGGCACGCAAATGAGAGCATTGATCGTCGAGGATGACCGCACCCTGGCCGCGCAGGTGGCGACGGCAATGCAGGACGCGGGCTTTGTCACCGACATCGCCCATGATGGCGAACAGGGCGAGTTTCTGGGCGCGACCGAAACCTATGACGTGGCGGTGCTGGACCTTGGTCTGCCCGGTCTGCCGGGGATCGAGGTGCTGACCCGCTGGCGCGACGGCGGGGTGACGATGCCGGTGCTGATCCTGACCGCGCGCGGCGACTGGACGGATAAGGTCGCCGGTTTTCGCGCCGGGGCCGATGATTATGCCGTCAAACCCTTTCGGCTGGACGAGGTGGTTTTGCGCGCGCAAACCCTGATCCGCCGCGCCGCCGGTCATGCGCGCACGGTTATCAAGGCCGGGGTGCTTTCGCTCGATTCCCAATTGGGCGTGATTACCCGCGACGGGGTGGCGCTGAAGCTGACGGCTTTTGAAACCCGCATCCTGTCCTATTTGATCTTGCATCAGGATCGTATCGTCAGCCGCACCGAATTATCGGAACATCTGTATGAGGCCGATACCGACCGCGACTTCAAATCCATCGAGGTCGTCATTGGCCGTTTGCGCAAGAAAATCGGCGAGGGCGTTATCGAAACCCGCCGGGGCGAGGGGTATATTCTGCGCGCAAACGGCGGGGCGGCATGATACGTTCGCTGCGCGCGCGGCTGCTGTTATTGGCGGCTGTCTGGATCGGCGTTGCCCTGATGGCGGCTTTTCTGGTGATCGGCGCGGTTCTGGATCGTTTCGTCACCGAACGCTATGACAGTGAAATGCAGGCCATGGCCGATCAGATCATGGCCGGAATGGTGATAAACGGCGCAGGCGGGATCGAGGTGGAAAATACGCCGCTTGATCCGCGCTTTGGCACTCCGCTGTCGGGTTGGTATTGGCAATTGCGCGTCGGCGGCGTGGTGGTGGCAAAATCGGCCTCGCTGGGGGATGCGCAACTGGCATCGCGCAGCGCAGAGCAGCCCGGAACCGGGCGCGGGCGCGGCCCGATGGGCGAACCCTTGCGGGTGCTGCGCCAGCCGCTGACCCTGCCGGGCAGCGACGATCCCCTGATGCTGACCCTCACCGCCCCCGCGCGCGAAATGCTGGGCAGCCTGCGCGAGGTGCGGCGCCCGCTGGCCCTGTCGCTGGCGGTGCTGGGGATCGGGCTGGCGGTGGCGGTGGCGGTGCAGGTGGGCAGCGGCCTGTCGGGGCTGCGCCGTCTGGGCGGCGATCTGCGCCGCGTGCGCGACGGCCAGACAGATCGCCTGCCCCGCCCCGGCATCAGCGAGCTTGACCCGCTGGTGGCCGAAATCAACGCCGCGCTGGATCAGAACGCCACCCTGCTGGCCCGGTCGCGGCAACACCTTGGAAACCTTGCGCATTCGCTGAAAACACCGCTGGCGGCGCTGTCGAACGACCTGCCGCCCGGCGATCCCGGTCAGGCGCTGATCGCGCGGATGGACCGGCTGATCGGCTGGCATCTGCGCCGCGCCCGATCGGCCCAGCCTCGTGTTCTGGGGCAGCGCACACTGGTCGCGCCGGTGATCGACGACATCCTTTTGGTGCTGCGCCACCCCATGCAGGACAAGGGCATGACCGCCAGCATCGACTGCCCCCCCGACCTGAGCTTTGCCGGCGAAAGGCAGGATCTTGAGGAGCTGATCGGCAATCTTTGCGACAATGCGGTGAAATGGGGCCGCAGCCGGCTGGCCATCTCGGCCCGCCCCGGCCTGACCCTGCGGATCGAGGATGACGGCCCCGGCATGAACGGCACAGACACCCCACGCGCCCTGATCCGAGGCGCGCGTCTGGACGAATCAGGTCCGCCGGGCACCGGGCTTGGCCTTGCCATCGTCGCGGATCTGGCTGCCTTGCATGGCGGCGAATTGCGGCTGAACAGGTCAGAGGCCCTGGGCGGGCTGTCGGCGGAAATTTATCTGCCTGAATGAATGCAGGATTCATTTGCAAGATACGATTTGAAAATAAAATTCAGACACTTCTTAAAAAGAGTCACCCACTGATAACACCCCCAATTACCCCCTTTGCGTGGGCTTATATCAGATCAGCGATTGGGCCACATGCTGCCACCCGTCCGCTTTGTTCATATCATTCGACGGCGGCGCGCCTGTTCAGGTTGCCAATGCCCTGACCACAAACGACGGCCTTTACCCGACCCAAACCGACCCGAGCGTTTCGGCCTATGAGATTTTCGTTGCCGCATTCGATGACAGCGGCTCGTTTAGATCCGTGTCGTTCTGGGGCGACGGATTTGGCGAATATCTGGTGGCGGGTGGTCAGGTGAAATATGCCCTGCTCGACCAAGGCTCGCTGCCGCCGCCCGCGCCGGTGCCGCTGCCTGCGGGCGGGCTGCTGCTGGCCAGCGGGCTGGCCGCGCTGGCCCTGCGCCGCCGCAAAGCCGCCTGAGCGCCTCTTTTTCGCGCAGATCACAAACGGGGTGCCCAATCCGGCGCCCCGTTTTTCATTCTGCACCCCCTCTGTGATTTTATCGTTTGATAAAATTTCAGACCTGTGCCAGCCTTTCCGAACAGGCAGAGCCAGGGGGAGTGTGATGACCCAAGCCAAGCTGACAGCCGGAGTAGTGCCGGGCCGACTGACGCCCGAGCAATATCAGATCAATTTTGCCGATGTCGCGCCGCCATTGGACGATCATCAGGCGCAGGTTGCGGCGGATCGCTGTTATTTCTGCCACGACGCGCCCTGCATCGCCGCCTGCCCGACCGGCATCGACATTCCTCTGTTCATCCGCCAGATCGCCACCGGCACGCCCGACGCGGCGGCGCTGACGATCTTTCACAGCAACATCCTTGGCGGCATGTGCGCCCGCGTCTGCCCGACCGAAACCCTGTGCGAAGGCGATTGCGTGCGGATGGATGCCGAGGGCGAGCCGGTGCAGATCGGCGCGCTGCAACGCTATGCCACCGATGGGCTGATGGCGGCGGGCGGGCATCCGTTCCGGCGCGGCGCACCTACGGGGCGGCGCATCGCCGTGGTCGGGGCCGGGCCTGCGGGCCTGTCCTGCGCCCACCGGCTGGCCGCCAAGGGGCACGATGTGACGCTGTTTGACGAACACAGCAAAGCGGGCGGGCTGAACGAATACGGCATCGCCAGCTATAAGGCGACCGATCACTTTGCGCAGGCCGAGGTTGACTGGCTGCTGCAAATCGGCGGCATCACCGTGGAAACCGGGCAATGTCTGGGCCGCGACATGACGCTGGACGGTCTGCGCGCGCAATATGATGCGGTGTTCCTAAGCATCGGCCTTGGCGGCGTGAACGCGCTGCGGATCGACGGCGAGGATCGCGACAACATCCGCGACGCGGTGGATTTCATCGCCGAGCTGCGGCAGGCCGACGATCTGGCCGCCCTGCCCATCGGGCGCGACGTGGTGGTGATCGGCGGCGGCATGACCGCCGTGGATGCCGCCGTTCAGGCCAGACTGCTGGGGGCAGAAAACGTCACCATCGCCTATCGCCGCGGGCAGGATCGCATGTCGGCCAGTTGGCACGAACAGGATCACGCCACCAGCAGCGGCGTGCGCATTCTGTGCAATGCCATGCCGGTTGCGGTTCACGGCAACGGCGCGATCACGGAAATCGAGTTCGCCTATACTCAGGATCTGCCCGACGGCAGCCTGAACACGGGTGAACATTTCCGCATCAAGGCCGATCAGGTGTTCCGCGCCATCGGCCAGCGGCTGCACGACGTGCCCGAGGGGCTGGCGCTGGACGGCGGCAAGATCGCCGTGACCGGGGCGGGGCGCACCTCGGTCGCCGGGGTCTGGGCGGGCGGCGACTGCGCCGCAGGTGGCGAGGATTTGACCGTGACGGCGGTTGCTCAGGGGCGCGATGCCGCTGAAGATATCCACGCGACATTGATGGAGGACGCCCCATGACAGACTCTGCCAGAAAGGTAACGATCCACACGTCCCGTGACGGCGACGACCCTGTTCCGCTGGCCAGCGGCGACAGTTTCCAGATCATCGAGATGTCGGGCAGCGGCCCCGGCTATCTGCACCGCCACCTTGATGATGACGTGGCCTTTCACCTGATTTCCGGCCGGCTGCGGTTTCGGCTGGCGGATGGAAATGTCGATGTGCCCCCCGCCTCGACCGTCTTTATCCCCGCCGGTGCCGCCTATGATTTCGACGAGATCATGCCCAGCCGGTACCTGATGATCGGCACGCCCCGCCTGCGCAAGCTGGCCGAGGCGCTGCGCGGTGCCGCGCGCGACAGGCACCCTGACATTCTGCGTGAATACGAATCCGAAATCGTCGTTTGACCCCTGACAGGAGACCCGGTCCATGGCTGACCTTCGCTCCCAGTTTATCGGCATCAGATCGCCCAACCCCTTCTGGCTGGCTTCGGCCCCGCCAACGGACAAGGAATATAACGTCCGGCGCGCCTTTCAGGCGGGCTGGGGCGGCGTGGTCTGGAAAACTCTGGGCAGCGAAGGCCCGCCGGTGGTGAACGTCAACGGCCCGCGCTATGGCGTGATCCATGGCGCGGACCGCCGCCTGCTGGGTCTGAACAACATCGAACTGATTACCGACCGCCCGCTGGAGGTGAACCTGCGCGAGATCAAATCGGTCAAGCGCGATTACCCCGACCGGGCGCTGATTATCAGCCTGATGGTGCCCTGCGACGAACAGTCGTGGATCGACATCCTGCACGCCATCGAAGACACCGGCGCCGACGGGGTAGAGCTGAACTTCGGCTGCCCCCACGGCATGAGCGAACGCGGCATGGGTGCCGCCGTCGGTCAGGTGCCCGACTATATCGAGATGGTGACGCGGTGGGTCAAACAGCACTCGCGTATGCCCTGCATCGTCAAGCTGACCCCCAACATCACCGACATCCGCAAACCCGCCGAGGCGGCCAGACGCGGCGGGGCCGATGCGGTCAGCCTGATTAACACCATCAACAGCATCACCGGCGTCGATCTGGACCTGTTCGCCCCCGAACCCACCATCGACGGCAAGGGCGCGCATGGCGGCTATTGCGGGCCGGCGGTGAAACCCATCGCGCTGAACATGGTCGCCGAAATCGCCCGCGACCCGGCCTTGCGCGGCCTGCCGATCAGCGGCATCGGCGGCGTGACGACATGGCGCGACGCGGCCGAGTTTCTGGCGCTCGGGGCCGGGAATGTGCAGGTCTGCACGGCGGCGATGACCTATGGCTTCAAGGTGGTGCAGGAAATGATTTCCGGCCTGCGCGACTATCTGGACAGCCGCGACATGACGCTGGACGACCTGATCGGGCGCGCGGTGCCCAATGTCACCGACTGGCAATATCTGAACCTGAACTATGTCACCAAGGCGGTGATCGACCGGGATCTGTGCATCAAATGCGGGCGCTGCTTTGCCGCCTGCGAGGATACCTCGCATCAGGCCATCGCCATGCAGCCCGGCCGCGTCTTCGAGGTGATCGAGGAAGAATGCGTCGCCTGTAACCTGTGCGTCGATGTCTGCCCGGTCGAAGGCTGCATCACCATGCGCGAACTGGACCATGGCGAAACAGACCTGCGCACCGGCAAGGCGCGCGGCGATTACGCCAACTGGACCACGCATCCCAACAACCCGATGGCGCAGGCGGCGGAATAGCGCGCCTGATCGTTTGGCTGCGGCGCTCGGGTGCGGTTTTTGCTGGCGGGTCAGGCAGGCCCGCCTGTCCGGGGGCCTGCCCGCAAGGTGACGTTACGCCACCTTGCTGGACAGTGCGGCGCAGGGGCCTTAACTTCCCCGCATGAACAAACCGGTTCACATTGATGCGGATGGGGTATCCCGGCACCATCTGATCGCGCGGCTGCTGGATGCAGACCAGCAGATCGCCCTGATCGAGGCCCCGGCTGGCTGTGGCAAGTCATGGGTCATGGCCGCTCTGTCGCGCTTTACCGGGGTGGCGGTTCAGCGGGGGGCGACGCCGCCCGACCCGGCCCCGCTGATGCTGTGGGATCTGGACCGGACGCCCGCCGTCAGCGCCCTGCCCGATCTGCCGCCCGATTGCAGGCTGGTCATTGCCTGCCGCCCCGGCACGATGGTTCCGGGGCTGGCGCGGGTCGAGCTTTATGGCCGGCTGTTGCGCATCGGGCCGGATGACCTGCTGTTTACCGCCGATGACCTGACGCCGCACCCCGACGCCGCGCGCATCATCGCCATGACCGGCGGCTGGCCCTGTCTGGTGCCGCCGCTGCTGGCGGGCTGGCCGGGGATCGACCGGAACCGGCTGGCCGAGTTTCTGGGGCAGGAACTGCTGGCACCGCTGCCTGTCACCGGGCTGATCGCCCTGCGGGCACTGATCGAGGGCAAGGCCCCGCCGCCCGCGCTGCTGCACGGCCTGCCCTTTGCTTACCCGCCGCAATCGCAAACGCTGCATCCGGTGCTGACGGCGGTGCGCCCACTGCTGCCTGCCGCGATCGCCTCGGCGCTGTCAGACCGCAATCCTGTCGCTTTGGCCAATGCCGAAATGGCCGCCGGAAATCTGCCGCAGGCCATTGTGGCGCTTCAGTCAGCCGGGCTGCATGACCGCGCGCTGACCGCGCTGCGCGATGGCGGCGGCTGGTTTTTCTTTTACCGCTACGGTGCCGATGCGCATGACCGGATGCTGGACGGCTTTCCCGCCGATCTGCTGGAAAGCGATGATCTGCTGGTGATCTGCCGGGCGCTGCGGGCGGTCAAACAGGGCGAACCGGCGCTTGGCCGGCGCATCATGGCCGCCCGCTGGGGCACGGCGGCGCTTAGCCCGATCACCTTTTGCGCCAACCGCGCCCTGTCCGACGATACCCGCGTCTTTCGGCTGCTGTTCGAAACATGGGATGACGCCCCCGCCAATGCCGCCTATTTCGAGCGCGCCTATGACCTGCTGGCCGACCTGCCGGATCACAGCCACCTGCTGCGCGGTGCGATCTATAATTCCATCATGGAGGCGCAGTTCCGCCGCCGCCGCTTTGCCGCCGCCGAACGCAGCGCCATCCGCGCGGCACGCCACTTTGCGGCGGGCGAGATCCCGCTGCTGGGCTTTTACACGGCGCTGAACCGGGGGATCATCGCGCTGGCCACCGGCGATCCGGCCACGGCGCGCATCCATGCCCGCGATGCCGCCGCCGGGCTGAAGGCAACCTCATGGACCAGCCCCGGCGACCAGCGCATCCTGACGCTGCTGGACAGCTGCATCGCCTGCGAAACCGGCCAGTCCGAACCGCTGGCCCGCTTTTTGCTGGCCGAAATGGATGATCTGACGCAGGCCGAAATCTGGCCCGCCCTTGCCGAACTGGCGCTGATCTATGGCACGCAGGCGCTTTGCGAACATGACAGCACCCAGACCGCCCGCCAGTTTCTGGAACGCTGGCGGCAGGGTCAGGGGCAGGACCACAACGGCGCAATCCCGCAACTGGCCAACATCCGCGAGGTGGCGTTGCTGCAAAACAGTGGCCGCTGGCAAGAGGCCGCCGCCCGCATGCGGCTGCTGCCCGGCAGCATCAGCGCCGATGCCGACAGCACGGCAACGCAACAGCATCTGTCCACGCTGGATCACCCCGACAAACTGGCCATGGCGCAGTTGTGGCTGCGGCAGATGGCGCATGACCGCCTGCCGCCGCCCGCGCTGAGCGGGCTGATTCAGGCCATTCTGATGAACCCCGGCCTGACCGCCCGCCAACGCGCCGGGGCGGAAATCTGGCTGGCCTCTGTCCTGTATCGGCAGAACCGCCATGACGACGCCGCCGCAACGCTGATCCATGTGCTGACCCTGGTCTGGCAATCGGGTGTCCGCACCGTGCTGAACGAGGAACGCGGCTTTATCAACGACATGCTGGCGGCGCGGCAGTTGCGCGACCGGCTGGAACGGACCGAGCCGATCCGCAACGCCCTGCGCTGGCTGACCGAAACCCGGCCCGCCTCGCCGCCCCCCGACAACCACGGCCTGACGCGGCAAGAGCTGCGGATTCTGGAAACCCTGACCGAAGGCTTGACGAACAAGGCCATCGCCAAGGCCCTTGGCCTGTCCGAAGCGACGGTCAAGTTTCACTTGATTAATGTTTATCGCAAACTGAACTGCAAATCGCGCGCTCAGGCCGTAGCCGCCGCACGGGCGCACCGCCTGCTGGGCTGACGGTCTTTTCCCGCAACGGCGCGTTAAATTCATAGTTTGGTTTAATTTGCATGACACTGACAGAACCTAACCGTTTTCGTCAAAAACCTGACCGCCCGACAGGTTGAACAATACCCCATCGGCAACCCATCCTTTCCTTCAAAAAAGAGGACGGGCATGAACCGGCAAAGACGAACGGGGACGGAAAAACACATTCCGGCACAACAAAAAGGCGCGCGGGCATGATCCGCGCGGGCATCGACATTCGTGCCGCCGAAACGCAGGTGGTGCTGATCGGCGGCCAGCGGATTCTGTGCGGCACCACGGTTGAAACCAGCCCCGACGCCATATCGGGCGCGGTGGCGGCCTTGCAGCAATTGCTGACCACCGAGGGCATCAGCCCCTCATCCGTGGCGGCAGTGATGATCGGCACCTCGATGTTCGAAGAAACGCTGTCGCGGCGTGGCGGGCTGACGCCGGTGGCGGCGGTGCGGCTGTGCCTGCCGACCACGGCCTCGCTGCCGCCGATGGCCGACTGGCCCGCTGACCTGCGCGCGGCGACCGGGGGGCACTGGTATCTGACCCATGGCGGACAGGAAACCAACGGACGCCGCATCTCGGCCCTTTCGGAACAGGGGCTTGCCCGGATCGCCGCCGACATCCGCGCCAAGCAGGTCGGGGCGGTCGCGCTGTCCTCGGTCTTTGCGCCGCCCTCGGGCGGGGACGAGGCGAAGGCGGCCGAGATCCTGTCGCAGCACCTGCCCGACACCCGCATCGTGCAATCGGGCACCATCGGCAGCCCCAGCCTGCTGGCGCGCGAGGGCACGGCGATCCTGAACCTGTCGCTGCGCGAGGTGACACAGCGCCGGTTGGGGCAGCTTGCGCTGGCTCTGGCCTCGGCGGGGCTGGTGGGGCCGTTGTTTCTGGTGCGCGGCGACGGCACGCTGATGGATGCCGCCAGCGCAGTGCGCCAGCCGGTGCAGACCTTTGGTTCGGGCGCGGCCAATGCCATCACCGGCGCGGGCTGGCTGTATGGTCAGACCGGTGCCATCGTGATCGAGCTGGACCAGTGGCGCCTGACCGCCGGCCTGCTGCATGACGGCCTGCCGCGCCCCGGCCATGGCAGCGCGCGCTTTGGCGGGCTGCGCCTTGCCGCCCCACATGCCGAGGTGATCGCCCTGCCGCTGACCGCCCCGCCCGACCGGCAGATGCTGCTGGACATCGCGGCCAGCCTCAGCGCCGATACCCTGCCCGTGGTGCTGGTCGGCAAAGAGGCGGGGCGCGTGACCCTGCCCGCCCGGCTGACACGGCGCGGACCCAAGCCCGCCTATTACGCGCTGGCCCGCGCGATCGGGGCCGCTGTCGCGCCGGTGTCGGGGCGGGCGGACCGCATCTATCCTCTGGGCCAGTTCAGCACGGAATCGGCCCGCGCCGATGCCCGGCAACGCGCCACCCAAGCCGCCATTGCGGCGGGCGCGCGCGCCGATACCGTCACGCTGCACCACATGACCGAACAGCCGCTGCCCGACGCCATGCTGCGCATCCGCGCAGTGGCGCTTGGCCAGCCCGACGCCGGATAACGAAAGAGACCGCGATGCAACCGATCCGAACCATCACCGCCGATGATGTCGAGTCCATCGCGCAAGGGGCCGCCTTGCTGGCCTGCGGCAGCGGGGGCGATCCGCTGATCGGCGCGCTGCTGGCGCGGCAGGCGATCGCGCAGCACGGGCCGGTGCCGCTGGTCGCGGTCGAATCGCTGCCCGAGGATGCGCTGGTCGTGCCCGGCTGTATGCTGGGCGACCCGGCCATCCTGTCGGAAAAGCCGCCGCAGGGCGACGAGCTGGTGCAGGCGCTGCATGTGCTGGAACGGGTGCTGGACCGCCCGGCCAGCGCGGTGATCTGCGCGGGCACCTTTGGCCTGAACCTGACGCTGGCACTGGCCCTTGCGGCGGCGGCGCGGCTGCCGCTGATCGACGGCGACGGCACCGGACGGGCGCTGCCGGGGCTGCGCGCCTCGGGCTTTGCGCTGCACGGGGTGTCGGCCACGCCGATGGTGCTGTGCGATGACAAGGGCAACAGCCTGACCATCGAAACCGTATCGGACGACTGGGCCGAAGGGCTGGCCCGCACCGCCACCGCCGAGATGGGCGGCGTCGCCATGACCACGCTGTTCCCGATGACCGGCGGGCAGGCGCAGCGAGCGGTGATCGCGGGCACCGTCAGCCTGTCGGCCCGCATCGGCGCGGCGCTGCATTCCGCCGAAGCGCCGGTGTCGGCGCTGTGCGATCTGCTGCCGGGCCGGGTGCTGACCACGGGGCGCGTGCAGCACCTGAACCCCGCCGCCGCGCAGATCGGCGCGCAAGGCGGTGACGCGCCGCCCGTTCAGATCAGCTTTGCCGATGTGCTGCTGTCGGCGGGGCGCGCGGGTCAGACCATCGCCGCATCCCCGCAGGCACTGGCGCTGATCGACCCGGCCAGCGGCCGACCGATCCCCTTTGCCAGCCTGACGCCGGGGCAGCGGGTCGCCCTGCTGACATGGCCCGCCGCGCCGGTCTGGTCGGCGCAGGGCGGCGCGGCAATGGCTGGCCCGGCGGCCTTTGGCGGGCCGGCGGCGGGTTGACGCCCGCGCCCGGCCCCGCCACCCTGCCCGCGACTGCGGGAATCAGGGGCAGACCATGGCCGGACCAGCGCGCGCAACCCGCACCCAAGGCACCGCCCCCGAGGTCTTTGCCGCCTTCCTGAAACTGGGCCTGACCGCCTTTGGCGGGCCGGTGGCGCATCTGGGCTATTTCCGCGACGAATTCGTGACCCGCCGCAAATGGTTAAGCGACCGGGCCTATGCCGACCTTGTGGCACTGTGCCAGTTTCTGCCCGGCCCGGCATCGTCTCAGGTCGGGTTTGCGCTGGGGCTGACACGGGCCGGATGGGCGGGCGCGGCGGCGGCCTTTGTGGCGTTCACGCTGCCCTCGGCGCTGTTGCTGCTGGGCTTTGCGATCTGGGCGGCATGGCTGGACGGACCAGCGGGCCAAGGCGCGCTGCACGGGCTGAAGATCGCCGCCGTCGCCATCGTCGCGCAGGCCGTCTGGGGCATGGCGCGCAGCCTGTGCCCCGACCGCGAACGCGCCGCCATCGCCGTGCTGGCCGTGGCGCTGCTGGCGTTTCTGCCCGGCCCGCCTGGCATGATCGCGGCCATCGTCGCGGGCGGCCTGGCCGGCCTGCTGCTGCGGCGCGGTCAGGCACCCGAGGGCGCGGCGACCCTGCCCGTTCCGGTGTCGCGCCCCGTCGGGCTGGCGGCGCTGAGCGCCTTTGCGCTGTTGCTGTTTCTGCTGCCGCTGATGGCAGGCGGCGGGCATCTGCTGGCGTTAAGCGACGCCTTTTACCGGGCCGGGACGCTGGTGTTTGGCGGCGGCCATGTCGTGCTGCCGCTGCTGGAAGCCGAGGTCGTGCGCCCCGGCTGGGTCAGCGCGGATGAGTTTCTGGCCGGTTACGGCGCGGCGCAGGCAGTGCCCGGCCCGCTGTTCACCTTTGCCGCCTATCTGGGTGCCATGTCCGAGCCGGTGCAACCCGCGCCGGGGATGCTGTCGGGAATGCTGGGCCGCGCGCCGGTGGCCGCCCCTGCCGGGCTGGCCGGTGCCGCCGTCGCGCTGATGGCGGTGTTTCTGCCGGGCTTTCTGCTGCTGATCGCGGCGCTGCCGTTCTGGGATGATTTTCGCCGCCAGCCCGCCGCGCAATCCGCGATGCAGGGGGCGAATGCCGCCGTGGTCGGCATTCTGGGCGCCGCGCTGTATTCGCCGGTTTTCACCAGCGCGGTGGCCGGAATGCCGGATTTCGCGCTGGCACTGGCCTGCGCCGTGCTGCTGATCGCGTGGGGGCTGCCCTCATGGGCGGTGGTCATCATCGCGGCCATCGGCGGTATCGGGCTGCGCCTGCTGGCGTAACCGCGCCAGCGTGGCCTGCACTGCGCGCGCGCGCACCCGTGTCTGCGCCACCGCTCTGGCCGGGTCGATCAGCCGGAACCGCACCGCCTGCCCGCTGCGGCATTGGGCGAATCCGTCCAGATCGGCGGAAATCACCGTGGCGATCTTGGGATAGCCGCCGGTCGTCTGGTGATCGGCCAGCAGAACCGTCGCCACCCCGTCGCCCGCCACCTGAACCGAGCCACGCAGCACCGCCTCGGACGGGATCGACAGCGCCCCGGCCAGATCCAGCGGCGGGCCGGACAGGCGCACGCCCATGCGGTCATAGGCGCTGGTCAGCCGAAAGGTGCCGTCACGCAGCGCCGCGATGGCCTGCGGGGTAAAGTGCCGGTCCTGCGGGCCAAGCGTCGCGCGCAGCGTCATGCGCGGGCGTGCCCAGACCGGGCACGGGATCGCGCGCGGCGCGGCAGGCAGGCGGCGCAGGTCGCGGATGCGCAGCAGATCGCCCTTGGCCAGCCGTCCGCCGCCCAGGCCCGACAGCCCATGCGTCGCCGCGCTGCCCAGCCAAAGCGGGCAATCCAGTTCACCCGCAAAGGCAAGGCAGGTCCAACTGCCCCATGTGCCGGGGTGGATCACCAGCCGCTGCCCGGCCTGCACCGTCAGCACCTGCCACGACCCGAATCGCGCACCGTCCAGCGTCACGATAAAGCCGCCGCCCGCGATGGCGATGGTCACTGGCCCTGCCTCGCATTCCAGAATCAGCCCGCCGATCGACACCTCGATCAGCGGCGCATCGGCGGGGTTGCCGGCGGCGATATTCGCCATCGCTGCCGCGCCGCGATCCATCGGGCCGGATTCCGTCACGCCAAACCGCTGCCAGCCCAAACGCCCGCCGTCCTGCACGGTGACATAAGGCCCCGCGTGGATGACCCGAAACACCGCCTCAGCCATCGGCAACCTGACAATCGGCGCGGCTGATACGGCGAAAGCGCACGCGGTCGCCCACCTCGAACAGAAACGGCCGGTCAGCGGCGTCATCCAGTATCAGCGTGGGCGAGCGTCCGATGATCCACCAGCCGGTCGGCATCGTCAGCGTGGTCACGATACATTGCAGCCCGGCGATGATGACGCTGCCTGCCGGAACGCCGCGCAGCGGCGCGGGTTTGCGATCCAGTTGCAGCGGTTGCGGCACGCCGCCCAGATAGGCATAGCCGGGCGCGAAACCATACATATAGACCCGGTAATCCCCCGACAGGTGACAGTCGATCACCTGCTGCGGGGTCATACCGCTGCGGGCCGCAACCTCGGGCAGGTCGGGGGCCAGATCATCGTCGTAGCAGACCTGCACTTCGCGCAGCCTGCCTTGCGCACTGTCAGCGCCGGGCTGCGCCATCAACCGCCGGGCATGAGCCTGCACCGCCGCATGATCGCTGTGCAGAGGGTCAAACTGGATCAGCAGGCTGACATAGGCGGGAATCACCGTCTGCTGCCCCGGCGCGGGGTCTGATTGCAGCGCCCGGTCCAGCCGCAGCACCTGCGCATGGGCGGCATCGTCCAGCGCCTCGGCCCATTCGATCAGCAGCGCGTGATCGGCGACCGCGATCAGCCGGGGAAAGCCGCTCATCCCTGCGCGGTGCCGCAAAAGGGTGCAAGGCCGACGCCCGCCGCAGTCAGGCGCAGGCGGATTTCGTGCGCCATCGCCACGGCCTCGGCGCTGTCGCCATGCACGCAGATCGACTGCGCCGCCAGCGGGATGGGATCGCCGCCGACCACCGGCATCAGGCCGCTGTCCAGAAACCGCAACAGCCGGTCGGCCGCCTGCGCCGCGTCATGGATCATCGCGCCGGGCTGGCCGCGCGGGACAAGCTGGCCGTTGGGCTGATAGCCGCGATCCGCGAAAATCTCTGAAAACACCCGCAGCCCGGCGGCCCGCCCTGCCGGTTCCAGCTCGGTCCCCGAAATCGCCAGCAGCGCCAGATCGCCGGGCAACGCCGCCACGGCCTGCGCCACGGCATCGGCCACCTCGCGCCGGGCGGCGGCCAGATTGGCCAGCGCGCCATGCGCCTTGACATAGGCCACCCGCACCCCGGCCAAAGCCGCCACACCCTGCAACGCCCCGACCTGAGCCGCAACCATGCGGCTGATTTCATCCGGGGCCATCGGGATCACGCGGCGGCCAAAGCCCTGCCGGTCGGCATAGCCGGGATGCGCGCCGATGCCGACCCCCAGATCGGCGGCGCGGCGCAGGGTCTGAAACATCACATCCGGGTCGCCCGCATGACCGCCGCAGGCGATATTGGCGGATGTGACCAGTTCCAGAATGCGCGCGTCATCCCCCATGGCCCAGGGGCCAAAAGCCTCGCCCAGATCGGAATTGAGGTCGATAACCGCCATGACATGCCTCCGCTTTCGGGGACTATGGCGCATCGGGCGGGGGCGGAAAAGACCCCCGGCACGCAGCGACAATCAATAGATATAGCGGATCTGTTCGGCCCAGAACCGTTCGATGCGGCGGGTTTGCAGGTTCACCGCCAGCAGCGGCGGATCATCCAGCACCCCCGACATGGCCAGCCCTTCGGCGTGGCGGCTGAACATGTTCAGCACCGCATCACGCACCGCCTGCCCCGATTCCGTCAGCCGCACCCGGACCGAGCGCCGGTCCTGATCGCAGCGTTCGTGATGCACATAGCCCATCTGCACCAGCTTTTTCAGGTTATAGGATACGTTCGACCCCTGATACATCCCGCGCGAGCGCAACTCGCCCGCCGTCACCTCGGACGTGCCGAGGTTATACAGGATCAGCGCCTGCACCGGGTTCAGATCGTGGCGGCCCAGCCGTTCGAATTCATCCTTGATAAGATCCATCATCAGCCGGTGCATCCGGTCAAGCAGTTGCAGCGTTTCCAGATAGGCGGCGGCATTCGCCGTTTCCTGCTGCGAAAGCTGATCGTCGCGCTGATGAAACCCGCTGTGCGGAACCGTGGCAAACATTGTCATGGCCTGTCCTGTCTTGTCGTCCTTGACAGAACATTTGCAGAAAATACCCAAGGTTCAGTTAATCACCCGCAGTTTTTTCCCCATGATTTCATAAAATTCTATCGTTCCGCCGAAAGATGCCGGGCAGCATGGGCCGCCACAAGATCCAGAACCGGGGCCAGTTCCTGCGGCCCGCCCGTGCGTCCGTTGATGCGCGCGGTGATCCACGGATACAGATCCTGATCGTTTTCGGCCAGCAATTGTTCGTAGGAATCCAGCATCGCGGGTTCCAGCGCGGCCATCGGCCCATCGGCAAACGGGCCAAGGATCAGGTCCATTTCCTTGGTGCCGCGCCGCCAGCTGCGCATCCGCAGCCGGCGCAGGCGGGTGTCGTGATCCTCAGTCATCGGACAGCACCTTTTCCAGCCGGGCCATGCGGGCTTCGGCGGCCCGCAGCATCTGCCGCAGGGCGCGCAATTCAGCCAGAGCCGCAGCATTGCTGCCATCGGGCGAGGCCAGCGCAGGGCCTTCGCCGCGCCCGGTCATCAGCCAGATCAGCGAAACGCCCAGCATTCCGGCCAGCATCTGCACATGATTGGCGCGCGGTTCGCGTTCGTCATCTTCCCATGCGCGCAGGGTGCGCAGCCGCACACCCAATTGCTGCGCCAGCTCGCGGCGCTCAAGCCCTGCGGCCTCGCGGGCGGCGGTGATGCGATCGCCCAAAGTGGCCTTGTCGTCGGCATACCAGTCGGGTTCCATGTCGCTCCTTGCTTGCTGCCTTTGCCCGCACACCCTAAAACATGGGTCCGTCTGATTCAAACAGGCTGCCAAAGGAACGCGCATGGGATTTCTGTCTGACAATCTGGGCCGGGTGAAGCCTTCGCCCACCATCGCCATGACCGCCCGTGCCGCCGAGTTGAAGGCGCAGGGGCGCGACATCATTTCCCTGTCCGCCGGAGAGCCTGATTTCGACACGCCGGCCCATATCTGCGACGCGGCCAAGACGGCGATTGACGCGGGGCACACGCGCTACACCTCGGTCGATGGGATGCCGGTGCTGAAAAAAGCCATCGTCGACAAGTTTGCGCGCGAAAACGGGCTGGATTACGCCGCCTCGCAGGTGACTGTGGGCACGGGTGGCAAGCAGATCCTGTATAATGCGCTGATCGCCACGCTGAATCCGGGGGATGAGGTCATTATTCCGGCGCCCTATTGGGTCAGCTATCCCGACATGGTTCGCCTGGGCGGTGCAGAGCCGGTGATCGTGCCCTGCTCCGCCGATCAGGGGTTTCGCCTGACCGCCGCCGCGCTGTCGGCCGCCATCACGCCGCGCACGAAATGGCTGATTCTGAACTCGCCCGGCAATCCGTCGGGCGCGGCCTATTCGCGCGACGATCTGGCGGGGCTGGCGGCGGTGCTGCTGGATCATCCGCATGTCTGGGTTCTGGCCGACGACATTTACGAACATCTGATGTTCGATGGCCGGGAATTCGCGACCATCGCGCAGGTCGAGCCGCGCCTGAAGGATCGCACCCTGACCATGAACGGGGTCAGCAAATCCTATGCCATGACCGGCTGGCGCATCGGTTACGGCGCCGGGCCAGAGGTTCTGATCCGCGCCATGGCCAAGCTGCAATCGCAATCCACATCAAACCCCAGCAGCATCAGCCAATATGCCGCCCTGGCGGCGCTGAACGGGCCGCAGGATTACATCGGCGAAAGCCTGACCGTGTTTCAGCGGCGGCGCGATCTGGTGGTGGCGGCGCTGAACGCCTGCCCCGGCCTTGACTGCCCGGTGCCGCAGGGGGCGTTTTACGTTTACCCCTCGATCGCGGGGCTGATCGGCAAGACCAGCGCGGGCGGGGCGGTGATTTCGGATGACGAGGCCTTCGCCAATGCCTTGCTGGAGGAAACCGGCGTTGCGGTGGTCTTTGGCGCGGCCTTTGGCCTGTCGCCGCATTTCCGCATCAGCTATGCCACCTCGGACGCGGAACTGACCGAAGCCTGCCGCCGGATCAAGGCGTTCTGTCAGGGCTGCCGCTGAACCGCCGCGCCCGAAGATGCGTATTTGGGCAAACAGGAAGCCCTTTATTTCAGTTGTGAATCCTTGCTGCCGCGCCGGTTGATTCCCGCTTGCGGGCGAAAGGCGCGGTCGCGGCCTGATTGGCAATCGACGCATAGTTGCACGCCGGGGATGGCATCGCGGCGGGCCTGCGGGATGGGTTCGTCGCATTCGGCGCAGAATTCCGCGCTGTCAGTTACCGCCCGGGTCGCGGCGCGCAGGCGGGCGCGGGCGATTGCCTCGTTCGTGGAAACCTCGATCTGATCGTTTACCGCGTCGTCGCGCGCCCAACCGCCGGCCATGCCGTCCCCCTTTGTCTGTCACGCTGTTGATATAATCGCGGCGCGTGCGCGGTTCAAATCGGCGATGTTCCGCGGGTAAACGATGAGAATGCTTTGCATTTTGTTTCGGCGGTGGAACGATTTTTTACCCCGCCCGTTGTTGACAGGCATTGCGAATCCACCCATCCTTGTGCTGGCTCTGAAAGGATATGACATGAGCGAGAAAACCCTGACACGCATGGACCTGGCAGAAGCGGTATTCCGCGATGTCGGTTTATCGCGTCACGAATCGGCACAACTGGTCGAAAGCGTGCTGGGGCATATCTCTGATGCGCTGGTTCGGGGCGAGCAGGTAAAGATTTCGTCTTTCGGCACCTTTTCGGTTCGCGACAAGAACGAACGGGTCGGGCGCAATCCCAAAACCGGCGAGGAAGTGCCGATCACGCCGCGCCGGGTTCTGTCGTTCCGCCCCTCGCATCTGATGAAAGATCGCGTCGCCGCAGGCAACAAAGGCTGAGGCCACCCAAGATGGAGAAGGGCGCAGAGGCATTCCGCTCCATCGGTGAGGTGGCAAAACTGATTGGCGTGGCGCCGCATGTGCTGCGCTATTGGGAAACCCAGTTTTCACTGTTGAAGCCCGTCAAGCGCAGCGACGGGCGGCGCTATTACCGCCCCGATGACGTGCGTCTGGCCGCCGGTCTGTGCGAAATATTACGCGACGAAGGGCTGACCATTCGCGGGGCGCGCAAGCTGTTGGCGCGTGATCGCGGGGCCGCGGTTCGTGCCCGTGGCGTGGCCCGTCTGGGCGAAGCGGTGGCAGCGCAGGGTGACGTGGCGGAACCCGTTGATATGGCAGCGCCGCCCTCGGCCCTGATGGCACCGCCGCCTGCACCCGAACCGGCGGCGATTGCGGAACCGCGTGATGTGCCCCTCGATTCCGACGAACCGGCGCATCCGCTGCGCACCCGCGAACGCCATCGCCGCCGCCCCGAGGCAGAGCCGCTGCCCCTGTTCCCCGACCTGACCCCGCCCCCGGCAGAAATCCGCCTTGCCGTTGAACCCGGCGCGTGGTTGCCCCGGCTGGTGTCGGTTGCCGCGATGCTGCGCGCCAGCCACGCCCCCCTGCCCCGCGCAGCCCGCAAACCGGCCCTGCATTTGCTGGATCAGATCGCCACGCGGCTGTAATCGGCGGGTTGATGCAAAATTCGCGCAAGAAATCCGCCTGCTGCCCCTTGTGCAGCCCTGCGGCTTGGCCCTATATGGCCGGCGTCGGGCCGTGGCGCAGCCTGGTTAGCGCGTCCGTCTGGGGGGCGGAAGGCCGCGAGTTCGAATCTCGCCGGCCCGACCATCCGAAACGCCCATCCCTGTTTTCGCAGGGATGGGCGTTCCCTTGTCAGCCCCTGAACCGGAGGCCCGAATGCCTGACGCGCCCGGCGTTCTGCCCGACCACGCCATCGCCCACCTGATCGAGACCGGCGCCATCGCCGCCGACCGGCCCGTAACGCCCGACCAGATCCAGCCCGCCAGCCTGGATCTGCGGCTGGGGGCCACGGCCTCGCGTCTGCGTGCCTCGTTTCTGGCCGGACGCGGGCAGCGCGTGGCCGACCGGCTGGCCGATTTCGAGATGCACCGTTTCGACCTTGGTGCGGGCGCGGTGCTGGAAAAGGGCTGCGTCTATCTGATCCCGCTGATGGAACGCGTGCGCCTGCCCGCCGGGCTGTCGGCGGTGGCCAATGCCAAAAGCTCGACCGGCAGGCTGGATCTGCTGACGCGACTTGTGACCGATGACGGCACCGAATTTGATCGCCTGCCCGAAGGCTATGACGGCCCCCTTTACGCCGAAATCTGTCCGCGCAGCTTTTCGGTGCTGGTGCGGCCGGGGATGCGGCTGAACCAGTTGCGCCTGCGCCGCGGCGAGGCGCGGCTGGATGACACGGCACTTTCTGCGCTGCATCAGGCCGAAACGCTGGTCGATGGCCCGGCGCTGATCGACGAGGGCCTGGGCTTTTCCGTCGATCTGCGCCCGGCAGCAGGCGGGCTGGTCGGCTGGCGCGCGCGACCCCATGCCGGGGTGATCGACCTTGACCGCATCGGCGCCTATCGCGCCCGCGACTTTTGGGATGCGCTGGAGGCCGATCAGGGCCGCCTGATCCTCGACCCCGGCGCCTTCTACATTCTCGTCAGCCGCGAGGCGGTGGCGATCCCGGCGGGTCACGCCGCCGAGATGTCGCCCTATCTGGCGATGGTGGGCGAGTTTCGGGTCCATTACGCGGGCTTTTTCGACCCCGGTTTCGGCATCGGCAGCGAAGGGCGCGGCGCGCGCGGCGTGCTGGAGGTGCGTTGCCACGAGGCCCCCTTTGCGCTGGAGCACGGGCAGGTCGTGGGCCGTCTGGTCTATGAGCGGATGAGCGCGCCACCCACCCGCCTTTACGGCGCGGGCATGGCCTCGAATTATCAGGGTCAAGGTCTGAAACTGGCAAAACAGTTCAAGGTGTAGCCATGCGCGCAGGAAAGGTCTTTGCGTCCGTCGTCCTCTGGGCCATGCTGCTGGCCGCCCCGACTGGGGCCGAAACCCTGCGCCTCGATGTGCAATCCGCGCATATCGACATCGACGCCTATGGCCGGCCGGTACTGAACATCATACTGACCGAGGGTAGCGCGCATGATTTCGCGCATTATACCACAGACCGCGTGGGCACACGGCTGGATCTGATGATCGACGGTGAGACCGTGCTGTCGCCCGTCATCCACCTGCCCGTCACTGGCGGGCAGGTGCAGGTCACGCTTGGCGATCTCAGCACGATCCCGCCGCAACAGATGCAACGCCTGCGCGCGGGCATCGCCCGCGTCGAGGTCCGCCCGGCACGTTCACCGGACTAACCCCTTGCTGTGACCCGACATATCCCGAGGTGAGGCCGCAGGCCCCGAGGGGCGGCGCCCCTTGGCCCCGCCCTCAGCGTCCGATGCGCCGGGTGATGCGGGCGGCCTGACGTGCGCGCTTGGTGGCCTCGCGTGCCTGCGCCTGCTGCTTGCGCTGTGCGGGCGTCAGCCCGTCATCCTTGCGCGCAACCTTGCCGGTATCGGTCTTGCGCGCGGTGCGGGTTGCACGGCGCATCCCCCAATTCATGGCCCGCTGCGTGAACATACGCATCACCATGTTGATAAGCTGGTTGAAATTCATGGGTCAGTCCCCCTCACGCTCGCCGAACAGATCGCCCTCGGCCTCGCCGGTGCCGCCCTCTATGTCGTCATCCGCATCGGCACGCGCAAGCCCCGACAGCACGCCCCCCGCCAGCGCCCCGTCGGGCGGGGTCGCATCCAGCAGACCGGCGGCGCGCAACTCGGCCAGGCCGGGCAGATCGCGCGCGCTTTCCAGACCGAAATGATCCAGAAACGCCTCGGTCACGACATAGGTTGCGGGCCGCCCCGGCGTCATGCGCCGCCGCCCCGGTTTGACCCAATCCAGTTCGATCAAAAGGTCCAGCGTGCCACGGCTGACCGCAACCCCGCGAATTTCCTCGATTTCCGCGCGGGTAACGGGCTGGTGATAGGCAATGATCGCCAGCGTCTCGATGCCCGCGCGCGACAGTCGCCGGGTCTCGACCGCCTCTTGACGCATCAGAAAGCCCAGATCACCCGCGCTGCGCATCGCCCAGGCCTGCCCCACGCGCACCAGTTCCACCCCGCGCCCCTCATAGCGCGGGCGCAGACGGCGCAGCGCCTCGGCGGGGTCACAGCCCAGCGGCATTCGCGCGCCCATATCCGCCAGCGTCAGCGGCCCGGCCGAGGCGAACAGCATCGCCTCGACCATGCGTTCCTGTTCGGACATGGGCGGGGGCGGCATCTGCGCATCAGCATCGCCCACGATGCGCAGATGCGGGCGGTCCTCGGTCATGGCGCGGGGCCTTTGCGGCGCAGGGTGATGGGGGCGAATGTCCCGGTCTGGCGCAACTCCAGCCGGCCCTGCCGCGCCAGTTCCAGCGAGGCCGCGAAACAGGCCGCCATCGCCGAACGCCTGCGGGCAGGCTGGTCCCAGCCCTCGGGCAGAAAGCTGGCCAGTTCGGTCCAGTCGCCCGCGAAACCGATCAGCCCGCGCAGCCGGTCCAGCGCCTGTTCCATCGTGAAAATGCCATCACGGTCAAAGGCATATGGCCGAAACTCGGATTTTGTGCGCAGTTGTGCATAGGCGCGCATCAGATCAATCAGCCCCGCCTGCCAGCGGATGTCGCGCCCGCGTGTCACCGCCTCGGGCGCGCCACGGGCAAAACGGTCCTGCCCCAGCCGGTCGCGTGCCATCAGTTGCGCGGCAGCGCGGCGCATGGCGTCCAAACGCTCTAGCTGAAAGGCCAGATGCGCGGCCATGTCCTCGGCCGATGGGCCATCGGCCGTGGGGTCAGGCGGCAGCAGCAGCCGCGATTTCAGAAAGGCCAGCCACGCGGCCATGACCAGATAATCGGCGGCCAGTTCGATGCGCAGCGCGCGCGCGCGTTCGACAAATGCCAGATATTGTTCCGCCAGCGCCAGCACCGAGATCTGCATCAGGTCCAGCTTTTGCGTGCGCGCCAGACCCAGCAGCAGATCCAGCGGCCCCTCATATCCGTCGATGTCGATAATCAGCGCCTCGTCCAGCCGGCGCGCGGCACGGTCGGGCAAGGGCAGATCGAGGGGCAGCATATCGTCGGAACCAGCCATGCCATCAGGCTTGGCCCTCGTGGCCGGGGCTGTCAAGCGCGCTGCGCAGGAACCTGGGGAGCGCCTTTTTTATCAATGTGTTGGCATCCACCCTCGGCGGATCGCCGCCTATGGGTCGGAACGAGAGGCGCGAAAACCGCGTTCGGTCCGTGATGCAACGGTGCAACAGTGCCGCTGCGCATGTCCATGACGAGTAGCCTCAGAGGAGACGACAATGCGTCACATTCTGCTGACCACCGCCCTGATTTTGCCGCTGGCCGCGGCCCCTGCCCTCGCCCAGAGCGACACGGCCACGCCGCCCCCCGTCGAACAGCCTGCCGAACAGCCTGCCGATCAGGCTGCGCAGGCCGCGCAAGACGCCGCCGATAGCGCAGCCGAGGCCGCATCCGATGCTGCCACCGCCGTCGAGGATGCCGCGCGCGACGCGGCCCATGACGCCGCAGAGGCCACCGAGCACGCCGCCGACGGGGTTGCGGATGCCCTGGACGAGGCCAGCACCGCTGTGGCAGACGCCGTGCCGGGCGACGGCGCCGCGATCATCCGCGATCAGGCCGCGAACGAATTGCGCCTTGACTGGATCATCGGCACCAATGTCCACGACCCCGAGGGCACGACCGTCGGCAGCATCAACGACATCATTCTGGATGGCGACACCGGTCGTATCAGCGCCGCGATCATCGGCGTGGGGGGCTTTCTGGGTATCGGCGAAAAGCAGATCGCCGTCGCCTGGGACCGGCTGGCGATCAATTTCGACGCCAACGAGATCACCACCACGCTGACCCGCGACGAGGCAGATGCCGCGCCCGAATATGTGTTCCGCGACCGCGAATCGGCGCCTTCGGGCGCGGGCGCACCGGCGGCGACCGGCAACTGACCCGTCCTTGCAGGGTTCTGGCGGGCGGTCCCCGAGGGGGCCGCCCGTTTTCACGTTTCATGCGCCCCTGCCGCATCCCCCGGGAATCCGGGACCGCGCCCCCCCCCCCCTTCCGGTTGCCACGCGTCTATCGCCACAGCGAGGCCCCCTGCCCGGCCGGGTCCGGTCCCAGCGCCACCAGCGCACCGCGCGCGCCGCCCGTCAGCGGATCACGCGCGCCGCCCATCACCGCCAGCGAGGCCGCACCGCCCGGCCCGCCACCGGCTGCCGCCGTGCCCAAAGGCGCACCCAACAGCATCACACGTTCGCGCCGCGGGCCAATCACGCCGGGGATCGCGGGCGGTGACGCAGCCGTCGCCACGGCGAAATCGTTATAGCTGCCCGCTGCGCCCTGCATTCCCTGAAAGCCGCGCTGTTGCAGCATGGCGTGCAACTGGTCAAAGCGTGCCAGATAGCGGCGCGCATCCTCGGGCCGGCGCGAGTGAAAAGCCCCGGCGGCGGCGCGCCAGTCGCCCGTCTCGGCGTGCAACCGGGTCAGGAAATGCGCGGCATAGCGGCCATTTTGCAGCGGATCGAACATCTCCTCCAGCGAGGCGAAATGCTGGCCGTGCCAGCGGAAATTGATCTGAAAGCAGCCAATATCGACATTGGGCCGTCCCGCCGCCACCCGTGATTGCGCGAAATGCAGCGCCTGTGCGGGGTCGTCGAACCATGTTCCAGCGCCTTCGGCATTCACCGCCCAGGCCCAGGGGCGCAGACGCCCGTCGTGGCGCCGCCCGGTCTCGGTCAGGGTCAGCGCGCCCAGAATATCGGCAGGCACGCCGGTCTCGGCCGCGACCTGAAGCGCGACATATTCGCATATCTCAGCCGGGCTGGCCGCGCGCAGGGGCGCCGCCATCGCCAGCCAGATCAGCCAGAACCGCCAGAACCGGACCATCGGGACCACCCTCTCAGATGGTCCCTCATAACCCGGCAGCGGTAAAAAAAGCGTTCACCCCGGCCGGCAATTCGGGCTTTCGCGCGTGATCCGGCTTGCGATTATCGCAATATCGCGCCAAATTGCTACTGGGTAGCACCGCACGGATAGACCATGACCGTCAAAGCCTCGATCTCGCTCACGGACCGGCAGGACGCCTTTGCACGTGGGCTGGTCGCAGATGGGCAATATCCCAGCCTCAGCGCGGTGGTGCAGCGCGGCCTTGAAATGCTGCGCGAGGAGACCGAGGCGCGCGCGGTCGAGACCGATGCCCTGCGCACCCTGCTGACCGAGCGCCGGGCGGGCGCCTTTCTCACCGAGGCTGAGGCGCGCGCGCGGACCGGGGCGATGCTGGACAAAAAGAGGGCAGCCCTTGGTCTGGAGGGTTGAGAGCTCTGCCGCAGCGGATGCTGATCTGGCGCTGATCTTTGACTTTCTGTTTCAGGCCGCAACAGGCTTTGGCGAGGCGCCGGATCGTGCCTTTGAGCAGGCCGCAAGGCGCATCCGCGCCATCGAGGACGCAATCTTCGCCCTTGGTATCGCGCCCGAGCAAGGCACCTTGATGCCCGAAATCCTGCCCGGTTTGCGCCGTGTCACCAAACAGCGGGCCATCATCTATTTCGAGGCTGACAAGGACGCGCGAACCCTGCGCGTCCTTGCCGTGTTCTATGGCAGCCAGGACCATCAGCGACGCATGCTGATCCGCCAGTTGTCGGACGCCCCGGCCCCTCACCCCAGCCGGTAATTCGGGCTTTCGCGCGTGATCTGCACGTCGTGGACGTGGCTTTCCTTCAGCCCCGCGCCGGTGATGCGCACGAATTCGCAGCCGCCGCGCATCGAATCGACCGTGGCGTGCCCGGTATATCCCATTGCCGCGCGCAGCCCCCCGACCAACTGGTGGATCACCGCCGAGGCCGCGCCCTTGTAGGGCACCTGCCCCTCGATCCCCTCGGGCACCAGCTTGTCAGAGGCCGCGTCTTTTTGGAAATAGCGGTCGGCCGAGCCACGCGCCATCGCGCCCAACGACCCCATGCCGCGATAGGATTTGAACGACCGGCCCTGATACAGGATCACCTCGCCCGGGGATTCGTCGGTGCCGGCGATCGCGCTGCCGACCATCGCGCAGGAGGCCCCCGCCGCGATCGCCTTGGCGAAATCGCCCGAATACTTGATGCCGCCATCGGCGATGACCGGGATGTCGCCCGCAACGCCCGCCGCATCCATGATCGCGGTCAGTTGCGGCACGCCCACGCCCGCCACGATCCGCGTCGTGCAGATCGACCCCGGCCCGATGCCCACCTTGACCGCATCGGCACCCGCGCCGATCAGCGCGCGCGTGCCCTCGGCGGTCGCCACATTGCCCGCCACCACCTGCACGGTATTGGACAGCGCCTTGACGCGTTCCACCGCGCGGGCGACGCCTTCGGAATGGCCATGTGCGGTGTCGATCACCACCATATCGACGCCCGCCTCGATCAGCGCCTCGCTGCGCGCAAAACCCTCGTCGCCCACGGTCGAGGCCGCAGCCACCCGCAGCCGCCCCAGCTCGTCCTTGCAGGCCAAGGGGTTCAGAACCGATTTCTCGGTGTCCTTCAGCGTCAGCAGGCCCGTCAGCTTGCCCGCCGCATCCGTCACCAGCAGCTTTTCGATCCGGCGCGCCTTCATCAGGCTGATGGCCGCGTCGCGGTCCGCAGGCTCGCGCAGCACCGCCAGATTGTCGGCCGTCATCATCGCGGAAACCGGGGTGCGGTCGTCGCTGGCGAAACGCATGTCGCGGTTGGTCACGATCCCCACCACGCGCCCGCCCTCGTCCACCACAGGAAAGCCGGTGACGTTATAGCGGTCCTGCAACGCCTTGGCGTCGGCCAGCGTCTGATCGGGGCGCAGGGTGATGGGCTTATAGACGATGCCGGATTCGAAACGCTTGACGCGGCGCACCTCGTCGGCCTGCTGTTCGATGGTCAAGTTGCGGTGGATCACGCCCATACCGCCCGCCTGCGCCATCGCAATCGCCATGCGGCTTTCCGTCACCGTATCCATTGCGGATGACAACAGCGGAATGTTCATGGCGATGGCGCGGGTCACGCGCGTGGTCACATCCGCCGTCGATGGCAGCACCGTCGAGGCCGCCGGAACCAGAAGAACATCATCGAAGGTCAGGGCCTCGCGAATCTGCATGGGAGACATTCCTTGCATGGGATCACTTGGCGCTTCGCCCTTGCAGCTTTCGCGGGCAAAGTCCAGCCCCGCCGGACCTTGCCCGCCCGCGACCCCGCTTGACGGCGCCATCCGGCACGCTAGCCTGACCCCCAGCCCGGATATGGAGTCCCCCTCATGGCCCTCGATCACAAGCCCGCGCCGAACGATCTGCGCGCCTTCTGGATGCCGTTCACCGCCAACCGCCAGTTCAAGGCCGCGCCGCGGATGCTGGTCGCCGCCAAGGACATGCACTACACCGCCGCCGACGGTCGCCAGATCCTCGACGGCACGGCGGGCCTGTGGTGCTGCAACGCCGGTCACTGCCGCCCGCGCATCACCGAGGCCATCCAGCATCAGGCCGAAACGCTGGATTACGCCCCCGCCTTTCAGATGGGGCATCCGCTTGCGTTCGAGCTGGCAAACCGCCTGATCGGCATCGCGCCCGAGGGGATCGAGCATGTGTTCTATGCCAATTCCGGGTCCGAGGCGGTGGACACCGCGCTAAAGATCGCGCTGGGCTATCACCGCGCACGCGGCGAGGGGCACCGCACCCGCCTGATCGGGCGCGAGCGCGGCTATCACGGCGTGGGCTTTGGCGGTATGGCCGTGGGCGGCATCGTGAACAACCGCCGCAGTTTTGGCCCCGGCCTGCCGGGCGCGGATCACCTGCCGCATACCCATCTGCCGGAAAACGCCTTTACGCGCGGCCAGCCCGAACATGGCGCGCATCTGGCCGACGAGTTGGAGCGCATCCTCGCGCTGCACGGTCCCGAAACCGTGGCGGCGGTGATCGTCGAGCCGATGGCAGGCTCGACCGGGGTGTTGCTGCCGCCAAAGGGCTATCTGCAACGCCTGCGCGAGATCACGGCGAAACACGGCATCCTGTTGATTTTCGACGAGGTGATTACCGGTTTCGGCCGCCTGGGCAGCGGTTTTGCGGCGCAGCATTTCGATGTTGTGCCCGACATGATTACCTGCGCCAAGGGGCTGACGAACGGCGTCATCCCGATGGGCGCGGTCCTGACTACCGGCGCCATCCACGATGCCTTCATGCAAGGCCCGGAGCATATGATCGAGTTGTTCCACGGCTATACCTATTCCGGCAATCCCATCGCCTGCGCCGCCGGTATCGCCACGCTGGACACCTATGCCGAGGAGGATCTGTTCGCCCGCGCCGACCGTTTGTCGGGGCATTGGGCCGATGCGCTGCACGGCCTGCGCGACCTGCCGCATGTGGTGGACATCCGCAATATGGGCCTGATCGGCGCGGTCGAACTGGAACCCCTCGCGGGCCAGCCGGGCAAGCGCGCCTTTGACGCCTTTGTCCGCGCCTTCGAGGCCGGGATCATGATCCGCGTCACCGGCGACATCATCGCCATGTCGCCGCCGCTGATCATCGACGAGGGCCAGATCGACCAGCTTGTCGGCACGCTGGCCGATGTGCTGAAGGCCACGGCATAAGGCGGGCGGCACATGACACGCGAAACCTGCACCGCCTCGCCCCTGATGGACAACGATCAGGTCCGCGTCACCCGGTTCGACTTTGCCCCCGGCGCGGAAACCGGCTGGCATGTTCACCCGATGGATTACGTCATCGTCACGCTGACCGACTGTCATCTGCGGCTGGAACTGCCGGGCGGCGAGACGCGCGACAGCCTGATCCCCGCCGGGCAGTCCTATACCCGCCCCGAAGGAACCGAACACAACGTCATCAACGCAGGCGATGCGCCGATGGCCTTTGTCGAGGTTGAACTGAAACCAAAGCCCGGCGCGTAACCCCCTGCCCCTTCCCTGCCGGCGCGGGTTCCGACCGCGCCCGTTTTTGTCCTGCGAGGCACCATGACCAGCAATCTGCGCACCAACCCCGCCCGGCTGTGGGACAGCCTGATGCAGATGGCCGAAATCGGCCCCGGCGTGGCGGGCGGCAACAACCGCCAGACCGCTACCGATGCCGACGGGCAGGCGCGCGCCCTGCTGCGTGACTGGGCCGAGGCCGAGGGCATGGCGCTGGTGCTGGACCGCATGGGCAACATGTTCCTGCGGCTGGAGGGGGCGGATGCGGATGCCGCCCCGGTCATGCTGGGCAGCCATCTGGACACCCAGCCCACCGGCGGCAAATTCGATGGCGTGCTGGGGGTGCTGGCGGGGCTGGAGGTCATCCGCACCATCCGCGAGGCCGGCCTGCGCACCCGTCACCCCATCGTGCTGGTGAACTGGACCAATGAGGAAGGCGCGCGGTTCGCGCCCGCCATGATGGGTTCCGCCGTTTTCGCGGGGCTGCTGGAGGAGGCAGACGCCAATGCCCGCACCGATCTGGAGGGGTTGCGCTTTGGTGACGAGTTGGCGCGCATCGGCTGGCGCGGTGACGCGGCCGTCGGCGGGCAGCCGATCCATGCCTTCTTTGAATACCATATCGAGCAAGGCCCGATTCTGGAGGCCGAGGGCATCCCCGTCGGCATCGTGACCCACGGTCAGGGCCTGCGCTGGATCGAATGCCGGATCACGGGGCGCGCGTCTCATGCAGGCTCGACGCCGATGGGGATGCGCGCGGATGCCGGGCGCGGTGCCGCGCGACTGATCGAGGCCATCCACGCCATCGCCATGACCCATCAGCCCGATGCCGTGGCGACCGTCGGTCACATCGAGGTGTTCCCCAACAGCCGCAACGTGATCCCCGAGGCCGTGGTGCTGACCGCCGACATGCGCAGCCACCGCCCCGAGGTGCTGGCCGCGATGCAGGACGCGCTGCTGCGCGACGGCCCCGCGATCTGCGCCGAACTGGATCTGGATTTCAAGGCCGAGGTGGTGGGCCAGTTTCAGCCCCCCGCCTTTGACCCGGTGCTGCTGGACCGGCTGCGCGCGGGTGCCGACCGGCTGGGGCTGTCCCATCGCGACATCGTGTCGGGCGCGGGGCATGATGCCTGCAATATCAATATAATAGCCCCAACGGCGATGCTGTTCTGCCCCTGCGAAGGCGGGCTGTCGCATAACGAGGCCGAGGCCATCAGCCCGGAATGGGCGGCCTCGGGGGCGGATGTGCTGCTGCACGCGGTTCTGGAAACGGCCGGGGTCGTCACGGATTGAGGGCTGCGTATTTCCACAAGAAAGAAAGCCGCTTGCCCGGGCGCTTGGCGGCTGCTAGTCGGGGTGGCATGAACGCGCAAGCCGCCCTTGTTTCCTGCATCATCCGCTGACATCGATTCGGCGGGCGTTCCTTGATGACCACCCCGCCGAGGGGAGAGGTCCATGTCCGACATTCGCCTGACCAATACCCGAACCCGCCGCAAGGAGGTGTTCCGCCCCATCGACCCCGCGCGTGTGCGGATGTATGTCTGCGGCCCGACGGTTTACGACCGCGCGCATCTGGGCAATGCCCGCCCGGTGCTGGTGTTCGATGTGCTGTTTCGCCTGCTGCGCCATGTTTATGGCGATGATTCCGTGGTTTATGTGCGGAACTTCACGGATGTTGACGACAAGATCAACGCGCGGGCGCGCGATATAGGGCAGGACATCCAGACCGTCACCGCCGAGACGATCGGCTGGTATCACGACGATATGGACGCGCTGGGTGCGCTGCGCCCCACACACGAGCCGCGCGCGACCGGCTATATCGCCCAGATGATCGCCATGATCGAGACCCTGATCGCCAGCGGCTATGCCTATGAGGCCGAGGGGCATGTGCTGTTCGATGTCCGCAAGTTTTCTGATTATGGCCAGTTATCCGGGCGCTCGCTGGACGACATGATCGCGGGCGCACGGGTCGAGGTCGCGCCCTTCAAGCGCGACCCGATGGATTTCGTGCTGTGGAAGCCCTCGGACGCGGACACGCCCGGCTGGGACAGCCCCTGGGGTCGTGGGCGGCCGGGCTGGCATATCGAATGCTCGGCCATGTCGGCCGAATTGCTGGGCGACAGTTTCGACATTCATGGCGGCGGTATTGATCTGCAATTCCCGCATCACGAGAACGAAATCGCGCAAAGCCGCTGCGCGCATGGTGGCGCGACGATGGCGAATTACTGGCTGCACAACGAGATGCTGATCGTCGAGGGCCGGAAAATGTCCAAATCGCTGGGCAATTTCTTTACCGTGCGCGATCTGCTGGACCAGCGTGTGCCCGCCGAGGTGATCCGGTTCGTCATGCTGATGACGCATTATCGCAAGCCGATGGACTGGACCGTCGAAAAGGCGCGTCAGGCCGAGGAAACCTTGTGGGAATGGCGGCTGTTGACCAAGGGCGTGACCCCTGCCCCCGCGCCCGACCCCGCGGTGATTGCGGCGCTGTCCAACGACCTGAACACCCCCGGCGCGATCGCGGAACTGCACCGGCTGAAGGCCGATCCGCCCGCGCTGCTGGCATCGGCGCGGTTGCTGGGGCTGCTGGAGGAGGGGGCAGGCGGCTGGATGGCGCATGATCTGGACGCGCTTGCCCGCACCCGCGCAGCCACGCCCGAACGGCTGGCCGAACTGGCGGCGCGGCTGGAGGCGCTGCGCGCCGAAGCAAGATCGTCAAAGGATTTCAGCGCCGTTGATGCGATGAAAGCCGCCTTGGTCGATGCGGGCATCGAGGTGCGCATGACCGCCGGGGGGGTCGATCTGGTCCCCGGACCCGGCCTGGACCCGGCCCGGCTGGAGGCGCTGTGATGGCGCGCATCTGCCTTTACGACACCACGCTGCGCGACGGGCAGCAGACGCAGGGCGTGCAATTCTCGGTCTCCGAAAAGGTCGAAATCGCGCAGATGCTGGACGAGTTGGGCGTCGATTACATCGAAGGCGGCTGGCCGGGGGCGAATCCGACCGACAGCGATTTCTTTGCTGCGGCCCCGCCGACCCGCGCCACGCTGACGGCCTTCGGCATGACCAAACGCGCCGGGCGCTCTGCCGCGAATGACGAGGTGCTGGCCGCCGTGATGAATGCGGGCACCCCCGCCGTCTGTCTGGTCGGCAAGACCCATCCCCTGCATGTGCGCGAGGCGTTGGGCATCACGCTGGACGAGAATATCGACAACATCCGCGCATCCGTCGCGCATATCGTGGCATCCCGGCGCGAGGCGCTGTTCGATGCCGAGCATTTCTTTGACGGCTACAAGGACGATGCGGATTATGCGCTGTCCTGCGTGGCTGCCGCGCATGAGGCAGGCGCACGCTGGATCGTCTTGTGCGACACCAATGGCGGCACGTTGCCGGGCGAGGTCGCTGCGATCTGCGCCACCGTCATCGCGGCGGGCATTCCGGGCGAGGTTCTGGGGATTCACTGTCACGACGATCTGGGCATGGCCGTGGCGTGCAGTCTGGCGGCCGTCGAGGCGGGCGTGCGGCAGGTGCAGGGCACGCTGGGGGGCTTGGGCGAACGCTGCGGCAATGCCTCGCTGACCACGATCATCGCCACGCTGGCGCTGAAACCGGCCTATGCGCGGTTTTCCACGGGCGTCACCACGCAGGCGCTGCGCCGTCTGACGCCGATTTCCCAGCGTCTGGACGAGATCCTGAACCGCGCGCCGATGCGGGCCGCGCCCTTTGTCGGCACCTCGGCCTTCGCGCACAAGGCGGGGCTGCACGCCTCGGCCATCCTGCGCAACCCCTTGACATATGAGCATGTTCCCCCCGAATCCGTCGGCAATGCCCGCATCATCCCGATGTCCAATCAGGCTGGCCAATCCAATCTGCGCGCGCGGCTGATGGATGCGGGCATCGAGGTTGCGCCCGGCGATCCGGCGCTGGCGCGCATCCTTGACCGGGTCAAGGCGCGCGAGGATCAAGGCTATGCCTATGACAGCGCGCAGGCCAGTTTCGAGTTGCTGGCCCGCGAGGAGCTGGGCCTTATGCCCCGGCATTTCGAGGTCGAGCGTTACCGCGTCACGGTCGAGCGTCGCCAGCGCCGCGACGGCGCGCGCGTCACCATGTCCGAGGCCGTGGCCGTGGTCCGCATCGGCGGCGAACGGATGCTGTCGGTCAGCGAAAGCCTTGGGCCAGAGGGCGACGATATGGGGCCAGTCAACGCGCTGTGGCGGGCGCTGGCGAAAGATCTCGGGCCTTATCAAGAGGTTGTGGCCGATATGCGGCTGACCGATTTCCGCGTGCGCATCACGCAAGGCGGCACGGATGCCGTCACGCGTGTCATCATCGACAGCGCCGACGGGCGCGGCAATCACTGGTCCACGGTCGGCGTCTCGCCCAATATCGTCGATGCCAGTTTCGAGGCCCTGACCGATGCGATCCGCTGGAAGCTGATCCGCGACGGGGTGGCCCCGATTTGACGACGCTGGCCGATCTGGGCGCGGAACTGCGCCGCGCCGACCCCGACCGTTTCGGGGCCTCGCTGGTGGCGCCTGCGGGGGCGCGTGGGCGGCTCTGGACGCTCTATGCGCTGCATCACGAATTTGCGCGCATCCCGTTTTCCGTTTCAGAACCGGGTCTTGCGGAAATCCGGCTGCAATGGTGGGCCGATCAGCTTGCCCGGCTGGGCGCGGGGCAACGCGCGACCGGACATCCCGTGCTGGAGGCCGTGGCGCGCGAATGGGGCGCGGATGCGGGCGGGCTGGCGCGGCTGGTCGAGGGGCATTTTCGCTGGTGCGACCGCGCGCCGTTTGCGGGTGCGGATGATGCGCTGGCGATGGTGGATGCGACGGCGGGCGCGCTGATGGTGGCGGCGGCGGGCGTGCTGGCGCCGGGTCTGGGCGCGGTCGCGGGCCAGCAGGGGCGTGGTGCGGGTGTGGCGGCATTCCTGCGCGCGTGGCCCGCGCTGGAGGCCGGGGGGTGGCTGCGCGACGCGCCGGATATGGCGGGCGCGCTGCGCAAGGCCGGACGCACGGGTTTTGCCGAGGCCCGCGCCGCGCGCCGTTCGGTGCCGCGTGTGGCGGCCGGGGCGCTGTTTGCGGGCGCGGGCGCGCAATCGGCCCTGGCTGGAAAAAACCTGAACAACCCGCCGCAACCATCGGATTTTGCGCGCCGTTTTGATCTGGCACGACTGGCACTGACCGGGCGCTGGTGGATTTAGCGCCGCTGCTAACGATTTCTTAGCGGATCATGCGCATGATGGACCCCGAATCAGATGAGGGGGTCCACCATGCTTACAACTCTGACCCGCCCTGCCGCAGCCCCTTGGGCCGCACCCGTGGCTCGGTCGAGCGGATGATGCTGCCCGCGCCCTGTTCGGTGAACAGCTCCAGCAGCACCGCATTCGGCACCCGCCCGTCAAGGATGACGACGGCGCGCACGCCCTCGTCGATGGCGTCCAGTGCGGTTTCGGTCTTTGGGATCATGCCGCCCGCAACAGTGCCATCCGCGATCATCGCGCGCAGTTGATCGGGATGGATCTGCGTCACCACCGCACCGGAGGCATCCTTGACCCCCGCCACATCGGTCAAAAGCAGCAGCCGGTCGGCACGCAGCGCCCCCGCGATCGCACCCGCCGCGGTGTCGCCATTGACGTTGAAGGTCTCGTTATCGGCCATGCCGGTGGCGACGGGGGCAATCACCGGGATCATGCCGGCATTGTAAAGGTCGCGGATGATCTGGATGTTCATCTCGACCGGGCGACCGACAAAGCCCAGTTCGGGGTCGTCGGCCTCGCAGACCATCATGTCGTCATCCTTGCCGGAAATGCCGACCGCGCGCCCGCCTGCATCGTTGATCGCCTGCACGATGCGCTTGTTCACCAGCCCCGACAGCACCATTTCGACCACCTCGACGGTGGCTTTGGTGGTCACGCGCTTGCCGCGCACGAAATGGCTTTCGATGCCCAGCCGCGACAACATCTCGTTGATCATCGGGCCGCCGCCATGAACGACGACGGGATGGATGCCCACCTGCTTCATCAGCACGATGTCAGAGGCGAATTTCGCCATCTCGGCGTCGTCACCCATCGCGTTGCCGCCGAATTTGACCACGACCACCGCGCCGGAGTAGCGCTGCATATAGGGCAGCGCCTCGGACAGCGTGGCGGCGGCAGAGGCGAAATCTCGGGTCATGTCCTGTGGTCTCATGCTGCGGTCCCTGTGGCTGGCGGCAGGTTATGCCCTGCGGGGGCAAGGGTCCAGTGGGGGCTATTCCAGCCCCGCGATGATGGCGCGCAAGGTGGCGATGCCCTCGCCCTTCTCGGAGGAAGTGACGACCAGTTCGGGAAAGGCCGCCGGGTGCTTTTGCAACGCCTCCTCGACCTGGGCGATGGTGTCCTGCAACACGCGCGGGCCGATCTTGTCGGTCTTGGTCAGAACGACCTGAAAGGGCACGGCGGCGCGGTCCAGCAGGGCCATGATCTCGTGATCCACATCCTTGACGCCGTGGCGCGCGTCGATCAGCGAAAACGCGCGGCGCAGGGTCGGACGCCCGGCCAGATAGGCACGCAGCAGGGTCTGCCAGCGTTTCACCACCGCAACGGGGGCCTGCGCGAAACCATAGCCCGGCAAATCCACCAGATAGCCGTGATCGCCCAATGCAAAATAGTTGATTTCCTGCGTGCGGCCCGGCGTGTTCGAGGCCCGCGCCAGCCCCTTGCGCCCGGTCAGTGCATTGATAAGGCTGGATTTACCGACATTGCTGCGCCCTGCGAAACAGACCTCGGGGCGGTCGGCGGCGGGCAGGCCATCCATCGCGACCACGCCCTTGACGAAATCGACGGGACCGGAAAACAGCAGCCGCCCGGGCTCGGCCTCGGCGGGTTCGGGGGCGGGGGCTACGGGAAAGGCCACCTTCATGTCAGAACCTCGATCGAATCACCGCAGGCGATGTCCGCCCCGGTCAGAACCTCGGCATATATGCCGAAATCGGCGTCGCCTTGCAGCGCCGTCAACTCGCGCGGCATGTCGCAATCGGCCAGCCCGGTCGTGGTATCGGCATTGGTGGCAGCGCAGCGCGTGATACGTTCGCGCACGATCAGTTCGGCCTGCCCGATACGCAAACATTGGCCCGTCATGTCACGTTCGGCCCATGCGTCCCAGCCATCGACCCACAGATTACCGCGCCAGCGGTCGGTGCCGATGCCCGGCCCCAGCGCGCCCTCCAGCGCGGCCAGCGACGCGCGCGACAGAATCGAGACCCAGGGCGTGCGAATATCCGTCAGCGGCATGGGCGCGCTGACCAGCCGGGCGGGGCGCGCGCGCCCATCGGGCCAGAGCGGGTCCAGCCATGCCAGCAGCGCCGCCTCGTCGTCGCGCGCCATGTCCAGCGGCGGGCGATCAGGATGGGTCAGCCGCAGCCGATCACCCTGCCAGCCGCCGCGAATGGCCTGTAACCCCGCCGCCGCGGCGCCGCGCAGAAAGGCCGATTTCGGCAGCCATTTCGCCAGCGTGCCGTCAGCCTCCAGATGCCGCAGGCCATCGGCGTGCAGGACCGCAAACGCGCGATCGCCGGGCAGGATCTGCCCGGCGGTCAACGTCACCCTGTCCAGCCGCTCGCCCCCCACCGATTTGACGGGAAAGCGATGGATTTCGGCCAGCGTTGCGGTCATCTGCCCCTCACTTTTTGGTCCGCCTGAAACTTTCGCGGACATTGCCGAACAGGTTCGGGCGGTGGCCATGCATCGACATGATCGTGTATTGCTGGCCGATGGTGATGACGTTGTTGGTAATCCAGTAAAGGACCAGCCCCGATGCAAAACCGCCCAGCATGAACATGAATATCCACGGCATCCACGCAAAGATCATCTTTTGCGTCGCATCGGTGGGCGCGGGGTTCAGCTTTTGTTGCAGCCACATGCTGACGCCCAGCAGGATCGCCAGAATCGGCAGCGACAGGCTGTGCAGCATGGTCCCCTGGGCGGGTGCGGCAAAGGGCAGCAGACCGAACAGGTTCAGCAGGCTGGACGGATCCGGCGCCGACAGGTCGCGAATCCAGCCGAACCATGGCGCATGACGCAATTCGATGGTGACAAAGATCACCTTGTAAAGCGCGAAAAAGATCGGGATTTGCAGCAGGATCGGCAGACAACCCGCCGCCGGGTTGACCTTTTCCTTTTTGTAAAGGGCCATGACCTCTTGCTGGAACTTCATCCGGTCGTCGCCGGTACGCGCCTTGATGGCCTCCATCTCGGGCTGCAATTCGCGCATTTTCGCCATCGAGATGTAGGATTTGCGCGCCAGCGGGAACACCAGCAGCTTGAGCACGAAGGTCAGCGCGATGATCGCCCAGCCCATATTGCCGATCAGGTCATGCAGCCAGTGCAACAGACGAAAGATCGGCTTGGTCAGAAAGAACAGCCAGCCCCAGTCGATGCTGTCCACGAAACGCGTGATACCGTCGTTGCGCTCATAGTTGCGGATGTCCTCCCAGACTTTTGCGCCCGCGAACAGCCGCGTGGTCGAGGCAGCCTCGGCGCCCGGTTGCACGGTCATCAGCGGCAGGATGGCCTCGGTCTGGTAGATGTCGGCACCGGGGACGTATTTCACGACCGAGGTAAAGGGCTGGCCCGCCTCGGGTGCCAGCGTGGTCATCCAGTATTTGTCGGTAAACCCGATCCAGCCGCTTTCGCGCACATCCATCACCTGCGCATTGCCATAGCCCGCGACCGGGTCGAGGCGCGAGATGGCGCGGTATTTTTCCTCCAGCAGCTTGCCGTCGGTCATGCCGACCGCGCCTTCGTGCAGGATAAAGAAATCCTCGGTGTCGGGGCGGCCGTGGCGCGCGATCACGCCGTAGGGCTGGGCGGTAAAGGCGGTCTCGGCATTGTTCTGGATCGACTGGGTGACGGTGAACAGGAACCGGTCGTCGATCGAGAACACGCGACGAAAGATCTGGCCCGCGCCGTTGTCCCAGACCAGCGTGACCGGCTGGCCGGGTGCGAGCACCTCGCCCGATTCGACCTGCCAGATGGTCAGCGGTCCCGGCACCAGCGCGGGGTCGCCGCCCTGCGGCACGGCCCAGCCATAGATCGCATAATAGGGTTTCGTCGGCGCCACCGCCAGCATCCCCGGAACCGAGGGCATCCCCTCGACCGATGCGGGGGCGGTGGGTGACAGCAGCCGCACCAGCGGCGAATTGGCGTCCAGCGTCTCGCGATAGCCTTTCAGCGCCAGATCATCGACGCGCCCGCCCGCCAGCGAGATCGAGCCTTCCAGCGACGGCGTCTCGATCGCGACGCGCGCGGCTGTGGCGGTGGGGTCGGCGCTGCCGGTGGTGGCGGGAACGGTGCCGGGTGTAGCGCCGGTCGCCGTCGCGCCGGGGGCGGCGGTCGTGCCTGCCGGCACCTGCACGCCGTCGGTGGCCACGACCGCAGCGGGTTCGGCCGCTTGCTCGGCGGGCGGGGGCGGCGCGAACAGCGTATACCAGACCACCACGACAAGGAACGACAGCACGGTCGCCAGGATCAGATTGCGGTTGTTGTTGTCGTCCATGCCCTCACCGGTCGATCATGCGGTTTCGCGCGCCGTTCAACAGTCGCGCCCGGCGAAGGTCAAGCGGAAAGCCCGCCGCGCGCCGGAACGTGACACGAAAAAGGCGCGCCGGACGGGCGGCGCGCCCCGTTTCGGGCGGCGATGACACGGCCTCAACGCAGGG
>NZ_JAUNTJ010000037.1 GCF_030538755.1 Paracoccus sp. (in: a-proteobacteria) | reverse complement strand
CCGAGGCGCGCACCTCGACCAGCACCTCGCGCCCCAGCGGCGCATCAATGGCGACGTCTTCCAGATGGAAGCCTTGCTCAAGCTCGTGAACGACAAGGGCCTTCATGGGTCAACCTTTCTGATGGACACTGACCGGGCTGCGGAAGCGTTCGGCCATGAATTGCTCATAGTCCTGATCCGACAGCTTGCGTTTCGCATCGCGCAGCCAGTTCAGCGGCGGCCCGGCGAAATAGCGGAACCGGTCGGTGCCATCCGTCACCGCGTCAAAGATGCGGTCGGCGATGGTTTCAGGTTCTTCCAATGCCCAGTGATCGGCGCTCATCGCCTGCTGGAACCGGGCGTAGTCAGCCTCGTAATCATCAATACCGACCGATGCGCGGGTATAGGTCGGCGCGGTCAGGAAGGGCGTGTTGACGCCCGCCGGTTCCAGCACTTTCAGATGCACGCCAAGCGGAGTCAATTCGTGCCATGCGCTTTCGCACAGCCCTTCAAGCGCCCATTTCGTCGAGACATAGGCGCCCGAGGACGGAATCCCGAAGGTCGCGCCGACCGAGCTCACATTCAGCACCACCCCTTCGCGCCGCGCCCGCATCTCGGGCAGGATGGCGCGCATGACATTGGCGGTGCCAAAGAAGTTGGTGTCGAAATTGGCGCGAAGCTGGGCGTCGGTTACGGCTTCGAAATAGCCCGCCTGACCATAGCCCGCGTTGTTCACCACCGCGTCGATCTGGCCGAACCATTTGCGCGTTGTCTTCAGTGCGGCTTCAATGCTGGCCGGGTCGGTGATGTCCAGTGCGATAACGGCGATATTGGGAAAGTCGGCGAAAGCAGGGTCAGCGTCTGCCGGGTTGCGCATCGTCGCGGCGACGTTCCAGCCCGCACGGGCGAAACGCAGCACGGTGGCCTGACCAATTCCTTTGGATGTGCCTGTAATCAGAACAGTTTTAGGCATGTTTTTCGGTCCTTTTGATCCGATGGGACGGCTTGTTTCCAAGCGATCTGAGCGTCAGATAGGGGGACGCTTGCGCCACATCAAGACGAAATGACAAAAATATTCATAATGTCAAATCTTGGCATTTGCCGTGGTTTTCCCTATCTGACGCAGATCATGACCCAGACTCTGCCCCCCGCCGACGCCCGCCGCGACAAGATCACCCAAGCCGCAGCCGATGTGTTCATCCGCTATGGCTTTGCCCGCACGACCATGGGCGATATCGCCGCCGCCGCCGGTATCGCGCGCCCGACGCTGTATCTGTCATTCCCGCAAAAGCAGGATATTTTCGGCGCGGTGATTGAATTGTTGGCCAGCCGCAAGCTGGCCGAAATCCGCGCCGAGCTTGCCGGGCTGTCTGGCTTGGGCGCAAAGCTGCGTCACGCCTGCCTGTCATGGGGGCTGGCCGGGTTCGATCTGGTTCGCGCCAATCCTGATGCCAAGGATATGTTCGATCTGAACTTTGCGCCGGTGCGTCAGGGTCACGCCGGGTTTATCCGGTTGCTGGCGGATATGCTGCAAGATGCGGGCCGCGATAATGCCGAGGTCACCGCCCGGATGATGGGGGCCGCGCTAAAGGGCTTTAAGCTGGTCGCCGATGACCGCGAACAGGTGCAAGAGATGATCCACAGCCTTTGTGCTGCTGTGGCCGAAACCGGGTCATAGGGAAACGCGGCTGAAGGCCAAGAGGGCGCGCGAACGCCCCCTTTCAGCATCAATGCGGCAGCGCCACATCCGGGTGCAGGCCGGGGTGGCCGGGCGAGGGTGGCTCGGCGGTCTCGCCGGGCCAGCCCAGATAAAGCCCGATCTGCGAGCGGAAGCTTTCCACCGCCGCGCGATCCGCCATCCACGCGCCAAAGGCCAGCGGGTCGGCGTTGGGATAGTCCCAGATGGGCTTATACCCTTCGGGCGGGGTCACATCGGTGCGCACGGACCACATATACCAGATGTTTTCCTGCGTATCCTTGTCCAGAAGCCAGTTCAGATACAGCTTGGCGGCCTCGGGGTGTTTGGCACCGGCCAGAATCGCGGCCTGCTGCGGCCATGCGACGAATGGGTCCGTTTCGGGCAGCACAAAGCGCGATTTTGCATCAACCGCCGGACGCAGGGTGCCATCGGTGGAAAATGTCGCCGCCGCCCGCCCGTCATCGACATAATCGGCGGGGGCCTGCGTGCCGCGCACCATGATCGGTTCCTGCGCGGCCAGTTGGGCGGGATAATCCCAGCCGTATTTATCGACCACCTGCTTAAACCAGAACAGCACCGCATCGTCATCGGTGGGCCAGGTCAGCACGATCCGGCCTTTCAGATCGGGGCGCAGGTAATCGGCGGCCTCGCGCGGCCAGCTTGCCGGGTCGGGCAGCGCGGCAAGGTTTACGACATTGGAAAACGCATCGACGAAAATGCCGGTATAGGCCCCGTCGGTATCCTTGAACGCGTCATAGATGCTGTCCCAACCGGCGGGCTTATAGGGCATCAGCGCGCCCTCGGCCTTCCAGCGGGGAAAGTTCTGCAAGGTCTGCACTTGGATCACATCCGGCACCACCGAATCGGTCGCGATCTGATTATCCAGCCGCGCCTCGTGATATTTGGAATAATCCACGATCACATCCAGCACCATGCCGGGAAAGCGGGCCTCGAACGCCTGCTTCATCCCGTCCTGCTGGCCCGCCGTGTCACCACCGGCATAGACGATGACGCGCCCGCCTTCGGCCAATGCAGCCTGATGCAATTCGTCCAGACTGCGGGTTTCCGGGGCGAGTTGCGCAAAGGCAAGGGTTGGGGCGGCCAGAACCGCCCCGATGGTTGCAATGGTTTTCAGCCCCATTGCATTTCGCCCTTGGCAACCTTGGCCCCAAGTTCCAGAGAGCTTTCGCTGCCCAGATCAGGGAACTGCGCTTTCATCGCGGCAATCAGTTCCTCGCTGTTGGCAGCGGTTTCAGCGGCCTTGTCAAAGGCTTGCAGATAGTCGCGGGTGAATCGCACCGCCGGGATGCCCTGTGCCGCGCCGGGGGCCTGATGGCCGGGCACCACGATGGCGGGATTGCGGGCGATGATCTCGTCCAAGGCCGCAATCCACTGCGCCCGCGATTCCGGCGTGGCGTTATCCGCGACCCAGACGTGAATCCCGGAATAGACCAGCACGCCGCCGAACACGGCTTGCAAGGACGGCACCCACAGATAGCGGCGGTCGTGCATATCGGGGAACTCGACGATCTCGATTGTCTGGCCTTCCAGTTCCAGCGAGGTCGCCTCGGACGCCGCAGGGACCACCACATCGGCCAGTGTTTGCGGGCCGTTGTCGCCCAGTTGCGGCCCCCAGACGGCCAGCTTGCCTTCGACATTGCCGTTGATCGCTGCGACAGTATCGGGGCGAGCAATGACCTGCGCATCGGGGAAAGCATCCACAATCGGGCGCAGGCTGAAATAATAGTCCGGATCGTTGCAGGTGACATAGATCGTGGTCAGCCGCTTGCCCGTCGCCTTGATCGCATCGGCCACCGCGCGGCCATCGGACAGGGTGAACCCGCCGTCGATCAGGATCGCGTCAGTCTCGCCGCTTAACAGAACGGGGGTGCGCAGGAAGCCGGCCTCGTCGGCCTGATAAAAGGTCCAGTCAAGCGCCCCGCTGGCATGGGCGGGCAGGGCCAGAACGGCAACCCCGGCAGCGGACAGCTTCAACGCATCGCGACGTGTCATCATGGTGGTTCACCTTTGTGCAAGACAGGCACGATATGCGCCTGAAATATGCAGACATATCGCGCCAAGAGGCAAAAGGTTCCGCCGGTGACTAACTTTTTGTTAGTTCCGCCCGATCATCGCCTTCATCATGGTTTTGAACCGCGCGCCATAGGGCGGTGCGACCAGCCCGGTGCCGTTCCAGCGGGCCTGACGAAACACCGGTTGAGATGCGACAGCCGGTCAAACCCCGCTTGCCCGTGATAGGCCCCTGCGAAGAGCCAGTTGCGGTATCCGACACCGATCGGGCGCAGGGCGCGCTCGGCTGGGTTGTTGTCGATGGCCCCCGCCCCCATCAGACAAGAACAGGCTGAAAGTGTCCCGACGGCTCAGCCCATAACGGAAAGCCCGGTCATATATTCTTTGTCGGGGTTCCGCGAGAGCTGCTGTCCTGACCAGACGATGGAGGCCTCGACCTTCGGAGCGCTGTGTTTCCTCGCGCGGCAAGGCGGATCTCAGCGGGATGCCCGGTGATTTCGCGCTCAATGTCGTAGAGCGCACCGATGCGATCAAGCACCTCGTGGGCGGTGACGGATTTCGTCTTGCCCCATTTTTTATGGAAGTCTCACCTCAGGGGGGCCCAACAGGCCGCCTTCCGTAAGTGGGGTGTCCCAGCCAGCTCCGGAGTGTAGAGATAGGTATATCCCTTGTAGCCATCGGTCTGCAGGATACCGCAGGTGTTGGCCAGATGGTGATGAACGTGCCTTTCCTTCCAGCCCGGTGCGAAGGCATAGACCGCACCGGGGGGGCCGTTGATCGTGGACATAGGCCCAGATCCTACCCTTCTTTACACTCTTGCCCAGCCCCTTGTCATAGTTTGCACGGTCCAGCACCCGGATCGGTGTGTCAGCAGCATGCAGCAGGTCGCTGGCCATCACATCCGCCTCGATCCGTTCGATCAGCGGTACCAGCACCTTCGTGACGCGGCCATACCAGTCGAAAAAGTGCTGTCGGGGATATCAGCCCCCATCCGAGCGAAGATCTCGTGCTGACGATACAGGGGAAGGTAATCGTTGAATTTGGAGACGAGGATGTGAGTGAGCAGGTTCGCCCCTGCCATGCTGCCTGGGATCGGGCGGCTGGGCGCAGGCATCTATACCATGCGCTCGCAGCGTCGGCAGGATTTCTTGGGCCGGGTGATCTGGACGACCTTTAATTACGTCGCGATCAGATCCAGCATCTCGCTGATATCCTTGCCCATCAGGCGCAGATCGCCGCCGCAATCAGGGCAGCAACTGCTGGGATCCAGTGTCTGCCGCATGCACTGCGCGCTGAAGGCCACGACGCCAGCGAGGATGGCACCGGCCGCGGCACGCCACTGATCCCCATCGCGATTCAGGAACGCGCTGGCAGCGAGAACCCCGCTGCGGGGCCGGACGGGGCCGGATTCCGGGCGGATGGCGCATCCTATACGCTGGAGGCACGGCCTGTCCCGCAAGCGGTCGCCTTCGACTGCAAGGGCAGCGAAGTGCAGGCTGTCGAGGACGGATCGCACCCCACATTGCGCAGCATGGCGCATGAGACCAGCCATGCCAATGCCGGTGGCCATGCCGCCGTGGCCTTCGCGCAGAACACCCGCGATGAAGTTCGGCTGACAAGTGGTGATGGTCAGATCACTGCCGCGCTAGCGGCCGAGGCCGGGATGAAGCAGCAGACCTATCTGGCCCAGCCGGTGGCATTCGACCTGCGCGGGCGGGACGAGGGCGCGATGCCGGAAGGGCCACACGACACCGCCAATATCCGCGCTGCCAGTGGCGGATCATCGCGCAGCTACCTTGCCGCGCCTTGGGCCGTGCGTCGCCTGACACCGCGCGAATGCGAACGATTACAGGGTTTTCCCGATGATTACACGCTGATCCCGTATCGCGGCGGCAAACCCGCTGCCGATGGGCCGCGCTATAAGGCCTTGGGCAATTCCATGGCGGTGAATGTGATGGAATGGATCGGCGCGCGCATCGCCATGGTGGATGGGATCGGGGAGGATCTGTAGCGCCCGATCATGGCCACATCTGCGCAGCATGCAGAACGCGCAGCACAGTCACGACCGAGGGCGTTTCCGCATAAATCACGATATAATTCGGCCTGACCACCAGCTCACGCGTGCCATCCACCCTGCCGGGGCGGCAGCGTTTGGGATGGGCGGGCAACGACGCGACCTTGCTATCGATTTCCTGCATCAAGGCCATTGCCGCTGCCGGATTATCGTCCGAGATATAGTCAACGATTGCCATCAGATCGGCAATGGCCGCAGCCTTCCATTCAAGTTCAGGCACGATGTTTCCCGGCGATCAGGCTGCGTGCCTCTGCCATCACCTTATCATGCGACGTGGCAGGGCGAGGGTCGGCCAGCGCCTCCAACACCTTGGTCCGAAACCAGGCATCATAGGCATCAGCATCAGCGACCAACCCGGCAGGCAGGCCACCTTCGGCCGCGATACGGGTCAGCAAGATCCGCACCGCATCCGACAAGGTCAGGCCAACCCCCGATAACGCCTCGGCGGCCTGAGCCTTCAGCTGGTCATCCACACGGACATGAAGCATCGACGTTTGCGCAGGCATAGGGGTATCCTCTGTTGGCCCCGCGAGTATGTATCTCATTTGAGATTCGCGCAAGCGCTGGCAGGCCCCCGCCCCGTTCCGGTTCATTCCGCGCATTCCGCCCCTGCACCATGTTCCGCTGGCCCTGTCACCGAATCACGACAGGAGCCGCAGATGGATCACGAACAGCCCGCCCCGAATGACAGTACTGACATCCTACGCGACTGAATGAGCCGCGCAGAACTGGCCCAGACCCTGAGTCTGACGCCCCACACGCTCGCCCGCTGGGAAACTCCCGCACCGACCCGCCCTGCGTCCGCATCGGCCGCAAGATCATCTACCGCCGCGCCGCCGTGCAAAACTGGCTGCTGGAACAGGAAAGCCGCAAGACCGGCCCGCACGGGCGAGGTGGCCGATGATCGGGTGACGGAGCTTTATACCACAGGTTTATCCTCATTCAGAAATTCCCGTTCTTCTCTTCGAATTGCGTTCACTGCCGGATCGTCATGTTGATCTTGGTATGCCCGCAGCTTGCAGCTCTCTACCCCGCCAGCCCGGCATAAACCCCGCCAAGCGCCAGCAATTCCGCGTGGGTGCCGGTTTCAACGATGCGGCCCTGATCCATGACGGCGATGCGATCCGCGCCTCGGATCGTGCCAAGGCGATGCGCGATTACCAGCGTGGTGCGGCCCTTGGCCAGACGGTCCAGGGCGGATTGGATTTCACGCTCGGTCTGGCTGTCCAAGGCGGATGTGGCCTCGTCCAGAATCAGGATGGGCGGGTTTTTCAGAAAGGCGCGGGCGATGGCGACGCGCTGTTTCTGGCCGCCCGACAGCATCACGCCACGTTCTCCGACGACGGTGTCCAGCCCCTCGGGCAGGCTGTCGATCAGGCTGGTCAGTTGCGCCTGCGCGGCGGCCGTGCGGATGTCGTCATCCGTCGCGCCAAGGCGGCCATAGGCGATGTTTTCGCGAAGCGTGCCGCCGAACAGGAACACGTCTTGCGAGACCAGCCCGATCTGTCGGCGCAGGCTGTGCAACTGCATCTGTGGCAGGTCCAGCCCGTCAACCGTGATCCGACCCGAGGTCGGTTCATAGAACCGGGGCAGCAGCGCCAGCAGCGTGGTTTTCCCCGCGCCCGACGGCCCCACAAAAGCCACCGTTTCGCCCGCGCGGATGGTCAGGTCGATGTCGCGTAAAATCGGGCGGTCAGTATTGTATTCAAAGCTGACCCCCTGAAACCGGATGTCGCCGCGCAGGTCCGGCGCGGGAATGGTGCCCGGCGCATCCGCGATTTCGGGTTCCGTCGCCAGCAGTTCCTGATAGCGGCGGAAACCGGCAATCCCGCGCGGATAGGTCTCGATCACCGCGGCGATCTTTTCCAGCGGGCGATAGAACACGCCGACCAGCAGCAGAAAGCCCACGAATCCGCCGGTGGTCATCTGACCCTTCAGCACAAAGCCCGCGCCGACGACCATCACCACCACCTGCACCAGCCGCAGCCCCATATATTGCAGCGCGTTCGAGGCCGCCATGACCCGGTAAGCGTCCAGCTTGGCCCGGCGATAGCGGGCGTTATCTACCGCGAACAGGTCGTTTTCATGGGTTTCATTGCCGAACGCCTGCACCACGCGGACACCGCCCAAAGCCTCTTCCAGACGCACGTTGAAATCCCCCACGCGGGAATAGATCGCCCGCCATGTCTGCGTCATCCTCCCGCCATAGACGATCACGATCGCCAGCATCGCGGGCACGATCAGCGCCACGATCAGCGCCATCTGCGGGTTGATCCAGAACATCAGGATGAATGCGCCGACAAATGTCATCAGCGCGATAAAGGCATCCTCGGGGCCGTGATGGGCGACCTCGCCGATTTCTTCAAGGTCGCGGGTCACGCGGGCGACCAGCTTGCCGGTGCGGGTGCGGTCATACCAGCGCCATGACAGCCGCGTCAGGTGATCGAACGCCCGCGCCCGCATCACCGTTTCGATGTTGATCCCCAGCTTGTGGCCCCAATAGATCACCACCACCAACAGCCCCGCATTGACCGCATACAGCGCCAGCAACCCGACAGCGGCGGCAATCGTCAGCGTCCAGTCGCCCTGCGGCAGCAGATGGTCGATGAAAGCGGTGATCGCCAGCGGAAAGGCCAGTTCCAGCAGGCCCGACAGCACGGCACAGCCGAAATCCAGCCAGAACAGCCCCATAAAGGGGCGATAATAGGCGAAAAACTGACGCAGCATCGGGGTTCCTTCAGGCTGGAATGGCGACGGGGGTGCCATCCGGGCGGCTTAGCACCTGCATCGGCAGACCGTAAATCTGTTCCAGCACCTCGGACCGCATCAGCTCGGCGGGGCTGCCCTGCATCGCCAGCCTGCCGCCGCGAATGGCGACGATATGGTCACAGAACCGCGCGGCCATATTGACCTCGTGCAGCACGATCACCGCGCTGCGCCCCTGCTGACGGCACATGCGGCGGACCAGCGCCAGAACCTCGACCTGATGGGCAATGTCCAGCGCGCTGATCGGTTCATCCAGCAGCAGCGTCCCGGCCTGTTGCGCCACCATCATTGCCAGCCAGACCCGCTGACGCTCGCCCCCCGACAGGGTATCGACCAGCCGTTCGGCGAAATCGGTGACGCCACATTCCGCCATCGCCGCCACGACAGCCGCGTGATCCGCCGGGCCAAAGCGGCCAAGCGCCCCGTGCCACGGGTAACGGCCAAGCGCGACCAGTTCGCGCACGATCATCCCCTCGGCCGGGGGCGTGGTCTGCGGCAGAAAGGCCAGACGACGGGCATAGTCGCGGGCGGACCAATCGGCCAGCGCCCGGCCCTCGAACGTGATGCTGCCAGCGGTGGCGCCGATCTGCCGGGCCAGCGTTTTCAGCAGCGTGGACTTGCCCGAGCCGTTATGCCCGATCAGCGCCACAGCCTGACCGGCGGGCAGGCGCAGGCTTAGATCATGCAGCAGGCGGCGGCCCGGCACCTCGACATTCAGGTTTCGGATGTCGAACAAAGCGGTCATTTGCGGGGCCTCATCATCAGCCAGATCAGCCATGGCGCGCCAAGCAGCGCGGCAAACAGACCAAGCGGCAGTTCATAGGGAAAACCGGCCATGCGCGCGCCGAAATCGGCGGCCAGCATCAGCCCGGCACCGATCAACGCGCTGCCGGTCAGGTGGTCGGCGGGGCGGGCCAGCCCGGCGCGCCGCGCGATATGCGGGGCCATCAGCCCGACAAAGGACAGCGGCCCGACCAGCACCGTTGCCGCCCCCGTGGCCAGCCCGGCCAAGGCGATCAGCACCAGCCGCGTCCGGCGCAGAGGCAGGCCCAGCCCGCCCGCGACACCATGGCCCAACGGCAGGATCGCCAGCCAGCGCCGGGCCGCTAGCGCCGCCGCCCACAGTGCCAACGCCAGCACCGCCAGCGCCAAAGCGCCCGGCATGGTGATGGCGGATGACGACCCCGATAGCCAGTTCAGGATCGCCCAAGACCGTGCATCGCCGACCGCCATCATCGCCGACAGCACCGCCCCCGCCAGCGCGGAAACAGCGATCCCGGCCAGCAAAACACGTTCGGGCGGCATCTCGCGGTGGCTGACAAAGGCCGCGACCAGCGCCAGCGCGATGGCGCCGCCCGCCATGGTGCCGATGGTCAGCGCGGCGGCCGAAGGCGCGGCCAGCGCGAACACCACCGCCGCATAGCCCAAGGATGCGCCGCCCGACACGCCCAGCACCTCGGGCGAGGCAAGGGGATTCGCCGTCAGCCGTTGCAGCACCGCCCCGGACAGCGCCAGCGCCGCCCCGGCAGACGCGGCGGCGATCAGACGCGGCAGGCGCATCGGCAGAAAGGCCGCGAAACTGTCGCGGTCCAGCACCGCCCAGCCATGCGGCACGCGCCCGATCCAGACCAGCACCAACGCCGCCATGACCAGCCCAAGCGCCAGTGCGGCCAGCAGCCGCGCGGGATGGGCGCGGCGGGGCGCGGGGCCTTCGCCTGCCTCGGTCCCCGGTGGGGTCGAGCCGCGCAGCCGGGGCAGCAGCCAGATCAGCAGCGGCCCACCGATCAGCCCGGTCAGCGCGCCGGTGGGAAACATCTCGCCGCTTTGTCCGGCAATGGTCAGAACGATCCCGTCACACAGCGACAGGATCAGCGCCCCGATGACCGGCGACAGCGCCAGCAGCCCGGCGATGCTGCGCACCCCCATCGTGCGGGCCAGCGCGGGCGCGGCCAGCCCGACGAAACCGATCAGCCCCAGCTCGGCCGAAACCGCCGCCGCCAGCACCACCGCCACCGCCACCGCCAGCAACCTCACACCGGCGACGTTCAGGCCCAGCCCCTGCGCCCCCTCGGCCCCCAGTGACAGCACGCGCAAAGGCCGCGCCAGCGCAGCCGCCACCACCGCGCCGCCCGCCAGCACGGCGGTCAGCGCCTGCACACCGGCCCAGTCCTGCTGCACCAGCGAGCCGCCGTTCCAGATCACCAGCGACAGCAGATATTGCCCCTGCGCCAGCGTCACGGCGGTGGCAATCGCGCTGGCGGTCATGCCGACCAGCATCCCGGCGATCACCATCGTCACCGGCGCGAAGGCCCGCGCCGCGCCGATGGCCAGCACCAAGGCGGCAGCCAGCCCCGCCCCCGCCAGCGCCACCGGCCAATTGCCATAATCCAGCAATCCCGGCGCAAAGATCGTCACGATCACCAGCGCCAGTTGCGCACCCGAGGAAATCCCCATCGTCGTCGGGTCAGCCACCGGATTGCGCAGCACCACTTGCAAGATCGCACCCGACAGCCCAAGGATCGCCCCCGCCAGCAAGGCGATTACCCCGCGCGGCATCTGCCCATAGGCCAGCATGATCTGATCCAGCGTCATCGTCTGCGGGTGCAGCGGCCAGCCGGGCCAATCCACCAACGGCAGCATCTGCACCGCCGCCAGCCCCCACAAGCCGGCGGACAGCGCGGCAACCAATGGCAGAACACGGATCATGCCAGCACCTGCGGGCCGCGTTCCAGCGCGTCGATCAGGCTTTGCGCGAAACGCAGCGCCGAGGGTGCGCCGCCGAACGGGTTGCCTTCGGGAACAAGGTAAACGCGCCCGGCTGCCACAGGCGGCAGCGCCCGCCACAAGACACTGCGCGACAGGCTGCGGCGGGCGTTGATGGGGATCTCGCCCGCGATCACCAGCCGCGCGTCAGGCATATCAACCAGCTTTTCCAGCGGCACCGGGGCCAGAAAACTGAACTTTGTCCCCTCGGCCCAGGCATTGCGCAGCCCGATGCGGCTGGCTACGTTGCCGAACAGGCTGTCAAAGCCAAAGACCCGCATATGCCGCGCATCACCGATATTGACCAGACAGACAGGCCGGTCACGGAACCCGGTGGCACGGGCGGCCAGCACGTCCAGCGTCGCATCAGCGGCATCCCGCGCCGCCGCCCCCGCAGCCGGATCGCCGATGCGGCCGGCCAGCAGGCTCAGCGCCTGCATGACATGTGGCAAGGGGGCCTGACCGGGCAAATAAAAGGGCAGCGAAAACACCGGGGCGATTTCCGCCAGCCGCGCCTCGTATCGGGTGTAATAATTCGACGACAGGATCAGATCGGGCCGCAGCAGTTGCAGCAGCTCAAAGTTCGGCGCACCACGCAGGCCCAGATCGGTGATATCACCCGGAATGACCGGCTGGCCCACATCCTGCCGGTAACGGATCAGTTCCGCCGCCGCGACGGGCATATGACCGATGGCGACGGCAGTTTCCAGCATCGCCCAGTCAATCGCCGCCAACCTTGGCGCATTGGCCGCCCGCACAGGAAAACCCGCCGCCAGAAACATCCCGGCGGCGGTCAGAAAGGAACGGCGGTTTACCACTTGCGCGTCAGTTGCGCCGAGATCACGCGCCCCTCGCCATAATAGCACCCAAAGCTGCCGCAATTGGCCAGATAGACCTTATCGGTCAGGTTGCTGACGTTCAGCGAAGCCTCGATATTGTCATAGGTATAGGTCGCGCCCAGATCGGCCAGCGTCACCGCGCCCATGTCATAGCTGTTCGCCGAATCCCCGAACCGAGACCCGATATAGCGAATCCCGCCGCCCACACGCCAGCCATTGCCGAAATCGCGGTCCAGCCACAGATTCGCCAGATGGCGCGGCGCATTGGCCATTTCATTGCCCGCATTGGTGCCGGTCATCTGTTCCGTCTTGTTGAAGGAATAGGAACCGCGCAGATCCCAGCCTTCGGCGATTTCGGCGGTGGCCTCCAGCTCGAAGCCGCGCGATTTGACCTCGCCGATGTTGCGATAGGTGCCGCCGCCCAGGTTTTCGATGATGTTTTCCTGCCGCAGATCATAGATGGCGGCGGTAATCAGCCCGTTAAAGGCGGTGGGTTCGTATTTGACGCCCAGTTCCCATTGCTTTGCCGTGCTTGGCCCCGGTGCGGAACCCTCGACCTGAACCCCGGCATAGCTGATCGCATCCACCGGCTCGAACGAGGTCGAATAGCTGACATAGGGCATCACCCCATTGTCAAAGACATAGGACAGCCCGGCGCGGCCGGTGGTCTTGTTGTCGGATTGATCGACCGTCACCCGATTGCCGGCGCGTTCCGACCAGCCGGTCACTTCGGCACGGTCATGGCGCAGCGCCAGCGCGGCACGCCAGTTCCCGACCTCGACTTGATCCTGAGCATAGATGCCGACCTGTTTCAGTGTGATGTCGCTGTTCGCCACATACCACGCCGCGCCGGTTGGCAGGTTGCCCCGCACCGGGTTCACCCAATCCAGCGAGGGGGCGGTGAAGAACTCGGTCGTGGTGCGGGAATCGTATTTGCGGATGTCCACGCCGAACAGCAGATTATGCGTCACCTGCCCGGTATCGACCACGCCCGACAGGCGAGTGTCCAGATTGATGCCCGACGCATCCTCGGACTGGCGGTTCGCGCCGCGGGTGATTTCCGTGCCCGAAAGGCCGGTCACATACATGCCGCGATAATTCCAGTCAAAGTTCTCATAGCGAAAACCCTGATCCAGCCGCCAGCCGTTTTCCAACTCGTGGCTGATCTCGATACCGAAATTGAACATCCGGCGGTCACTGTCGTCCCAGCCCTCTTCGCCGGTATAGAAATCGCGCAGGCTCTTGCCATCCGCGATCTGCGTCAGCGCATAAGGCACCCCGGTTGGCGACAGCGGCGAATCCTTTAGATAGGACGCCATAAAGTCGATGGTCGTCGTATCGGTTGCCTGCCACCGCGCCGCAGCGGCCAGATAGCCGCGCTTGTTGTCCAGTTCCTCGATCTGCGGCTTGCTGTCGCGCGCGATCCCGGTCAGCCGCCAGGACAGCGTGTCATTGGCGACGCGGTTCACGTCAAAGAACGCCTGCCCGCCGCTGTTGCTGTCGATCCCTGCGCCGATTTCCGCGAAATCATAGGATTGCGCGCGTTTCTGAACCTGATTGATGATCCCGGCAGGCGAGCCAGCCCCGTAAAGCGAGGACGACGGCCCGCGCAGCACCTCGACCTGCTGCATCCCGTAGATCTCATAGGCGGGGGCGCCCATATAACGCAACTGGCGCAGGCCGTTGACATATTGGGCATCGCGCGCCTCGAACCCGCGCAGGGTCGGGCTGTCGAAACGCGGGTCGGCACCGTAGGGCTGACCCAGCACGCCCGCGCTGTAATTCAGCGCCTGCCCCAGCGTCGTCGCGCCCTGATCCTCGATCTGCTGATTGGTCACGACCGAAACCGACTGCGGCGTCTGCGCGATTGGCGTGTCGGATTTGGTCGCGGCCTGCGCATAGGTTGCGACATAGCCATCAACCTGCACGCTGGTATCGGTGGTTGCCGTCAGCACGATTTCGTCCAGAACGGTCGGGCCATCTGCGTCCTGTGCCGTGGCCATACCAACAGAAAGGGCAATCATGCTGCCGCTGGCCAGCGCAAGGCACCGGGCGGACAGAGCAAGGTGTATTTTCATCGAAGGAGACCAGTCCCGAAGTTAATAAGTCATCCAATGATACCTGAGTGAATAAGTTAGGATTGTCAAGCAATGGTGAGCGCAGCCCCTCGTGGGGCAAAATGTCGCGAAAGTCGCCGTGGAATGTAGGTTCAGGACCCATTGATTATAACCTTGTTCGATGATTCAGGAGGTGCCAGGA
>NZ_JAUNTJ010000036.1 GCF_030538755.1 Paracoccus sp. (in: a-proteobacteria) | reverse complement strand
CCGGCCAGCGCCAGCGCACTGGCCAGCCCCCGCACCGCCAGCGTCTTGGCCGCAATCGCCGCCGCCATGCCGCGCGATGCGGCAGCGCCTGCGATAAACCGCCCGGTCATCAGCGCGGTCTGGATATTGATTGCGGCAATCCCGGCGATCAGCGCCGGAATGCGCGTGGCCGCCAGCACCATCAGCGCCTGACCCAGACCGATGGCGGCGTTTTTCATGCTGTCCATCAGCCCGGAAAAATCCTTGGCCGCGATTTTGCCGATACCTTCGGCAATGCCGTTCAGCCAATCGGCCACCGCCGCCGACGCGCCCAGCGCCTGATCAATCGACCCGATCAGGGCGGTGACGCCATTGCCGATCCGCAACAGCCCGTCGCCGATGGTGCTGGGCATCTGCGCGGCTTCTTCACGCACATCTTCCAGCGATTTCAGCAGCGCCCGTGCAATCACCTGCCCGGTCAGCTTGCCTTCAGACGCCATTTTGCGCAGGCCGCTGGTGGTGGTGCCAAGCTCTTTGGCCAGTGCCTCCGCCACGCGCCCGCCATTGGCCAGCACGGTTTCCAGCCCCTGCGCGTCCATTTTGCCGGTGGCCATGGCTTTGGACAGCGCATTTTGCACCGACGCCGCCTGTTCGCCCTTGGTGGCGGTGATGACCAGCATGTGGTTCAGCGACTCGGTGTAATCCAGCACCTCTTTGGTGCTGTAGCCCAGATCGCGCATCGGACCGATATTACTGGCAAAGGTATCGACGGTCTGACCGATGGCCGAATAAGACGCATTGGCCAGCCGCAGCATGTCTGTCATCAGCCCCTGCGCTGCGTCCATATCTTTGACCGCCGCGCCGATCCTGCTGGACATATCCGACCAGCCATCCGCTGTCGCCGCCAGTGCCCGCGCGGAAAACGAGGCGGCCAGCGCCGCCCCGGTGATCCCCGCCATCCGCGCCAATCGGCCCAGCCCGGCAATGCCGGTCTGCGCCGATTTATGCATCCGGTCCAGCGCATCTTTGGCAATATTGGTGGATTTGGCCTGCTGGTCCAGACCGTCCGAGGCGGTCTTTGCCGCCTTTCCCAGCCCCTGACTGACCGGGACCAGCATCCCGACCCGTGCGCTCGCATCGCCCCCGGCTTGGGCCATCGTCGACAGCGCCGCCGAGGCTCCGGCGGTGGCGTTTTTCTGGGTATCGAGACGGCTCGCCGCTTCTTTCGCGGCCTGTGCCACCCCCGTATTCGCCCCAGCCGCCGCCGTGATGCCCGCCGCCGCCTCGCGGCTGGCTGTGCCAAGCCCCGTTTGCGCGCCGCTGGTCTGGGCGGCCTGATCTTTCAGCCCGTCCAGTGCCTTGGTGACCTCGGACGTCTCGCGTTTCGCCGCCGAGGCGTCGGCAGTCAGTACCAGCGAAAATTTCAGGTCATTGGCCACGCTTGTTCAGTTCCTGTGCTGCTCCGTCCTCGATGGAGCGGATTTGGTCCCAGAGGTCGGGGGTGGGGGTGATCCCGGCCAGTGTCAGGCCGGAGGCAGCGGCGGTGTAATCCAGACCCAGCCAATGCGTGCTGCCGTCGGGATAGACATGGCAGCGCCATTGATTGGCGACGGCCAGAAACGCGGCCAGCGCGTCGATATGGGCGGGCCAGATGCCATCATCGGGGGGCGGGGCGGCGCGGCGCGGGACCGCAGGCAGGCCCCAGCGCGCAGCGTCGGTGTCAGCCTCGCTGGGGGCGGCGTCGGTAAACAGATCACCCCGCACCCATGCCGCCCCCGCCCAGATCAGTTTCCCCGCGCGACCCCCGTCATCGCATTGACATAGACCGTTACTGTCGCCGCCCGGATATAGAGGGTGTCGATCAGCTGATCGCGCAGTGCGTCGGAAAACGGGATGGGCTGGCCGTCATCATCAACGATCCCATCCCAGCCGATCCAAATCGCGCGCAGAAGCTGCACCGGGTCGGTGTCCAGTTTTTCGACCTCGGACCACGGCAGCACGCGGAATGTGGCGGTGAATTCCTGATCGGCAAAGCCGCCATCGACCGGGACGCGGACCTTCACTTTGTGCGAAAAGGTCGGATTTTGATTGATTTTCAGCATGTTGGGGTATCCTTAGTTAAACATGATCGAAAACTGGTCATTGCCAGCAGTCAGCATCGGGATCAGCCGCAGTGGCCATTCCTTGATGCCTTGGTTTTCCTCAAGCCCGGTCAGGCGCTGCATCTGGGCCTTGGGAGCCTCAATCGTCACCCGGTTGCCGTTCGCCGTGCCGTGGACCAGTTTCACCGGCACACGGGTGCGGGCCTGCCCGATCTGGAACGGGTTAAACACGTTCAGTTCCTCGGCCTCGACTGTGGTTTCAATCGTTTCCGATTTGCCGGTGATCAGCACCCGGTCCGACCCGATCAGGAACCGCGTTTCCACTTGATTTCCCAAGGCCAAAGCAAAGCTGCGCATGACAAAGGGGCGGTTGTTGATGGTAAAGGTCGGCGTGTTCTGGGTCGTGGCCACCAGAACGGGCGCGTCGATCTGCGCGGTCAGGGTGGGCGTCGGCGGGGTCACTTTGCTGGGCATGGTGAACAGCCCAGTCATCTCGAATTCAACCTTCGGGATCGCGCTGCCCGCCACGCGGATCGTCGCCGTCCCCATCGACCCGGTCAGGGCATAGCGGGTATCACCGATCCACAGATGCACGGTCACACTTTCATGCCCGCGCGATACGGGGGTATAGGTGACTTTCGTCGTCTCCTTGACCTCGGCCATGGCACAGGCGCGCAACAGCTTGCCGATGGGCGGGATTTGCCCCGCCGTCCCGGTCCCGACCAGCTCCACACTGAAGGTCAGTTTCGCGTGCAGATTGACCGGAATTGTCCCCTGCGCGCCCATCTGCGGCAGCTCCAGTTCACGGCTGACATCCTCGCCTTCCATGGGCGACAGGGTGATGTTACTGGCCAGCACCGCATCCCCGGCTGACAGCGTCGGCGCGGTGCCATAGGTCGTTTCCGGTGCCAGCAAAAATACCTTTTCTTTCCAAAAAATCGGCATGTTATTGGTCCTGTTCAGGTTGCGCTGCGGTGGCGTCACCCACCCGCGTCAGGCGACCATCGGCGTGGCGGATATAGCTGCCGCCCGTGCTGGGATTGGCCGGGATCGGCGCATCGACGGGGGTGTCGACTGCGTCAGAGGGCGCGGCGGTGTCGGGGGTCTTGCGGGTCATCAGGGGCCTTTCACAATGTAGCGGGTGGTTTCCCACGTTTGGACATAGAGTGAGACGTTGTCGGTCAGGGCGCTGCCCTCGCCGCCGATCAATTCCAGCGGTGTGGCGGCCCCGGCGGGGGTCTGGCCGATCAGCGCGCACTCGACCGCGTGGCGGTAGGTTTCCAAGGCGCGGGCGCGGGATGCGCCGCGCGGATCGTCATTGATGCGCATGATGATGGCCGTGACGATCTGGACGCTGACGCGCTGCCGAAACCCGGTGGCCAGACCGTTGGGGTCAGCAGATTCGCGATAGGGCATCACGAACACCGTGCCGCTGGGGCGCGCGGTGCCGCGCATCAGCGCGTCCATATCCTCGGCCAGATCGACCTGCGCAAAAACGCCGGGCCGTTCCAGTCGCGTGATGATGTCCGAAATCATCGCCAGCCCTGCAAATTTTGCGGGGTGAACACCTGATCGGGCGACCAGCTTTGGTGTTGACCGGACGGATCGGGCGCGACTGCCCCATCAGGCAGCGGCAGGCTGATCAGCCCACGCGCCACGTCTTTCAGCGCGGCAATCGCATCCTTATAGTCGGTTTCGACATATTCGGGCGGGTCATAGCGGTGCAGTTTATACCGGGCGATGGCTGTGGCCCATGTCCGCAGCAAGGGCGGCGGATTGATAAACCGCGTCGGATAGCGGGCCATGATATAGCCGTCGATGATCGAATCGGCGTGGATCAGGGCCGCTTCAACTTCGGTCGGGTCCACCACGCCGTCGCGGTCGCGGTCGGCCACATCCAGCATTTCTTGCAGACCGGCGCGGTCGATCAGATCATCAATATTGGCATAGGTCATTGCCCGGACGCCTGTTCGGTGCGCCAACGACGGAGGGTAAACTCGGCTTCATCAAAGCCGGTGCAGTGCGCACAGTTACCCATCGAACGACCCAAGAATGCGGTGACCAGCATCAGAAAGCCCAGCCACTGCATGGCATCCGATTGCAAAACCACGCCCGTGCCGATGACCAGCACGATCATGAGATAGGTGACCACATCGCTGATGATGGAGGCGCGTAAACTTTCGCGGAGGATCAGAACTTTCATTAGGGCATCCTTGGGTGCAGAGGATTGTGCCGGTGGCGACAGAGGGTGCCGCCACCGGGAGTGCCGACTGGGTGGGATCAGTCGGACGCCGGGGCCGTCTTGGACTGCTTGCCCGCAGGAGCGGCAGCGGTCAGGGCGGCGATTTCGGCTTTCAGGGCGGTGTTTTCGGCCTCAAGCTCGGCGATCCGCGCGCCCAGCTCGTCCAGCACATTGCGCGCCATCATCACATCCGCGACGACGTCCACGCCCTCCAGCTCCTCGGCCTCGGTGACGGTGACGGTGATCTGATCGCCCGCCTGATGCCAGCCGGTGCCGGTTTTGACCGGGGCCGACAGCGTGACATTTACCAAATCCGGCATTATTTTTTCCCCGCATCCTTGAACAAGAACCCGCTTTCCGCGCCGACCAGATAGGGGCGTCGTTCGGTTTTCGTGGGGTAAACCCACGAATCCGTGCGTTCTTCGAAATAGGGCCGCATCACCTGCGGATAGCCCGACAGCTCATAGGTGTAGGCGAAGGACGGAATGTCATACCGCTCGGCATTGCTGGGCGTGAAGGACAAGATCGCATCATCGCCCCAGATGTCACTGGCGGGCTGGGTGTCGGGGGCCGTTTCCGGCAGGAACACCGCTTTGCCAACCACGATTTTCTCCAGATCAAAATACCCGGCCAGCATCTCGGTCGTGATCGACGCCGCCGTGGTGTATTTGAACTGTTCCTTGATTTTCGGGTGACGCTTCAGGGCCTTGATCACGGACGGCCCCAGCGTCAGCATATTGGGATAGCGACCGATCATGCGGCGGATCGAGTCCTTGGCCTCGTCAATATCGGCCAGCGGATCACTGGCGGCATCGGACCAGCGGGCCGATCCGGTCAGGGTCACTTTGTTGCTGTCGGCATAGAGCGCGGCATTGCGGGCCAGATCGGCGGCCTCTTTTTCCATGCCCAGATCGACAATATCCAGCACCATATTGATGGCACTGCGGCCCAGATCGACCCCCGGCACCTTGGACGCCTCTTCTTGGTGTTCGACCGGCACAAAGCCCTCCAGCGCGTCCTGGACCAGCGAAATCGAATCGCTGTCAAAGCCATACTGGATGCGCGCCTTGGCCGCGCCGGGCGACCGGCGGGTGTTCATCAGCCGGAAACTTTCCTTGCCGAATTTCAGCACGCGCATTGAGCGGTTGGGGATGGTCACGCGCGGGAACAGCAGATGCGAAATCAGCTCGGCATTGCGGTATCCGCGAGCATGGGTGGACAGGATCGGGTCAATCACAGCGGCGGTACGCTGGTTCATTGTGGGCATGGTCAGACCTTTCAGCGGATCAGGATATCGACGAACTCGCCGTCGGCGGCGTCCGTCAGGGCGGTGGCGAAATGGGCGGTGCTGGCCCCGGCAGCTTTCACGCCGCCGGTCGCGGCGGAAATGACCCGCGCGCCTTTGGTGATGGCCCCGGACGCCTTGACGCGCACCACGCCCATCACGACGACGCCGACCTGCAAGCCGATTTCGGTCGAAGGTGACAGGGCAAATCCTTTGACCGCCGCGCCATCCGTGGTCACCTTCTTGTCGTCCCAGCCGATCAGGTCATAGGCATCAAACAGCCCGGCCGACTTGACCGACAGGGTCAAAATGTCGTGGAAATACTGCATAATCACTCCTTACGAAACGGCGTGAACGGCATCGATGAACTCGGTGCCGGGATGCTGGCGTTGATAGGCCTGGGCTTTGGCGACCACCGCCAAGGCCTCGTTATCGACAGGCTTGCCGTCGGATGCGAAGTTCACATGGGCTGCAGGCGCGTCATCGGGGAGCGCGCTGAAATCCACGATCTTGGGCTGGTCGCGCAGCAGCTTTTGCAGCGCATCCGCCGCCGTCAGCGTGTCACCGCCTTCGGCAAAGCTGATTTCGCCGCTCGCGCCCAACTGATCCAGAATGCCAATCAGGGCGGCGCGGCTGGCGGGGATCATCTTGCCATCCGCGATCAGGCTGTCGGCAAAAGCCGCGTGATCGGCATGACGGGCAGCGGTTTCGCGCGCGGCCAGTGCGGCTTCGCGGGCGGCGAATTGGGCCTCTTGTTCGGCAAAGGCTGCCGATTGTTCGGGGGTGGGCACGGTGGGTTCCTGTTCAGGTTGCGGGTCAGAGGATGCGGGGGCGCGCTCGGGCGCGGGGGACCAGTCGATGGCGACCGGATCGCCCGATTGCCCGGCCAGAAAATCGGCAAAGCTGGCGATCAGGGCCGCCACGTCAAAGCCGTGGCGCGCAGGCAAGGGCTGGGAAAAGGTGACAACGCCGCCCTGATCGGCGGAAAACTCGACGTTTTTCAGGCCGCTGACGGCAGGGGCAGCCCCGCCCAGAAACCCGATATGTTTGGGATACCAACTGCCCGGCACCGGGTTGGCGGGCGCGTCGGGCGAAAAGAACGCCAGCGACACTTTGCGGTAGCGGCCTGCTTTGACCGCATCGGCAAATTCGGGGGCAATATCGCCCAAATTGGCGTGCAGCCGTTCGCCCGATGCGTCATAATCAAAGGACTGCGCCCAGCCAAAGGCCGGGGCGTCGGTCTGGGGATGGCCGACGACAACCGGCGCGGGGGCGGTCGCGGGGTCGTAACTGTCGGCGACGGCTGCCAGATCGGCAGCGGTGAACGAAACGGCCCGCCCCTGCATGGGGGTGAATGTGCCGGGGCGGAACACCTCGATCCGGGCCGTGGGTTGGGTGATGGGGGTGGTCTGCGGCATAGGTCCATCCGATTGCGATTGGATGGCTTATGGCAGGTGATTCGGGGCAAAGGGCGGGCGAAAGGTTCCTGCTTGGTTCCAATCCGCCGCGCCGTGATGATGCTGCCCCGGATGGGTGGTCGGGGCAAGAGCATGGGCGATGCACCCGCGACCCGCCCCGCAATGGCCCCGTAGCGCGTTTTTAACGGGGGTTTAACGGGGGGGTATTGCGATTTTGGCTAGACGCATACCCCGCGCCGTATTTTGTCGGTCTGCGGGCCGTTTTTACGGGGTGTCGTTTTTGGCCAGCCATTGTTCCGCGATGTGAACGATTTCCTCGCGGTCGGCAGGGCTGAACCCCAGATAGGGGCGCGCGGGAATGCGGATCGTGCGCGCCTTGCGGGTGTAGGTCTCGGTTTTCATATGTTTGTTTTCCTTTTTCACAAAGCGCCCATTGGTTTTTTGCGACCGGGGGTTCCAGTGACGATAGAGCGTGCCCGTGCCGCCGGGAATGCGGACCTCGCCGCCGAACTGGTGGATTTTGGCGTATTTCGACAGAACGCCAATGCTGACCCCATTATCGGTGGCATCGGCATTCAGCGAGTCGAGCAGATCGCCCGTGTCGCGCAGAATGCCCAGCTCGGATGATGTGCGCGCGCGCTGCTTGATGCGGGCCGCTGACAGGGCCTGCCACGGGGTGCCATCCGGCGCGACCTCTTGGCGGAAATTCTGATCAACCGAATTGACCATATGTTTGCCGACATTTTTGTAAAACCCGCGCAAATTGGACAACCGGGACAGCATGGCGCGCAGGCCGTCGCTGATCTCGTCCACATCAATGCGGATCGTGACGCCTTCGGGATGATCGGTCATCTTGACTTCCTTGCTGTCATGCCTATTTTAACAAGTGGTTTTGGGGCTGAATGTGTCTTCTTCGCAGGGCGATCCAAAATCCATCGCGCCGGGCAGGACACACTCGCCCGGCGGATTTATTTCCGAGACCATAGTAATTTTCCTGTCCGCTGATTATTCATGTAGGCCCAGTTCGTTTTCTTGCGCGGGCCGGGCTTGAACCCGGTCGTGGCCAACCAGAACTTACGCCCCATATCAAATGTTGCGAACATTCCTGACGCGGGATGTTCCGATCCGGGACTTTGCAAACCAGCCCGAATGTATTGCCGTGTCAGAATGTGATCCTCGACCCCCGGCAAAACCCGATCCAATGCCAAGGATCGCACCCCCAGCCAGATTTCGTCCGGGTCCATAATGACCTCAGCCAATTGCGCTGCATACAATTCCCGCCCCTGTTTCGTAACTTTCCAACGCCCGCCTTCACCCCGGAACAGATCGTCGCTGATGGCTATTTTTGTGCCAGTAACATCCTGCCACAAAACGGGTTTTCCAATATCGGCCCCGAAGGGGCGCAGAAATTCCCGCACATACTCCTCGTCGGGCATGGCATCGGGTGATTTTGCCGATGGCAGCAACGGTGTCGTAAAGGGGCGCGCCGCTGCCAGCAATTCATCTGCAGGACGCGGCACATCGACACGATAGAGCTGATGCGGACCATCCGGCTGCTGCATCGGAGCCGCGCCGCTGGCCTGCGCTTTTTCAAAGGCGGCCTGCACCTCGTCATGGATGGCTGACGGCACCAAGCCTTGTGACCACTGATTTCCCGGCTGATAATCCCAGCCATATCCGGTCCCCTTTGGCAGGCGGACGGCGGGCTTGCCGCTTTTTGGCTGGTGGAGTTCATATTCAATCGGCGGGGCGGTGTCGGGGCCGGTTTTGCCCAGCCGTTCCATGTCGCGCTCGGACAGGGTGCGAACACCGCAGGAACATTGCCAGTCATTGGGCGGAAAGTATGTTTCCCACCACGGATCGTCATGGCGCAACACCATGCCGTCCCATGACTTATGTTCAGATCGCGGATTTTTGGGGCGGCGTAACTCTCCATGTCGATATTGCCAGTAAGGCCGCATCTTGACCACATCCGGGTCGCGCATTTGCTTTAGACGACCGGCCATATGGCTGGTGCGCATATTTGTGCGAAAGATCGTGCGGATGCGCCAGTCGCGGCCCCCGTTGTAATCCCAGCCATATTCCGCGACGATCCGGTCAAATTCTTTGGCAAAGGCGTCGATGTCATTGGCCTCGGCCCCGGTTTTCAGGATCACCTCCCGGAACTCGGCCACCATGGCAATGGCATCCTCGGTCATGGCCAGATTGGCCGATCCGGCAATGGTAAAGGCACGGTCGTGGTTGCCATGCAGCGCGTCATCCCAGACCTTTGTGGGTAGCGGGCGCTTCTGGGTCAGAAAGTCGATCTGTTCCTGAAACGTCTGCCCGAACGGATCCACGGCGAAACTGGCGCGCCCGTCCACTTCGTCAAGAACCTCGTCACGCCCGGTCAGCAGAGCCAGATCCAGTGCCTGCGCCAAAGGATGGGCCAGCGCGTCAGGCGTCCAGCGTGCGGCCATGTCCAGCACTGCGCGCGCGGCCTCCGCTGGGTCAGGCCGCAACAGGTCGGCTTTGATCTCACGCAGGCGGCGGTCAAAATACCCCGCCGTCACCGCCAGCAACTGTTCCGTAATCCGTTCCGCAGGCCCGTCAGGGGCCGCGAAACAGCAACTTATCCGTTTTTTTTTGAGCCGGGTTCCGCAAAACCAATCTGCCGCGCCATCGGCGGGCCAGACGGGACAAAAGACGGCTCCGGCTCGTCGGCGAATTCGTCGCGATGGCCGACCAGATAATCAATCACATCATCCGACAGGTGATCGACCGCGCCCGAATCGACCACAAAGGCGCGCGCCGCGCCATCATCTGAAATCCGCGACGCCGACCGGACCACGCTGTTGATCGCGGCAATGCTGGCCTCGGCGGCCTCGGCCTTAGCCTTTTTCGCGGTGGCCTCGGCCAGTTCATTGGCGGGGCGGATGCGCCAGATCGACGGGGCCGCAGCACCCGGCAGGTTGTAATCCACGATCCACTGGCACAGCGTTTCGCGCAAGGTGTCCGACAACAGATCAGCGTCGGCATCGACGGCCAGCGACATGATTTCGGCGTGGGTTTCGGAGGCTGCGCGCGATCCCGCGCTGCCAATATCGGTGGTCAGCGTCTCGCCGGTCACGCAGATCGAAATCTGTTTGTCCCAGTAATCCAGAAACTCCTGATAGGTGACCGATCCCGTCCGGCTGGCCTCCAGAAACTCCAGTTCGGTGCCAATCGGCACGGTGATCGCCGAATGCGTTCGCACCTGTTTCAGGGTGTTCAGCAGGCGCGATTGTTCTTCGGTCAGCCCGCCATAAGGGGTCTTGCCGACCACGGTCGGCCCGGCAAACTTTTCCAGATAATGCAGCCAGAACGCCACCCCTTCGCGTTTGAACAGCACCGGCCAGAACAGCCGCGTTCCCAGCCCCAGACCATAGGGGTTATTGCCTTTGACCCCAAACCGGTGGACAATGAATTTCCGCGCGGGCAAATCCTCGCCGGTCAGCATATTCGCCCAGGTCAACAACCGCACTTCCCACAGATCGTTGAACACAAAGCGGCGCTGGTCATGGGCGACAATCCGGGCGGGGACAATCCGCGCGCCATCCCGCGCCCAGATCACTTCGGACACCGCAAACCCTTTCAAGGTCGCGTCCAGCAGGTCTTCGCACATCCTGTCAAAGGGCAGCTTGTCCAAGATTTCGCGGACCATTTCGGCGGCTTCGACATCACGGGGCTGATCGGATGCCGGGCGCACATCCCATTCGCGGGCGATCAGTGCCTTTTTGCGCTTTTGCAGCAACGCATAGGCGTGGGTGTCGCGCTCGATTTCGTCATAGATTTTCAGACCCTTGCCACCGCCACGCTGGATCAGCGTGTCATCGACCGGGACCATGACCCCATTGTAATAGGGGATGGTGATGTCGTTCTGCACACCGGCGATCAGGTGGCCGGACCCGGCGGGCAGGCTGGCGCGCGGATGCGTCGTGGCGGGCAGGTTTTTGATGTGACGTTTTTTGCGGCTCATAGCCGGTAATCTCCTAATCCGCCCAGCGCATGGCCTGCGCCGATGTCTTGTTTCTCGGTCATGATCTGACCGCCGGTCACGCCGCCCCCGCCGTAATGCAGGGCGTTATTCCACAGCATTTCCAGACAGTCGGGACCGTCATCATGGGCGGCGGACGGGTATTGTTGCAGCTGGTCAATCAAGGTCCGCTGCGATGAATGCAGCCGGATCAGCCCCGCCGAAATCGGCGGTTGCAGCCGTTCGATCCGCAGGGCCTTATCGGCAATTGGAATGATCGGGATGCAGGGCATGGCGACCCCGACGCGGGCGGCGGCCGTCATCATTTCGGTGCGCAGAAACTCCTGAAACTGCACCGATTCCACGAACCATAACAGGCAGTTGTATTCGCGTTGCATGGCAATCGCCTCGGCGATGATGACGCTGGGCAGGCGTTTGCGGATCGACGCCTCAACCACATCAAACACGCCCTCCAGCCGGTCATAGCCGCCGATCAGGATCGCGGACGGGTCGCGCCCTTTCCCGGCCTTGCCCAGCGACGGGTCGATGCCGCCAAAATAGAGCCAGTCACGTTTTTTCAGCGCCCAGAAGGTGATGTTTTTGAACGCGTTCGATCCGTTCAGGGGCGCGTTCTGATATTCACTTTCAAAACTGTCGTGATCGCCCGCGCGTTCCTTCATGAGAAACAGCAGCGAATGCATGGCGGGCCAGTTCAGAACCGCGCCCTGCTCCAGATCGGCCTGATGCGCGACCCAGAACGCGTCGGCCTCGTCTTCGTTGTTCAGGTAAAGTTCTTCCCATTTGTCCCACAAATCCATGCGGTCGGGCCAGTGCAGGATGGCCTGATACCGCGCCACCTGCCAGCCGGGCTTTTTGGCAAAGCGCAAGATCACCGCGTCAAAGTGCAGGACGGTCCCAGCATAGAGCACGTCCATGGTGCCGTCGGTCGGCCCCAGTTTCAGCACGGCTTTGGCGATCCAGCTTTCCAGCTTGTCGCGCTGACGCGGGGACTCAACGTTTTCGTCGTTTTCCACGTCATCCAGAATCGCCAGATCGGGCCGCCACGGGCCGTGACGCCGCCCACGGATTTTCTTGCCGGTGCCGAACGCTTCGACCTTCACATTGTTGGCGGTGATAATGACGCCCTCGCGCCACAGCCGCCCCTGTCCGACCACCTTCGGGAAATCATAAGACAGCCGGGGGTTGACCTCCAATTCGGCTTTCAGCGCCTCGACCATGACGGCGGCCTGTTCAAAGGCGTCCATGATCAGGGTGATGTAGTGTTTGCGCCCGGTGATGATGCACCACAGTGGAAAGGCCAGACTGATATGGGTGGATTTGGCCGATCCGCGCGGGGCAATGACCAGCCGCTTTTGTCCTTCGGGGGCGGCGATCATCTGTGGCAAATCGCGATAGAGTTCCTGATGCAACAGCGACGGGTCTTTGCCCAGATAATGCGGCAGATAGGTTTCCACGAAATAGCGATAGCCGTCGGGCGCCATGACGCGCGCAACCCGCGTGGCGCGGGCTTTGGCATCGACCGGAAAGGCCGATACCTCCAACTCAATTTTCTGTCGAAACCCTTGGATCAGGGCCTGCAAGCCGTCCAGAAACTCACGGGGCCGCATGATACACCTGCGCCAGTTTTTCCCCAAAGGGTTCGATCACTTCCAGAAATTGCTGACTTAAATCGGGGTGTTCCTCGGCAATGAAATTTGCGAACTGCGCCAGCACATCCATGGCAATCGCCAGCCGCGACATTTGCGGGGATGCCTTTCCGGCCCCGTTCATCATCTTGGAAAAGCTGTCGGCCAGCAGGGTCATCTGTTTGACCTTCTCGGTCACCTCCAGCGTTGAATCCTCAATCGACTGGATCGTCACATGGTAAATCGCCAGAAAGCGGTCCACGACATCGGCGACAATCGCGTCACGGCCTTCGCCTTGCAGCGCCAGTGCGGATTTGGCGATATCCCAATCATCGCCCGTTTCTTTGGCGGCGGTTTTCCAGCGGCGCAACGTCCCCATCGGCACGTCCAGTTTGACGGAAATCACCGGCAGCGCCAGCCGCTCTTGAATATAAAGCTGTCGCGCGCGCCCGCGCACCCGTGCATCATGCGCCATAGATCAGATCGACTTTCCCATCACACCTTTGATCATGCCAATTGCGACCGCGACGATGCCGCCGGTGATCGCGCCCGACACCGCGCCGGATTTTTCCACCGCGCGCAGGCGGTCATCCATTTTTTCAAAACGTCCCGTCAGGTCCGCCGATTGTTTTTCAAAGCGGACGGACATATCGGCCTGCCGGTCGCGCACCCCATTGATCTGGTCGCGCATACCGGTCAGCAGCCCTTTGATTTCGCCCAGATCGCGATGGACCTGTTCCATATTGTTATCGGTCATCAGGCCATTCCCATCGCGGATTTATACAGATCAAGGATGGCCTCTTCCTCGGCCACATCGTCGTGGTCGCGTTTGCGCAGGGCGACGATGCGCTTCAGGACTTTGACGTCAAATCCGCGCCCTTTGGCCTCGGCCATGACGTCTTTCTGCTGTTCGGCGATGTCGGATTTTTCGGCGGCAAGTTGTTCGTAGCGTTCAATGAATTGCCGCAATTCACCGCCCACGGTGGCGCTGTCCAAACCCATCAGAAACATTCCTCATATTGAAAAACACGCGCCTCGGTCAGTGCGGCATAGAGGGCCTCGCGCGTCGGAAATCCCAGCGTCACACAACGGGCCTCCGGGTCTTCGGCGTTCCAGATTTCCGCCCACCACGCCCCGTCTTCGGTTTCGCCATCGTCAAAAACACTGGCCCATGCTTCCGCGGATGGAATGCCCACCTCGCTCATGGCCTGCGCGATTTCCGCACCATTGGCCGGGCGCGGTTCATCAAAATAAGTCCGTTTCATTTTTGGTCTCCATGGCGGGCATGATCGTAAAAGCGGACCAGATCGCTGTGACGCTGGCCGCACTCGCGCAGGGTGATGCGCAAATCCCCGATGGCGGCGCGGGCATCGCGTCCGGCCAGCGGGACAGCATCGGGGCTGGGGCAACCGGTCCGCAGATCGGCGGGCAGATCGGGCAGATGACGCACGGGGCGGGCGGGATCAGAACCCGCGCAGCCGCTCAAGATCAGCGCCGTCAATGCGGCACACACCGTCCAGTTGAGCTTCATAATCGGCCAACTCCTGTTGCAAGATTTCCATGGCCACACGGCGCTCGGCGGCGCGGCGCGCGGCGTCATGCAGCATTTCTTCAATCACGCGGGCCTGTTCGACCAGTGCGACATGTTCAGCGGCCAGACCGCGCCGGGCTTGATATTCGACCCCAGCCCAGAACCCGGCGATCAGGATCATCGCCGGGATCAGAACAACCGACAGGGCGGCGCGCAGCGGCCCCAGCATCACAGGGTCCGCCCGCTGTGGTAATCGTCCGTCGTGGCCGCACCGGCGCGCAGATGCTGCACCGCCGACACCAGACAGCCGATGACCAGCAACGTCAGCGCCACGGTTTCAATCCCGCCCACCGGCTCCAGCAGCTCCTTCAAGAGCGGCATGTGAGTGCGGTAAAACCCGGTGGCATCGGCCAAGATCAGCGGCAGGGCGCTGACCAATGCGGCCAGTGTGGTGATGAC
>NZ_JAUNTJ010000015.1 GCF_030538755.1 Paracoccus sp. (in: a-proteobacteria) | reverse complement strand
GGCAAGGTCTTCTACGTCTGGTTCGACGCCCCCATCGAATATATCGCCGCCACCGCCGAATGGGCCGACAAGACCGGCGGCGATTGGGAACGCTGGTGGCGCACCGACAAGGGCGCGGGCGACGTGACCTATACCCAGTTCATGGGCAAGGATAACGTGCCCTTCCACACCCTGTCCTTCCCGGCCACCATCATCGGCTCGGGCGAGCCATGGAAGCTGGTGGATTACATCAAATCCTTCAATTACCTGACCTATGACGGCGGGCAGTTTTCCACCAGTCAGGGGCGCGGCGTGTTCATGGATCACGCGCTGGACATCCTGCCCGCCGATTACTGGCGCTGGTGGCTGCTGTCCCATGCCCCCGAATCGGGCGACAGCGAATTCACCTGGGACAATTTCCAGCAATCGGTGAACAAGGATCTGGCCGATGTGCTGGGCAATTTCATCAGCCGCATCACCAAATTCTGCCGCAGCAAGTTTGGCGAAACCGTGCCCCAGGGCGGCGACTATGGCCCCGAGGAAACGGCCCTGATCGAGGCGCTGACCACCCGCATCCGCGCCTACGAAGGCTTCATGCAGGCGATGGAGGTGCGCAAGGCCGCGTCCGAGCTGCGCGCCGTCTGGGTCTTGGGCAACGAATATCTGCAAAGCGCCGCGCCATGGTCCACCTTCAAGACCGACCCGGACCGGGCCGCGATGCAGGTGCGGCTGGCGCTGAACCTGATCCGCATCTATGCGGTTCTGTCGGCGCCCTTTATCCCCTTTGCCGCCGATGCGATGCTGGATGCGATGCAGACCGACAACCGCGACTGGCCCGGCGACGTGGCGCAGGCGCTGACCGCGCTGCCGCCCGGCCACGCCTTTACCACGCCCGAGGTGCTGTTCGCCAAGATCGCCGATGAACAGCGCGAGGAATGGGCCGAACGGTTCAAGGGCTTGCGCACATAACCATCAGGGCAGCCCGCCGCGCCCTTTCACGCCTTTGAGGGACAGCCCGGCCATGCGAAAACCTGACCTGACCATCGCCCCGCGCCGCCGCACAGCCCGCGCGGCGCGGATCGTCGCCGCACCGACACAGCGCCCCAGCCCGCGCCCCCAAAGGCGGGCGGCATGACCGTCACCCCCGAACTGATCGCATTCTGGCTGATCGCCGCCGTCGCCGCCTGGGTGCAGACGCAGGCCGGGTTTGCGCTGGGGCTGATCCTGATGGGCGCGGTCGGGGCGATGGGGCTGATGCCGGTGCCGCAGGCGGCGGCTGTTACCTCGGTTCTGGTGGTGATGCACGGCGTCGCCGTGCTGCTGCGCGGCTGGCGTGCGGCGGATCGGCGAGTGCTGGCCGCGCTGCTGATCGGCGCGCTGCCCGGCATTGCCGTGGGCTATCTGCTGCTGGGCTGGCTGGCCGGGTCCACGGTGGCCGGGCTGCAACTGTTGCTGGGCGTGGTCATCGCGGGATCGGCGCTGCAACTGGCGTGGCGTCCGGGCACCATCGACCAGCCGACCCGCCGGCCAGTGATGACAGTCACCGGCTTTGGCGGCGGCATTCTGGGCGGGCTGTTTTCCACATCCGGCCCGCCGGTGATCTGGCAGCTCTATCGTCAGCCAATGGCGCTGCACACGGTGCGCACCACCCTGCTGGCGTTCTTTTTCGTGACGCAAGTGTTCCGCCTAAGCGTCGTGGTCGTCAGCGGCGGGCTGACCCTGCCCCTGCTGGTGACAGCCGCCGGGGCCGCGCCAACGGTGCTGCTGGGCACATGGATCGCGCGCCGCTTTCCACCGCCCGTTTCGCCTGCAACAATCCGCAAGGTGGCTTTGGTGCTGCTGTTTGCATCGGGCGTGTCGATGATCGTCACCGGCCTGTCGCGCCTGCTGTAACCTGTCGCATTTTCGCAACACCCCCAGCCGACAACCGGCCCCGCGCTTGTCGCCCCCGGCACGCGACCCTATTCCCGACTAAACTACCCAGGAACGCGGCGTCTTGGCTGACGATCCCAGGCAACAACCCAACCCTCTGCCGGAGCCGCTCCATGCCGCACGCACGCCCTGCCCTTCGCCGCGCCCTTTTGTCCCTGACCGCGCTGACCTGCCCCGCCCTTGCGCTTGCGCAGGATTCGCAGCCGACGGTCTTGCAGGAAATCGTCGTCACCGCCGCCGGGTTCGAACAGAACGTCGCCGAGGCCCCCGCCAGCATCACCGTCATTTCCGGCGAGGAACTGGCCCGGCGCAATGTCACCACCCTGACCGACGCGCTGCGCGAGGTGCAGGGCGTGGTCGTCACCGGCATCGCCAATGAACAAGACATCAACATCCGCGGGCTGGGCGGCGGCTATACGTTGATCCTTGTGGACGGCAAGCGGCAGGGCACCCGCGAATCGCGCACCAACGGCGCCGCCGGGATCGAGCAGAGCTTTATCCCCCCCGTTTCAGCCATCGAACGGATCGAGGTCGTGCGCGGCCCGATGTCGTCGCTGTATGGCTCTGACGCCATGGGCGGTGTGGTGAACATCATCACCAAACCCGTGGCCGATGTCTGGGGCGGGTCAGTCACCGTCGAAACCACCCTGCCGCAGCGCGACGAAGACGGGGCGTCGCGGCAGTTGTCGTTTTCGGCCAACGGTCCGCTGATCGCCGATCAGCTTGGCCTGCAAATCTGGGGCCGTTTCTATGACCGCAGCGAAGCGCGGATCGTGGACGGTCTGCGCGACCGCGAACAACTGGACCTGACCGGCCGCCTGACCTGGGCCATCAACCCCGAACACGAACTGCGTTTCGAGGCCGGCCGCACCCGGATCGAGGACACCGGCCGCGCCGGGCGCAGCATCGCTGACGTTGTGAACGGCGTGGCGCAAAATGACAGCATTCAGGTAAACACCCGCAAACATGCCTCGCTGACCTATGGCGGGCAATGGGGCAATGTGCGCAGCGATATTTCGCTGCTGCGCGAGGTGGGCCAGCGCAAGACCTATTCCGGCAACGGCGCTGTTGGCATGTCGGCATCCATGCGCCAGCCCGAGGTGACGAACACCGTTCTGGACGCCAAATTCACCGCGCCGCTGGAATGGCAGGGGCAGCATATGCTGGTGTTCGGCGGCCAGTATAACCACAACAGCATTGCCGACCAGAACCCCGGCCTGGGCGATGGTGTCACCTATGACTTCAGCACGGCGCAATGGGCACTGTTCGTCGAAGACGAATGGCAGTTGCGCGACGATTTCGCGCTGACGCTGGGCGTGCGCTATAACGACCACCGCGAATTCGGCGGCAAGGTGACGCCGCGGATCTATGGGGTCTGGAACGCCAGCCCGGAACTGACGCTGAAGGGCGGCATCACCACCGGCTATCGCGCGCCTTCGATCCGGTCGATCGTGCCGGGCTATTACTACACCACGCAGCGCGGCGCCGGGGTGATCGTGTCGAACCCCGATCTGAAGCCCGAGGAAAGCACCAACTACGAACTGGCCGCGCTGTATGAAGCTCCGGGCTGGAGCGTGGGCGCCACCCTGTTCCGCACCGATTTCAAGAACAAGATCGAAAGCTATAACACCGGCACGCCGATCACGGTGGGCGGCACCAGCTATAACCGCTGGGACTGGCTGAACGTCGGCGAGGCGGTGATTCAGGGTGCCGAACTGACCGCTGACTGGGATGCAACCGACACGCTGACGCTGCGCGCATCCTACAGCCTGACCGATTCCGAACAGAAAACCGGCAACTATGCCGGGCTGCCGCTGGAACGCACGCCGCGTCACATGGCCAGCATTTCGGCGGATTGGGTCACGCCGGTCGAAGGGCTGGAGGCATGGGGCACCATCACCTATCACGGGAAAGAGGTGAACGCGGGCGCGCGGATCGGCTCGAACGGCACGCCCTATGCCTATGATGCCGATGGCAATACCATCGCCTATCAATACGCCTCTTATACGACGGTGGATATCGGGGCCAGCTATCAGGTCACCGACCGGGCACGGCTGAACGGCGCGATCTACAACCTGTTCGACCGCGACATCAACTCGACCAGCAACAACACCGTTGGCGAAGGCCGCCGCCTGTGGCTGGGGCTGACCGCCGAGTTCTGACAACATGCCCCGCCCGGCTGGACTTTGGCCACCGGGCGGGCAAACTGCGGGTCAACCCAAGCGAACGGAGACCCGCATGACGCATTGCATCCTGATCGGCGCGCCGCTGGACGATGGCCAGCGCCGCGCCGGTTGCCTGATGGGACCGGCGGCCTATCGCGTGGCCGGACTGGCGCAGACGCTGACTGAACTGGGCCACTCGGTTCAGGATCGCGGCGACGTGGTGCCCGACACGCCCGGCACCGAGACCAGCCAGAACCCCGCCGTTCACCGCTTGCCGCAGGTCATCGCCTGGACCCGCGCCCTGTCCGCCGCCGCCGAATCGGCGATGCAGGCGGGCCTGCCGATTTTCATGGGCGGCGATCATGCGCTGTCTTTGGGCACCGTCGCCGGGGTCGCGGCCCATGCGCAGCGCGCCGGGCGGCCGCTGTTCGTGATCTGGCTGGATGCGCACAGCGATTTCCACACTGTTGACAGCACCTCGTCGGGCAATCTGCACGGCACGCCCATGGCCTATGCCAGCGGGCAGCCCGGCTTTGCCGGCTTTCCGCCCTTTCCCGCGCCGGTGCCGGGCGAAAACATCTGCATGTTCGGCATCCGCAGCGTCGATCCCGCCGAACATGCGGCGATGCAGGATACTGAAATCACCGTGAACGACATGCGCGTGCTGGACGAACAGGGCATCAGCCTGCCGCTGCGCGCCTTTCTGGACCGGGTGCGCGCGGCGGGCGGAATGCTGCATGTCTCGCTGGATGTCGATTTTCTGGACCCGTCCATCGCCCCCGCCGTGGGCACCACCGTGCCCGGCGGCGCCACCTTCCGCGAGGCGCATCTGGTGATGGAACTGCTGCATGAATCCGGGCTGGTGACGTCGCTGGATCTGGTCGAGCTGAACCCGTTTCTGGACGAACGCGGGCGCACCGCGAAACTGATGGTCGATCTGGTCGCCAGCCTGATGGGCCGCAAGGTGTTCGACCGCCCGACGCGCAGCTATTGACGCGCGCGCGCGCAGCGGGCAATCAGAGTTGCCGCAGCGCGGGCGTGGCGGAATGGTAGACGCATGGGACTTAAACTCCCTGGAGCGATGCTCGTGCGGGTTCAAGTCCCGCCGCCCGCACCAACCGGATCAGGGGGCAGGATGACCCATATGGACAGGATTGCCGGGCTGCCGGTGTTGTTCGTCATGGCGGCGGATGCCGAATACGGGCCGTCGCTGCGCGCCCGCATCACTCCGCTGATGACCGGAATCGGCCCGGTCGAGGGCGGGGTGGCGCTGGCCTCGGCACTGGCGGCGATGGACCAGCGGCCACGGCTGATCGTCTCGCTGGGGTCGGCGGGGTCGGCGCGGCTGGAACAGGGGCGGGTCTATCAGGTCAGCGCCGTGGCCTATCGCGATATGGACGCCAGCCCGCTGGGGTTTGAACGCGGGCGCACGCCGTTTCTGGATCTGCCGGCGCGTGTCGAATTGCCACACCGCATCCCCGGCCTGCCCGCCGCCACGCTGTCCACCGGCGGCGCGATCATCAGCGGCCCGGCCTATGACCAGATCGCCGAAGATATGGTGGATATGGAAACTTTCGCCCATCTGCGCGCCGCCATGCGCTGGAATATTCCGCTGATCGGGCTGCGCGGCATTTCCGATGGCGTGGCCGAACTGGGCGGCCTGCACGACTGGACGCAGTATCTGCACCTGATCGACGAACGCCTGCGCAGCGCCATCGACGCGCTGGAAGATGCGCTGGAAGCAGGCGCCATCACGCTGTAAGCGCGCTTGCTCTTGCGCGACCCGCCGCCTAAACCTGCCCGGACCAGACAAGAGGGCACCATGGCGCGCGGCACAACCATCACCGAAAACCGTCCGACCAGCCGCCGCGTGGGGGCCTTGCGCGCATTGCTGCCCTTTCTGCGGCCCTATGGCGGGCAGGTGGTGCTGGCGCTGCTGGCGCTGTCGCTGACCGCCGCGATCAGCCTGATCCTGCCGCTGGCCGTGCGCCGGGTGGTCGATGAATTCGACAGCGGCATGGCCCTGCTGAACCAGTATTTCGGCGCGGCGGTGATGATCGTGGCCATGCTGGCCGTGGGCACCGGGCTGCGCTATTTCCTGGTGACGCGGCTGGGTGAACGGATCGTGGCCGACATCCGCAAGGCCGTATTCGCCCGCGTCATCTCCCTGTCACCCGCGTTTTTCGAACGCATCATGACCGGGGAAATCCTGTCGCGGATCACTACCGACACCACGCTGATCCAGTCGGTGATCGGATCGTCCGTATCCATCGCGCTGCGCAATGCGCTGATCCTGATCGGCGGGCTGGCGATGCTGGCCTTTACCTCGCTCAAGCTGATGGGGCTGGTGCTGTTGATCGTGCCGGTGGTCATCGTGCCCATCGTCGTCATGGGGCGGCGGCTGCGGGTGCTGTCGCGCCGCAATCAGGACTGGATCGCAGCCTCCAGCGGTGCGGCATCCGAAAGCCTGCTGGCCGCCGGAACCGTGCAAGCCTACACGCACGAGGCGCGCAGCACCGCCGATTTCGACCGCGTGACCGAGGAATCCTATGACATCGCCATCACCCGCACCCGCACCCGCGCGGTGATGACCGTGGTGGTGATCTTTCTGATCTTTGCCGGCGTTCTGGGCGTGCTGTGGATCGGCGCGCATGACGTGAACGCCGGTCGCATGACCGTGGGCGAACTGGTGCAATTCGTCATTTACGCCATCCTTGTCGCCGGTTCGACGGGCGCGCTGACCGAAATCTGGGGCGAGTTGCAGCGCGCCGCCGGCGCGACCGAGCGTCTGGCCGAACTGCTGACCGCCGAGGACAGCCTGTCCGACCCGGCCCAGCCCGCTGCCCTGCCCCGCCCCGCGCGCGGCGCGATCACGCTGGATGCGGTCAGCTTTCACTATCCGACCCGGCCCGATGTGTCGGCGCTGGACGATGTGACCCTGACCATCGCCCCCGGCGAAACGGTGGCGCTGGTCGGCCCCTCGGGCGCGGGCAAGACCACGGTGATCCAGCTTGTGCAACGCTTCTGGGACCCGGCGTCCGGTCGCGTGACGCTGGACGGGATCGACCTGCGCGACATGGCGCGGGCCGATTTCCGCAGCCAGATGGCGCTGGTGCCACAAGACCCGGTGATCTTTGCCGCATCGGCGCGCGACAACATCCGCTTTGGCCGCCCCGACGCCAGCGATGCCGAGGTTCACGCGGCTGCGGTCGCCGCCCATGCCGATGGCTTTATCGGCGCGCTGCCGCAGGGCTATGACACGCCGCTGGGGGAACGTGGCGTGATGCTGTCGGGCGGGCAACGCCAACGCATCGCCATCGCCCGCGCAATCCTGCGCGACGCCCCCATCCTGCTGCTGGACGAAGCGACCAGCGCGCTGGACGCCGAATCCGAGGTCGCCGTGCAAGAGGCCGTGAACCGCCTGTCCCACGGGCGCACCACCATCATCGTGGCGCACCGGCTGGCGACGGTGAAACGGGCCGACCGGATCGTGGTTTTCGAACAGGGCCGCATCGTCGCGCAGGGCACGCATGACGAACTGGTGGTGCAGGGCGGGCTGTATGCCCGGCTGGCGCGCCTGCAATTCACCGACGGCGCCAGCGAAGCCGCGCTTTGACAGCGCCATCCCGGCGCGATCCGGGCACTATCCTGACGCAGCGTTATTTCGGCGCAGCATAGACCGCCGCCCAGAACACCGTCTTGCCGTCTGATCCGACCGCACGGCCAATGCCCATTTCCTGCATCTGCGGGATGTTGATATTGGCCAGATGCCCGCTGGAGCTGTTCCATTCCGCCAGAACCCGGTTCAGGCTGAACGGACCGGCGGCGATGTTTTCAGCGGTGATCCGCGGCTGATACCCCAGCGCCTTGACCCGCTGCGAGGGGCCGGACGTGCCCCTGCCGACATGGGCCATGCGCCCGCGTTCCGCCATATCGCAGGCGTGCTGTTGCGCCGCGCGGGCCAGCACCGTGTTCCCGCGCACCGGCGGCAGCCCCGCACGGGCGCGCGCGCTGTTGGTGGCGGCGACGCCCGCCGCCAGATCGGCGGCAGATGTGCGATGACAAACCGCCTGCCCCGGCGCGGTGGCCTGAATATCATGCGGATCGTTCGGATCGGGCGGCGCCATCCAGCCGCGATCGGCGGAATCGCCGGGCGCGCAGGCCGCCACGGCCAACAGCATCAGAACGGACAAGGCAGAAAAGCGCATCTTCACCCCAGGCAGACAGAACTTTCGCAGAACATGTCAGCAAGCCATCCAAAACACAACCAATCGTTGCGCAGCATTTTAATGACTGGCGAAATTGCAGTTAATATGGAACGCTTTGCCTGCAAAGGCGTTTCCTTACGCCGATCACCCATCGAAAGGATATGCAGATGGCAGTTTGGGATTTCGTCAAGGACGCGGGCAAATCGCTGTTCGGTTCCAGGGCCGAGGCCAGCGAGGCGCAGCCTCAGCCGCAGGCAGCCCCCGAAAAAACCGCCGAACAGGCCGAAACCGACCGCAAGGTTGCCGCCCTGAACGCCGAGGTCAAGGCGCTTGGCCTGACCGGCAAAGATGTGCATCTGCGCCTGCGCGGCGACACCGTTATCGTCGAATCAAAGGGCGCCGACCGCGAGACGATGGAAAAACTGATCCTTGCCGTGGGCAATATTCAGGGCATCGCCAAGGTCGAGGCCGACCTGCCCGACGCGCCCGACGCCTCGGGCAAGGAACCCGTGTTCCACACCGTTCAGGCGGGTGAAACCCTGTCGGCCATTGCCAAGAAACATCTGGGCAACGCCAACAAATACAACGACATCTTCGAGGCGAACCGCCCGATGCTGTCGCACCCCGACAAGATCTATCCGGGCCAGAAGCTGCGGATTCCGGGCGCCTGATCCGGTTCTGACGCTGCGTTTCGGGAACGGGGCGGGGGTGTTACCCTTGCCCCGTTACACATTTCTGGCCCATGTTTACAAAAATGACGCAAGCCGGAGGGGGCCTGCGCGGGGAGGATATGACCAATGGGCCGTTTCAACGATATTGCCGACCGTGATCGCGTCGAAGGCGAGATGCCTTATGAAAACAGGGACTTGCCCAAGACGATCTACAGCTTTTTGCAGCGCGTCGCAGGGCGGTTTCCCGACCGTCCGGCGATCAGCTTTCAGCTTTTGTCCGGCGCGCGCGACCACGCCACCACGCTGACCTGGCAGGATCTGCTGGAACGGGTGACGGAAACCGCGAACCTGTTCCGCAGCCTTGGCGTGGGGCCGCGCGACACCATCGCCTATCTGCTGCCCAACAGCATCGAAACGCCGGCCATTCTGCTGGCGGGGGCAACGGCGGGCATCGTCAACCCGATCAACCCGCTGCTGGATGCCGAACAGATCGCCGCCATCCTGCGCGAAACGCGGGCCAAGGTGCTGGTCACGCTGAAACCCTTTCCGAAAACCGATGTGGCGCAAAAGGCGGCGCAGGCCGTCGCCGCCGCGCCCGGCGTCACCCATATCATCGAGGTGGACCTGAACCGCCACCTGCGCGGCGTCAAACGCTGGGTCGTGCCGCTGATCCGGCCCAAGGTCACGGCGAAACACCACGCCAAAGTGCTGGATTTCGAGGCCGCCGCCAGCGGTCAGCGCCACGACAAACTGACCTTCGACGACCCGCAGACCGACCGCGTGGCCGCCTATTTCCACACCGGCGGCACCACCGGGATGCCCAAGGTCGCGCAGCACAAATACTCGGGGATGATCTATAACGGCTGGCTGGGCGGCACGTTGCTGTTCGATGAAACCGATGTGCTGATCTGCCCGCTGCCGCTGTTCCACGTCTTTGCGGCCTATCCGATCCTGATGTCCTGCATCGCCTCGGGGGCGCATATGGTGATGCCGACGCCCGCCGGATACCGGGGCGATGGCGTGTTCGACAACTTCTGGAAGCTGATCGAACGCTGGCAGGTCACGTTCCTGATTACCGTGCCCACCGCCATCGCCGCGCTGATGCAGCGCCCGGTGGATGCCGATGTCTCGTCGCTGCGCACCGCCATTTCCGGCTCGGCCCCGCTGCCGGTCGAGCTGTATAACCGCTTCAAACAGGCGACCGGGGTTGAAATCGCAGAAGGCTATGGCCTGACCGAGGCAACCTGCCTTGTATCCTGCAACCCCATGGACGGGCTTAAGAAAGTCGGCTCGGTCGGCATCCCCCTGCCCTATTCGCATGTCAAGATCCTGCGCCGCAGCAACGGCGGCTATCGGGAATGCGCCGTCGATGAGATCGGCGAAATCTGCGTCGCCAGCCCCGGCGTATTCGAAGGATCGACCTATACCGAGGATGACAAGAACAGCGACCTGTTCGCCGAGGATCGCTTTCTGCGCACCGGCGATCTGGGGCGGCTGGACCCGGATGGCTATCTGTGGATCACCGGCCGGGCCAAGGATCTGATTATCCGCGGCGGCCACAACATCGACCCGGCCGAGATCGAAGACGGCCTGCTGTCGCACCCCGACGTTGCCTTTGCCGGGGCCATCGGCCAGCCCGACGCCTTTGCCGGCGAACTGCCCTGCGTCTATGTGGAACTGGTGCAGGGGGCGGCGGCCACTCAGGACGATCTGATGGCCCATGCCCGCGCCAATATCCACGAACGCGCGGCCCTGCCCAAGCATCTGGAAATCCTGCCGGAATTGCCCAAAACCGCTGTCGGCAAAATCTTCAAGCCGGAACTGCGGAAACATGCCATCACCCGCGTTCTGAACTCGGTTCTTGACGGCACGGGCATTCAGGTGGCCGAGGTGATCGAGGATAAGAAACGCGGTCTCGTCGCGCGGCTGGCCCCGGAACAGGGCGCAACCCCCGATCACGAAACGGCCAAGGCCCGGCTGGGCGAATTTGCCCTGCCTTGGGAATGGGCCTGACAGTCTTGGCCGGCCCGGCTGCGCCGGGCCAGCCCTGCCCCGGATCAGCCGTTCAGCACCTTGCGACCACGCTCGATCAGTTCTTGCAGATCGTCCATCGACAGGGCGCCAAAGGCCGCCTCATCCCCGGCGATAAAGGTCGGCGTGCCCATCAGCCCCATATGTTCGGCCAGCATAAAGCTGTTGCTGATGTGTTCCGAAACCGCATCCGATTCCATATCGCGGCGCAATCTGGCCTCATCCAGCCCGACCTCGCGGGCGACGCGCAGCACCGACGCCTGTTCCGCACGACCGCGCATCTGCATCAGGCCCGCATGAAACGCCCAGTATTTCCCCTGCTGCAACGACGCGAGCGAGGCGCGGGACGCGAACTCGGACCCTTCACCGAAGACCGGCCATTCCCGGAACACGACGCGCAGTTGCGGATCGGCAGAAACGAGCCGCTGCATCGTCCCCATCATGCGGCGGCAATAGCTGCAATTATAATCAAAAAATTCGGTCAGGGTGACATTGCCGTTCGGATTGCCCAGCACCGGCGCATTCGGATCACGCTCTAACGATCGGCGCAGCGATTCCGGCATCGGGTTGTCGCGGGCAACGGCCCGCAGCGGCAGAACCGAGGTCATGGTCAACGCGGCGGCGCTGAGGATCGTATGGCGACGGCTTGGCATCCGAGGCTCCTTTCCTGAAAAAGCTACGCCCCTCATACCCGCAAGGGCAGAGGGGCGACAGTCAAGATTGTATCAGGTGGTTCAGAAAACACCCAGCAGATACAGGATGATAATCACCGGAATTGGAATCCCGATCAGCCAAAGCAAAATACCGCGCATGGTTTCCCCTTTCATCTAACTGTAAGGTAAGCGTTTCATCCGGCCTTGGTTCCCTTATAAAATATCAGCCGCAACAGCATCGGGGGATGAATGCGCTTTTTGACCGTCGAGCATCAGCTTTACGCGCTGGTCGCGGTGCTGGGAACGCTGGCCACGGTGCTGGTGCTGGGCTGGCTGGTGCGCCGGCCCGGTTGGGCGCGGATCGCGGGCGACTGGCACGGGGTGGTGCCGCCCTTCGTGAACATCACCGGCACCCTGTTCGCCCTGACACTGGCCTTTATCGCCAACGATACCTGGGCCGCGCGCGACCGGGCGCTGGATTCCGTCTTCCGCGAGGCCGAGGCTCTGCGCAGCCTGCTGACACTGGCGCAGGCGCTGCCCGATGGCCCGGCGCAGGATCTGGCGGCGCGGACGCGCGACTATGGGCGGGCGGCGGCGGACGAATGGCCCGCGCTGCGCCGGGCCGAGGCAGACCTTGCGGCCAGCCGCGCCGCCGATGCGCTGCTGATCGCGGCGGCCTCGCCCGATATGCAGAATGCACTGCCGACCCCGGTCGGGCAGGCCGTGCTGGAACGGGTCAGCGCCCTGCGCGCGGATCGCGACATGCGGGTGGCGCTGACGCAGACGCATCTGAACCCGCTCAAGTGGATGGCGATGGCGTGGCTGGGCTTTCTGACACTGGCCAGCGTCGCCGCCGTTCATCTTGAAAACCGCAACGCGCTGTGGCTGGCGGTGCTGCTGTTTGCACTGGCCGCGGCACCCGCAGCCGCCATCGTGCTGATGCAGGGCAACCCGTTTCAACATCCGGCAGCGGTGACGCCCGATCCGATCATCGCTGCGGTCACAGGATAGACGGTGCCCCAATCTGCCCACATTGCCCGCGCCCGCCCGGCTTTCGCGGGCGGGCGCGCTAGGCTCGGGACTGGCCGTTGGCCTCTTGCCGCAGCAGGGCCTGTTCCCATTCCTGCGTCAGCCTGGGTGAAGCGCGGTCAAGCGCGTGGCCGATCTGCAACCGCGCCGCATCGCCGCCGCCCGCCCGAGACAGCGCCACAAGGCAGTCGATCAGCGTTTTTATCACCTCGATCTTGTCGGCCCCATCGCGGGCCAGAGGAGCAAAAAATTCCGCATAAAGATCCTCAAGCGGCAGCTCAGGCGCGCTGACATGCCGATAGGGATATGGCTCGGGCCGCTCATCGGTGCCGCGCTGATCGGCGCCGTGCAACAGCATCAACGCGCGTGTCCCGGCGCGCAGCACCTCGATCGCGGTGCCGCTGTCGTTCACCGCCGCCGACAAGGCGCGGCTGCCGATTTCAGCCAGCACGATAATCCCGTAACGAATATCCTGATCGAAACTGCGCGTGCTGTCGATTGTAAATGTAGCAATCAGCTTTTCAGCCAAATCAGGCGGGCATATTGCCGACAGATGCAGCAAGGGTTCGCCCGCGTGAACATATTTCCCCGGCATTCGCAAAACGCCGACATGCAGCCCGGCATCGCCGGCCAGTTCGTTCAAATGGGCCATGTCGATATGCTGAACATAGCCGCCGACACGCGACACCAGCACCGGCGCATCTGGCGGCAACGGACGATCCGGCAAAACCTGCGCCCCAAGGGTTGGCCGGTTGCGATAAATCAACGCCGCCTCATTGGTCTTTTTCTCGACCCGAGAAACAATATCGTGGATACGCCCATAGCTGCTAAGATGATTGACCCAGCGCAACAAAGCCCAGGCAATCAGGAAAATAACCGCCATCGTGGCAAGAAACAAAATCGGCCGCCCGCCGTTTTCATAGGCACCCGCCGCAATGCCGACGATCCCCACGATGCTGAACATAAATGCGCCGATAAACACCGACACCGCCGTTTGCGCAGTCGGGTCCGCCGATAACAGCCGGGTGGCACGCGGCGTGGCATTATTGGTGGCCGTGCCATAGGCGGTGACGATAATCGACACGGAAAACGTCGCGACCGGCAGCATCGCCCCGGCCAGCACATTCAGCAGCGCATCGACCGAGCCCGACGCAGGCTGAATCGGCACGTCATAGGGAAGCAGCGGCCCCAGCCACGACGCCAGCAGCGCCAGCGCAACCCCGGCCAGCGAAAACAGCGTCACGCGCACGCCCATCGTGCGCGACAGATCGCGCAGCCGGAATATCAGCCGATCAGGCAGCAAGGACAGCAGCCCGGTTTTATGCGCCATGACACCTTGCCCCCTGTTCCGAATCAAACCGCCGGGCAACAGCTATAGCGCCCGGCGGTTGACGAAAGTTTAACGCGTGAACTTTTTGTATTTCACCCGCTTGGGTTCAACCGCATCCGGCCCCAGACGGCGGATTTTATCTTCCTCATAGGCTTCAAAATTGCCCTCGAACCATTCGACATGGGCATCGCCTTCAAAGGCCAGAATATGCGTGCAAAGCCGGTCCAGAAAGAAACGGTCGTGGCTGATAATAACCGCGCAACCGGCAAAATCTTCCAGCGCCGCCTCCAGCGCCTGCAAGGTTTCCACGTCCAGATCGTTGGTCGGCTCGTCCAGCAGCAGAACGTTTCCGCCTGATTTCAGCAGCTTGGCCATGTGAACGCGGTTACGCTCGCCCCCGGAAAGCTGGCCGACCTTTTTCTGCTGATCGCCGCCCTTGAAATTGAAAGCCGAGCAATAAGCGCGGCTGTTCATTTGCGCATCACCCAGCACAATCTGTTCGGCCCCGCCGGAAATTTCTTCCCACACGGTTTTATTCGGGTCCAGGGCATCGCGCGACTGATCGACATAAGACAGTTGCACCGTATCCCCGAAAACGATTTCCCCCGCATCGGGCTTTTCATTTCCGGTCAGCATTCGGAACAGCGTCGATTTACCCGCGCCGTTCGGCCCGATCACGCCGACAATACCGCCCGGAGGCAGGCTGAATTCCAGCCCCTCGATCAGCAGCTTATCGCCCATGGCCTTTTTCAGACCATTCACGTCGATCACCTTGGACCCAAGCCGTTCGCCGTTCGGAATAATGATCTGCGCCCGCGACAGCTTTTCACGCTCGGATTCGGCGGCCATTTCATTATAGGCATTGATCCGGGCCTTTTGCTTGGCCTGACGGGCCTTGGCACCAGCGCGAATCCATTCCAATTCGCGTTCCAGCGTTTTCTGTTTCGCCTTATCCTCGCGCGCCTCTTGTTCCAGACGCTTGGCTTTTTGTTCCAGCCACGCGGAGTAATTCCCCTCATACGGAATACCGCGCCCGCGATCCAGTTCCAGAATCCAGCCGGTAATATCGTCAAGGAAATAGCGGTCGTGCGTCACGCACAGAATGGTGCCGGGATATTCGATCAGGTGCTTTTGCAGCCAGGCGATCGTTTCCGCGTCCAGGTGGTTGGTCGGTTCGTCCAGCAGCAGCATGTCGGGCGCCTCAAGCAGCAGCTTGCACAGCGCGACGCGGCGGCGTTCCCCGCCCGACAAGGTTGAAACATCCGCGTCATCCGGCGGGCAGCGCAGAGCCTCCATCGCGACGTCGATCTGGCTGTCCAGATCCCACAGGTTTTGCGCGTCGATTTCATCCTGAAGCGCGGCCATTTCTTCGGCCGTTTCATCAGAATAATTCATCGCCAATTCATTATAGCGGTCCAGCTTGGCCTTTTTCGCCGCCACGCCCAGCATGACATTTTCGCGCACATTCAGCGATTCATCCAGAACCGGTTCCTGCGGCAAATAGCCGACGGTCGCGCCCTTGGCGGCCCATGCCTCGCCGGTGAAATCCTTGTCCCAGCCGGCCATGACGCGCAGCAAGGTCGATTTACCGGCACCGTTCACGCCGACGACACCGATTTTCACCCCCGGCAGAAAATTCAGCCGGATGTTTTCGAATACCTTCTTCCCGCCGGGATAGGTTTTGGACACGCCGTCCATGTGATAGACGAACTGATAGGACGCCATGGGATTCTCCTGCAATGCTTGGCGGATATGTAGGGGTTTTGCGCGGGCGATGAAAGGTCAGCGCGTCTCGGCCAGAAAATCGGGGCCGAAGGTCTCGGCCAGAAAGGCGGTCTGCGGGGCCAGCCGTTCGGCCAGCGCGGCCACGGCCTGCGGCGGCGGCCCCTGCCCGTCGGGGGTGGCAAAGACGCGGTTGCGCAGCCCGGCATAGGCAAAAGCGCCGATGCCCAGATGCGCCTCGACCGCCTGCATCACCGCATCCGGGTCGCGGCCGATGCGGCCATAGGGCAGGATCAGCAGCCGTTCGCCGAAATACCGCTGCCAGCGCGGCACATAGGCGGCATAGTCGCCGCGTTCGGCCAGCACCGGGTTCGCCACCTCGGCCAGCCAGTCGTCCAGCGTGGCGGGGCGGCGCTTTTCCCGCATCAGGTTCATCCGCAGTTGCGACACCGCACGATCCACCGGGTCGCGGATCAGATAGATCACCCGCGCGCGCCCCAGAAACCGCGCGACATGCGCCACCCCCTCATCCGGCAGGGTCGAGTATTCGGGGCTGAAATCCGCAGGCATCGCATGGGCCGGGGCGGGGGCGAAGATGCGTTTATACCAGTGATTCGTGAACATCCGCTTGCCGGTGCAGATGGCGTCCAGCCAGGCGTCCACCTCGGGCGGGATCGGGCTTTGACGGCGGATATGCCGCGCGCGGATTTCGGCGGGCATGGTGCGATAATGCCAGTTGATCCAGTAGCGGTGGCCGGGAATGAACTGATAGTTGAAGAAATGAGCCTCTTTGAACGGCGGCACCCAGATCTGCGGGTGCTGCCCCAGAACCTGCGCCAGCCAGCTTGTGCCTGCCTTTTGCGCGCCGATGCACAAAACGCCGGGCTTGCGCGGCGCGCCGTCGGGGTTCCAGTCGTAATGGATGGGTCTGGGGGTCAAACCCGCCCCCAAAGATCATACTCCCCCGCCTCATCCACGGTGACGGTCACGATGTCGCCGGGGGTCAGGCCCTGAAAACCCTCGTCGATGAACAGGTTGCCGTCGATTTCCGGCGCATCGGCCATGGTGCGGCAGGTCGCGCCCTGATCGTCCACCTCGTCCACGATGACCTGCTGGCGGGTGCCGACCTTGGCCGCCAGTTTGGCCTCGGAAATGGCCTGCGCCTTGGCCATGAAACGGTCCCAGCGGTCCTGCTTTACCTCGGGGGCGACATGGCCCGGCAGATCATTCGCCCGCGCACCGGCGACGTTTTCGTATTGGAAACAGCCGACGCGATCCAGTTGCGCCTCATCCAGCCAGTCCAGCAAGGTCTGAAACTCGGCCTCGGTCTCGCCGGGATAGCCGACGATGAACGTGGACCGCAGCGTGATGCCGGGGCACACCGCCCGCCACGCGGCGATCTCGTCCAGCGTTTTCGCTGCCGCCGCGGGCCGGGCCATCCGGCGCAGCACATCGGGATGCGCGTGCTGGAACGGGATGTCCAGATAGGGCAGCACCAGCCCCTGGGCCATCAGCGGAATCAGCTCGCGCACATGCGGATAAGGGTAAACGTAATGCAGCCGCACCCAGGCGCCCAGACTGCCCAGATCGCGCGCCAGATCGGTGATATGCGCGCGGTGGCCGTGTTCGGTGGCGTGCCGCCGGTCCACCCCATAGGCCGAGGTATCCTGCGAGATCACCAGCAGTTCCCGCACCCCGCCGGCGACCAGCTTTTCGGCCTCGCGCAGCACGGCATGGGCGGGGCGGCTGACCAGACGCCCGCGCATGTCGGGGATGATGCAGAACTTGCAATGATGGTTGCAACCCTCTGAAATCTTGAGATAAGCGTAATGCCGAGGGGTCAGCCGCACGCTGGCGGCGGGCATCAGGTCGATGAACGGATCGGGCGCGGGCGGCACGGCGGCGTGAACCGCATCCAGCACCTGCTCATATTGATGCGGCCCCGTCACCGCCATCACGCTGGGATGCGCGCCGGTGATATAGTCGGGTTCCGCGCCCAGACAGCCGGTCACGATCACCCGGCCGTTTTCGGCCAAAGCCTCGCCGATCGCCTCAAGGCTTTCGGCCTTGGCGCTGTCCAGAAAGCCGCAGGTGTTCACGATCACCGCATCCGCCCCGGCGTAATCGGGGCTGATGGCGTAGCCCTCGGCCCGCAGGCGGGTCAGGATGCGTTCGCTGTCCACCAGCGCCTTGGGGCAGCCAAGGCTGACCATGCCGATGGTCGGCTGGCCGGGGCGGGCGGCATCCTGCGGCACATGGGCGCGGGCGAGGTCGGGGCGGATGATCGGCGGGTTCTGCGACATGGGGGCCATATACCGCCGGGGCCGCGCCACGAAAAGAGCCGCCGCGCCGCCCTGTCGCCGGATCGTGACTTTTCGTTTCCGCGCAAACACGGCAAAAGGCGGGTATGAAGCTGATCGCGCCCCTTGTTGCCCCGCTTGTCGCCGTCCTGTCGCTGGTCGCCTGCGTCCCTGACGTGCCCGCCCAGCAGGCGCGCCCTGCCGCCGTCACGCCGGTCCGCGCCAATGCCGAGCCGATCGTCATCCGCGACGACCGGGGCGGCAATGTCATGCAGGCCATCGCCCGGCGCAACCGGCTTGCGCAATCGGGTCGCCGGGTCGAGGTGCGGGGCTATTGCCGTTCGGCCTGCACGATCTACATCACCCTGCCCAACGCCTGCCTTGGCCCCGGCGCGCGGGTCGGCTTTCACGCCCCCCGGATCGAGGGCACGACGATCATCCCGCCCTATGTCGATCAGATGATGGGGGCCTATTACCGCAACGGCATCCGCGACCGCTGGTTCGGCGGCTGGAACAGCTCGCGCAAGATGCAGATCATCTCGGCGCGCGAATATGTCAAACTCGACCCGCAGACGCGGCTGTGCCGCTAGGCCGCCCACGCCCCGGCCAGCAGTTGCCTTAGCGCGGGCAACAGATCGTCCGGCTGATCCTCGGCCAGGGTATGCCCGGCAAAGGCCAGGTTCAGCAGCAGCACGACCGGCACCCCATCGCGCCGCCCCGCCTCGGCCACATACAGGCTGGTATCGGCAACCGCGATCATCCCCCTGATCGAACATGGCATCCCCTGCCCCACCGGGGCCAGTCTGCCCGGCACCGTCTTTGCCCGCAGCGTCCTGCAACGCCCGCCGCCTGTGCACAAGCTGTGTACAGCCTGTGCACGGGTTGTGCACAGCTTGTGCCGCGCAAAATTCAGCAATTGCTGGCCACAAGCCACCGCCCGTTGCCCGCCGTCATCCGGGCAACGCACGCAGCCGTTGCGCGCCCGTTGCGGGCACGCCGGGCGCAAGCAAGGTCGGTTCCTTCGGGGCGCTTATTCCCGCAGCCGCCAGCCGGTCAGGAAAATCCACCGGATGATCGCCAGACAAACCCCGATCATCAGCGCCACCGCCAACAGCGACAGCCCCACCGGCACATCGGCATAGCCAAAAAAGGCCCAGCGAAAGCCGGAAATCAGGTAAAGCACCGGGTTCAGCTTGGCCACGCCTTCCCAGAACGGCGGCAGCATGGATGCCGAATAAAACGCCCCGCCAAGGAAAACCAAGGGCGTGATGACCATCATCGGAACAATCTGTAATTGCTCGAAATTTTTGGCCCACAGCCCGATGATAAAGCCCAGCAGCGAAAAGGCCGCCGCCGTCAGCACCAGAAATCCGACCATCCAGAACGGATGCGCAATATGCACGCCGACAAAGAAAAAGCTGGTCACCAGGATGACAAAGGCCGTCAAGATCGACTTGGCCGCCGCCGCCCCGACAAAGCCGATCACCACCTCGGCCCACCCCAGCGGCGAGACCAGCAGTTCATAGATCGTCCCGGAAAACTTGGGGAAAAAGATCCCGAACGAGGCATTCGACACCGATTGCTGCAACACCGTCAGCATCATCAGCCCCGGCACGATAAAGGCGCCATAGCCGATCCCCTCGACCGACTGGATACGCCCGCCAATCGCTGCGCCAAAGACGATGAAATACAAGGTCGTAGACAAAACGGGCGAAGCCAGAGACTGCCAGATCGTGCGGAAAAACCGCAGCATTTCCTTGTAGAAAATGGCCCAGACGGACCGCCAGTTGATGCTCATGCCGCATCCTCCCCGGCGACCAGCGCCATGAATACATCCTCAAGACTGGATTGCTTGGTCGCCACATCGCGAACCGCAATCCCATGCGCCGCCAGATCCGCCAGCAGCCGGGCAATGCCGGTGCGCTCGGCCCGCGTGTCGTAATCATAGCCCAGCGACCGCCCGTCCTCTGACAACTCCAGCCCGCGCCCCTCCAGCCCCGCAGGAATCGCCGCCAGCGGCTGGTCCAGCTCGATGGTCAGCCGCTTCTTGCCGAACTCGCCCATCAACTCGGCGGTCGGTTTCACCAACAGCAGACGGCCCTTGTTGATGACCCCGATGCGGTCGGCCATTTCCTCGGCTTCCTCAAGGTAATGAGTCGTCAGGATAATCGTCACCCCGCTGTTGCGCAGATCCCCGACCACCTGCCACATCTCGCGCCGCAAGGCCACATCCACCCCGGCGGTGGGTTCGTCCAGAAACAAGACCTTGGGCCGGTGCGCCAAAGCCTTGGCAATCAGCACCCGCCGCTTCATCCCGCCCGACAATTCACGCGTCGCCGCATCGCGCTTGTCCCACAAGGCCAACGACCGCAGCACCTGCTCGATCCACGCCTCGTCCGGCGGCATCCCATACAGCCCGCGGGTATAGCGCACGGTCGAGATCACCTTCTCGAACGGCTCCAGCGCGATTTCCTGCGGCACCAGCCCGATCAGCCGCCGCGCGGCACGCCAATCGGTGCGGATGTCATGCCCGTCAACCCGAACCGTGCCGCCGGTCGGCACCACCAGCCCGCAGATGATCGAAATCATCGTGGTCTTGCCCGCCCCGTTCGGCCCCAGCAAAGCCAGAATTTCACCCTTGGCAATGTCCAGCGACACGTCATCCAAAGCCTTGGTGCCGCTGCCATATTGCTTGGACAGCCGGTCGATCTCGATAATCGGGGGCATCACGCTCTCCTGCATCGGGAATGCCCCGATGTCTTTCGTTTCCAAATATCCCACGGGGGTCCGGGGGTGTGAAACCCCCGGCCTTTGGGCGCAAGCTATAATCCCGAAAGCCCCCGCAACCTACACCGAATCGCGCCAGCGATTGACCAGCGGATAGCGGCGATCCAGCCAGAAGGCCTTGGTCGAAATGCGCGGGCCGGGTGCCGCCTGATAGCGTTTCCACTCGCTGGCGAACAGCAGCCGCTGCACCTTGTCCACCGTTTGCGCGTCAAAGCCCTGATCCACCAGTTCCCGCAGCGACAGATCCCGTTCGACCAGCCCTTCAAGGATCGCGTCCAGCACCTCATAGGGCGGCAGGCTGTCCTGATCTTTCTGGTCGGGGCGCAACTCGGCTGATGGGGGTTTGGATATGATCCGCGGCGGGATCACCTCGCCCGCCGGACCCATCATCCAGTCGCGGTGATTGGCGTTGCGCCAGCGGCAGGTTTCGAACACGCGGGTCTTATACAGATCCTTGATCGGGTTATAGCCGCCCGCCATATCGCCATAGATGGTGGCATAGCCCACGGCAACCTCGGATTTATTGCCGGTGGTCAGCAGCATTTCCCCGAATTTGTTGGAAATCGCCATCAGCATCAGCCCGCGCAGGCGGGACTGGATGTTTTCCTCGGTCAGGTCGGGGTCGGTGCCCGCCATCAGATGCGACAGCGCCCCGGCCACGGCGTCGCGCGCGCCCTCGATCTGCACGGTATCCAGCCGCACCCCCAGCCGGGCGGCGCAGTCAGAGGCATCGTCAAGGCTGGTCTGCGAAGTATATTCAGACGGCAGCATCACGCAGCGCACGTTCTGCGGCCCCAGCGCATCGGCGGCAATCGTCGCAACCAGCGCAGAATCAATCCCGCCCGACATGCCCAGCAGAACCTTTTGGAACCCGGATTTGTGCAGATATTCCCGCAACCCCAGCGTGATGGCCTGATAGTCCTGTTCCCACTCGTCCGGCTGCGGCACCACCGGCCCCGGCTGCGCCCGCCAGCCATCGGCAGCGCGCAGGAAATCGACCGTCACCTGCGATTCCGCAAAGGCGGGCAGTTGCGCGACCACCCCGGCCCCATCAGCGCCGGGGTTCAGCACAAAGCTGGCCCCGTCGTAGATCTGATCGTCCTGCCCGCCGACAAGGTTCAGATAAACCAGCGGCAGCCCGGTTTCCGCCACGCGGGCGCGCATATGCGACATGCGCAGGTCCAGCTTGGCGCGGTGATAGGGGCTGCCGTTCGGCACGATCAATATCTCGGCCCCGGTTTCGGCCAGAGTTTCCGCCACATCCGCATACCAGCCATCCTCGCAAATGGGCGAGCCGATGCGCACATCACCAACCGAATAAGGCCCGCTGATCGGCCCGGAATCGAACAGCCGCAACTCGTCGAACAATTGTTTGTAGGGCAGATGATGCTTCAGCACCCGCGCGGCGATCCGGCCACCTTGCAGGATGAACCAGGCGTTATACAGCTTGTCGCCATCCACCCACGGCCCGCCGATGCCCATGGCCGGGCCATCGGCCACATCGCGCGCCAATGCCTCGATCGCGGCCATGGCATCGCGGGTAAAGGCGGGCTTCAGCACCAGATCCTGCGTCTGATAGCCGGTGATGAACATTTCCGGCAGCGCCACCATATCGGCCCCCGCATCCCGCGCCGCGGCCCATGCGGCGCGCGCCCTGGCGGCATTGCCGCTCAGGTCGCCGACGGTGGCGTTCAGTTGCGCGATGCTCAGGCGGAAACGGTCGGTCATGGCTGGCCCCTTGGCTTTGTCGGGTTTTTGATAGGCCAAGCCGGCGGCAAGGGAAAGTCGGGCTTTGCGCCGGGGCCGCGCTTGGGGTAAACCTTTCGCCAAAAGACAAAGGGACGGCAGGCGATGAAAGCGGCAGTTGCAGCAATGGTCATTCTGGCGGCAGGCGCGGGCGCGCCGCAAACGCTGGCCGCGCAGGATGTCGTGACCAAGCAGTATGACGATGGCGGCGTCTATGAGGGCACGTTCCGCAATGGCCGCCAGCACGGGCGCGGCACCTATAGCCTGCCCAGCGGCTATCGCTATGACGGCGATTGGGTGGACGGGCAGATTCTGGGCGAGGGCGTGGCCCGCTATCCCAACGGTTCCGTCTATGAAGGGCATTTCACCGCCGGTCTGCCCGATGGTCAGGGCAAGATCACCTATGCCGATGGCGGCAGCTATCAGGGCGACTGGAAGGCCGGTGAAATGACCGGCACCGGCACCGCGACCTATGCCAACGGCTCGGTCTATCAGGGCACTTTCGTCAGGGGGCTGCATCAGGGCAAGGGCGTGCTGACCCAGCCCGACGGCTATCGTTACGACGGCGACTGGAAGGCAGGCATCAAAGAGGGACACGGTCGTATCACCTATCCCGATGGCGCCGTATACGAAGGCGGCATGATCGCCGGGCAACGCGCCGGTATGGGCCGCCTGACCATGCAGGACGGCATGGTTTACGAAGGCGTCTGGTCGGCCGGGCAGATGTCGGGCACCGGGCAACTGACTCAGGCAACCGGCGACCGTTACGAAGGCCAGATGGTCGGTGGCCGCCGCGAAGGACAGGGCGTCGCCACCTATGCCAATGGCGATGTCTATGAAGGCGGCTTTCAGGCCGACCGCCACCACGGGCGCGGCAGCTTTTCCGGGGCCGACGGCTATGCCTACACCGGCGATTGGGTCGAGGGCCGGCGCGAGGGGCAAGGCCGCGAAACCTACCCCGACGGCTCGGTTTACGAAGGGCAGATGCTGGCCGACAAACCCGATGGCAGCGGCAAGATCACCTATGCCGACGGCTCGACCTATCAGGGCGAATGGCGCGCCGGCGTGATCGAGGGCCAAGGCACCGCCCGCTATGCCAACGGCATGGTTTACGAAGGCCATTTCCGCAACGCCCGCAACGATGGGCAAGGCCGGATGACCTATCCCGATGGCTATGTCTATAACGGCGCCTGGCAAAACGGGCTGCGCCACGGTCAGGGGCAGGCCACCTATCCCGATGGCACGATCTACACCGGCGATTTTGCCCAAGGGCTGCGCGACGGTCAGGGCCGCGTCGTCACCCCCGACGGCTTTTCCTACGAAGGCGGCTGGTCAGGTGGCGAAATCGACGGCGAAGGCACCGCCACCTATCCCAGCGGCGACACCTACACCGGCCATTTCGTCGCCGGAAAACGCCAAGGTCAGGGCGTGCTGCGCTATGCCACCGGGCAGGTCGCATCCGGCGAATGGGACGACAACCGCCTGATAACCCCCACGCCCGAGGACATGCCACCCCCGCCCCAAGGCGAAATCCCCGACGACAGCGGCCCGGCCACCAACTGATCGCAGGGGACACAGCCCGCAGATCACGAAAACCGCCCGGCCCGTCTTTCGTTTGCAAATATCCCGCAGGGGGTCCGGGGGACGCGAAGTCCCCCGGTCCGGCGCGTCAGGCCCGTGCAGCCTTCATCGACTGTTCCAGAACATCCAGCGCCTCGTCGAACACGGCGTCAGGAATGGTGATCGGCGCCAGAAAGCGGATGACATTGCCGTAAACCCCGCAGGTCAGCAGGATCAGACCACGCTTCAGCGCCTCTTCACGCACACGCCCGGCAAATTCCGGGTGCGGCCTGTCGCTGCCCTCGTGGTTGAACTCGACCGCGTTCATAAAGCCGGGGCCGCGAATATCGACGATCTCGGGCACCGCGTCGCGCATCCCGGCCAGCCGCTGTTTCAGCCGCTGCCCCAGACGCACGGCGCGCTCGCACAGCCCTTCGTCCTCGATCACGTCCAGCACGGCATGAGCCGCCGCCACACCCAGAGGGTTCCCCGCATAGGTGCCGCCAAGACCGCCGGGGTTGGGGCTGTCCATCACCTCGGCCCGGCCGGTGACGGCGGAAATGGGCAAGCCGCCACCCAGACCCTTGGCCATGGTGGTGATGTCGGCAGCCACGCCATGATGCTCCATGGCGAACAGCTTGCCGGTGCGGGCAAAGCCGGTCTGCACCTCGTCCGCGATCAGCAGGATCGAATAACTGTCGCAGATCTCGCGCAGCTTTTTCATGAAACCGGGCGGCACTTCATAGAAACCACCCTCGCCCTGCACCGGCTCGACGATGATGGCGGCGACGCGGGACGGGTCCACATCGGCCTTGAACAGCGTTTCCAGCGCGTGAATGGCGTCCTCTGCCGTTACGCCGTGCAGTTCGCAGGGGAAAGGCAGGTGCCAGACATCGTTCATCATCGCGCCAAAGCCCGCCTTGTAGGGCTGAACCTTGCCCGTCAGCGTCATGCCCATGAAGGTGCGCCCGTGGAACCCGCCGGCAAAGCTGACGATGCCCGAGCGCCCCTTGTAATGCCGCGCGATCTTGACCGCGTTTTCCACTGCCTCGGCGCCGGTGGTGGCGAAGATGGTCTTTTTCGGCCAGTCGCCGGGCACCAGATCGTTCAGCCGTTCCGCCAGCGCGACATAGTTTTCATAGGGCACGACCTGATGGCAGGTATGGGTAAAGCGATCCAGTTGCGCGTGCACGGCCTCGATCACGCGGGGGTGGCGATGGCCGGTGTTCACCACCGCAATCCCGGCGGCAAAGTCGATATAGCGGTTGCCCTCTTTATCCCAGATTTCAGCGTTTTCGGCGCGCTCGGCATAGATCTGCGTCGTCATCCCGACACCACGGGCGATGGCGGCGTTCTTGCGGTCTGTCATGCTTGTCATGGTGATCCCCTGATTCCTTGCCATCAGGCTAGTCAATGCGCGCGCCGCTTGCCAGATGCCGCGCCATCGGCCAGTGTGACGCAACCCGGTAAAAGGCCCTGCATGTTTCCGATCCGCGATCACAACCCGTCCGAACGCACGCCCTATGTCACCATCGGGCTGATCTTTGCCAATCTGGTGATGTTTCTGCTGACCATGCCCTGGGGTCTGAATGCCGAAGGGCTGTGGGTGTACGGCGCGCTCTATGCCGGGGCGGTGACTCAGGGCGACATGATGTGGGGGCTGCTGACGCATATGTTCCTGCATGCCGGGCTGATGCACTTTGCGGGCAACATGCTGTTTCTGTGGATTTTTGGCGACAATCTGGAAGATCAGCTTGGGCATCTGCCGTTTCTGGGCTTTTACCTGATCTGCGGGCTGGCCGCCGCCGCCGGGCAGATCAGCGCCGAACCCGGCAGCACGATCCCGATGGTCGGGGCCTCGGGCGCGATTGCCGGGGTGATGGGCGGCTATCTGCTGCTGTTTCCGCGCGCCAGGGTGGATGTGCTGGCGATCATCGTCATCATCGTCAAGGTGTTCACCCTGCCCGCCTGGGTCATGCTGGGTGTGTGGTTCGCGCTGCAACTGATGGGGGGCTATACGACGCCCGGCGACAGCGGCGGCGTGGCCTATTGGGCGCATAGCGGCGGCTTTGTGGCGGGGGCCTTGCTGACGCTGCCGGTGCTGCTGCGCAAGGGCGGTTCCCGGTTCTGGAGCCGCACCGACGGCCATCCGCCGCACGACCCGATCGACTATGGCCACCGCTCGCGCGTGCCGCAGATCCCGCGCCGCTAAGCCGCTGGACGCCGCCGCGCGGCCCGGTTAAGGCCGCGCCATGGCCAAGCTGTATTTCCACTATTCCACCATGAACGCGGGCAAAAGCACGCTGCTGCTGCAAGCGTCCTATAACTATCGCGAACGCGGCATGGACACGCTGCTGCTGACCGCCGCGCTGGACAACCGCGCCGGTCAGGGCCGCATCGCCAGCCGCATCGGCATTGCCGACGATGCGCTGACATTCGCCGCCGACACTGACCTGTTCGCCCTGATCGCCGCCCGCCCTGCCCCGGCCTGCATCTTTGTGGATGAGGCGCAATTTCTGAGCGCCGATCAGGTCTGGCAACTGGCGCGGGTGGCCGATGATCTGGGCATCCCGGTGATGTGCTATGGCCTGCGGGTGGATTTCCGCGGCCAGTTGTTCCCCGGCAGCGCCGCCCTGCTGGCTCTGGCCGACGACCTGCGCGAAGTGCGCACCATCTGCCACTGCGGCCGCAAGGCGACCATGGTGATCCGCAGGGGCGCGGATGGCGCGGCAATCACCCAGGGCGCGCAGGTGCAGGTCGGCGGCAACGAGACCTATGTTTCGCTGTGCCGCCGCCACTGGCGGCAGGCAACCGGCAGCTGAGCCGCTGGACAGGCCCCCGCCCCGGTGCAACAGTCGCAGGCGGGGGGACGGCCATGGATCACGACAAGGACGATACGCCGCGCAGCTTTACATCGGCCGAGCTTGGCTTTCTGGCGCATGTCTATCGGGGCGAGCTGTATCGCTCGACCCTGTGGCGCACCCGGCTGGATACGACGACGAACTGGTCGGTGGTCACGCTGGGGATCGCGCTGTCGATTTCCTTTTCCTCACCGCAGGCATCGCCCATTCCGCTGCTGCTGGTCGGGGTGCTGATCGTGCTGTTCCTGATGCTCGAGGCGCGGCGCTATCGTTACTTTAACGTCTGGCGGGCGCGGGCGCGCTGGATGGAAAAGCATATCGTCGCGCCGATGCTGGCCGACGGGAACCTGCATCTGGAACGCGGCTGGCAACAGACGCTGGCGCATGATTACCGGCAGCCGTCCTATCATGTCAGCGTCCGGGTGGCGGTGGGGCGGCGCATCCGGCGCAACTATCTGTGGATTCTGCTGATCCAGACCATCGCCTATCTGGGCAAGCTGCTGGTGCATCCGGCACCGCTGCGCAGCTTTGGGCAGTTGCTGGACCGCGCCGCCATCGGCCCGATTCCCGGCTGGCTGGTTCTGCTGCTGGGGGCGGTCTATTGCCTGTGCTGGGGCGGCTTTGCCCTGTGGAGCCGCACGACCGACCGTCAGCGCGCCCGGCTGCGCGGCGACAGTTCCGGCATGGGCTAGGGCACCGCAGCCGGGCCGATTAACGGTTTCGCAACCCGAACGGGTTATCACAATCCCGACCAGACCCCGTGCCATGCGTTGCGGCGCGGCAGGCCATCATGTAACCAGAATGCGGAATTGGCAAAGGACAACCTATGCGCGCGCTTTCGCTTCGCACCCTCGCACTACTGACCATGCTGCTGCCGGGCGCGGTCTCGGCACAGGCGTTCGACACCCATGCGGGCGCGGCCTGGGTCTATGACATGGCCACCGGCACCGTGCTGATGCAGAAAAATGCCCAGCAGGAACTGCCCCCCGCCAGCATGTCCAAGCTGATGACGCTGTATATGCTGTTCGAAGCGTTAGAGGAGGGGCGCGTTCAGATGGACACCCGCCTGCCCGTTTCCACCAAGGCGCGGCAGATGGGCGGATCGACCATGTTCCTGAACGAACGCGACCGCCCCACGGTTGAGGAGTTGATAAAGGGCATCATCGTCCTGTCGGGCAACGATGCCTGCGTGGTCATCGCCGAAGGTCTGGCCGGAACCGAGGATGCCTTTGCCCGGCAGATGAACGAACGTGGCCGCCAGATGGGGCTGACGCATTCGCATTTTACCAACTCGACCGGCTGGCCGGACCCGCAGCACCGCATGTCGATGGAGGATCTGGGCCATCTCGCCCAACGGCTGATCGAGGAATTTCCCCAGTATTACCACTATTTCGGCATCGCCGAATATGCGTTCGACAACCGCGCGCCGTCTAACCGGCGCAACCGCAACCCGCTGCTGGCGCTTGGCATGGGCGCTGACGGGCTGAAGACCGGCCACACGCAAGAGGCGGGCTATGGTCTGGTCGGATCGGCGGCGCAGGGCGACCGGCGGGTGATCTTTGTCATCAGCGGGCTGGACAGCGACCGCGCGCGGGCCGAAGAATCGGAACGCATCCTGAACTGGGCCTTCCGCCAGTTCACCATGCGCACCGTCGTGCCCGAGGGCGAACCCGTGGTGCAGGCCCCGGTCTGGCTGGGCACCGCCGGGCGCGTTTCACTGACTACGCAGCACGGGGTGCGGGTGCTGATTCCGGCGGGCGCGCAGGATGGCGTCCGGGCCGAGGCGGTGTATCAATCGCCCCTGAACGCCCCCGTCGCCAAGGGCGACCGCCTTGGCGAACTGGTCGTCACCGTCCCCGGCGCGGGCGAGGCGCGCACCCCGCTGATCGCCGCCGCCGATGTCCCCGAGGCCGGTTTCATGGGCCGGGTGCGTGGCGCGGCTCAGCGTCTGATGCAGCGCACCGTCGAGGCGACCGGCCGCTGATGTTCATCAGCTTTGAAGGCATCGACGGCTGCGGCAAGTCCACTCAGGCACGGCTGCTGGCGGATGCGCTGCGGGCCGAAGGGCGCGATGTGGTGCTGACGCGCGAACCCGGCGGCGCACCGGGGGCCGAGGAAATCCGCCGCCTGCTGGTGCAGGGTGCCGGCGAACGCTGGTCGGGCGAGACCGAGGCACTGCTGTTCACCGCCGCCCGCCGCGACCATCTGGAACGCACCATCCGCCCCGCGCTGGATGCCGGGCGCGTGGTTATCACCGACCGCTTTACCGACAGCACCCGCGTGTATCAGGGCGCGGCGCGTGGCGAATTGCGCGATCTGGTGGACCGCCTGCACGATCTGGCCATCGGTATCTGGCCCGACCGCACCTTCGTCATCGACATCGACCCGGCCACCGGCCTGTCGCGCGGCATGGCGCGGGGCGGGGTCGAGGATCGCTTTGAACGCCTTGGGCTGGCGTTTCAGGAAAAGCTGGCCTCCGGGTTTCGCGAACTGGCGGCGGCCCAGCCGGGGCGTGTCCGGCTGATCGACGGGCGCGGCACCCCCGAACAGGTGGCCGCCCGCGTCCGGGCCGCGCTATGAAGCTCGCCCCTGACGAGGATATTCCCGAACCCGACCGCGTGCCGGGTGCCCCGCATCCGCGCCACACGCCGCGCGTCATCGGGCAGGATGCTGCCATCGCCGATTTTCTGGCCTCGGCGGACAGCGGGCGGCTGCATCACGGCTGGCTGCTGACCGGGCCGCGCGGCGTGGGCAAGGCGACGCTGGCATGGGCCATCGCCCGCTGGCTGCTGGCCGATGGCGCGCCCGACCGGCTGGACATCCCCGCCGATGCCCCGGTGGCACGGCGGGTAAACGCGCTGTCGGAACCGGGGCTGATGCTGATCCGCCGCCCGTGGGACGACAAGGCCGGGCGGCTGCGCGCCGAAATCACCGTCGATGAAATCCGGCGGCTGCTGTCGTTTTTCCACCTGTCGGCGGCGGGCGGCGGGCGGCGCGTGGCCATCATCGACGCGGCCGACGACCTGAACACCGCCGCCGCCAACGCCCTGCTGAAAGTGCTGGAGGAACCGCCCAAAGACGGGCTGATCCTGCTGATCGCCCATCAGCCCGCGCGTCTGCTGCCCACGATCCGCTCTCGCTGCCGCGAACTGCGCCTGTCGCCCCTGCCGCCCGAGGCGATGGCGCAGGCCCTGACCGGGCTGGGCATCACCGGCGACACCGATTCGCTGGCCGCTCTGGCGCATGGTTCAGTCGGCGAGGCGCTGCGGCTGGCCGGGCAGGACGGGCTGGCGGTTTATCAGCAGATCGTGGACCTGTTCGCCACCCTGCCCCGGATGGATCGTGGCGCGGCGGGCAAGCTGGCCGAACTGGCCGCAAAGCGACCGGGGGCCGAGGGCGACCCCTTCGATCTGGTGATGACGCTGCTGGACCTGTTCCTGAACCGGCTGGCCCGCGCCGGGCTTTCAGGCCCGCCGCTGCCGCAGGCAGCCAAGGGCGAAGGCGCGCTGATGGCCCGCCTATCCCCCGACGCCGGGGCCGCGCGGGCATGGGCCGGGGCGCAGGCCGATCTGTCGCCCAAGGCGCGGGCAGGCAAGGCGGTGAACCTTGACCCTGCGGCGCTGGTGATGGATATGCTGATCCAGTTGGGGCATCGCGCCCCCACCTGATCTGCATGGACCTGACGATGACCGACGACCCGGCCCCGCATGGCGCGCCGCCCGCCCAGATCGTGGACAGCCATTGCCATCTGGACTTTCCCGACTTTGACGGCCAGCAGGCCGATCTGATCGCCCGCGCCCGCGCCGCCGGGGTGACGCGGATGGTCACGATCTGCACCCGGCTGCACAAGGAACCCGCCGTCCGCGCACTGGCCGAGGCGCATGACGGCCTGTTCTATGCCGCCGGCACGCATCCGATGTATGCCGCCGAGGAACCCTTGGCATCCGTTGACGAGCTGATCGCGCTGGCCGCGCATCCCAGGATGGTCGGCATCGGCGAAACCGGGCTGGATTATCACTATACCGCCGACAGCGCCGAAATTCAGGCCGTCAGCCTGCGCAACCATATCGCCGCCGCGCGCGAAACCCGGCTGCCGCTGATTATCCACGCCCGCGACGCCGACGACGATATGGCCCGCATCCTGACCGAAGAACACCGCAACGGCGCCTATTCCTGCGTGATGCACTGTTTCACCTCGGGCGCGGGGCTGGCGCGGGCGGCGCTGGATCTGGGGTTCTATCTGTCGATGTCGGGGATCGCGGCCTTTCCACGCTCGACCGGGTTGCGCGATATTTTCGCCGCCGCCCCGCCCGACCGTATCCTGCTGGAAACCGACGCGCCCTATCTGGCCCCGCCCCCCTTTCGTGGCAAACGGAACGAGCCGGCCTATGTCGCCCATACCGCCAGGGTCGGGGCAGAGCTGTTCGGGCTGAGCTATGACGAATTCGCGGCGCTGACCTCGGCCAATTTCGACCGGCTGTTCTGGAAGGCCGTGGCGTGATCCGGGCGACGATCCTTGGCTGTGGATCGTCGGGCGGGGTGCCGCGCCTTGGCGGACGCTGGGGCGAATGCGACCCTGCCAACCCCAAAAACCGCCGCCGCCGCTGTTCTCTGCTGGTGGAACGGGTAGCGGGGCACGGCACAACGCAGGTGCTGATCGACACCGGCCCCGATCTGGTGCCGCAACTGCATGATGCCGGGGTCGGGCGGCTGGATGGGGTGGTCTATACCCACGCCCATGCCGACCATATCCACGGCATAGATGACCTGCGCCAGATCGCCTATAACATGGGCGCGGTGGTGCCGGTCTGGGCCGATGAGCCCACCAGTCAGGCGCTGACCGCGCGCTTTGGCTATATCTTTGAAACGCCGCCGGGGTCGTTTTATCCGCCGGTCTGCGCGCTGAACCGGATCGCCGGGCCGGTCGCCATCGACGGCCCCGGCGGCGTGATCGAGCTGCACCCCTTCCGTGTCGCGCATGGCGAGATCGAGGCGCTTGGCTTTCGCATCGGCGAGCTGGTCTATCTGCCCGATGTGTCGGCCATCCCCGACGCCGCCTGGCCCGCGATCATGGGGGCCGAGGTGTTCATCTGCGATGCCCTGCGCCGCACGCCGCATCCCAGCCACGCGCATCTGGCACTGGCGCTGGAATGGATCGCCCGCTCTGGCGCGCCGCGCGGAGTGGTGACGAATATGCACATTGATCTGGATTACGACGCCGTTCAGGCCGAAACCCCGCCCAACATCCACCCCGCCTATGACGGCATGGTGATCGAGATCGCCTCTGGCCGGGATATTTAGACAAGAAAGCCCATGACCGCATTATTCACCGTCATCCTGCCCGTCTTTCTGGTCATCGGCTTTGGCTGGCTGGCCGCGTGGCGCGGCTGGTTCGGCGGCGAGGCGGTGGACGGGCTGATGCGCTTTGCCCAGAATTTCGCCGTGCCGGTGCTGCTGTTTGCATCCATGGCGCGGCTGGATCTGGGGTCCGAGTTTTCCGCCACGCTGCTGCTGTCCTTCTATATCGGCGCGCTGGCCAGCTATGCGGCGGGTTGGGCTGCGGCGCGGTTCATATTCCGCCGCCCGCCTGCCGATTGTGTCGCCATCGGCTTTGTCTGCCTGTTTTCCAACAGCCTGCTGCTGGGCGTGCCCATCACTGAACGCGCCTTTGGCAGCACCGCTCTGGCCGGGAACTGGGCCATTATCGCGCTGCATTCGCCGCTGCTTTATACCTTTGGCATCACGATGATGGAGTTCACGCGCGCCCGCGGTTCCGATCTGTCGGTGCCCCGCGTGGCGCTGCGCGCGCTGGAAGGCGTGCTCAGGACGCCGCTGGTCATCGGCATTCTGTCGGGGCTGGCGATGAACCTGCTGACGGATGCCGGGCTGGTGATGCCCGAAGGCTTTTGGGCGGCCGTGGACATGATCGCCCGCGCCGCCCTGCCCGCCGCGCTGTTCGGTCTGGGCGGGGTGCTGTTCCGCTATCGCCCCGAGGGCGATATGGGGCCGATCCTGACATGCTGTTTCTGCGCCCTGATCCTGCACCCCGCGATCACCTTTGGTCTGGCCAAGGCGATGGGGCTGGACATCGCCGGAATGCGTTCAGCGGTGATGACGGCGGCCATGGCACCGGGGGTGAACGCCTATCTGTTCGCCAATCTCTATGGCACAGCGCGTCGGGTCGCGGCCTCATCGGTGCTGGTGGCCACGGCGGGGTCGATGCTGACCATCTGGATGTGGCTCGAACTGCTGCCCTGACGTTGCCCCCAGCGGGACCGCTGCGCCCCACCAGAACGCCTTTCGACACCCTCTGGCCGCATAAGCGATTATATCTTGTGTCAGGCGGCAGCGATCCTTGGCGCACAGCGCAAGGGTTTTCATGCCTGACGGCCACGCAAAGCTGACCTCCCGCGCCGCAGGCACGGCGTCTGCCATGCGGGCATTGCCGCCGTTCAGCTGGATGGTGACGTCACGACCACGACCTTGCCGAACGGCTGCCCACTTTCCAGATAGGCGTGGGCATCGGCAATGTCATCCAGCGTAAAGCTGCGGTCGATCCGGGGGATGATCGCCCCAGCCGCAATACCGGCGGTAAGAAATCCATGCGCAGCGCAACCTTCAGCAGAAAGGGCATCGGCTCATTGCTGAGCGCACCGTGGATGACGATGCTGCCGCCCGGACAGGTGTCCGACCTGAAACCTGGAAACCCCGGCCCCTAGCGCCGTGACCCGCCCCACGGCCTCGAACCCGAGACGAGATGGCAGAACCGGTTTTTCGATATAGGTGTTGCGGCGAAACATGACATCCGCCCGGTTCAGCCCGATTGCCTGCACCTCGATGCCGACCTCTCCGGGGGCAGGCGGCTGTGCCGGAAGCCGGTCGATGCGCAGCACCTCTGGCCCGCCTATCGCATGAACCCGCACAACACGATTACCAGATTTCCCGATATCCATAGCCGCCCTGAGCCTTCACGAGTATTCAGTTGCAGCGTGAGCATAGCTCGCCCTCGACCGTCCATGGGTGCTGAACGTCAATCTGCCACCCCCGGCAGAAACGCCGCTTGGGTCAGAAATGCCTGAAAGACGACATATCGGGATAAATGGCGGACCCGGAGCGATTCGAACGCCCGACCCCCAGATTCGTAGTCTGTCCGTAGGCATTGATTCTGTTGAAAAAAAGCTACAACCGACCGTAGGGGAAAGCGTTTCCGTTCAAGGCGTTAAGAAACCTCTGCAAACCGAAATCGGCCAGCTTCCCGCCCTGAAAATGGTGTTAGATGAGGCCGATCAGCACATCATCCGCGACCTGATTCTTCTGGCTCTGGACGCGACCGACCCCGACACGCTGACGGCTGAAAACTTGGCCGAAGCCCGCCATGCGCTGATTGAGGCGCTGGATATTGTGGAGGGCGCGGCATGACCATAGCCCCCCACATCCGCGACAATCACACGCGAACCGATGACTGTATCAGCGTTCTTCAAGGGCTGGTGACGGCATTTGCCGCGCTGGAAGATATTGGAAGTGCATCGCAGCCGGGTTCCGACATGGCCAATGCGCGCAGCACGTTGATGAACTTGATCTGCGATCACGCCGAACAGCTTAGCCGCCTGCGCGACATGGAATGGTTCGGCTTGGGTGGCGTGGTTCGCCTGTCCGAGGCTGACGCGGCCCTAGCCCGTGGTGAAGGGGACGCGCAATGAGCCGGGAACTGGAAGCCTACATTGATGCCCGCCATGCCGAGGCCGTCCAGATAGAAGCTGTTGCGGTCGCGCTGGCCCATATGCTGTCAAGCGACCTTGGCCGATTGCCCGCCACGGCGGGGCTGGCACACGCTCTGGTAAGCATGATTGGCGATCTGGACAACAGGCTGGACTGCATGAACGTGGTGGCGGAGGGGCAAGAAACTGCTGCCGTTGCCTTTGCCGTGATGAACGCGGAGCCAGCCCGCCTTCGTGACCAATAAGAAATCCCCGTCCGGGGCGGCCGGCGGGGACTTCAAGAACACTGGTCGGTGTTCCTCTGATGTATCATGCCGCGCCGCCTTGGGCTACCCCCCAAGAGGCATAAAATGGGCATCTATCAAAAATTCGCCCCTGATTTTATCGACGCAGGCTTGCCGGTGTTTCCGGTGAATGCGCGTGAGAAGCGCCCGGCGGTCAAAGGCTGGCAGAACGTCAGCGCAAGACAATCGCGGGCATGGTGTTCGGCACCATCCCTTGCGGATGCTGACGGCATCGGCCTGCTGATGGGCAAGCCATCGGGTATCACGGAAATTGACGTGGATGCAGTCGGGGATTCTTGGATCAGCGCGGCGATAGAGCGGTTCGGGGAAACCCCGGTCATCATTCGCACCGCCAGCGGCAAAGGCAAGCTGTGGTATCGCCACAATGGTGAGCGGCGGCAAATCAGGCCATTCAAGGGCGAACCTATCGACATTCTGGGGGGCGGCTTCACGGTCGCCCCACCATCTTATCGGCTGGACCTTGGGGCATCCTATCGGTTCATCACCGGCGGGCTGGATGACCTGCACCGCCTGCCTGTTATCAGGGCCGCAGAGGGCTTTACCCGCGCCGCCGAGGCTGTCTTTCGCGGTGAACGCAATGATAGCCTGTGGCGCTATTGCATGGCGCAGGCGCGGTTCTGCGATGATGTGGAAGCCCTGATTGACGTGGCGGTGACATGGACCCGCGCCATGCCTGAACCGCTGGGGGCCGCAGAGGCTGAACGCTGCGCCCGTTCGGCATGGGGCTATGAAGTCGCGGGCAAGAACTTCCTTGGCCTGAAAAAGCCGCAAGTGACGGCGGCGGATAGGGTGATGGATGCGCTGATTGATGCACCTGACGCGCTGGTGCTGCTGCAAATGTTCCAACGCTGGCACGGCAATCGACCGTCATTCGCCATCGCCCCGCGTGCCATGAGCGAAGCAGGAAGCCCGCCGTGGCCGTGGAAGAAAATTGTGGCCGCCCGTGACGTGCTGCTTGAACGGGGGTTCATCGTGGAAGTCAGCGCACCGGAACGTGGCAAGCGGGCGGGGCGGTATCGTCTAGCGATATGTCCAGCCGGAAATGTCCAGATTTGGACATAATCATAATACATCCTTTTCCCCCTGCACCGGGACCATATTTGCTAAGGCTGGCCCGCGCGTATTCCGCCCGCCCCCGCCCCGTTCGCCGATACGCCGGGACGGAACCGGGAATGCCTTTGGCATAAGCGGCAAAAATGGTAAGCATTTCAAAAATAAGAAATAATTCCGAGTTGGTTAACCCCCCGGTTAACCCGTCAGTTAGCGAATAGGCTGCATCTGCTGCGGGGTTTGCGCACGATGTGCGGGGTTTCCGGGAAGGGTGCATCTGCTGCGGGGTGGGTCCAGATTTGGGCTTTCCTATGGTGCGGCGGTGAAAACCCGCTGGAAAATTCCAGAAACAGACACCCCGCAAGCGTCTGACACGAAACAAAAATCTGACGCACCTAATAGGTGTCCTATCAACGCGCCGCCGCACCGTGCGCGGCACTCACCCCAAGTTTGGGGTTAGCGTCGTTCGTCCGTAGCCCCCACGTAGCGGTCGGGGGAATGTCCAATGATTATGCCCATTTATGGGCATCTGCACCGTTTAACATTTGCGCGGCATTTCCCGTTATGTTAGAACATAACAAGAACATTGGGGTGGCAATGACAATCCGACATGCGCAGATGATAGACCGGCTGATGAACCGCTTTGGCGGGGCGGCTGTGCTGTCGCGCGTGGAGCAGGCCGAACCGGCCATGCCGTGGGAACCAGCCGGGGTTCCGCGCAGCTTCACGGTGCAGCTTGTCGAACTTGGCACTGATCTGGACTTGCAGGCGGGAACGCTGATTCAGGCGGGCGACCTTGTGGCGGCAATGAGGCCGCACCGGGATGTGACGCCGAAGGCGACAGACAAGGTGACGATTGGCGGGCGGACATTCAACATCGTATCGGTGCGCCAGATCCGCACGAACCCCGAAAGTGCCGCTCTCTACCACGTCTTGCATGGGCGGGCGTGATGGGAAGCGGCGAAATGGTCCCAATGGTTCAAGGGGTTGGGGGGGCGACCAACGCGGGGGGGAGTGTTCCTGTCTCTCTGCCGAAAAAAATCGGGAAAAGGGCATCGCGGCGGGCGTCTGCGGCCCTGCGGTTTCTGACGACGCTGCGCATTTCCGAAGGCAAGCTGGCGGGTAAAAAGATGCGCCTTGCCGGGTTTCAGCGGGACTTTGTGCGCGGGGCCTTGGCCGATGGCGTCATGGTGGGTGTTCTGTCTATCGGGCGCGGCAATGCCAAGACGGCGCTTTCTGCGGGGCTGGCCTTGGGCCATCTGGTGGGGGCATGGGACGATCAGCCCAAGCGCGAAATCCTGCTGGCCGCGCGGAATCGGGATCAGGCCCGGACGGCGTTCAATTTTCTGACCGGCTTCATTGAGGGCCTGCCCGAAGAAGAACAGGAACTGTTCACCATCCGGCGCGGGTCCAAGCTGGAAATTGAATATGACGGCAACGGCGGCGGTCTGGCCCGCTGCATCGCGGCTGACGGCAAGTCGATCTTGGGCGGCGCACCAACGCTGGCGATCATGGACGAACGCGCGGCTTGGGAACGCGAAAAGGGCGACAATCTGGAAAACGCGATCCTGTCGGGCTTGGGCAAGCGCGATGGCCGGGCGCTGATTATCTCGACCAGTGCGCCGGATGACACGAACACCTTTTCCCGCTGGCTGGACGAACCGCCGCCCGGCACTTTTGTTCAGGAACACCGCCCGGCCTTTGGCCTGCCTGCTGACGATCTGGACAGCCTGTTGCAAGCAAACCCCGGCGCGACCGAGGGCATCGGGTCAACGCCGGAATGGCTGGTCGCACAGGCGCGGCGGGCGATTGCGCGGGGTGGTTCGGCGCTGTCCAGTTTCCGCAACCTGAACCGGAACGAACGGGTCAGCATCGAGGACCGTTCCGTTCTGGTGACAGTGGATGAATGGCTGTCGAGTGAGGTTGCCCCGGCTGACCTGCCTGCCCGTGAAGGGCCGTGTGTCCTTGGGGTGGATCTGGGCGGTTCGCGCAGTATGTCGGCGGCGGCGTTCTATTGGCCGCAGACGGGCCGACTTGAGGCGGTTGGGGCGTTCCCCTGCACCCCCGGCTTAGCGGATCGTGGGGCTGCTGATGGTGTGTCGGGGCGCTATGTCGAGATGCACGAGCGGGGCGAGTTGTTCACCCTGGGCGATGCGACGGTGCCACCGGGGCCTTGGCTGGCCGAAATCGTGCGCCGTCTGGATGTGACCCCGGCCTGCATCGTGGGCGACCGCTTCCGCCACGCCGAGTTCACCGAGGCGCTGACCAAGGCGGGCTTGGGCCGGGTGCCGTTCATCTGGCGGGGGTTCGGCTGGAAAGACGGTTCCGAGGATGTGGAGCGGTTTCGCCGGTCGCTGTTTGACGGGCAGGTGAAGGGGGTTCCTTCGATCCTGCTGCGGTCTGCCATGTCTGACGCCATTGTTCTGATCGACCCGGCGCAGAACGCGAAATTGGCTAAGGGGCGCAGTCTGGGCCGGATTGATGCGGCTGCGGCGGCGGTTCTGGCGGTGGCGCAGGGCGCACGGATGATGGCCGCCCCTGATCGGAAGGGGGCGCGGTTCGCATGGGCGTGACACGGCATGGCGCATGGGTTTACCAAGACCGGCGATGGCAGGGCCTGCGCATGGCCGCCAAACGGCGTGACGGCTTTGCCTGCGTGAAGTGTACTTCGCGGTATCGGCTTGAGGTGGACCATATCCAGCCGGTGCGCGACCGGGCCGAACTGGCCTTCGATCTGACCAATCTTCAAACCCTTTGCGGGCCATGCCACGGCGCGAAAACCCGCATCGAGGCGGGGCATCCTGAATTGTCCCCCGAGCGCCGCAAATGGCGCGATTTGCTGCTGGACGTGCAGCCAAACCTATCAGGCAGTGAGGTAAAAAATGCTTGATTCTGTGAAAATCCAGCGGCGGCAATCGGAAATCCGCCAATCGCTGGCCGGTCTTGTGGGCAAGGACGCCCCGACCGATGACGAAACCCGCCAGATGGAGGCGCTGGACGCCGAATATCGGGCCAATGAAACCCGCTATCGCGCGGCGCTGATTGCCGAGGACAGCGAGCGGCGCGAAGCCGGGGCTGAACTGGAAACCCGTTCGGAACGCGAATGGTCTGACCTGATGGGCCGGTTCGAGTTGCGTCAGGTCGCCTTTGCTCTGGATGAAGGCCGGGCGCTGGATGGTGCCACGAAGGAGATCGTGGACGAAATGCGCAGCGCGGGCGGCTATCAGGGCATCCCGGTGCCCTATGCCGCGCTTGAAACCCGTTCGGGGGAAACCGTGTCGGGGGATGATCTGGTGAACCCTGTGGCGATCCGCCCGACGATTGACCGCATCTTTCCGGGCAGCGTTGCCGAGCGCATGGGCGTCCAGCGGATCCAGATTGCGCAAGGTTCGGTTGCCTTCCCGGTCGCAACGGCAGGTGCGGTGTTCGGATGGCAAACGGATGAACTGGCCAATGTCGGGGCTGCGAACCCCTACAAGACGACCGAACGCAGCCTGTCGCCTGACCATACCGGCGGCGCACAGATGGTTGTCAGCCGCAAGGCGCTGAAACAGTCGGGGCAGGGTCTGGAAGCGGCGATCCGGCGCGATCTGAACGCGGTGATTGCGACCGAACTTGACCGGGTTGTTATCAACGGCACGGGCGCATCGGGTCAGCCCAAGGGCATCATTCCGGGGGCATCGGATTATGGCATCACGGAAACCGATGTTGGCGCGGCGGCAAGCTGGGCGGCGTTCCGGGCCGAGGTCGTGGCCTTCATGGAAGCCAATGCGATCAGCGGCCCCGGCGCGGTCAATCTGGGCTTTGCCCCGGCGATTTGGGCGGCGCTGGATGATGCGCTGATTACCGGCACGGCTGTTTCCGAATGGGACCGGCTGGTGAAGCACGTGGGTTCCCCGGCGATCAGCAACACGATTCCGGCGGCAACCGCGCTGATGACGGCCAATGTGCAGGGCGTCGCACCGGGTTATCTGGGCCTTTATGGCGGGGTTGACCTGATCCGCGACCCCTACACCAAGGCCGCATCCGGGGCGCTGGTGCTGACCGGCCTTGTCACGGCGGATTTCACCGTGCCGCGCGGTCTGCAAACCCGCATCCTGACGGGGCTGGAATGATGGCTGGCCCCGTATTCAACGCGGGGCTTGAACTGCGGGCGGCGGGCGATGGATCCCGCCGCCTGACAGGCCGGTTCCCCTATAACAAGCGGGCGGTGATCCATTCGGGCGGCAAGGGGCAGAGGCCGCAAAAGGAACAATTTGCGCCCCGTGCGTTCGGCTTTGCTGTGGATGATCCCGACCGCGACATTCATTTGCTGGTGGGGCATAGCTTCGATCACCCGCTTGCCAGCAAAAAGGCGGGCAGCCTGATCCTGAATGATGGCGATGAGGCGCTGACGTTTCAGGCGATCCTTACCCCCGAAATCCAGCGGGCTTCGTGGGTGCAAGACTTTCTGGCTGCCTTTGCTGCTGGCCTGATTACCGGCATCAGCCCCGGCTTTCGGGTGGCACCTATCGACGGTGCCGAAAGCACCGAGGAAGAAGAGCCTTCGCTTGGCAAGGCGCTGATCCGCACCATTGCTGCGGCGGTGCTGTTTGAACTTTCGATGGTCACGCGCCCGGCTTATGGCGAGACCGAGGCCAGCTTACGCCATTTCCAGCCTGCCCCGGCGCGTGGGCTAATCCATCCCCTGAACAGGTGGCGGCTATGATCGAGACCCTGACCCAATTTGAAAGCCAGCCCGAAGGCAATAATGATCCGTGGCCCGCGCTTGAGGGGCTGTTCCAGCACGAATCCGAAGTGGCTTGGCAAAGGGTTGAACATTATACGGCTTGGCGGTTTGTGCCCCGCAACGTGTGCTGGCTGCTGGACAGCCAGGGCGGCGAATGGCACCCGCCCTTGCGCCCTTATCGTGATCTGACGGCGCGGCGGTGGACAGGTGACGGTTACGAGACCGTCCAGCTTGCCCGTGCGCCTGGTGGATGGCGCATCCCTGCTGGCCGCTATGAAATCAGTGCCGTTGTGGGTGATGGTATTGCGCCTGCTATCGTCTGCCGCGCTGTTCAACGTCTTGCCGAATATCTGCGCGACGCGGGCCAGCAACCCGCCGGGGTTCGGTCCTATTCCATCAATGCGGGCCAGCTTTCCGAAAGCCTGACCCTACACCCCAATGCCGAGGCGCGGGCCATGCAGGCATCGGGTGCGGCTGATCTGTTGCGCGGCTTTAGGAGGGTATCACATGGGCTTGATTGATCTGTTCTGGCGCAAGCCCGCGCCACCTGAAACCCGCGCCAGCGGCACCGGATACACGGCGCAGCTTATGGCGGCACGTAAAGCCTATATCGCGGGCGGCAGCCGAACGGCGGAACTGACCGCTACCGTTCAAAGTTGCGTCACGCTGTGGGAAAACGGGCTGTCGCTGGCCCATGTCGAGGGAACCGACCTGCTGACCCGGCAGGGTATGGCAATTGCGGCACGGGCCTTGGCGCTGCGTGGCGAAATCCTGTTCCTGATCCGTGACCGGCTGATTCCGGTGATCGACTGGGACTTGTCCACCCGCGACGGGCAACCCCGCGCTTATCGCGTCACCGTTCCCGAAGTCGGCGGGGGGTATTCTGAAACCGTGCTGGCCGCCGAGGTGCTGCATTTCCGCCTTGCTGCGGATCCCGGTGCGCCGTGGGCCGGGCAGCCGCCTTTGCGCCGGGCATCACTGACGGCGGGCCTGCTGGACGAGATCGAACGCGCATTGCCCGAAGTCTGGCAGAACGCGCCCTTGGGTTCGCTGGTGGTGCCGTTTCCCGAAAGTCAGGAAGTAGACCTTGAGGCGGTTGGGCGCAGCTTCACCGGACGGCGTGGCCGCGTCATGATGCGCGAATCGGTAAACGTGACGGCGGCGGGCGGGCTTGCGCCTGCAACCGACTGGCGGCCTGCCCAAACGACGCCCGACCTTGGCGGCATGGCCCCTGTCGCTACGCTGGGCGCGGCACGGGCGGCCATCTGCGGCGTGTTCGGGGTTCTGCCTGCCTTGCTGATCGAGGGCGCTCAAGGGCCGCTGGTGCGCGAGGCGCAACGCCATCTGGCACAATGGTTCCTGCAACCCATGGCGATGATGATGGCCGAAGAAGCCAGCGCGAAACTTGGCGGCCCGGTGATGATCGACGTGATGCGCCCACTGCAAGCCTTTGACAGCGGCAACCGCGCCCGTTCAGCGGCGGCGGTCATTTCCGCACTGGCAGAGGCCAAGGCCGCAGGGCTGGATGCGGGGCAAGTGGATGCGGCGCTGTCACTGGTGAATTGGGGGAAAGATGATGGAGCCGCTTAAGATCGGGGATGTGGTGCGCCTGAAATCCGGGGGGCCAAAGATGACGGTTGACGGGCAGGTGTCCACCGTGCGCGGTGCCCCATCGGGCCGCTGGTATTGCGTCTGGTTCGACGGGACCGAACGCCGGTCAGGCGAGTTTGCAAGCGAGGCGGTGGAGGCGTATCAGTCCTGATGGCGGACGACGTAGAGCATCAAGCCCCCGATAACCAGACCGGCGGCGGGCATCATCAGCATCATGAGCAGATCGAAGTTTGTCATCCTTCCAGCCCTTTCAGAATCCTTCTTGCAAGCAAATGTAAGGCGGCAGAGCCTGCAAAACAAGCAAGACTTCCCACAGCCAGCCGCCAGCCCGCGTTGGATGTTCCATAAGCTGCTGAAAACAAAGGTGCCAACCCGCCAACGGCAAAAATGGCAATCGCCAAACCGTTGATGAAGGTGGCCGTCAGCTTCGTTCGTTCATTCCGAATCAGGGTCATGGTTTTCTAGGTCCGTCGCATCAGGTCGAGCAGTTCCCGGTTTCTGTCCAAAAGATACAGTTGACGCTTGGTGATGGCGTCAAGTTGCTGGCCGCTAGTATCACCCATTTTTTCCATGCTATCTTGAATTTCAGCAAGGTTAGCTGTCATTTCCGAATAGTAACCTAGCCACATAGCTGCATCGTCTATGACTGGAGCTGGATATTTTTCTTCTAAGGCTGCCACAATTTCCGCGTTCATGCTGCGGTTGTTGTCTTCTGCAACCGCCTTAATGCGGTCACGCATCCCGTCAGGAAGGCGCAAAATAAACTGATCTGATGTTCGCCCGGTTTTCCCTGACATTGCGCCCCGCAAGTTTTACATATCACTGTGCGATCTTTGCTTGACAGTCAATAATATCCCGGTGATATGTGGAATCACGGTGATATTGGAGTCGTGCGATGAGCAACATGAAACAACTAGCCCTTCGAGTTCCCGCCGATGTAAAGGCGTGGCTGGAAGAACAAGCCGCGCGGAACGGTTCGTCGCAGAACAGTGAGGTTATCCGCGCCGTGCGCGAACGCATGGACAAGCAAGAGGCGGCGGACTGATGGCGACGTTCAGCGCCCCGAAGGTAAGGAAGGCGATCAAGCTGGCGCAGGATATGGGCTTGCCTGTTACTGGCTTTGAGGTGCTGCCTGATGGCGGTGTTCGCGTCCAGACGGCGCTTGAAAAGAAGAACGACGCCGACGCGGCCCTTGATGCATGGTTGGGGATGCAGAATGGCTAAGAAGAAGATCCCCGGTGTGAACACGTCACGCAAGCGGCTGGCTGATGGCACTGTTCGGGAATACTTCTATCATCGCGCCACGGGCGAACCTTTGCCGGGAACCTATGGCAGTGCCGAGTTTCTGGCCGCTTATGTCGAGGCCGAAAAGGTCAAGCCGAAGGATGTTGGCAATATCAACGCCCTGATTCGCGACTACCTGCAAAGCCTCAAGTTTGAGAAGAAGCGCGATTCAACGCAGCGCGAATACAAGCGGATGCTGCTTGAGATCGAAAAGCGGTTCGGTAAGTTGCCCGTCAAGGCGCTGGAAAGCCCCCGCATCCGTGGCGTGTTCATCGAGTATCAGGAAGAAATCGGGCGGGACCGACCGCGCGAAGCCGATAACCGGCTTTCGGTTCTGTCGGCGGTGCTGACCCACGCGGCGAGCAAAGGCAACATCAGGGAAAACCCGCTGAAAGGCTTTGAGCGCATCTATGACGCCGACCGTTCGGAAATGATCTGGACCGATGGCGATGTGGCAACCTTCATGCAGGCCGCGCCGCTGGAATTGCAACAAGCGATGATCTTGGCGATCCACACAGGGCAGCGATACGGCGACCTGATCCGGCTGCGCTGGGCTGATTATGATGGCACCAATGTGAGCCTGAAGCAGAACAAGACAAAGGCGCGTGTTACCATTCACGCATCGACAACCCTGCGCCTGATGCTGGACAGCATGGAGCGGCGCGGGCCTTATATCCTGACGCGAGACGATGGCCGCCCGTGGTTTACCGAAAAGAATGACAAAGAAATGGGGAAGCAATGGGCTGCGCACATGGTTGCCTGTGGCCTGCGCCCCACGAACTTTGCCGAGTTGGCCAAGACTGTCCAGCGTGAATATCTGCGCTTCAATGACCTGCGCGGCACGGCGGTGACGCTGCTATCCGAGGCGGGGAACGGTATCCCCCAGATTTGCGGGGTGACAGGCCACACGCTGGAAAGCGCCACCCGTATCATTGCGAAATATCTGGCCATGACGCCCGCCCTTTCTAAAGCGGCGATTGTGGCCTTCGAGAACAGCCCGGCAACAGCTTTTGCAAACCGGCTGCAAACCGTCGTGCGGGGCACGGCACAACCCAACCAGAAAGTGAAAGGATAACAATATGGTAAATGGCGGACCCGGAGCGATTCGAACGCCCGACCCCCAGATTCGTAGTCTGGTGCTCTATCCAGCTGAGCTACGGGTCCGCTGTAGGGGGGCTATCTAGAGACAGGTTCAGGGGGATGCAAGAGGAAAAACGAATTATTCTGCAACATCGCCGCCGCGCATAGGCAGGATTGTCATGTCGCGGGGGATTTGTATCACGAATTCAGTGCCTTCAGTATCGCTGCGGACCAGTGTCAACTGGCCTCCGTGGGCGCGGATCAGGTCGGCGGCGATGGACAGGCCCAAGCCGGTGCCGCCCTTGCGGGCCGAACCTGTGAAGGGCTGGAACAGGAATTCGCGGGCCTTGGCGGGCAGGCCGGGGCCGGTGTCGCCGACACGAATCCACCAGTCACGGTCGCTTTCACCCGCGCCGATTTCGATGGTGCCGCCGCTGCCTGTCCCCTCGATGGCCTGACGGGCATTGCGAATCAGGTTCGACAGCACCCGATACAATTGGTCGCGGTCGGCGCGGATCGACAGGCCGGGCGGGATGTCGGTCAGAAACTCGACCGGAGCGGCGGCACCTTCGCCCGCCAGAGCCTCGGCCTCGGTCACGTCACCGACCAGATGCGACAGGTTAAAGCGCGACAGCGAGGGCGCCGGTTCCTCGGCCCGGCCAAAGGCCAGCGTGGTTTCACACAGGTTAACCGCCCGGCTGATCGAGTTCACCAGCTTGGGCGCGGCACGGCGCACCTTGGGATCGGCGCTTTCCTCAAGCCGGTCGGCGAAAATCTGTGCGGTGGTCAGGATGTTGCGCAAATCATGGCTGATCTTGGCCACCGCCTGCCCCAGTTGCGCCATCCTCTCTTTCTGCTTCAGCGAAGATGTCACGGTCTTTTGCATGGCGGCCAGCGCGGTTTCGGCCTCGCCGATTTCGGCCAGCCGGGCGTTGGGGGTGATGACGTTGCGCGCATCCTCGGGCGCGGCGGCATAGGCGGTCATATGGCTGATGACACGGCGCATCGGCACCAGAATCAGCCGCTGCGCCGCAAGGTTCAGCAGCACCGCCGTCAGGATCGAGAAAGCCGCCGAAATCACCAGCATCCGCAGCGCATATTCGGCCATCGCCGTTTGCAGGGGGGCGGCGTTCAGCGTGATCTCGATCAGCTGCCCGGCCTGATTGACCGGCTCGCCGATGACGCGGATCACCCGCTCGCGGGTGTCGAACAACTGCCGGACGGCAGGCAGCATCCCGTTCCAGAACGTTGCGTCACGCAGGTCATAGGTCGCCGCGACCGGGCCGGGGATTTGCGATGATAGCACCAACTGGCGGATGTCATCGCGGCGCAGCACCACGTTATAGACCCCGGCATTTTGCAGCAATTCGGCTTCCAGATCGGCGGCAAGGTTCTGATCGCTGGCCAGAACGGCAAGGCTGGCAATCTGGGCACGTTCCAGCCGCGTTTCCATATCGTCCAGCCGAAAACCGGACAGCGCAGGCAACAGAATGAACAATTCGGCCAGCATGACGAAGATGATCGTCAGCGCAGCAAAACGGCCAGAAAGCGAATTCAGTCGCATCACGTCCCCGGTTCCGACACCCTCGGCGCCGTTTTGATGACATGGGCACAGGCGCGGTAACTGTCAAACAAATGTGTGCGGCTTGGGTTCCGTGGTCGGGCGCGGATTCAATGGTTGACTTGGGCAGCGGCCTGCCCTATCCAGCGGCCTTCTGTTAACCGGCGCGCCTGCGCGGGGATGGCCTGTGCCACCCTTCGTTCTGGTTTTGCGCCGCCCGCAACTCAGACGCAAGACCCGGAGTGAAACCATGAAGCGCACTTTCCAACCGTCGAACCTCGTTCGCGCGCGTCGTCACGGCTTTCGTGCCCGCATGGCCACCAAGGGCGGCCGGCTGGTGCTGAACCGTCGTCGCGCCAAGGGCCGCAAGCGCCTGTCGGCATAAGACCGGGCGGTTCGCCGCCCTGTCTGCTTGGCACGGATATGACGCCGCCCCTGCCCCATCCGAATACCGCGCCGCGGTCTGTGGATGACGGCGGGGCGGTTTTTTCCGTGCCTGAAACGCTGCGCAAGCGTGCGGATTTTCTGGCCGCGGCACGGGCGCGGCGTCAGGGCACGGCGGGCTTTTTGTTGCAGGCGCGGGATCGCGGCGATGACCTGCCCCCGCGCGTGGGCTTTACCTGTTCCAAGAAAATCGGCAACGCGGTGATGCGCAACCGGGCCAAGCGGCGGCTGCGGGCTGTGGCCCGGCAGGTGCTGCCGGGGGCGGCGCGCGCGGGCTGGGATTATGTGCTGATCGGCCGGCCTCAGGCGACGGCCAGCCGCGACTTTGCCGGTCTGCTGGGCGATCTGGAATACGCGCTGCACAAGGTGCATTCATGACGCCGCTGGCCCATATCGTCGCCCTGCCCGTGCGGGCCTACCGGCTGTTCGCCTCGCCCTGGGTCGGGCATGGCTGCCGGTTTCAGCCGACCTGTTCCGCCTATGCGATCGAGGCGCTGGAACGGCACGGCGGTTTTCGCGGCGGGTGGTTGATGCTGCGGCGGATCTGCCGCTGCCATCCGTGGGGCGGGCACGGCTTTGACCCGGTTCCGGGGGCGCGCGATGATTAGACGGCTGCTGCCCCTGCTGTTGGTGGCCGCTGCCGCCATCGCCCTGATTTTCCTGATCGTTTTCGTGCTGGAGCAGTTCTGATGCTGGACGATGCTGACGAGATTCACCCGCTGTTCGCCGGCGCCCCCTCCTCGACCGAGTTTCGCAAGCTGCGCAAACGTCTGGTCCGCGAAACCCGCGCCGCGGTCGACGATTTCGGCATGGTGCGGCCCGGCGATCGCTGGCTGATTTGCCTGTCGGGCGGCAAGGACAGCTATACCCTGCTGGCCATCCTGCACGAGCTGAAATGGCGCGGATTGCTGCCCGTCGATCTGCTGGCCTGCAATCTGGATCAGGGTCAGCCCGGCTTTCCCGCCACGGTTCTGCCCGAATTTCTGGCGGCCCGAGGGGTAGATCATCGGATCGAATATCAAGACACTTATTCCGTCGTGACCTCGAAAATTGCGCCCGGCGGCACGATGTGTTCGCTGTGTTCCCGGCTGCGGCGCGGCAATCTGTATCGCATCGCCCGCGAAGAGGGCTGTTCGGCTGTGGTTCTGGGGCATCACCGCGACGATATTCTGGAAACATTTTTCATGAATTTGTTCCACGGCGGGCGGCTGGCCACCATGCCGCCCAAGCTGCTGAACGAAGAAGGCGATCTGCTGGTTCTGCGTCCGCTGGCCTATGTGGCCGAGGCAGATTGCGACCGATTCGCACGGGCGATGAACTATCCGATTATTCCCTGCGATCTGTGCGGATCGCAGGAAGGGTTGCAGCGGATGCAGGTGAAAAAGCTGCTGGACGAATGGGAATCGCGCACGCCGGGGCGGCGTCAGGTGATGTTCCGGGCGCTGATGAACACCCGCCCGTCGCATCTTTTGGACCGCAATTTATTCAATTTCTCTGCATTAATTCCTCAGGATGCGGAAATAACGGGTATTCCTGACCTTCGATCTGGTGAACATTAACTGAACAGAAGGGAATCTGCGCTAACCCTTGTGGCAGTTGAGTCGAAGTCAGGATCGGATTGCGGATGACCAGTCAGCCCCCGTTTTATCAGCGCATCGCGCAACCCTTTTTGCGCATGATGCAGGGAACCCGTTCCCGCGACCGGCTGGCGCTGGTGCTGCGGCTGGAAAATGTTGAACTTCTGACCGAATATCTGGGCCACGCGGGCTTTGCCCATCTGCTGGTGCAACTGTCGATGCGCATGACCCGCGCCGTCCGCCCGAATGACCCGGTGCAGATTGCCGCGCCCGGCATCTTTACCGTGCTGCTGCACACCCGGTCCGAGGTTGAGGCCATGCGCATCGCACAGCGGTTGCAGGCCGGATGCCAGCAGCCGGTTCAGGCGAATGGCCGCGTGGTGACGCCGGTTCTGACCGGGGTTCTGATCGAAAACACCGGCGCGGGCCATGTCGCCAGCCACGACATGATCGGCTTTGCCCGCGACCGCCTGTCGGAAACCACGCCCGAAGAACTGGGGCGTATCGTGCTGATTCCGCATGATTATCACTGGCGCCGCCCCAGCCAGCCCTCGACCATCGCCGAGGCGGTGGCCGAAGGCCAGATCGAGGCGTATTTTCAGCCACAGGTCTGCTGCAATTCCGGCCGCATCACCGGGTTCGAGGCTTTGGCCCGCTGGAACCACCCGTCGCGCGGGCTGCTGGGGCCAGCGGCCTTCATGGCTGGCATGAACGATCTGGACCATGCCGCCCTGACGCATCAAATTCTGCGCCAGGCGCTGACCGCACTGCGCCGCTGGGATGCCGAAGGGCTGGACGTGCCCAGCGTCGCGCTGAACGTTTCATCCTCGGCGCTGTCGGATACGGGCTTTGCCGACATGGTGTTCTGGGAACTGGACCGACAGGAAATCGCGCCTTCGCGTCTGGTGCTGGAACTGCTGGAAAGCATCGGCCCGATCAACAGTTGCGAACGCACGCGCGAAAATCTGGCCCGCCTGGCCGAGGCAGGTTGCTGCATTGATATGGACGATTTCGGCACCGGCTATGCCAGCCTCGGGTCGATCCGTCACTTTGGCGTTCACCGGATCAAGATTGACCGCAGCTTTGTGGCGGAATGTCATGCAGACCCGGCGCAACAGCGGATGATTCTGGCCATTCTGGCACTGGCCGAACGTCTGGGCATTGCCACGCTGGCGGAAGGGGTCGAAACGCCGGAAGAACATTCCTTTCTGGCCCAGATCGGCGTCGATCAGGTGCAGGGCTATGTGATCGGCAGGCCGATGTCGGTTGACCGATGCTCGGAATTTATTGCGGGCTATCAGATCAAGCAGGGCGAGATTTCGGACTTGCTGCAACGCCGTGCCTGAATCAGCCGGGCGGGGCGGGGTTTTTCCTGCCCCGGCGGCTGGCAGCCCGGTTTCCGCTTGACCTTTCACAGCCCGTTCTGTTGAACCTGCGCCGGAATAACACAGACTTTGGTGGGGCAATGGAAGACAACAACCGCAATCTGATTCTGGCGACGGTGCTGTCGTTTCTTGTGATCGTGGTGTGGTACACGCTGTTCGCCCCCGAACCACCACCGCCCACAGCCCCCACCGAAACCGCCGTTGTTCAGGACAGCACCGGCGGCGTCACCGTTGCCGGCACGGCAACCGACACGGCAGGCACACCGGCCGCGCTGTCAGACCCTGCCAGCGCCGCTGGTCGGGTTGAGATCTCGTCGCAGTCGCTCAGCGGTTCGATCTCGCTGGCGGGCGGGCGGATTGATGACCTGCTGCTGCTGGATTACCGCGAAACGCTGGACGCCAATTCGCCGCATGTCCGGCTTTTGTCCCCGACATCCGGCCCGGATGCCACCGCCACGGCACCGGGCGTAGTGCCCACGAAACCCTATTATGCCGTTTATGGCTGGATGCCCGGCGCGGGCACCGATCCGGCCCTTGTGCCCGGCCCTGCCACGATCTGGCAGGTGGAATCGGGGGCTACGCTGTCGCCCGGCCAGCCGGTGACGCTGTTCTGGGACAATGGCGCAGGCCAGACCTTCCGCCGCACCTTTGAACTTGACGACCACTATATGTTCACGGTGTCGCAATCACTGGAAAACCGGGGCGATGCGGCATTCGCGGCGGCACCTTACGGCATTCTGGCCCGCCATGGCCGCCCCGACACGCAGAACTTTTTCGTGCTGCATGAAGGCGCGGTCGGGATGCAGGACGGCAAACTGGTCGAGTTGAAATACAAAGACATTGCCGGGCTGGACCTCGTGGACCGCGAGGGTCGCGCCCGCGTCCTGAACGTCGAGGAAAATGGCTGGATCGGCTTTACCGACAAATACTGGATGGCCACCTTGGCACCTGCGCCCGGCCAATCGTTCACCGCAGTGGTGAAATATGCCGAAGGGGCCGACATCTATCAAACCGAAGCACGCTATCCGATGCAGACGGTCATGCCCGGCACCACGGTCGCGGCGGCCAGCTATCTGTTTGCCGGCGCGAAAGAATGGGAAATCATCCGTTCCTATGAAACTGCGCCGGGGATTCAGCGGTTTGTCGATTCCATCGACTGGGGCTGGTTCTATTTCCTGACCAAGCCGATCTTCCGCCTGCTGCACTGGCTGCACGGCATGATCGGCAACATGGGCTGGGCGATCATCGCGCTGACCTTTATCCTTAAACTGCTGGTCTTCCCGCTGGCGCGGAAATCCTACATCTCGATGGCCAAGATGAAGGAGCTTCAGCCCGAGATGGAGGCGATCAAGGAACGCACCGGCGACGACCGGATGAAGTTCCAACAAGAGGTGATGGCCCTTTACAAGCGTGAAAAGGTCAACCCGGCGGCGGGCTGTCTGCCCATTCTGCTGCAAATCCCGATCTTTTTCAGCCTGTATAAAGTGATCTTCGTCACCATCGAGCTGCGTCATGCGCCGTGGATCGGCTGGCTGCGCGACCTGTCGGCGCCCGACCCATCCAGCCTGCTGAACCTGTTCGGCCTGCTGCCGTTCGCGGCCCCCGCACAGGGCACCATGCTGCATTCGCTGTCGCTGCCCGCCCTGGCAATCGCGCTTGGCGTCAGCATGTGGCTGCAACAAAAGCTGAACCCGGCACCCGCAGACCCGACGCAAAAGATGATCTTTGCGTGGATGCCGTGGGTATTCATGTTCATGCTGGGTGGCTTTGCCTCGGGGCTGGTGCTGTACTGGATCACCAACAACGTCATCACCATCATTCAGCAATATTCGATCATGTCGATGCACGGACACCGGCCCGATCTGTTCGGCAACATCAAATCCTCGATGCCGTCCCGTTCAAAAAAAGGCGGTAAATGACCGCGCGTCTGGCCCATATCCGCCGCCACCCGATCAAATCGCTTGGCGGCGAAGGGCTGGACAGTATTGCTCTGTCGGCGGCCCGGCGTCTGCCGGGCGACCGGGAATGGGCCGTTCTGACGGAAAATGGTGAACGGCATATCGACGGCGAACCTGACCGCTGGCTGCCCAAATCCTGTTTCGTCCGGGGCGCGGCAGCACTGGATTTGCAGGCGGTTCAGGGCGGCTGGCAAGGCGATCATATCGCGCTGACCCACCCGGACCGCCCCGACATCCAGCTTGATCCCGCCACCCAAGGCGCGCAGTTGATCGCGTGGCTGGCCCCGCTTTGGCCCGCCGACAAACCTGCGCCGACGCGGCTGGTGCGCGGTCCCGGTATCTGGACGGATGACCGGGCACCCTATGTTTCCATCCTGTCGCTGACCTCGCTGGCCGCGCTGTCGTCGGATCTGGGCAAACCGCTTGAGATCGAACGCTGGCGCGGTAATCTTTGGGTCGATGGCTGGGCGCCTTGGGCCGAACGTGACCTGATCGGCCAAACCATCCGCATCGGCCCGGTCGAGCTGCGGGTAGCGGAAAACATCGCCCGCTGCGTGGTTCCGGGCGCAAACCCCGCCACGGGCAAACAGGATGTGGATATGCTGTCAGAACTGTCTGCCCGCTATGGGCACACCGATTTCGGCATCTTTGCCGAGGTGGTCTCGGGCGGTAAAATCGCCATCGGCGACGAGGTAAGCATATGAAAGTCGCATTCCCCACCGCCCCTGACCCCGCGCCCGAAACGGCCGAGGCGGCGCGGTTGCTGTTTGCCGGCCCGGTCGATTTCCTCAAAGGTGTCGTCGCCATGAACGGCCTGCCCCCGGCAGACCGCCCCGAGGTGTGCTTTGCCGGGCGCAGTAATGTCGGGAAATCCAGCCTTATCAATGCCCTGACAGGGCGCAAGGGGTTGGCGCGGGCATCGAACACGCCGGGGCGGACGCAGGAAATCAACTATTTCACCCTGGGCGATCACAGCTATCTGGTGGACCTGCCGGGCTATGGCTTTGCCAAGGCGCCGGTCGCGGTGGTGGCCAAATGGCAGGCGCTGCTGAAATCATATCTGGCCGGTCGCCCGACCTTGCGCCGCGCCTTTTGCCTGATTGATTCGCGCCACGGCATCAAGCCGGTGGACCACGAAATCATGACCCTGCTGGATCGTTCCGCCGTGCCGTTTCAGGTCGTGCTGACCAAGGCCGACAAGATCGGCACCGCAGCCATCCCGCCCCTGCTGGCACAGGTCGAAGCCGAGCTGCAAAAACACCCCGCCGCCTTTCCTGAACTGGTGGTGACATCCTCAGACAAGGGGCAAGGGATCGCGACCCTGCGGGCGATCATCGCCGGTCTGGACTGACTGCGGCACACCGCCTAGGCTGGCACCGAAGATCAGGGGCTGACAGATGAGAAAGCAGGATATGAACCGCGACTGGACGACCACCGCCAAGACACTCTCCGAAGCTCTGCCCTATATGCAGCGCTATTCCGGCGCGGTGGTGGTGGTCAAGTTCGGCGGCAATGCCATGGGCGACGATGCGGCGATGGCCGAATTTGCCCGCGACGTCGTGCTGATGAAACAGGTCGGCATCCACCCGGTTGTCGTCCACGGCGGCGGCCCGATGATTAACGACCTGCTCAGCCGCCTGAACATCGAAAGCCATTTCGTGCGCGGCAAGCGCGTCACCACCAAAGAGGCGGTCGAGGTGGTCGAAATGGTCCTGTCCGGCCTTGTCAACAAGCGCATCGTTCAGGCCATCAACGACGAAGGCGGTCGCGCCGTCGGCATCTCGGGCAAGGATGACGACCTGATGGTCTGCGAGGTGGACGACCCCGAACTGGGCTTCGTCGGTCGCCCGATCGAGATGAACGTCCAGATCATCCGCGATCTTTACAGCGCCGGCATGATCCCCGTTATCGCCCCCGTTGCCACCGGCATGGAGGATAACGAAACCTTCAACGTCAACGGCGACACGGCGGCGGGCGCGATTGCCGGTGCGCTCAGGGCCGACCGGCTGCTGCTGCTGACCGATGTATCCGGCGTCAAGGATGCCTCGGGCGCGGTGGTAACGCAGATGCACCCCGAACAGGTGCGCGCGATGATCGCAGATGGCAGCATCGCGGGCGGGATGATCCCGAAAACGGAAACCGCGCTTAAAGCAATCGAAGAAGGCGTGCGCGCCGTGGTCATCCTCGATGGCCGGGTGCCGAACGCCTGCCTGCTGGAACTGTTCACCGAACACGGCGCGGGCAGCCTGATCCGCGAGACCGAGCCTCGGGTCAAGCCACGCGGATTGCGGCAAGGTGACAGCGGTCTCTGACCTGATCCCGCCCGCCGGGCTGTGCATCACGGGCCACGCCCCGGCTGATGGCGGCGCGGCGGTGCTGGTATCGCCGGATGAACCCGGCTTTTGGTCGCTGTTCACGGCATCGCCCGAATATGGCGACGGCCTGCCCGATCCGATGGATCGCTGGTCCAAGCGGATCATCGGCACATGGGCGGCGGAACTGGGCGTTCCTGCCGTATTCCCATCCGACGGGCCGCCCTACCCGCCATTCGCGGCATGGGCGCTTGCATCCGGGCGCTGCTTTTCTTCGCCGATAGGAATGCTGGTCCATGACCGGATGGGCCTGTTCATCAGCTTTCGCGGCGCACTGATTCTGCCACAACCACCGCCAGAATCACCTGCGCAGCCCTCGCCTTGTGCAAAATGCCATCAACCCTGCCTGACCGCCTGCCCCGCCGGTGCCTTTCGCCCGGCCTACGATACAAGGGCCTGCCACGCCCATCTGAACCAGATCGCGGGTCAGGATTGCCTTTCAATGGGTTGCATCGCTCGTCGCGCTTGCCCCATCAGCCAAGGCTGTGGCAGGCTACCGGAACAGTCGGCTTGGCATATGAGGGCCTTTCATCCATGACACCGCTTGGACATCGACGCCTGATCCTGACCCGCCACGCCAAATCGTCCTGGGACGATCCGGCGATGGAGGATCACGACCGCCCCCTTAACGACCGCGGGCGACGCTCGGCCCGCGCCCTTGGCGACTGGCTGGCCAGCCGTGGCTACGAACCCGAAGAGGTGCTTTGCTCATCCGCGCGGCGCACGCAGGAAACATGGGAACGCGTGGCGCTTGCCGCGATGGAGGTGCGCCCGCTGCTGCGCATCGAAAAAGGCCTGTATCACGCCAGCCCCGACAAAATGCTGTCGATCTTGCGCACGGCAACCCAACCAACGGTGATGATGCTGGGCCACAACCCCGGTATCGCCGAATTTGCCGCCATGCTGCCCGCCCGTCCGCCGCTGGACCCCGACTTCCGCCGCTATCCCACCGCTGCCACACTGGTGGTCGATTTCCAGACCGACAACTGGAACGACCTGCGCCCCGGCGACGGCAGCGTAATGGATTTTGTCCGCCTCGACGGGCGCTACTGATAATCTTTGGTCTGCAAATATCCCACGGGGGTCCGGGGGTGTGAAACCCCCGGCCATCGCGGGACGCAATCGGCATCAGTGCCCCAGGATCTGGCTCAGGAACAGTCGCGTTCGCTCGGATTGCGGGTTGTTAAAGAACTCATGCGGGGTGTTCTGTTCCACGATCTGCCCCTGATCCATAAAGATCACCCGATTCGCCACCGCCTGCGCAAAGCCCATTTCGTGGGTGACACAGATCATCGTCATGCCTTCCTGAGCCAGCTGGATCATCGTATCCAGCACCTCTTTAATCATCTCGGGGTCCAGCGCGCTGGTCGGTTCGTCGAACAGCATGATGCGCGGCTGCATACATAGCGAGCGGGCAATGGCGACCCGTTGTTGCTGACCGCCTGACAATTGCCCCGGATATTTCAGCGCCTGATCGGGGATCTTGACCTTGGACAGAAAGTGCATCGCCGTTTCCTCGGCCTGCTTTCTGGGCAGCTTTCGCACCCAGATCGGGGCCAGCGTGCAGTTTTCCAGAACCGTCAGATGCGGGAACAGGTTAAAATGCTGAAAGACCATCCCCACCTCGGACCGCACCTTGTCGATATTCTTCAGGTCGTTGGTCAGTTCGGTGCCATCCACGACGATGCGGCCCGACTGGTGTTCCTCCAGCCGGTTGATGCAGCGGATCAGCGTCGATTTCCCCGACCCGGACGGACCGGCGATCACGATGCGTTCGCCCTGATGCACGGTCAGATCAATGTCGCGCAGAACGTGAAAACTGCCATACCATTTGTTCATACGACTGATTTCAATGGCAATCTCGTCGGAAACCTGCATCTGGCTGTGGTCGATCTGGCGGGTGATGGCGTCGCTCATGGCGTGGTCCTCAGCGATGGTCGCGGGCAAGGTGGCGTTCCAGATACATGGAATAGCGCGACATGCCGAAACAGATGATGAAAAAGACGGCGCCGACAAAGATATACGGCTCCCAATAGATGCCCTTCCATTCGACATTGGCGCGAACGGCGTCGGACATGGATTTCAGCGGGTCATACAGCCCGACGAATGTGACCAGCGTGGTATCCTTGAACATGCCGATAAAGGTGGACACGATGCCGGGGATCGAGATTTTCAGCGCCTGCGGCAGAATAATCAGCCGCTGCGCCTTCCAGTAATCCAGCCCAAGCGCGTCGGCGGCCTCGTATTGGCCCTTGGGCAGCGCGGCCAGACCGCCGCGGATCACCTCGGCCATATAGGCGGCGGAAAACAGCGTCACCATGATGATGACCCGCAAGATGATATCAAAGCTCGTGCCGGGCGGCAGGAAATAGTTCAACAGCAGCGAGGCCACGAACAACAGCGTAATCAGCGGCACGCCGCGGATGAACTCGATGAACATCACCGCCAGCGACTTGACCAGAAACATGTCCGACCGCCGGGCCAGCGCAAGGACGATCCCCAGCGGCAGCGACATCACGATGCCAGCCACGCCGATGGTGATCGACAACAGAAAGCCGCCAAACAGTGTTGACCGCACCGCCGGGATCGACAGCGAGATCAGCCCCTCGGCATCCTCGGCCACGTCAGCGGCCAGAAACTGCCAGAACAGCAGCGCGGCCATGATCCCGGCAAGTGGCGCAAGCATCGGCAAGATGCGCCCGGCCAGCCACCAGACCAGCACGCCGACGCCGATCGCAACCGGCACCATCAGCGGCCCCCACAGCGAGCCGCCCCACAAAAACCACACGCCCAGAACCGGAAAAGCCGCTGAAAAGATCAGCAGCCAGACCGAGTGCCGTTCGGCCAGCAGCAGCGCGCCGAACATGGTGGCGGCGGCAAAGATCAGCCAAGGCATCGGCGCGGACAGCGCGATCATCGCCAACAGCGTGCCGACAGCCGCCACGGCCAGAACGCAGCGCCGGATCAGCCGCGATTCCGAAAACAGCACCGGGGCCAGGGCCACCAGCAGCAGGCCAAAGGTCATCGTCGGGCGCCAATACAGCGCGGGCGGGTAAAAGCCGAAGGTGTATTGGTTCCAACGCTCGCGGATGACGGCCCAGCAGGCGCCGCGCGCGCCCTCGCCCCAGGTGGCGGCGATGATCTGGCGGCATTCGGTCAGGCTGCTGGCGTTCCAGACGGAATGCGCCAGCCAGTCCCACGAACTGGCCACCAGATACCAGATGGCCAGCAGGCCCAGAACGGTCAGCGCGGAATTGACCGGGCCAGAGAACAGGTTCTCGCGCAGCCATTTGACCGCACCTGCCTGCTGCGTCGGCGGATCGGCGGGGGGCAGCATGGTGTCGCGGACAAAGGCGACGGTTTGGGCGTGTGTCTCGCTCATCTCACCGCTCCTTCAGGCGCACACGGGCGTTATAGATGTTCATCAAACCCGAGATCATCAGGCTCAGCGCCAGATAGATCAGCATCATCAGCACGATGGATTCCAGCTCGCGCCCGGTCTGGTTCAGCGTGGTGCCGCCCAACGTGCCGCGCAGGTCCATATAGCCGACCGCGATGGCCAGCGAGCTGTTCTTGGTCAGGTTCAGATACTGGCTGATAAGCGGCGGAATGATGACGCGCAGCGCCTGCGGCAGGATCACCAGTTGCATGGTGCGGTTGGGCCGCAGCCCCAGCGCATAGGCAGCCTCGGTCTGGCCCTTGCTGACGGCCATAATTCCCGCGCGCACGATTTCCGCAATGAACGCCGCCGTATACAGCGTCAGCGCCAGCCACAGCACGATCAGCGCGTTTTGCAAATTCATCCCGCCGGCAAAGTTAAAGCCGCGCAGTTCGGGGGCGTTCAGTTCGATGCCGAAATACCGGATCAACAGCAGCGACGGCACCACCATCACCGCAAGGTTGATCCACCACGTCACCGGGCGGCGGCCTGTCTGATCCTGCCGCGCCTGCGCCCGCCGGTTGATGGCGCGCCGCAGGAACCAGCCGCCGGTCAGCGCCGCCGCAAAGGCGATGACGGCCCAGCCAATGGTCACGCCGCCAAGGCTCAGACTGCCGGGATCGTTCGCCATCCCCAGCGCAGGCACCGCCGTATAGCGGTTGGTCAACGCCACACTATCGAACAGGATCATCGAGGCGATGGGATTGTCGCCACGAAAGGCATTGGGCGGCGGCAACAGCTCGGTGAAAATCGCCAGAATAATCAGAATCCACAGCAGCAGGGGCATGTTGCGGAAAATCTCGACATAGACGGTCATCAGCCGCGCGATCAGCCAGTTCCCCGACAGCCGCGCCACGCCCACGATCACCCCCAGCACGGTCGCCGCGATACAGCCCAGCACCGACACGATCAGCGTGTTGACCAGCCCGACCAGAGTGGCGCGGAAATGCGTGTCATCCGAGGTATAGGGGATCGGCACCTGCGGGACGTCATAGCCCGCCCGCTGCCACAGAAAGCCAAAGTTGAAATCCTTGTTCACGCGGGCAAGGTTGGCGATCGTATTCCCGATCAGCCACCACGCGAACAGCATAAACAGAATAAAAACAATCACCTGAAAGGTCATCGACCTGTAACGGCGATCATAGATCAACATGCTGGGCCGAAAGGGCTGGCGGCCCGGCCCCGGAAAATCGGTCATGTCTTTCCCCTGTTCCCGCCTGCGGGGCTTGGCGCCCTCTGAATCGGTGGCGGGTCTGTGCCAGAAAAAACGGGCGCAGGTTATGTCCTGCGCCCGTGTCGATCAGCCCTCAGCGGAACGGCATCGCATACATCAGCCCGCCCTGCGTCCATTGCGCGTTCAGCCCGCGCGCCAGCCCGATGGGGGTCTGTTCCCCGATGGTCGAGGCGAAAATCTCGCCATAGTTGCCACCGGCCTTGATCGCGCGCCGCGCCCATTCGGCATCCAGCCCGATCATCGCGCCCAGATTGTCGGTGGTGCCCAGCAGGCGCTGAACTTCGGGGTTGTTCGAATTCGCCGACAATTCGTCGATATTGGCCGAGGTGACGCCGTATTCCTCGGCGGCGATCAGCGCATACAGGGTCCAGCGCGCGATGTCGCCCCAGTTGTCATCGCCGTGCCGCACCGCCGGGCCAAGCGGCTCTTTCGAGATGATTTCCGGCAGGATGACATGATTTTCCGGGTCGGCAAAGGCCGCGCGAGTGGCGGCAAGGCCCGAAGCGTCGGTCGTATAGGCATCGCAGGCTCCTGCGATATACTGCTGTTCGCCCTCGGCATTGCTGTCGATGTTGACGGGCTGATAGCTCATGTTATTGGCGCGGAAATAATCGGCCAGATTCAGTTCGGTGGTGGTGCCGGTCTGGATGCAGACGGTCGCGCCGTCCAGTTCCTTGGCCGAGGTCACGCCCAGATCGCGGCGCACCATAAAGCCCTGCCCGTCGTAATAATTGACGCCGACGAAATCCAGCTTGAGGTCGGTATCGCGCGAAAACGTCCAGGTCGAGTTGCGCGCCAGCACGTCCACCTCGCCCGAGGACAGCGCGGTAAAGCGGGTCTGCCCGGTCGTCGGCACATAGCGCACCTTGTTGGCATCGCCCAGAACCGCAGCGGCCAGTGCCTTGCAAAAGGCCACGTCGAACCCCGACCAGTTGCCATTGGCATCGGGGGCGGCAAAGCCGGCCAGCCCGGTGTTGACGCCGCAAATCAGTTCGTCGCGCTGTTTCACCTGCGCCAGCGTATCGCCAGCCTGTGCAAATGCGCCGCCCGCAGTCAGGGCGACGGCTGCGGCGCTGCCCAGAAATACAGTTGCTTTCACGTTTTATCCTCTCTGTTGGTCACATGTGCAGGCGCGGGGTTTGCCCCCGTTTCCTGTGTCAGCCCAGGCGGGCATCCGGTTGCATTAGGCAACATTGTGCCGATACACCCAAGCCCGTCAAGAAAGTTGATCCCGCGATCAGGTCGGCCGCGACAAATGCCAAAGCCGTTCCGCCACCAGCATCGCAGCGCGGCGGTTTTCGGCGGCTTCGTCTGCCTCGGCGTCGCGGCCCCAGGCCTGGGCTTGAAATTCCTCATCAATCCGCGACAGATCATGCGCCTGTTGCGCATCCAGACGGCCCCGGATCACCGCCAGCCCCAGCACAAGCGAGCCGGGCAAAGTCACCAGATCGTGCAGCGCCGTCAGGCCAAAAGCATCCAGCGCCGCGACTTCGGCGTGCAGACGCAGCAAAGATGCCTGATCTTGCGGCACCGGGATAACGCCATGCGTGATCTTCAGCGGCGCGCCCAGTTCACTGGCGGACCAGTCAACCAGCGGATCCCAACCCTCGGCCTGCTGCTGGACCAACATCTCGGGCTGTTCAGCGCGATAGCACAGCAGGTCGGTGCCGCCATAATCGGCCAGCATCTGCGCCACGGCGTGAAACTGCGGCTGCACCTTTTCGATGGCCGAATTGGCGGCGCGGGTCAGCGGCATCCGGTCGGGCCGGATGATGTCGTCCTGCGCGTCCCACTCATCGGCGATGGCCTGCGCCAAAGCTTGTGTAGGCAGGATCAGCGGCAGCTTGCCGGGGGTGCGCAGCGGCTTGCCGTCCAGCGCGACCTCCCATCCTTGGGCATCCTCGGCGGGGCGGATGCTGGCCGCCTTCCAGAAACGCCGCACTTTCCATTCGCTCATGCCGCCCATCCTTCTATCGCGCGGGTCAGGCTGGCGAAGTCGGCCTCGACCCGCTGCGCACCCGCATCGCGCAGCGCGGTGGCGGGGTGATAGCCCCAGCCGACGCCCCAGCCCGCCACCCCGGCGGCCCGCGCCATTTCCATGTCAAAGCTGGTGTCGCCGATCATCAGCGCCGCATCAGGTCGCACCCCGCCGTCATCCAGCGCCGCCATCAGCATGGCCGGATGCGGTTTCGAGGGGTGAAAATCCGCCGTTTGCAGGCTGATGAACCGCTGCGTCAGACCATGCGCCGCCAGCACCGCATCCAGCCCGCGCCGCGATTTCCCCGTGGCCACGGCCAGCAACAGATCATCGCGCGCCGCCAGCGCATCCAGACAATCGCGCGCACCGGGATAGAGCGGTGGCTCGTTCCCGACGCGGTTGGTCATATAGGCGTGCTTGTAGCCATCGACGACGGCGGCCTGCACCTGCGGCGCGGCGTCGGGCAGCAGGGCCGCCACCGCCTGCGGCAGCGACAGCCCGACGATGGACAGCACCGTTTCGCGCGGCAGATGCGGCACCCCGGCCAGATCAAAGGCGTAATTCATCGCCTGAACGATCAGCGCCTGACTGTCCACCAGCGTGCCATCGACATCGAACACAACCAGCTTCATGGGGTTTCCTCCTCGAACGGGTCGGCGGGCACATCGTTTTCATGCCAGCCCAGCGACGCCCAAGTGCGCCGCATATGGTCGGGCAAGGGCGCGGTCAGGGTGATGCGGCGTTTGGTGATCGGGTGGTCGAACGACAGGCTGCGGGCGTGCAGATGCAGCTTGCGGCTGATGTCTCCGCCCAGTTGCGCGCCCCAGCCGTCGCCCAGATTTTCCTGACCCGAGCCGCCATATTTCCCGTCGCCAACAATGGGATGCCCGATTTCCGCCATATGCGCGCGCAACTGATGCGTGCGCCCCGTCACCGGCACCAGCGCGCACCAGCTGGCCCGTGTGCCCAGGGCATCCAGCACCGCATAATCGGTGGTCGCGCGCTTGGCCCCTTCGGTCGCGTCAATGTCGCGGGGGTGGACGGCGATCATCTTTTCACCCTCGCCGCCCCGGCCACGCCCCGGCGCCTTGACCAGACCAAAGCGGATCGTGCCCATGCGCGGGTTGGGCACACCTGCGACGGCGGCCCAGTAAATCTTGCGCGTGGTGCGGTGGCGGAACGCCTCGGACAAGGCGCGGGCGATGCGGTCGGTGCGCGCCAGCAGCAGCACGCCGGACGTGTCCTTGTCCAGCCGATGCACCAGCTTGGGCCGGTCCTTATAGCCGAACATCAGCGCCGGCGTCAGCCCGTCCACATGCCGCCCCCCCTGCCCCGAGCCGCCCTGCGAGGGCAGGCCCGGCGGCTTGTTCAGCGCGATGATATGATCGTCACGCCACAGCACGGCGGCCTGAATCATCTCGGCATCGCTTTGCGGCACACGCGCGGCGGCGGGTTTTGCGGCTGCGGGCACGGGCGCGGCAGCGGCGTCGGGCAAGGGCGGCACGCGCACCTCTTGCCCGGCGGCGATGCGGTCGCCCGCCTTGACCCGCCCGCCATCGACGCGCAACTGCCCGGTGCGGCACCATTTTTCCACCGCGCCCTGCGTCAGTTGCGGAAAGCGTTTCTTCAGCCAGCGGTCCAGCCGTTGATCGCCATCCTCGTCACCGACGCGGATCATCTGAACACCGCTCATGCGAATAGTCCCCTTCCCAAAGCCAGCCCGCCGATCACCGCCACCAGCGACAACCCGACCGAAGCGGCGACATAGCCCGCCGCCGCCACGCCCTGCCCGCGTTCGATCAGGGTCAGCGTATCCAGCGAAAAGGCCGAAAACGTGGTAAACCCGCCCAGAAACCCGGTCAGCAGCAAGGGCGCATGGTCGCTGCCCCCGCGATGCGCCAGCGCGGCGGCCAGCAGGCCCATCGCAAAGCTGCCCAGCACATTGACGATCAGCGTCGCCAGCGGCAGGCCACCCGCGCCCACCAGCCGCCCGACCGAATAGCGCGCGACCGAGCCAACCGCCCCGCCAATCGCCACCTGAAGAAAAGGGTTCATCATCAGCGTTTCCTGTGACGCGCCCGGCGCAAAGTCAACCGCCACGCCGCGCACGTTGCTGAACGAACCAGTCCAGCCGCTTTTTCAACTCGCGCTCAAAGCCGCGTTCGACGGGGGTGTAAAGCACGGGGCGCTTCATGCCGTCAGGGAAGTAATTCTGCCCGCTAAAGCCGTCCTCGGCGTCGTGGTCATAGGCATAGCCCGCGCCGTAACCCTGTTCCTTCATCATGCTGGTCGGCGCGTTCAGAATATGCGCCGGAGGCATCAGGCTGCCGGTCTTGCGCGCCTGTTCGCGCGCGGCCTTATAGGCGACATAGGCCGCGTTCGATTTCGGTGCCAGCGCCAGATAGACCACCGCCTGCGCCAGCGCCAACTCGCCCTCGGGTGAACCAAGCCGTTCATAAGTGGCCCAGGCGTCCAGACAATGCCGCTGCGCCGCAGGGTCGGCCAGCCCGATATCCTCGACCGCCATGCGGGTGATGCGCCGCGCCAGATAGCGGGGGTCTTCGCCGCCCTCCAGCATCCGGGCCAGCCAATACAGCGCCGCATCCGGGTCGGACCCGCGCACCGACTTGTGCAAGGCGCTGATAAGGTTGTAATGCTCATCCCCCGATTTGTCGTATTTCGCCGCCCGCCGCATCAGCCGCTGCGCCAAGGCCGGTGGGGTCAGCGGCGCATCCAGCCGCCACGCCGCAACCTGCTCGATCAGGTTCAGCATCGCGCGGCCATCGCCATCGGCCATTTCCAACAGCCGGTCGCGCGCCTCGGCGGTCAGCGGCAGCTTGCGCCCCAGTTCCCGCTCGGCCCGCTGCGCCAACAGCTCCAGATCGGCCAGCGACAGCCGTTCCAGCACGATCACCTGCGAACGCGACAAAAGCGCGGCATTCAGTTCAAATGAGGGGTTTTCCGTGGTGGCACCGACCAGAACAATCGTGCCATCCTCCATATGCGGCAGGAAACCGTCCTGCTGCGCCTTGTTGAAACGGTGGATCTCGTCCACGAACAACAGTGTGCCACGGCCCTGATCGCGCCGCAGACGCGCGGCGTCGAAAATCTTGCGCAACTCGGGCACGCCGGTGAATATCGCGCTGATCTGCACAAAGGCCAGATCGGTCTTGTCCGCCAAAAGACGGGCAATCGTCGTTTTGCCAACGCCGGGCGGCCCCCATAAAATCAGCGAGGTCAGGCTGCGCGCGGAAAGCATGGCCCCCAGCGGACCATCAGGCCCCAGAACCTTTTGCTGCCCGATGATGTCGCCCAGCGATTGCGGGCGAATACGGTCAGCCAAAGGGCGATGCGCCGCAGGTTTCGGCGGCGTAGGGTCGGGAAGGGAATCGAAAAGATCGGCCATAGCAGGGGCAGCTTACGCGCCCTGCCCGGCCGATCCTATCCCCCGCGAATGCTCGGATGGCGGTTCAGTGCATCTTGGGCGTCAGGTTGATCGACACGCACTGAAATTCGCCGTCGTCGATCCACAGCTTGCGACCGATCGCCTCGGCTTCCAGCCCGCAGCGGCCATACCAACGCTCCCAATTGCCGGCGGTCAGCGCGATCAGGCGCGTGGCCCCCAACTCGCGGGCGCATTGGGTCATCGCCTCGACCATGCGGAAATGCACCTTGCGGCGCATCGACTGCGGCACGGCGTGGTTCACGAACACGCGGGTGCATTCCCATGTGTTGGGTTCGACCGGGGCCGCATCGAACAGCAGATCCTGCGGAATCGACCCGCCCAGAATGCCCTTTTGCGCATCGCGGATCATATAGGAATAGACCCCGCAGCGTGCGGTCGTGGGCGTCAGGCGAAAGCCGCCCAGAACCTGATTCATGTCGTGGACGGCGATCCAGCGACTTTGCGGCGTGTCATACTGATCGAACTCCATGCCCTCGGCCTCGGGCAAGTCCCAGTTCTTTTGCACGATAAAGCTTTGTTTGCGCGCGCGAAACAGGTTCGCGAAAAGCTCTCCATGGTTGTGTAAGTTGGAAAAAGAAAGGGTTGTGGTTTGCATCGGTCACTCCTGGGGTTGGAACCCAAGGCGAAAGCGGCGAGGCCGACACTGATTACAACAGGCGATAATCCCTGGCCCGCTGAAGCGCCTCTGCTGTGGTTCGGGCCATCAGGCGTTCCCGAACCGAAATCAGCCTGGCTTTGAAGGCGCTTTCAGTAATGCCAAGTTTGGCTGCTGCTGCTGCGTGTCGATCCCCGTCGGCAATACACCTGAGGGCGTCTTTCTGAGCCTTGGTCAGGCTCGCCGGCGGCTCCGATATTTCGTGGAGCCGACGTATCGTCGCCGAAATCTCGGCAATTTCGTCATCCGAAAATTCGCGGTCGCTGCGGGCAAAGCTGGCGATGGTCCGCGAGGTGATCGGGCCGTAAGAGGTGGTCAGCCCAAAGGCCAGCCCATGATCCGCCGCATCCTTGAGAATGCTGAACGGGTCAGGAATTGGCAACGCCGACCAGCGGCAGGCGCCGGTCGTGGAAAAACCCCAGGCAATCGTCGGATCGCGCAGCGCATAGGCGTTGGCGGAATAGAAATCCGACCACTCCTCGGGATAGGTGGTTTGCTGAATCAGCGGCGCTGCAAAGCGGATATGCAGGCCGATATAAAAGCCTTTGGGCGAAAGACGGCCCAGTTTTTGCAGACCGGCCGTGATGTCAGCGCGTTGGGACATTGCTTCTTTTCGTCAAATAGAGACCGCTTCGTTCAACTGCAAAGATAGACATCACAACCTGCCCTTGCCAGCACAAACATCGGTTCAGAACAGATGCTTAACGTGCAAATACCAGAATCTCGGCGGGTTTGCGCCACCGGATTTCAGCTTTTTGCCCAAGTCGAAAATGAAACCACGCAATCATCGGGGCTTAGCCGGAACAGCCTGCACGGCGCACAAAGTGGGTAAAAACCCGCCAAGGCATGACGGCATCACCTCTGCCACAACCGCATAGTGTTAACCTCGTTTTAACCGGCAGCAAAAAGCCCACCCGGTTGGCCGGGCGGGCTTTGCGAATCAACTGGCGACAGGATCAGTTGTCGCCGTCCACCACGTCTTCCGCCTCGGTGCGGGCACGGTCGGCAGCACCTTTGGCGGCCGGGTCGCGGTCAACCAGTTCGATGATCGCCATCGGCGCCATGTCGCCGTAACGGAAACCGGCTTTCAGAATGCGGACATAACCGCCCTGACGCTCTTTATAGCGGCCGCCCAGTTCGTCGAACAGCTTGGCGACATGGCCATCCTGTTTCAGTTGGGCAGCGGCCTGACGGCGTGCGTGCAGATCGCCGCGTTTCGCCAGCGTAATCAGCTTTTCAACGATGGGGCGCAGTTCTTTGGCCTTGGGCAGAGTCGTCTTGATCTGCTCATGCTCGATCAGCGAGCCGGCCATATTGGCGAACAGCGCCTTGCGGTGTTCGTGGGTGCGGTTCAGTCGGCGATAGCCGCGGGCGTGACGCATGGTAATCTCCTATTAACGTCTTTTGCTTTGTCCGGCAGCCCATGCGTGCGGGCCGCTCTCCTTGGGGCGGGATGCCCGGTTGCGGCGGGGCCGGAACCCCGCCGCGAAAGATCAGAACTGGTCGTCGAAACGCTTGGCCAGATCTTCAATGTTTTCCGGCGGCCAATCGACCACATCCATACCCAGATGCAGGCCCATGCCAGACAGCACTTCCTTGATTTCGTTCAAGGATTTGCGGCCAAAGTTCGGGGTGCGCAGCATCTCGGCTTCGGTTTTCTGGATCAGGTCGCCGATGTAGACGATGTTGTCGTTCTTCAGGCAGTTGGCCGAACGGACCGACAGTTCCAGCTCGTCCACCTTTTTCAGCAGGCGCGGATCGAATTCCAGACCGTCATCGGCATCGGCACGGCTGGCCGATTCCGGCTCGTCAAAGTTGACGAAGACCGACAGCTGATCCTGAATGATGCGCGCGGCATAGGCCACCGCATCTTCCGGCGTCAGCGAGCCATCGGTTTCAACCTTCATCGTCAGCTTGTCATAGTCCAGAACCTGACCTTCGCGGGTCGGGGTGACTTCATAGCTGACGCGCTTGACCGGCGAAAAGATTGCGTCGATCGGGATCAGACCGATGGGCGCATCCTCGGGGCGGTTCTTGTCAGCGGCGACATAGCCCTTGCCGTTGCTCACGGTCAGTTCCATGTTCACCTCTGCCCCGTCGTCCAGGTGGCAGATCACGTGATCGCGGTTCAGGATGGTGATCCCGGCGGTTTCGGAAATGTCGCCCGCCTTGACGACGCCCGGCCCCTTGGCGGACAGCGACAGGCGTTTCACGCCGTCCACGTCCATCTTGAGCGTGACGCCCTTCAGGTTCAGAACGATGTCGGTCACATCCTCGCGCACGCCGGCGACCGAGGAAAACTCGTGCAGCACATTGTCGATCTGCACGCTGGTGATGGCCGCGCCTTGCAGCGACGACATCAGCACGCGGCGCAGTGCGTTGCCCAGCGTCAGGCCAAAACCCCGCTCCAGCGGTTCCGCAACCACGGTCGCGGTGCGGGTCGCATCAGCGCCCGGCTTCACGTCAAGCTGGTTCGGCTTGATAAGTTCGGCCCAATTTTTGTGGATCATGCGTCTGCCTCCATTCCTGTTTCCGTTCCATGACCAAGACCGGAAACGCCCGAGGGGATAAATGACGAAAACCCGACCCGCACGGCGGCACCGCGCAGGTCGGATCGTGATACATGCGGGTCAGACCCGGCGGCGCTTGGGCGGACGGCAGCCGTTATGCGCAATCGGGGTCACGTCACGGATCGCCGTAATGTTGAAACCAACAGCGGCCAGCGCGCGCAGTGCCGATTCACGGCCCGAGCCGGGGCCTTGCACTTCGACTTCCAGCGTGCGGACGCCATGTTCCTGCGCCTTGCGGCCAGCATCTTCGGCGGCCATCTGCGCGGCATACGGCGTCGATTTACGCGAGCCTTTAAAGCCCATGGTGCCAGCCGACGACCAGGAAATCGCGTTGCCCTGAACGTCCGAGATCAGAACCTTGGTGTTGTTGAAGCTGGAATTCACATGCGCCACGCCAGCGGCGATGTTCTTGGAAACCTTGCGCTTCGTGCGACGGGTATCGCGTGCCATATCTGGTTCCCTCCCTTACTTCTTCTTGCCGGCGATGGGTTTCGCCGGACCTTTGCGGGTGCGGGCGTTGGTGTGGGTCCGCTGACCGCGCACCGGCAGACCGCGGCGGTGACGCAGGCCGCGATACGAGCCCAAGTCCATCATCCGTTTGATGTTCATCTGGGTTTCGCGGCGCAGATCGCCTTCCACCGTCAGATTGGCGTCGATGTATTCACGGATTTGCAGAACTTCGGCATCCGACAGTTCGTTCACGCGGCGGGTGGCGTCGATGCCAACAGCTTCGCAGATCTGGCCCGCAAAATGCGAACCAATGCCGTGGATATAGGTCAGGGCGATGGGGACACGTTTCCCCGTCGGAATGTTTACGCCAGCAATACGAGCCACGCGCTATCCTTCTCTTGTTGCGGTTCCGTTGCACCGGAACCTTTTTTCACAACGGAAAGCCCGAAAGCCAAGCCTTCGGGCCGGTTTATGGGCCACCCGTGATTCGGGTGATTCTCTTGCGAGATGTAGCCGGATAAGCGCCTGCGCCGGAAAGATCAACCCCGGCGCAGCGTTTCATCACAGCCCGTCCAGCACCAGGGCCATCTGGCGGCTGACCTCGCCAATTTCGGCCAGGCCATCGACGGTGTGCAGATCGCCCTTGGCATAATAATAGCCGATCAGAGGCGAGGTTTTCTTGTAATATTCCAGCAGCCGGGTTTTCAGGCTGTCCTCGTTATCATCGGCGCGACGGCGCAGGTCCGTTGACCCACAGGCATCGCAGGTGCCTTCCTTGGCGGGCGGCTTGGTTTCATCGTGGTAAACCTCGCCACAGTTGCCGCAGGTAAAGCGCCCGGTGATCCGCCGCACCAGCGCGGCATCATCCACCTGCATTTCGATCACGGCATCCAGTTTCTGCCCGACCTCATCCAGCAGCACGCCAAGCGCATCGGCCTGCGGCAGCGTGCGCGGGAAGCCATCAAAGATGAACCCCTGCCCGCCACCAGCCAGCTTTTCGCGGATCAGGCCGATGACGATTTCATCCGTCACCAACTCGCCCCGATCCATGACGTCGGCCACGCGCTTGCCCATCTCGGTGCCCGAAGTGCGGGCCTCGCGCAGCATATCGCCGGTGGACAGCTGCACCATGCCGCGTTCCTCGACCAGCTTGCGCGCCTGCGTCCCCTTCCCCGCGCCGGGTGGTCCCAGCAGAATGATATTTACGGTCATGGCGTCTGTCCCCCTCATATTGCCAAAGCCGTCAGGCTGTATTTATCGCCGTGCAGGTGCCCGCCGCGGCTTGCCAGTAGCCCCCGCGCCCCGTTTGCCGCGAAGCTGCGACTTCTCGATCAGACCCTCATACTGATGCGCAAGCAAGTGGCTTTGCACCTGATTGATCGTGTCCATCGTCACCGACACCACGATCAGCACCGAGGTGCCGCCGAAGTAGAACGGCACCGCCCACTGGCTGCGCAGCACCTCGGGCAGCAGACAGACCGCCGCCAGATAGCCCGAGCCGATCACCAGAATGCGGTTAACAACGTAATCCAGATATTCTTCGGTCCGCTTGCCCGGACGAATGCCGGGAATAAAGCCGCCCTGATTTTTCAGGTTGTCGGCCACATCATCGGATTTGAAGCTGACGTTCTGCGTATAGAAATAGCTGAAGAACACGATCATCGCCGCGAAGAACAGCAGATACAGCGGCTGACCCGGCCCGAAATAGGCCAGAATCCACCCCATCACGCCATCGGCCTGATGACCCGAAAAGGTCGAAATCGTCACCGGCAGCAGCAGCAGCGAGCTGGCAAAGATCGCGGGGATGACGCCCGCCGGGTTCACCTTGACCGGCAGATGCGACGACTGGCCGTCATACATTTTCATGCCGACCTGACGGCGCGGATACTGGATATGAATCTTGCGCAGCGCCCGCTCCATGAACACCACAAAGGCAATCACGGCCACAACCATTACGAGCACGCCCAGAATAACCGGCGTCGAGAGCACGCCCGACTTGCCCTGAGCAAAGAAATTCGCCAGCGCCGCCGGAATTTCCGCGATAATGCCGACAAAGATAATCAGCGAGATGCCGTTGCCGATGCCACGCGCGGTGATCTGTTCACCCAGCCACATCAGGAACATGGTGCCGCCGACCAGCGTAATCACCACGCTGGCCTGAAAGAACAGGCCCGGATCATGGGCCAGATTGCCTGCCTCAAGGCTGCGGGCCAGACCGTAAGCCTGAAACAGCGCCAGCGCGACGGTGCCATAACGGGTGTATTGGTTGATCTTTTTGCGCCCGGCCTCACCCTCTTTCTTGAGCTGTTCCAGCGAAGGAACCATCGAGGCCAGCAGCTGCACGATGATCGAGGCCGAGATATACGGCATGATCCCCAGCGCGAACACGCCCATCCGCGACAGCGCGCCGCCGGTGAACATCGACAGGATGCCGCCAATGCCGGTCTGCGCCTGCTCCATGAAGTTGCGCAGCGCGGCACCGTCGATCCCCGGAACGGGGATATAGGTGCCCAGACGATAGATGATGAGCAGCCCGATCGTGAACCAGATCCGCTGGCGAAGTTCCGTGGCCTTGCCGAGCGCACTCCAAGAGAGGTTCGCGGCCATCTGTTCTGCGGCTGACGCCATTTATGCCTCTTGTCATGACAGCGCCGCCGGATCGTTCCCGACCCCGCGGCGCATAGGGAAAACCTTGGCAGCTATCTATTGGCTGCGCGACGCTGGTTCAACCGATTATTCCGCGGCTTCCACGGCGGGGGTGGTGACGGTCACTTTGCCGCCGGCCTTTTCCACCGCCTCGACCGCCGCTTTGGACGCACCGGCAACGGTCAGGTTCAGCGCGGCTTTCAGCTCGCCCTTGGCCAGCAGGCGCACGCCGTCCAGCTTGCGGCGCACAACGCCCGAAGCAACCAGCGCATCTTCGGTCACGTCGGCCTTGGCATCCAGCTTGCCCGAATCGATGAAGGTCTGAAGCTGACCCAGATTCACGATCGCGAATTTCTTGGCGTTCGGTTTGGTAAAGCCGCGCTTGGGCAGGCGGCGATACAGCGGCATCTGACCGCCTTCGTAGCCGTTCAGCGCAACACCCGAACGCGAAGTCTGCCCCTTGATACCACGACCGGCGGTTTTACCCTTGCCGGAACCGGGACCACGCGCCACGCGCTTTTTCTTGCGGTTCGCGCCTTCGTTGTCGCGGATTTCATGCAGTTTCATATCGCTTCTCCTTTGCCGGACACGCCCCCGAAGCGATATGGGCGGACACGGCGTTTCTTGTTTGTGAAATGCGGCCATTCGGGCCACCGGCGGTTCCTAACGAAACCATGCTGCGCGGTCAAGCCAGCCGTTAAAATTCAAGCCATGTTCCCAGCTTGATCGCCCGTTCGCCCTGCCCCGACAGCGGCTGGATTGCCCCCAGCTCCAGCTTGGCCGGGCCAGCCAGATCGCGAACGACCGAAACCGCCAGCCTGGACGAAAAGCCCGAATCGTCGCGATGTTCCAGCCGTAACTGGTTGATAACCATCCACGAAGTATCAAGCCGCAGGCCAGCGGTCAGGTTCAGCTTTGCCATTGTTTCGGGCGTCAGATACGGCCCGCCATTTGCGGCAATGTCCCATTCCTCGCGCAGCTTGCCCGTTATCCCCAGCCGCGAATCGGCCGACAACCAGCCGCCCTGTGCGATGCCCTGAAAGCCGCGCCCCCAGGACGCGCCCAACTGCCCATGCGGCAACCAGTGTTCGCCGCGCCGGATCACCCCGCTGCCCGCCATGACCGACCAGCGATGGCGCGCCGAATCGTCGCCAAAGGCGTGCTGCATCCAGACCAGCACCGTCTGTTCGCCGCGCGTGTGCCCCAGTTCCACCCCCAAGGTGCGCCGCGCGCTCAGCCCATATTCGGCGTAAAGCCCGGTATGATGGTTGTTGTCGCGATCACGTTCCGCCGACAGCGACAGAAACACCCCGCCGGGTTCACGCGGCCACGCCCCCGCCAGCACCTGAGCGGGCAGAAAAAGACAGGCAATGATAAGAAAGATCCGGGTCAAGACAGTCACATTTACAGCTCTGCGATGAGCTTCGGCGCAAAACGTTAAATACAGGTTAACGGCACTGCTGAATTATTTCGGCCAATGATCTGCAGCCGGTTTTGTGGCCACGAAGATAAGATCGTGCCCAGGGAACTGGAGATCGGAGATGGGAGACGGAAGTTCACGAAGGAGTTCAAGTTTGAGGCTGTGAAGCTGGTGACAGAGCGGGGGCGCAGGCAGCCCGTGATCTGGATCTTGCCGAGAGCGTGCTGCGGCGATGGATGCGGGAGACCTCGACGGCGCCCGTGACGGCATTTCCCGGCAATGGCCAGCAGCGTGCCGGGTTGGCAGAGATCGCAGCCCTGAAGAAAGAGGTCGCCAGGCTCAAGGCAGGGCGTGACATCCTGAAAAAGGCCGCAACATGAGATTCGCCTTCATCGCAAAGCACCGGCATATCTGGCCGGTCAGCTGGATGTGCGAGGTTCCAGAGGTCTCGCGCCCGGGCTTCCATGCATGGCTCAATCGCCCTCTCAGCGACCGCGCGATCCTTGATGCGAAGCTCGTTGCGGCCATCGATACGCGCGTCAAGGCCAGCGACCGGACTTATGGCGCCCGCCGGGTCTGGCACGATGTCCTCGAAGAAGGGCTGATCTGCGGCCTCCATCGGATCGAGCGGCTGATGCGCCAGAACGCATTGAAAGCACGCCCCAAACGGCGCGGAAAGCCTGGGGACTACGGCGAACGACCGGTCATCGCCGATAACATCCTCGACCGGGATTTCGAAGCGGATCGTCCAGACCAGAAGTGGCTGGCCGACTTCACCTGCATCTGGACCGCCCGGGGCTGGCTGTATGTGGCGGTCGTGCCGGACCTGTTCTCTCGCCGTGTGGTCGGCTGGTCGATGAAGGCCGAGAGGGATCCGCGCTGGTCATGGATGCCCCGATGATGGCCGTCTGGCGCCGCGGCAAGGCGGACGCGCTGCTGCATCACGCGGACCGGGGATCGCAATACACCAGCGAGCAGTTCCAGCGCCTGCCGGCAGACAACGGCATCACCTGCCCCATGAGCCGGGCTGGAAACGTCTGGGACAATTCGGCCATGGAGAGCTTCTTTTCGTCGCTGAAAATCGAACGGACCGACCGAAAGGTCTATCGGACCCGCGACGAAGCCCGCGCGGACGCGTTCGACGACATGAGCGCTTCTACAATCCGCGCAGACGGCATTCAAAACCGGGCTACATCAGCCCCATGGAATTCGAGGACCGCGCTATGCTGGCTTGAACTGCTGTCCACGAAACCGGCTGCAGGTCAGCAGGCGCTGCCCTGCGGACGATCAGCCATGGCTTCCTGTTTGCCCAAATACGCACCTTGGGGCGATACGGATCACGCCCCGCGAAACGCCGCCACGACCCGATCCCATTCGTCGCGCCCACCCGGAATGCCCATCCGCAACCATCGCGGCGAATAGGGAAACACCCGCGTCCAGATTTGCGCTCGCGCCAGCCACTCTTGTGCGGCGACCGCATCGGGCGTCTCATACAGGCGGAACAGATGCGTGCCGCCCACCACCTGCCAGCCCGCGCGCAGCGCCAGCGCATCCAGCCGCAAGGTCGCCTCGGACAGATAAACCACAGCATCATCCGCCCAGGCCCGGTCAGCCAGCGCGCGCGCCCCGATCTCCAGCGCCGGGCCGTTCACCGCCCAAGGCCCTGCTGCCTCGGCCAAAGCCGCCAGCCGGTCGGGCGCGGTGATAACGAAACCCAGACGCAGCCCGGCCAGCCCCCAGAACTTGCCGAAACTGCGCAGCACCGTGACATTGGACAAACCCAGCCCCGCCACCGACAGATCAGGGCGCGGATCGGCGAAACTTTCGTCCACCACCAGATGCCCGACCCGGCCGGCCAGATCCGCCACCGCATCGGGCAACCATTCGCGCCCGTCGGGATTGTTCGGATTCACGATCACCGCCAGATCGACACCGGCCATCGCATCCGGCCCGGCGACCTGATCCACCACCCAGCCCGCCGCGCGCAGGCTGGCGCCATGTTCGTTATAGCTGGGCCACAGCACCGCGGCCCGCCCCGCCTGCCCCTGACGCGGCAGCAACTGGATCGCGGCAGAGGCCCCCGCCACCGGCAGAACCCGCGCCGGATCGCAGCCAAACCACCCCGCCGCCGCCGTGATCAGCCGCTGGCGCGCAGCCTCGACCGGCAGAGCCTGCCACACCTGCGGCGGCAGATCGCCGACCGGATAGGCGCAGCGATTGATCCCCGTGGACAGGTCGATCCAACCCGCCCCGCCAAACCGCGCCATGGCCGCGTCGATATTTCCACCGTGATCGCGCTGCATTCCGTTCCCCTGCCTGCCCGCCGCCTTGTGACAGGCAAAGCCGCACAGGTCCACAGGCACAAAAGACTGGCACAAAAGGTTAATGAAAAATTGCTTTACACGCGAAGGCTTCACCCGCAGGATAGGTGCCAAGTGTCGCGGGCCATCGGCGTGACGGCGCAAAAAAGGGACGGAGAAAACTCCGCCCGCTATGAGGCAGTGAAAAAATATGGCGAAGATCCATCACTTCATCCGCGAGGATGAAATCCATCCTATTGATGTTGCAGAAACAGTCGTCTCGGCACGCGACTGGAGCTTTGACCGCATCGCTCAGGACCAGATCACGACCGAGGTGCAGGGCCAGTGGCGCACCTATTCGCTGACGCTGGCATGGTCGCCGCGCGATCACGTTCTGCGGCTGATCTGCACCTTTGACATGGACCCTCCGGCCAAGCGCCTGCCTGCCGTGTATGAAACGCTGAATCTGGCCAACGATCAGGTCTGGGACGGCAATTTCACCTATTGGCCGGGGCAAAAGCTGATGGTCTGGCGCTATGGTCTGGTGCTGGGGCATGATGCGCAGGCCGCGCCGGAACAGATCGACACCATCGTCAACAGCGCCATCACCGCCTGCGAGCGGTTTTACCCCAGCTTTCAGTTGACCGCATGGGGCAATGCCGAGCCTCTGGCGGCGCTGGACATCGCCATGGGCGAAGCCTACGGACGGGCCTGAGGGGCTGGCGAACCGGCCCCGGACAGGGGAAGGGGGACAGATGCCACAGGAGACATCCACCAATGATCTGGCGCGGCTGAACGCGCGCGGGCTGGTGCTGGCCGGCTGCGGCCGGATGGGCGGCGCGATGCTGCGCGGCTGGCTGCAAGGCGGGCTGGATGCGGGCGCGGTCACGGTGATCGACCCGAACATCGGGGATGAATGGCAGGGCAAGGGGCTGCGCCTGAACGCGCCGCTGCCTGCCGACCCCGCCGTTCTGGTGATCGCGGTCAAGCCGCAGATGATGGGCAATGTGCTGCCCGAACTGGCGGCCATCCGGGGCACGACCGTTCTGTCGGTCGCCGCTGGCACCACCATCGCACAATTTGAAAAACATTTCCACGATAGCGCGATCGTGCGCGTCATGCCCAATACCCCCGCCGCCATCGGTCAGGGGATTTCGGCCATTATCGGCAATGCCCGCGCCACGGAATCCGATCTGCAACTGGCCGAAATGCTGATGGGCGCGGTCGGTCAGGTGGTGCGGCTGGACAGCGAATCGCAGATGGATGCCGTCACCGGCCTGTCGGGCAGCGGCCCCGCCTATGTGTTCCACCTGATTGAAACGATGGCCGCCGCAGGCGTCGCGCAGGGCCTTGCCCCCGATCTGGCGTTGAATCTGGCCCGCGCCACCGTTGCAGGCGCGGGCGCGCTGGCGATGCAGAGCGGCACGGACCCCGCCATCCTGCGCGAAAACGTCACCTCGCCCGGCGGCACCACTGCCGCCGGCCTGCGTGAACTGATGGACCCCGACCACGGCCTGCCGCCACTGATGGCGCGCACCATTGCCGCCGCGACCGCTCGGGGGAAAGAACTGGGAAAGGAACCGGGCCAGTGACAGACAACCTGACACCCATCGCCAGCTTTGACGATTTCAGCCGCATCGACATCCGCGTGGGCACCATCACCCGCACCGAACCCTTCCCCGAGGCGCGCAAGCCCGCGATCAAGCTGTGGATCGACCTTGGCCCCTTGGGCGAGCGCAAATCCAGCGCACAGATCACCCGGCATTACGAACCCGGCTCGCTGATCGGCAAGCAGGTGCTGTGCGTGGCCAACTTTGCCCCGCGCCAGATCGGGCCGTTCCGATCCGAAGTGCTGGTGCTGGGCCTGCCCGATTCCAGCGGCGAGGTGGTGCTGATCGGGCCGGATCAGGCGGTCCCCGATGGCGGGCGGATGTTCTGATGCGTGTGCTTGTCACCCGCCGCCTGACCGATGCCGCGATGGATGCGATCCGCGCCCGGTTCGAAACCGACCTTGCCGACAGCGGCCCGCTTGACCCGGCGGCGGCGGCGCGCGCTTTGGCCGAATATGACGCGATCCTGCCCACCCTGGGCGATCAGTTCAGCGCCGCCGCATTCGCAGGCGGCAGCCCGCGTTGCAAGCTGCTGGCGAATTTCGGCGTGGGTTACAACCACATCGACATCACCGCCGCCCGCGCCGCCGGGGTCTCTGTCACCAACACCCCCGACGCCGTGACCGAGGCGACCGCCGACATCGCGCTGACCCTGCTGCTGATGGCCGCACGCCGCGCGGGCGAGGGCGAACGGCTGGTCCGCGCGGGCCAGTGGCGCGGCTGGACACCGACGCAACTGCTGGGGACTCATGTCACCGGCAAGACCGTGGGCATCATCGGCATGGGGCGCATCGGCAAGGCCATCGCCGCGCGCTGCCATTTCGGCTTTGGCATGCAGGTGCTGTTCTTTAACCGCAGCCAGATCTCTGCGCCCGGCGTTCCGGCGCGGCAGGTGGATGATCTGCACCAGATGCTGCGCACCTGCGACTTTGCGGTGCTGGCCGTGCCCGGCGGTGCGGCGACACGGCATCTGATCGGCGCGGCAGAGCTGGACGCGCTTGGCCCGCACGGGTTTCTGATAAACATCGCGCGGGGGGACGTGGTGGATGAAGCCGCGCTGATCGCCGCGCTGCAATCGGGCCGCATCGCGGGCGCGGGGCTGGACGTTTACGAACATGAACCCGCCGTGCCGCAGGCGCTGACCGTGCTGGATAACGTCACCCTGCTGCCGCACCTTGGCACCGCGGCCGAAGACGTGCGCACCGCCATGGCCATGCGCGCGCTGGACAATCTGACCGCTCTGGCTCAGGGACGCCCTCTGCCCGATCTGGTGAACTGATCTTAACCTTTGTTACCTTGCAACCTTTTCAGGAACCCTGCGCGGCCCCGCGTGTTGTGTCCGCGAACGACCATTGAAACCGAAAGGATCAGTTATGAACTGGGATATCATTCAGGGCAAATGGAAGCAGCTCAAGGGCAACGTCCGCGAAAAGTGGGGCGAACTGACCGACGACGAATATGACAAGATCGCCGGCAACAAGGACCAGCTGGCTGGCAAGTTGCAGGAAAAATACGGCTGGACCAAGAACGAAGCCGAAAAAGAGGTCGATGACTTCTTCAAGGATCACGACAAGGCCTGATCGCCTTGCATCACGGCCTGACGGGGCGCCCATTGCGGCGCCCCTTTTCATGCGCGGCGGCTTGACCGGGGCGGCGCAGTTGCTAGTCAGATATAGTCCCCATGCTGGAGTGACTTGAGGAAATCATCCCACTCTCCCAGGACGCGAACATCACCCTCATCGCCAATATCAGGGGCGGATATAAAGGAAATTTTCTCGCCCTCCACGAGAAAGCCAAACTGGGTCCCGCCACCATCTGACGCAAAAAAATGGTACTTTTCAGGATACGCTTCAAAATTAGGCGCTCTGAATTCCAACACTTCAGATTTTGTCCAGACAGCCAGATACCCCTCACCTAACCAACCCTCGGCGCCAGAAAAGTGCCTATAAAATTGGTTGAGTTCAAAGTCATGACCAAGCTCCGGCCATAGTTCCGGTTCGTCGTCGCCGTGCTCGGCGGGACGCTTGTTCGGAATAAGGTCAAAAAGGCTCATCGTTCCAGATCCTTTTGCAAACGATTCCACCATGACGTTACTTCCGATCTATGGGTGCCTCGAGGCAGATAGACCTTGTTCGCGGGGGCGGTTGGACTACCACCGTATTTCACCGGCACAATCTCATGAATTTCATAGCCCTCTGGAACGACACCTTGGCGGCGCAATTGGGCATTCGCGTTGTTCGCCTGCCGCCTAGGCTCAGGACCCGTTGATTTTGGTCGGCCTGCGTGATTCACGGCTCCGAACA
>NZ_JAUNTJ010000014.1 GCF_030538755.1 Paracoccus sp. (in: a-proteobacteria) | reverse complement strand
GCAGATCGGCGCGGGCGCGGCGGATGGTGCTGCGGGTGCCGCGCGACGGGGCCGACCCGGTGCTGACCCTGCCGCCCCGCGTGACCGAGGCCGAAGGCCGTGCTTTTGCCGAATCGCGGGCGGGCTGGCTGCGGCAGGCGCGGGCGGCAGTGCCGGTGCCGCTGCGGGTCGCGCCCGGCGCGGCGCTGCCGGTCGAGGGGCGGGCGCTGATCCTGACCCCGCATCCGCTGCGCGCCGCCCGGATCGAGGGCGATCACCTGCTGATTCCCGCCAACCGCCCCGCCGGGCCGGTGGCGGCGGCCTTCCTGAAGCATCTGGCGCATGACCGGCTGCACGCCGCCTGCGACCGCCATGCCGCGGCGCTTGGCCGCGATGTACGGGCGATCAGCCTGCGCGACACTCGCAGCCGCTGGGGTTCCTGCACGACAGAGGGGCGGCTGATGTTTTCCTGGCGGCTGGCCATGGCCCCGCCCGAGGTGCTGGATTACGTCGCCGCGCACGAAGTGGCGCATCTGGCGCATATGGATCACTCGCCCCGGTTCTGGGCGGCGGTGGCGCGGCTGATGCCCGGCTATGCCCCGCGCCGCGACTGGCTGAAGCGGCACGGTGGCGATCTGATGCTGTGGCAATTCCGCGATTGACGCGCTGCGGCTTTGTGATCACAAACGGGTTATGAGCCTGCCCCGCCCTTCGGAACCCGCCTCACATGAACGGCTGTATCGCAACCTGCGCAGCCGCATCATGCTGGGCCAACTGCCGCCCGGTCAGCCGCTGACCCTGCGCGGGATCGCCGCCGAACATCACGTCAGCATGACCCCCGCGCGCGAGGCGGTGCGCCGTCTGGTGGCCGAAGGGGCGCTGTCGCTGTCGGCCTCGGGGCGCGTCACCACCCCCGAGCTGACCGATGAGCGGATCGAGGAACTGTCGGCCCTGCGCGCCCTGATCGAACCCGAACTGGCCGCCCGCGCCCTGCCGCGCGCGCATTTCGCGCTGATCGACCGGCTGGCGGTGATGAACGGCCAGATCGCCGATGCGGTCGAGCGGCATGATGCCGTGGGCTATATCCGCTGCAATCTGGATTTTCACCGCACGCTTTACCTGCGCGCGCAGGCTCCGGCGATGCTGGCGATTCTGGAAACGGTCTGGCTGCAACTGGGGCCGACCATGCGCGTGTTGTATGGTCGTGTGCGGCGGAACGAGCCGCCGCGCCATCACCGGATGATTCTGGCCGCCCTGCGGGCGGGCGACGAACCGGCGCTGCGGCTGGCGGTGCGCACGGATGTGACGCATGGGCTGCGGCATTTGACGGCGGGATAGGCGTTTACCCTTGGTTGGGGCACCGAATGCTATGACCAGCGCAATTGGAAAGGAAACGCCATGACCCATCGCCGCGATCTGTTGAAATTGCTGGCCGCTGCGGCGCCTGCCGTTCTGGGGGCGGGCAGCTTTCCCCACGCACTGCGGGCACAGGCCGTGCAGGCGGGGCTGATTACCCCCAATGTCTGCGCCCTGATGCCCGAAGTGACCGAGGGGCCGTATTACATCGACCCCGGCCTGATTCGCGCCGATATTCGGGAACAGCGGCCCGGATTGCCCTTGCGGATGCGGTTGCAGGTTGTCGATCCGGCCTGCAACCCGATCCCCGGTGCGCGGGTCGATGTCTGGCAATGCGATGCGCAGGGCAATTACAGCGGCTATGCGCGGCAGGGCAGCGACCGGGTGGACGACACCACCGGGCAGACCTTTCTGCGCGGCACTCAGATCGCGGGGCAGGACGGGGTGGCGGCGTTCCAGTCGATCTATCCCGGCTGGTATCGCGGGCGCACGGCGCATGTCCATTTCAAGGTGTTTCTGGATCAGCGCAATGTGCTGACGGGGCAGATGTTCTTTCCCGACAGCTTTAGCGACGGCGTGTATGCGCAGTTTGCCGATTACGCCCGCGACGGGCGCGACCGCGATGTGCGCAACAGCAATGACGGCATCGCCCGGCAGGCGGGCGATGCGGCCTATGCCGCGCTGACGCAGATCGAGGGCGGCTATGATGCGGCGCTGGTCATCGGGGTGTCCCCTGATGCCGTGTCGCGTGGGCGGCAAGGCCCGCGCAGGGGCGGGCAGGGGGTGCCGCCGCCCCCAACTCGTGGCTGATCCTCAGGCGGGGGCGTTTGTCGCCGTAGCCTGTGGCTGCTGTGCGGGGGCCATCATCCACGGCAGTTGCAGCCGGGGCACGACCGGCGTGGTCTGCGCGACATTGGCGGGCAACAGCCGGGTGTATTTCGTCCCCTCGATTGTGGCTCCGGCCATCAGCCCGCTTTGACCAAAGATCACCGCGACAACGGGTTGCTGCGCGGTGATGGTGTCGCTGCCGATGGCCATGCCGCCATCGGGCGCGGCGTAATAGGCACCCGCCCCCGCGACCCAGCCCTGCGACGCACGAAACGCGGCCAGAGCCTGTTCGGTGCGAAAGATCAGCACATGCGCGAATTGCTGCGCCCCGGCCTGAAAGCCGACGCTGGCCTGTGTGGCGGCGTAATAATCGACCGTGGCCCCGCCAATGCGCAGCGCACCTTCGCCATAGGCGCCGCCGATGCCGAAACCGGCGGCGGTCATCAGCGGAATATACAGCACGCCGCGCGCATCAGCCATAATTCTGGCGGTACCGGGATAGCGGCTGACCAGAAAATCATGCGTGGTGTTCACCCTTGCGTCCAGTTGCGCGGTAGCCGCCGGATTGACGGACATGGCGCAACCGCCCAGCAACATTGCCGCGCCGCCCGTCGCCAGAAAATCGCGCCGTGTCATGCTCATCTGATTGCCCCTTTGACAGATCGGGCGCTTACCAGCCCTTGCGGATCAGTCTAGGCGATCCGCCAGATATTGTCACGCACCGCCGCGCCCGGTCTGGTGCAGCCACTCGGCCACCTGAGGGGCGAAATAGGTCAGCACCCCGTCGCAGCCCGCGCGGCGGAACGACAGCAGGCTTTCGACAACTACATCGCGTTTCAGCCAGCCGGCACGAATCGCCCCCTCGATCATCGCGTATTCGCCGCTGACCTGATAGGCAAAGGTCGGCGCGCCGAACTGGTCGCGCACGGCGCGGCAGATGTCGAGATAGGGCATCCCCGGTTTCACCATCACCATATCCGCCCCCTCGGCCAGATCGCGGGCGACGCAGCGGAGCGCCTCTTCCCGGTTGGCGGGATTGATCTGATAGGTCTTTTTGTCGCCGACCAGCCGCCCCGCCGCGCCGACCGCATCGCGGAACGGGCCGTAAAAGCTGCTGGCGAATTTCGCCGCATAGGACAGGATCGCGACGTCCTTGTGCCCGGCCCCCTCCATCGCGGATCGCAGCGCGCCGATGCGCCCGTCCATCATGTCGCTGGGGCCAAGAATATCGGCGCCGCATTCGGCCTGAACCAGTGCCATGCGCACCAGCGCCTGAACCGTTTCATCGTTCAGAATTTCGCCATTCACCACGAATCCGTCGTGACCGTTGGCGTTATACGGGTCCAGCGCGATGTCGGTCATCACCGCCAGATCGGGCACGGTGTCCTTGACGGCGCGGATGGCGCGGTTGGCGATGTTGTTTTCATCCCACGCACGCTCGCACCCCTCGGTGCGCAATTCGGCGGCGGTGTGCGGAAAGATGCAGACGGCGGGGATGCCCAGTTCCGCCGCCTGTTCGGCCGCGCGCCGCGCGCCGTCCAGCGACAGCCGGTGAACGCCGGGCATCGAGGGGATCTCGCCCTCGGCCCCGTCCACCTCGGTCACGAAGATCGGCCAGATCAGGTTGGCGGCGGTCAGATGCACCTCGGCGGTCAGGGCGCGCAGGTTTTCGGTGCGGCGCAGGCGGCGCAGGCGGGTTGCGGGAAAGGGGGCGATGATCGGAGTTGCCATGACAGGGCCTTTTCTCTGCTGTGCCCCCGTTCTAAGGTCACGCGCAGCCAACGACAAGAAAAGGCCGACCTTGCCGCATCTCACCGGATTTCTTGACCTGCTGGGCGCGCGCAGCTTTTCCAGCATCTGGTTCTGGCTGGTGCTGGTCACGGCCTGGACCGTTTCGGGCCGCGCCGTGCTGGGTGTGCCGCTGGATGTGCTGACCCGTGCCCGGCGCGACCCGGACGGGCCTGCCGGGCTGTTGCTGCTGGACTGGTTGTCGCTGACGCTGCCGCGCTGGCGGATCGGGCCGCGTGACGGGCTGTGGCTGCTGGGCGCGGCCTGTTTCGGGTTGACCGTGCTGGCGGTGCTGGGCTTTGGCTATGGGCGCGAAATGGCGCAGGCGCTGGCCCTGCTGCTGGTGCCCTTTGCCCTGCTGTTGCTGATGCGGCTGCGGCTGGCGCAGCTGCTGATCCCGCTGCTGGACGCCGCGCAGCACGGCGCGACCCCGCCCGAAGCCGCCGTGGCCGAGGCGATGCGCCAGATCAACCGCCACCGCAATTGGGCCTTTGTGCTGTCGGTGCTGGCCGTTGCGGTGACGGCGGCATGGGGCACGATGTATCGGCTGATGCACCCCTTTGGCATCTGAGGGTTGACACCGCCCGCCCGCAGCTTACCTGACCGCGCATGGCTGACCATCTGATCCTGTCCGGCGCGCCCGAGGGCTTTGACGCCACCCTGATCGCGCGCGAGCTGGAACGCGGCGCGCCCGTGATCCACATCGCCCGCGACGACCGCCGGGCCGAGGCGATGCGCGCCGCGCTGGCCTTTGCCGCGCCCGGCGTGGCTGTGCTGGATTTCCCGGCATGGGACACGACGCCCTATGATCGCGTGTCCCCTGCCAGTGCCGTGCAGGCCGCGCGCATGGCCACGCTGGCCGCGCTGGCGCAGGGCGCGATCCGGGGGCCGTTCGTGCTGTTGACCACGCTCAACGCCGTGCTGCAACGCCTGCCCGCGCGCGATGTGGTTGCCGCGGCCAGCTTTTCCGCCCGCGTGGGTGATCGCATCAACGATGGCGCCTTGCGGGATTTTCTGGCGCGGATGGGCTTTGTTCAGGCCCCCACCGTGACCGAGCCGGGCGATTTCGCCGTGCGCGGCGGCATCATCGACATTTACCCGCCGGGGCAGGCCGGGCCGGTGCGGTTGGACCTGTTCGGCGATGTGCTGGACGGCGCGCGCCGCTTTGACGCCGACACGCAGCGCACCACGGAAAAGCTGGACCGGGTGGAACTGGCCCCCATGTCCGAAGTGATTCTGGACGAGGACGCGATCACCCGCTTTCGCCAGAACTATCGCGTGACATGGGGTGGCGGCACGAACGATCCGTTGTATGAGGGCGTCAGCGCCGGTCGCAAGATGGCCGGGATGGAGCATTGGCTGCCGTGGTTCCACGACCGGATGGACAGCCTGTTCGATTACATGCCCGGTGCCAGCGTGATGCTGGATGACCACATCGGGCAGGTGATCGACGCCCGGCGCGGCATGATCGCCGAACAATATCAGGCCCGCCGCGATGCGATGGCGGCCAAGGGGCGCGCCGATACCGTCTATCGCCCGGTGCCGCCCGAGGCGCTGTTCCCGACAGAGCAGGAATGGGACGGCTGGCTGGCCGGGCGGCGCGTGGTGCGGCTGGTGGCGCTGCCGCAGCCGACCGGGCCGGGCGTGCTGGATGCCGGCGGGCGCACGGGCCGCAATTTTGCACCGGAACGTCAGGCTGAAAAAGGCAACCTGTTCAGGGAACTGGCCGATCATATTCAGGCATTGCGCAAAGATCGCCGCGTGATTGTCGCCAGCTTTTCGGCGGGGGCGCGCGACCGTCTGGCCGGGTTGCTGGCTGATGAGGGGCTGCGCGACGGGGCCAATATCACCAGCCTTGGCGATCTGCCGGATAAACCCGGCGCATTGGGGCTGGCGGTCTGGCCGCTGGAAGAAGGCTTTGTTTCCAAAGGTCTGGCGGTCATATCCGAACAGGATGTGCTGGGCGACCGGCTGATCCGGGGCGCGCGCAAGAAACGCCGGGCGGAAAATTTTCTGCGCGACACCACCACGCTGACCCCCGGCGATCTGGTCGTGCATGTCGAACACGGCATCGGGCGCTATACCGGCCTTGAAACCATCCGCGCGGCCGGGGTGCCGCATGATTGCGTGGCGCTGGAATATGCCGGCGGCGACCGGCTGTATCTGCCGGTTGAAAACATCGAACTGCTGTCGCGCTATGGCCACGAAGAAGGTTTGCTGGACAAGCTGGGCGGCGGGGCGTGGCAGGCGCGCAAGGCGCGGCTGAAGGAACGCATCCGCCTGATCGCCGACCGGCTGATCCGGGTCGCCGCCGAGCGGCTGCTGCGCGCCGCCCCGGTCATGGAACCCGATCACCATGATTGGGAGGCGTTTTCCGCCCGCTTTCCCTATACCGAAACCGAAGACCAACTGGCGGCCATCGACGATGTGACCGCCGATCTGGCCGCCGGTCGCCCGATGGACCGGCTGGTGGTCGGCGATGTGGGCTTTGGCAAGACCGAAGTGGCGATGCGCGCCGCCTTTGTCGCGGCTGTCTCGGGCCGTCAGGTGGCGGTGGTCGCGCCCACGACGCTGCTGGCGCGCCAGCATTTCCGCAGCTTTGCCGAACGGTTCCGCGGCACCGCGATCACCGTGCGGCCGCTGTCGCGCTTTGTCAGCGCCCGTGATGCGGCGGAAACCCGCGCCGGGCTGGCTGATGGCAGCGTCGATATTGTCGTCGGCACTCATGCCGTGCTGGCCAAACAGGTGCGTTTCAAGAACCTTGGCCTGCTGATTGTCGATGAGGAACAACACTTTGGCGTTGCCCACAAGGAACGGCTGAAGGAACTGCGCAGCGACATCCACGTTCTGACCCTGACGGCCACGCCGATCCCGCGCACGCTGCAACTGTCGCTGACCGGGGTGCGCGATCTGTCGATCATCGGCACTCCGCCGGTGGACCGTCTGGCGATCCGCACCTATGTCAGCGAATTCGACAGCGTAACCATCCGCGAGGCCCTGCTGCGCGAAAAATACCGGGGCGGGCAGTCGTTCTTTGTCGTGCCGCGTCTGGCCGATCTGCCGGATGTGCAGGACTGGCTGAGCGAACATGTCCCCGAGGTCAGCTTTATCGTGGCGCATGGGCAGTTGGCGGCGGGCGATCTGGATCAGCGGATGAACGCCTTTTACGACGGCAGCCATGATGTGCTGCTGGCGACCAGCATCGTTGAATCGGGGCTGGATATTCCGTCCGCGAATACGATGGTTGTCTGGCGTGCCGATATGTTCGGGCTGGCGCAATTGTATCAGATCCGGGGCCGCGTGGGGCGGTCGAAGACCCGCGCCTATTGCTATCTGACCACCAGGCCGCGCCAGCCGCTGACGCCTCAGGCGATCCGGCGGTTGAAATTTCTGGGGTCGATCGACAGCCTTGGCGCGGGGTTCAATCTGGCGTCGCAGGATCTGGATTTGCGCGGGGCGGGCAACCTGCTGGGCGAGGAACAGTCGGGCCATATCAAAGAGGTCGGCTTTGAACTGTATCAGGCCATGCTGGAGGAAACCATCGCCAAGCTGAAATCCGGCGAGATCGAGGCCGCGCCCGAAGACGAATGGGCGCCGGTGCTGAACCTTGGCGTGCCGGTGACGATCCCCGAAACCTATGTGGCCGATCTGGATGTGCGGCTGGGGCTGTATCGCCGGCTGGCTGAACTGACCACCAAGGTCGAGCTGGAGGGCTTTGCCGCCGAACTGATCGACCGCTTTGGCCCGCTGCCGCGCGAGGTGAACACGCTGCTGCTGGTGATCCGCATCAAGGCGATGGCGAAGCGCGCCAATATCGCGAAACTGGATGCAGGGCCAAAGGGCGCGACGGTGATGTTCCACAACGACAAATTCCCCAACCCCGCCGGTCTGGTGGAATTCCTGACCGACCAGCGCGGGCAGGCCAAGGTGGATGGCAACAAGATCGTGCTGCGCCGCGACTGGGGCAGCGATGCTGACCGCATCAAGGGGGCTTTTGCGATTGCCCGCGATCTGGCCGCCAAGGTGAAAGAGGGTGCGGCGGCGCGCAAAGCATAGGGTAGTGCCTGCGTCGCTGCCGGAGCCTCCGGCGGGGATATTTATCAAACGAAAGACGGGGCAGCAAAAAGGGGCGCGGTGGGCGCCCCTTTTGATGTTGGTTTAATCGGCGGTCAGCAGCGGCGTTTTGGATTTGCCGATGCGCAGCGCCTCGGGGCCGGTGATGTCGAAGGCGGGTTTGCCATCTTCGATCTTGACCCGGACCACGCCGCCCTTGGTCAGCCGACCAAACAGCAATTCTTCGGCCAGCGGCTTTTTGATGTATTCCTGAATGACCCGGCCAAGCGGGCGCGCGCCCATCTTTTCATCATAGCCCTTTTCGGCCAGCCAGTCGGCGGCTTGCGGTGTCAGTTCGATATGGACGTTACGATCCATCAACTGCGCTTCCAGTTGCAGCACGAATTTCTCGACCACATGGATCACGGTATCACGCGCCAGAGGTGCAAAGCTGATGACCGCGTCCAGACGGTTGCGGAATTCGGGCGTGAAGGTGCGCTCGATTGCCTCGACATCCTCGCCCTCGCGCCGGTCGCGGGCAAAGCCGATGGCGGCCTTGGCTTGATCGGCGGCCCCTGCGTTCGAGGTCATGATCAGGATCACGTTACGGAAATCCACCTGACGCCCGTTATGGTCGGTCAGCTTGCCGTGGTCCATCACTTGCAGCAGGATGTTGTAGACATCCGGGTGCGCCTTTTCGATCTCGTCCAGCAGCAGCACACAATGGGGGTGCTGATCGACGCCATCGGTCAGCATCCCGCCCTGATCGAAGCCGACATAGCCGGGCGGGGCGCCGATCAAGCGGCTGACCGCGTGCTTTTCCATGTATTCCGACATGTCAAAGCGCAGCAGTTCGACCCCCAGCGTATTCGCCAGTTGCTTGGCCACCTCGGTCTTGCCGACGCCAGTCGGGCCGGCGAACAGATAGTTGCCGATAGGCTTTTCCGGTTCGCGCAGGCCAGCACGGGCCAGCTTGATCGCCGAGGACAGCGCCTCGATGGCCGAATCCTGCCCGAACACCACACGTTTCAGCGATTTTTCCAGATCGCGCAGCACCTCGGCGTCGTCTTTGCTGACGTTTTTCGGCGGGATGCGGGCGATTTTTGCCACCACAGCCTCGATCTCTTTGGGGCTGATGGTTTTGCGTCGCTTGCTTTCGGCGACCAGATGCTGCGCCGCGCCCGCCTCGTCGATCACGTCGATGGCCGAATCGGGCAGTTTGCGGTCGTTGATATAGCGGCTGGCCAGTTCCACCGCCGTCTTGATCGCGTCATTCGTATAGCGCAGGTCGTGATGCGCCTCGAAATGCGGTTTCAGCCCCATCAAAATCTTGATGCTGTCTGGCACCGAGGGTTCGTTCACGTCGATTTTCTGGAACCGGCGCGACAGGGCGCGGTCTTTTTCGAAGTGCTGACGGAATTCCTTGTAGGTGGTCGATCCCATGCAGCGCAGCTTGCCGCCCGCCAGAGCGGGTTTCAGCAGGTTCGAGGCATCCATCGCCCCGCCCGAGGTCGCCCCCGCGCCGATGACGGTGTGGATTTCGTCGATGAACAGGATCGCGTCGGGATGCGCCTCAAGTTCCTTGACCACGGCTTTCAGCCGTTCCTCGAAATCGCCGCGATAGCGGGTTCCGGCCAGCAGCGCGCCCATATCCAGCGAAAAGATCGTCGCGCCGGACAGCACGTCAGGGGTTTGCCCCTCGACGATCTTTTTCGCCAGACCTTCAGCGATGGCGGTCTTGCCCACGCCCGGATCGCCCACCAGCAGCGGGTTGTTCTTGCGGCGGCGGCACAGCACCTGAATGCAACGCTCGACCTCGGGTTCGCGCCCGATCAGAGGGTCGATGTCGCCCTTGCGCGACTTTGCATTCAGATCGACGCAGTATTTCGCCAGCGCGCTTTCGTCCTTGGCATCGGGCGCAGCCTCGCCGTGGTGGGTTTCGGCAGGGTCATCCGCGCCGATAACCTTGCGGTTTTCGGAAAACTGCGGGTTCTTGGCGACGCCATGGGCGATGAAGTTCACTGCGTCATAGCGGGTCATATCCAGTTCTTGCAGGAAGAACGCCGCATTCGATTCGCGTTCGGCAAAGATGGCGACCAGCACGTTGGCGCCCGTCACCTCGGACCGGCCCGAAGATTGCACATGGATCGCCGCGCGCTGGATCACCCGCTGGAATGCGGCGGTCGGAACGGCCTCGGACCCTTCGACATCGGTAATCAGCGTGGACAGATCGTCTTCGATGAATTCGATCAGCAGGCGGCGCAATTCGTCAAGATCGACGTTGCAGGCGCGCATGACCCGGACGGCATCCGGTTCATCCGTCAGCGCCAGCAGCAGATGTTCCAGGGTTGCCAGTTCGTGCCGGTGTTCATTCGCAAGCGCGAGGGCGGCATGGATGGCCTGTTCAAGAGAGGTAGAAAAACTCGGCACGGTCGTCTCCTGTCAGTCGGCTGGCGGTATGGGCCGGATTGGCGGCCCACCTGCCCAGACTGTCACGATACAGTTAAGAATTGATGGATTTGCTGCGGCTTCAAGAACTTTTTCAGCGCGAGGCCATGAAAATCCGATGGTTGATGCAGATGTGATGATGCCTGCCGCTGTTTTCAAGGCTTAGAAATCGTCCTTCATGCGGCGCAGGCGGGCAAAGACCTCGGCATCGGTGGCGCCCTGCATATTCAGGCGGTTACGCAGATCTGCCGTGCGCAGAAAGGGGTTGGTGGCGCGTTCCGTATCCAGCGTCGCGGGGGCGCAGGGGGTGCCGCCCTCGACCCCGGTCAGGCGGTCGCGCAGGGTGGCGTTCTGCGGATCGACCGACAGCGCAAAGGCACCGTTGCCTGCGCAATAATCATGGCCGGAACAGATCAGCGTGTTGCCGGGCAGGGCGTTCAGGCGCGACAGGCTGGCCCACATCATCGGCGCGTCGCCTTCGAACAGGCGGCCGCAGCCGATGGCCATCAGGCTGTCGCCGGTAAAGGCCAGCCCCGCACCGGCAAAGTGAAAGGCGACATGGCCGACGGTATGGCCGGACACGTCGATCACCGTCGCGGTTTCGCCGCAGATGGTGATGCTGTCGCCGGGGGCGACGGGGTGATCCAGCGGCGGCAGGCGGGCGGCATCGGCGGCATGGCCAATGACGCGGGTGCCGGGATAGGCGCGGCGCAGCTCGGGCACGTCCTGAATGTGATCGTCGTGATGGTGGGTCAGCAAAATGTGATCCAGCCGCCAGCCACGTTCATCCAGCGCGGCGCGAATCGGACTGGCTTCGGGGGCGTCGATCAGCGCGGTTTCGCCGTTGCCATGGATCAGATAGGCATAGTTGTCGCGCAGGCAGCGGATCGTGACCAGTTCCAGCGGCATTGGCAAATCCCCTTTGGTGTGGTGTCTTAGCCTCGCAAACAAGGGGCCGGTGCGCAATGCATCACGATGTCAGCGATCTGCGGCAGTTTTATTACCAGCGCGCCTTGGGCCGTGTGGTGCAAAAGATCCTGCGCGACCGCCTGACCGAAATCTGGCCGCCTGCGCAAGGTTCGGGAATGACGGTGGCCGGATACGGCTTTGCCGCGCCGATGCTGCGGCCCTTTCTGAACGACGCGCGGCGGGTGACGGCCTTGATGCCGGGGCCGCAGGGGGTGATGGCCTGGCCTGCGGGGATGCCGAACCACTCGGTCCTGTGCGAGGAAACCGCCTGGCCGCTGGATACCGGCAGCGTGGACCGGCTGGTGATGCTGCACGGGCTGGAAACCAGCGATCACCCCGCCGCCGTGCTGGCCGAGGCGGCGCGCGTGCTTGGCCCCGGCGGGCGGATGCTGGTCATGGTGCCCAACCGCGCCGGGCTGTGGGCGGCATCCGATGCGACGCCCTTTGGCTTTGGCCGCAGCTATACCGCCAGCCAGCTAGAGGCGCAGATGCGTGCGGCGGGGCTGATGACCGAATGGCAGGGGGCGGCGCTGTATATCCCGCCTTCGGATCGCCGGTTCTGGCTGCGCAGCGCGGGGGTATGGGAGCGCACGGGCCGCCGCATCGGGCGGCTGCTGATCGCCGGGGTGCTGATGGCCGAGGTGTCGAAACAGGTCCATGCCTCGGCCGGGCCGGGGGTGCGGGTGCATGTCCCCAGCCCGCTGGAGGTTCTGGGTGGCATCGCGCGCCCGCGCCCTGCGGGGATACGCGCGTTTCAGCACAGCCGGCGGCGATAGGCGGTTATCCCCAGCCGATTCGCCCGGCGCATGAAAAAATGCTTTTGCGGGGCGGATGATGCGGCTATTGTCGTGTCATGCGAAAACGGCGCACGCGGGAAAACCGGCGGCGCAATAACAAGGTGGCCCGGATCAACCGGGCAGAAAAGGCGAAAACGTGACGGGCAGGTCGAGCAGGACAGCCCACACCGTAGCCGTTCTGATGGGCGGACCCTCGGCTGAGCGCGAGGTGTCCTTGTCGTCAGGGCGTGAATGCGCGGATGCGCTGCGGGTGGCGGGCTATCAGGTTGTCGAAATTGAACTGGGCCGCGAACATGGCCCTGATATTGTCGCGCGCCTGCGTGATGCCGCGCCGGATGTGGTGTTCAACGCCCTTCATGGCCGCTGGGGCGAAGATGGCTGCGTGCAGGGCCTGCTGGAATGGCTGGGCCTGCCCTATACGCATTCCGGGGTGTTGGCCTCGGCCCTTGCGATGGACAAGACTCGCAGCAAGGATGCCTTCCGTGCCGCTGGCCTGCCGGTGCTGGACAGCGTGATCGCCGACGCCGACAAAGTGCGCCGCCGCCATGTCCTGCCGCCGCCCTATGTGGTCAAGCCCAATGACGAAGGCTCCAGCGTTGGCATCTATATCGTGCAGCAGGGCGACGCGCCGCCGGTGCTGGCCGATACGATGCCTGCGCGGGTCATGGTCGAAACCTATGCGCCGGGGCGCGAACTGACCACCGCCGTCATGGGTGGCCGCGCGCTTGGCGTGACGGAAATCATCACCGAGGGCTGGTATGATTACGACGCCAAATACAAGGCGGGCGGTTCGCGCCATGTGATCCCCGCCGACATCCCCGATGATATTGCCGCGGCCTGTCTGGAATATGCCGTGCGCGCGCATGATGCGCTGGGGTGCCGGGGCCTGTCGCGCACCGATTTCCGCTGGGATGACGCGCGCGGGCTGGCCGGGCTGTATCTGCTGGAACTGAACAATCAGCCGGGGATGACGCCGACCTCGCTTGCGCCCGAACAGGCGGCGCAGGCCGGGGTCGAGTTTCCCGCCCTGATGCGCTGGATGGTCGAGGACGCGCTATGGCATTGACCGATCATCGCATCTTTCGTCGCGGGCGCCGCGATCCGGCGCCGTCGCGGCTGGCCTATCGGCTGGAACGGATGTGGCTGAAGCCCGTCTGGCGGCGGGTGATCCGGCTGGGCGTGCCTGCCTTTGCCGTGGCCATGGTGGCCGGGGTCTGGCTGTCCGACGAACATCGCCGCGCGGTGCTGACCGACGGTATCAACGGCGTGATCCAGTCGGTTCAACGCCGCGACGAATTCATGGTCCGCATGATGACGATCGAGGGCGCTTCGGCGCCGGTGGACAAGGCGATGCGCGCCATGCTGCCGGTCGATCTGCCTGCCTCCAGCTTTGACATCAACCTGACGGCGCTGCGCTTGCAGGTGATGGCGCTGGATGCGGTGGAAACGGTCGATCTGCGCATCCGTCCGGGCGGCGTCCTGTCGGCAACCGTGACCGAGCGGGAACCGGCGATGCTGTGGCGCAATGCGCGCGGCATCGACATTCTGGACGCTGGCGGTCACCGGGTGGCCAGCGTCACCTCGCGCGAGGTGCGGGCCGATCTGCCGCTGATCGCGGGCGAGGGGGCAGACGAAAAAGCGGCCGAGGCGCTGGCCCTGATCGACGCCGCCGGGCCGATCCTGCCGCGCGTGCGCGGGCTGGTGCGGCAGGGCGAACGCCGCTGGGATGTGGTGCTGGATCGCGGTCAGCGCATCCAGCTGCCCGAATCCGGTGCCGTCAAGGCGCTGGAGCGGGTGATCGCGCTGGATCGCGCGCAAGACGTTCTGGCGCGCGATATTGCCGTGTTTGATCTGCGCGATCCCTCGCATCTGGTGGTGCGGATGGGGATTGATGCGCGCAATACGATCCGCGCCGCGCGCGGGCAGGTGCAACTGGGACCGGACGGGCTGCCGCTGCCCGAAGACGCCGCGCGCGTCGCCGGATCATCTCGACGGGGGGGCTAGGCGATGGGCGAACTTTATCAGACGCAGCGGGCCATGCGGAACTTGCGCCGCGCCGCCCTGCAACGGGGGGTGATCGGGGTGCTGGACATCGGCACCTCGAAAATCGCCTGCCTTGTGCTGCAATTCGACGGATCAGGCACCACGCGCGAAGAAGACGGTGTTGGCCCGCTGGCGGGGCAGGCGAATTTCCGTGTCATCGGATCGGCCCACACCCGCGCGCGCGGGATGCGTGGCGGCGAGATCGAGACGATGGCCGAAACCGAACGCGCCGTGCGCACCGTCATCACGCAGGCACAGAAACATGCGGGCGTGCGCATCGACCACATCATCGCCTGCCTGTCGGGCGGGCGGCCTTCGTCTTATGGGCTGGCGGGGGATATTGCGCTGGCCTCGGGCAAGGTCGGGGAACATGACATTGCCTCGGTTCTGGCATCCTGCGACGTGCCCGATTTCGGTCGCGGGCGCGAGGTGCTGCATGCGCAGCCGGTGAACTTTGCCGTCGATCATCGCAGCGGGCTGGCCGATCCGCGCGACCACCACGGCAACCGGCTGGCCTGCGATATGCATGTGCTGACGGTGGATGCCGATGTCATCAGCAATGTGGCGAATTGCGTGGCGCGCTGCGACATCGCGCTGGCCGGGATCGCCTCGGCCGCCTATACGGCGGGCCGCGCGGCGCTGATCGAGGATGAACAGGAACTGGGCGCGGCCTGCATCGACATGGGCGCGGGCGGCACCAGCGTGTCGATTTTCATCAAGAAACACATGATCTTTGCCGACCGGGTGCGGATCGGCGGCCAGCATATCACGCAGGACATTGCGCACGGGCTGCGCGTGTCGCCGCAGATCGCGGAACGGCTGAAAACCATGAACGGCGGGGTCGAGGCGACGGGCCGCGACGACCGCGACATGATCGAGGTCGGCACCAACACCGGCGACTGGGAGGCAGACCGCCGCACCGTCAGCCGCGCCGATGTCATCGGCGTCATGCGCCCGCGGGTCGAGGAAATTCTGGAAGGCGTGCGCGAGGTGCTGGACGCGGCGGGCTTTGACCATATGCCCAGCCAGCAGATCGTGCTGACCGGCGGCGGCAGCCAGATTCCCGGGCTGGACCTGCTGGCGACGCGGATTCTGGGGCCTCAGGTCCGCTGCGGCCGTCCGCTGCGCATCGACGGGCTGGCGCATCAGTTCACCGACCCCGGCTTTGCCAGCGCGGTCGGTCTGGCGCTGTTCGCGGCGCATCCGCAGGATGAATGGTGGGATTTCGAAATGCCCGCCGAAGCCTATCCGGCACGCAGCCTGCGCCGCGCCTATCGCTGGTTCCGCAACAACTGGTAAACGCGGGCCAGCTATCGCTGGGCAGGGGCGTGATACGCCCCACCAGATGATGACGTGTGGGCAATATACCGCCTATCAAACTTATCCACAGCCCTATATTTTGGGGTTAACGGGCGTTTTTCGGATGACGTGCGGGGCGTGTGCGGGTAATGTGGGCCGGATACACGGGGGATTCGACCGGCGCGCCCAGAAAGCCCGGCAGATCAGCGAACGACAGGCGGAAACCATGAACCTCAATCTGATGATGAACGACGATGACGAGCTGAAGCCGCGCATCACGGTCTTTGGCGTTGGTGGCGCCGGTGGCAACGCTGTCAACAATATGATCGAGAAAAAGCTGGATGGCGTGGAATTCGTCGTCGCCAACACTGATGCGCAGGCTCTGGCGCAGTCCAAGGCCAGCAGCCGGGTGCAGATGGGGCCGAAAGTGACCGAAGGTCTGGGCGCTGGCGCCAAGCCGACCATCGGTGCCAAGGCCGCCGAAGAAACCATCGAAGATATCGTCGATCACCTGATGGGCGCGCATATGTGCTTTATCACCGCCGGGATGGGCGGCGGCACCGGCACTGGCGCGGCCCCGATCATTGCGCAGGCCGCCCGCGAAATGGGTATCCTGACCGTGGGTGTCGTGACCAAGCCCTTCAGCTTTGAGGGCACCAAGCGGATGCGTCAGGCCGAAGAAGGGGTCGAGGCGCTGCAAAAGGTCGTCGATACGCTGATCATCATTCCGAACCAGAACCTGTTCCGGCTGGCGAATGAAAAGACCACCTTCACCGAAGCCTTCGCCATGGCCGATGACGTGCTGTATCAGGGCGTCAAGGGCGTGACCGACCTGATGGTGCGTCCGGGCCTGATTAACCTCGACTTTGCCGATGTCCGCGCCGTCATGGACGAGATGGGCAAGGCGATGATGGGCACGGGCGAGGCTGCGGGCGAAAACCGTGCGGTCGAGGCGGCGGAACGCGCCATCGCCAACCCGCTGCTGGATGAAATCAGCCTGAACGGCGCCAAAGGCGTGCTGATTAACATCACCGGCGGCTATGACATGACCCTGTTCGAACTGGACGAGGCCGCGAATATCATCCGCGACAAGGTGGATGCCGATGCGAATATCATCGTCGGTTCGACCCTGGACCCGGAAATGGACGGCACGCTGCGGGTGTCGGTCGTTGCCACCGGCATCGACGCCGCTGTGGCCGGATCGGCCGAACCGGCCGCGCCGCGTCGCAGCATGGCCGCTCCGCTGACCCAGACGCCCAGCATGTCGCGCGCCGAAAGCGTCGAGGACGATATGCCGGTTCCGCCGCGCCGCAACCCCGCGCCCGAGACAGCGCCGGTTGCCAGCGTCCGCGATCAGCATCTGGCCGATGACGATATGCCTGCGCCGGGCTGGCAGCCCAAGTCGGGGCCTGCCGTCGCGGCGGCGCGTCCGGCCTCGCCGATGATCCACGAAGATTCCGCCGCCTATGTCGCGCCCAAACCCCGCGCCGCTGGCGTGACCCCGCGCCCCGAGGTGCTGGAGCGTCTGCAAAAGGCCGTTGCCCATCCGGGCGAGTCGCGTCAGCAGCAGGCTCCGCGCCAGCAACAGCCGGTGGCCGAGGATCAGCGCGCCGGGGCCGGCCGCATGGCGGGTCTGGGCCGGATGCTGGAACGGATGGCCGGGCATAACGCCGGGCAGGGGGCAGCCGCTGCCGCCAAACCCACGGCGGGCACGCTTGCCGAACGTGTCAGCGAACGGGTGGCCACCCGCGCCCGCGAACAGGAAGAGGCGAATTTCGATGATCTCGCCAGCCCGGATGCGCAGGGCGACAACATCGAGATCCCCGCATTCCTGCGTCGTCAGGCGAACTGAGCCTTCACGAATTCGGATATGACAACCGTTAAAGGGTCGCCTGTGGCGGCCCTTTTTCGTTGTGATTCCAAATGGTCCGCCGCATTCGGGGTTAACGCCGCCACCGCGTGCCGGTGAATGTTTCACCCCGTTACAATTCGTTAATTGAACGGTCGGGTGCGCACGCCTAGCTGTCTTGAGCCGGGCGCAAAAGGTGCCCGGACCGATTCTGGAAATCGGCAGGACAAGAAAAAACGGGCAGGCAAGGTTATGCAGGCGACGATCAAGACACCGGCTGAATTTACGGATGTGGGTCTCCACTCTGGCGTTCCTGCGCGGCTGGTCATCCGGCCCGCTGCGCCCGATCATGGCATCGTGTTTCACCGCACCGATCTGGGCGATGGCCCGGATGCAAAGATCAAGGCGCTGTGGGATCAGGTGACGCCTTCCAAGCTTTGCACGCTGCTGGACAACGGGCAGGGCGCTACGCTGTCCACCGTGGAACACATCATGGCCGCGCTGTCGGGCACGGGCATCCACAACGCCCTGATTCAGGTGGACGGACCCGAGGTGCCGATTCTCGACGGATCGTCGGCCCAGTTCGTGCGCGGAATCCTGCGCGCCGGGATCGAAATTCAGTTCGGCAGCCCGCTGCGCGCCATCCGCGTCCTGCGCCCGGTCGAGGTGCGCGAGGGCGAGGCATGGGCACGTCTGGAACCCGCCGACCATCTGGAAATCGACTTTCACATCGACTTTGCCGACACCGCCATCGGTCAGCAGGACAAGCGGCTGGACATGGCGAACGGCGCCTTTGTGCGCGAGCTGGCCGACAGCCGCACCTTTTGCCGTCAGGCCGATGTCGATGCGATGCGCCGCCACGGGCTGGCGCTTGGCGGCAGCTATCTGAACGCCGTGGTCGTCGATGGCCCGCGCGTGCTGTCGCCGGGCGGCCTGCGCCACTCGGACGAGGCGGTGCGCCACAAGATGCTGGATGCCATGGGCGATCTGGCGCTGGCCGGGGCACCGCTGCTGGCGCGCTATACCGGCAACCGCGCCGGTCACGCGATGACCAACTGCCTGCTGCGGGCGCTGTTCGCCCAGCCGGATGCGTGGGAATGGACCACCTGCTCCCCGGATCTTGAGGGGCGTTTGCCCGGTGCGGGCGTGGCGGCCTATTCGGCCGATGCCGCACGGCTGGCCCTGATCGCCTGAATCGCATGTTACAATTGTGCGCGCTGCCCCCCGGCGCGCACAACCGGGCGGCGTGGCTGGCTTTTCCCGTTGTCACAAAGCTGATCCAAACCGCAGATTGCCATTTTGCGCCCCCTAAAAAACTATGCTAGGACAGCCGGGCCGTGCCGTCTCTGCACCGGCACGACCGACAGAATCGATGGACGGACCCTATGCCGCGTTCCAAAAGTGCTGCTTTTCTGACTGCGGCGATGCTTTCTGCCCTGATGCTTGCCGGCTGTAACCGTGGCGGCACCACTGCCATGCCGCAAAACATGGAACAGTTCACCGCCGAGGAAATCTACAAGCGCGGCGAATACGAGCTGGAAAACAGCCGCCGGCCCGAAGATGCCGTCCGCTATTTCGCCGAGATCGAGCGGCTTTACCCCTATTCCGAATGGGCCAAGCGCGCGCTGATTATGGAAGCCTATGGCTATCACAAGGCGCAGAACTATGAAGAGGCGCGGGCGGCGGCGCAGCGTTTTCTGGATACCTATCCGGGCGACGAAGATGCGGCCTATGCGAAATACCTGCTGGCGCTGTCCTATTACGACCAGATCGACGATGTGGGCCGCGATCAGGGCCTGACCTTTCAGGCGCTGCAATCCATGCGCGAGGTGATCGAGCAATATCCCGACAGCGAATATGCGCGTTCGGCGATTCTCAAATTCGATCTGGCCTTTGACCATCTGGCCGCCAAGGAAATGGAAATCGGCCGTTATTACCTCAAGCGTGGTCATTACACGGCGGCGATCAACCGTTTTCGCGTCGTGGTCGAGGAATTCCAGACCACCACCCACACGCCCGAGGCGCTGATGCGTCTGGTCGAGGCGTATCTGGCGCTTGGCCTGACGGATGAGGCGCAGACGGCGGGGGCGATTCTGGGGCATAACTTCCAGTCGTCGCCCTTCTACGAAGATGCCTATGCGCAGTTGCGGGGCCGTGGTCTGACCGCGACGCCCAAGGGCGATAGCTGGCTGACCAACGTCTATCGGCAGGTCATTCAGGGCCGCTGGCTGTAAAGGGGCGGGGATGCTCCGCCATCTCGATATTCGGGATATGCTGCTGATCGACCGGCTGGATCTGTCCTTCGGGCCGGGGCTGAACGCGCTGACGGGGGAAACAGGCGCGGGCAAGTCGATTTTGCTGGATTGTCTGGGCTTTGTGCTGGGCTGGCGCGGGCGGGCCGAACTGGTCCGCGCCGGGGCCGCGCAGGGCGAGGTGACGGCGGTGTTCGATCTGCCGCCCGGCCATCCCGCGCGTCAGGTGCTGGCCGATGCCGGGATCGAGGCCGAGGATGAACTGATCCTGCGTCGGGTGAATGCGCTGGACGGGCGCAAGACGGGTTACGTCAACGACCGCCGCGTCTCGGGCGAGGTGTTGCGGGCGCTGTCGGATACGCTGGTGGAACTGCATGGCCAGCATGACGACCGTGGCCTGCTGAACCCGCGCGGGCACCGGCAGTTGCTGGATGCGTTCGGCGGCATCGACACGGCCCCGGCACGGGTGGCCTGGGCCGCGCGGCGGCAGGCCGAACAGGCGCTGAGCGATGCCCAAACCGCGCTAGAGGCCGCGCGCGCCGAAGAAGATTTCCTGCGCCACGCCGTCAAGGAACTGGACGATCTGGCCCCTCAGCCCGGCGAAGAGGCCGATCTTGATGCCCGCCGCCGTGCGATGCAGGGCGCGGCGCGCATCCGCGAAGATGTGGCCCGTGCGTTGACTGCCCTTGGCCCGCAAGGGGCCGAGGGGGCGATGATGGATGCCGCCCGTTGGCTGGAAGGCGCGGCGGACCGGGCCGATGGCCGGCTGGATGCGCCGCTGTCGGCGCTGTCGCGCGCCAGCATCGAATTGGGCGAGGCGTTTTCCGGCGTCGAGGCGGCGCTGGATGCGCTGGATTTCGATCCCCGCGCGTTAGAAACCGCCGAGGAACGGCTGTTTGCCCTGCGCGCACTGGCCCGCAAGCACGGCGTTCTGGCGGATGATCTGGCCGGGCTGGCCGATGATTTGCGCGCCCGGCTGGGGGCGATAGATTCCGGGGCAGAGTCGCTGGCTGCCTTGACCGCGGCGGCGCAGGCGGCGGGGCAGGACTATGATACCGCCGCGCAGGCCCTGACCAGCGCGCGGCGCGCGGCGGCATCGCGGCTGGACACGGCGGTCGCGGCAGAGCTTGCGCCGCTGAAGATGGAACGCGCAGTCTTTGAAACCCGGCTGAGCGATGCCCCCGCCGGGCCGGATGGCGCGGATGCGGTGGCCTTTACCGTCGCCACCAACCCCGGCGCGCCTGCCGGTCCGCTGGACAAGATCGCCTCGGGCGGGGAACTGTCGCGGTTTCTGTTGGCGCTCAAGGTCTGTCTGGCGCGTGGGGCGGATGCGCTGGTGATGATCTTTGACGAAATCGACCGGGGTGTGGGCGGGGCGACCGCCGATGCCGTCGGTCGCCGGTTGCGTCGTCTGGCAGATGAAGCGCAGGTGCTGGTCGTGACCCACAGCCCGCAGGTGGCCGCGCTGGCAAGCCATCATTTTCAGGTGGCGAAATCGGTGTCAGACGGTATGACGACCAGCCGCGTCGTGGTGCTGGATCACGACGAACGTCAGCGCGAAATCGCCCGGATGCTGGCGGGGGATACGATCACCCCCGCCGCGCTGGATGCCGCCCGCGCCTTGCTGGACGGCTGACCCGATCAGCGGCACCAGGTTTGCGCTATTCAGTCAAGAATGCGGTCAACGATACGCAGGATCGACAGCACCTTGCCAGTTTCGCCGTCAACCCGGATCAGACGCCCGTTGACGATGGCATAGTGGTCGCCCGCAGGAGGCGTCCCCAGACCATAAAGGCCGGGATGCGTCACGATATGAATCGAACCAAGGTTCAGCACATCGCCGACTTGCAGGCCGTTTTGCTGTGCCTGCCCCGCTGGCGCGCAGGCCGGATCGCGACTGGCCAGACCGGGCGCGCAGCTTTGGGCGCTATCCTGTCCGCGACCGTTGCCTTGGGCTTGTGCGATTAACGGCAGCGGAACCAGCGCCACTGCGGTCAACAGCACAAAAACAGCCGCTACACCCCGATGCAGCGTCATCATCGTTACGTCCTTTCGTCATCCCTAAGGATAACAACCTGTGCGACTTTTGGTTGCATTCTTTCCCGTCAGAATGCGGCGAGCATGACCGATTTTCACCGGCCCTGCCCATGTCGCTGGCCGTTTAGCCGTTGCGTGCTGAAAAACGCGGCAGCATGGCCGAGAAATCCTTGCCGCGCCCGTCCTCGTCCTCGACGAAGGTACGATACAGATCGCGGGCGGTGCGACCCATCGGCGTGTCGGCGGCGACGGATTCGGCGGCATCCTGCGCCAGCATCAGATCCTTGAGCATCAGCTCGGATGCGAAACCGGGTTTATAGTCGTTGTCGGCAGGCGATTTCGGCCCGACGCCCGGCGCGGGGCAATAGGCGTTCATCGTCCAGCTGTAACCGGACGAGGTGGACACCACGTCGAACATCTTTTGCCGGTCCAGCCCCAGCTTGTCGGCCAGCGCGAAAGCCTCGCAAGTGGCGATCATCGTTACGCCAAGGATCATGTTGTTGCAGATCTTGGCGGCCTGACCGGCCCCGGCATCGCCGCAATGCACGGCCTTTTGGCCCATGATGCCGAACAGAGGCTTGACCGTGGCAAAGGCGTCGTCAGGGCCGCCGACCATAAAGGTCAGCGTGCCGGCCTGCGCGCCGCCGATGCCGCCCGATACCGGCGCATCCAGCGCGCCCATGCCCGCCGCCGCCGCGTCAGCCGCCACCGCGCGGGCACTGGCCACATCGACGGTTGAACAGTCGCACAGCACCGCCCCGGCGGGCATGGCCGGGATGACCTCGGCGGCGACGGCTTTCAGGATGGCACCGTTGGGCAGCATGGTGATGACCACATCCGCCCCGCGCGCCGCATCGGCGGCAGTGGCGGCCCGGATCACGCCATCGGGCATCGGCGCGGTCAGGTCAAACCCCGACACGTCATTGCCTGCGCGGGCCAGATTGGCGGCCATCGGTCCGCCCATGTTGCCCAATCCGATAAATCCGATCTTCATGCTTCTTTCCCCCAAGTCAGTTCGTCATCGCCCAATGGCGCCAGAACTGCCGCCACATTGTCGGCAGACGCATCGGCGGTCCAGTGCGGGTTGCGGTCCTTGTCGATGATCTGGGCGCGGACGCCCTCGATAAAGTCGGTCTGTTCGGTCGCGCGGAAGGTATAGCGATATTCGCGCGACAGCGATTCCTGAATCCGCCGGTCGCCCCGCGCAGCCCGCACCAGCGCCAGCCCCGCCGCCATCGACAGGGGCGAGTTGCGCCGGATCGGTTTCAGCGACTGTTCGTCGCCGGCGGTTTGCAGCGCGGCGGTGATCTCGGCCACGGTCTTGCCGCCGAAAGCGGACAGGTCGCGGCCCTCAAGCTCGGCCGGGGGCGGGGGCTGGCCGTGGATCAGGCCGATGTCGCCGGTTTCCTCTAGCGCGGCGATCAGCGCGGGCCATTCGGCTTCGGGCAGGTAGGTATCAGCAAAGCCGGTAAAGATCGCATCGCCCGGCCCGATCTGGGCACCGGTCAGGGTCAGATATTCGCCCGTGCGGCCCGGCGCGCGCGACAAGATCCAGGTGCCGCCCACGTCCGGGATCAGCCCGATGCCCGATTCCGGCATGGCGATGCGGGTGCTGTCGCCGACCACGCGATGGCTGGCATGGCCGCCCACGCCGACCCCGCCGCCCATGACAAAGCCCTGCATAAAGGCGGCGATGGGTTTGGGGTAATCGGCGATCGCCGCGTTCATGCGATATTCGTCGTGGAAAAAGTCGCGGCCGATCTGGTGATCGCCCTCAAGCCCGCCGCGATAGACCGCTGCGATGTCGCCCCCGGCGCAAAAGGCGCGCTCGCCCTGCGCGTCGATGACGATCAGCGCCACATCCGGGTCGTCGCGCCAGTCGTTCAGCGCCGCATGGATCGCGCGCGCCATGTCATGCGACAGCGCGTTCAGCGCCTTGGGCCGGGTAAAGGTGATGCGGCCCGCGCGGCCCGCCTTGCGGATATGCAGATCATCCATCAGCCACGCTCCGCCAACAGGGCGCGGGCGGTAATCATGCGCATGATTTCGTTCGTGCCTTCCAGAATTTGGTGAACGCGCAGGTCGCGCACGATCTTTTCGATACCGTAATCGGCCAGATAGCCGTAACCGCCATGCAGTTGCAGGCACTGATCCGCAACCTGCGAGGCGTTTTCCGTTACCAGAAACTTGGCCATGGCGCAGAATTTGGTCGCGTCGGGGGCGGCGTTGTCCAGCTTCCACGCGGCTTGCCGCAGGAAGGTGCGGGCGGATTGCAGCTTCATCTCCATCTCGGCCAAGCGGAATTGCAGCGCCTGAAACTGGTCGATGGTTTTGCCGAAGGCCTTGCGTTCGCCCATATATTGCAGCGTGGCGTTCAGCGCGGCCTGCGCGCCGCCAAGCGCCCCGGCGGAAATGTTCAGCCGCCCGCCGTCCAGCCCGGCCATGGCATAGGTAAAGCCGCGCCCTTCCTCGCCCAGCAGGTTTTCGGCGGGGATCACGCAATCGTCGAACTGGACCTGCGCGGTCGGCTGCGATTTCCAGCCCATCTTGTGTTCGTTCGCGCCAAAGGACAGGCCGGGGGTGCCGTCCTCGACGATGACGGTGCTGATGCCCTTTGGCCCGTCGTCTCCGGTGCGGACCATGGTCACATAAACGTCTGAATAGCCGCCGCCGGAAATGAACGCCTTGGTTCCGTTCAGCTTCCACCCGTCATTCGTGCGTTCGGCGCGGGTGCGCAGGGCGGCGGCGTCGGAGCCGGACCCCGGCTCGGTCAGGCAATAGGAAAACACCTTTTCCATGCTGCACAGGGCAGGCAGCCAGCGGGCCTTGTCGTCGTCGGTGCCGAACTTGTCGATCATGCCGCCGCACATGTTATGGATCGACAGGAACGACCCGACCGAGGGGCAGGCCATCGCCAAAGCCTCGAACACCAGCACGGCATCGCTGCGCGACAGGCCCGAGCCGCCGTATTCCTCGGACACATACAGCCCGCCAAAGCCAAGCTGGGCGATTTCCGGCCACAGCTCTTTCGGGATGGTGCCTGCGGCCTCCCATTCCTTTGCATTGGGTGCGATGCGTGTCTGGCCAAAATCATAGGCCATTTCAAAGATCGCCTGCTGTTCCTCGGTCAGTGCGAAATCCATGCGGTCCCCCTCATCTCTCCTCCGGTTGCACCGCTATAGGGCGCAAATCTTGCGTAACTGTTTCAAACGGGTCAGGCGGCGCGGTATTCACCGATCAGCTCCATCACCACGGCGCGCAGAGCCTGATCGCGCGGCGCGCCTGCGGCCATTGCGCTGGCCAGAACCGCCCGCTGACGTGCGGCGCTGGTGCCGCGCTGCACCATGTCGCGGGCGCGCGCGACCTCGGGGGCGCAGTTCAGGGCCTCGGCGTCGGGGGCGATCAGGTCGATCCATTCGTCCACCAGATCGGCGAAGGGCACCACGCGGCGGCGGCCAAAGTCGATCAGCCCCTCGGTCCCGCCATAGCGCAGCGCGCGCCAGCGGTTTTCGTTCAGCAGAAAATTGTCATAGATGCGCCAGCGTTGATTGCGTTGCGACAGCCGCCACAGCATTCGCGTGGTGGACTGGATCAGCGCGGCCAGTGTCAGCGTATCTTCCAGCCGGGGGCAGGCGTCGCAGATGCGGGTTTCCAGCGTCGGGAACCGGGCCGACGGGCGCAGATCCCACCACAGCTTGCTGCCATCCTCGATCACGCCGATGTCGGTCAGCGCCTGAACCGAGCGTTCATAATCGCCCCAACTGTCCAGCCGGGGCGGCAGGCCGGTGCGCGGCAGATTGCCGAAAACCGTCAGGCGATAGCTGGCCAGCCCGGTATCCTCGCCCTGCCAGAACGGGCTGGAGGCCGACAGCGCCAGCAGATGCGGCAGAAAATAGACGAACTGGTTCATCAGGTCGATGCGCCGGTCGCGGTCGGGCAGGCCGATATGCACATGCATCCCGCTTATCAGCATCCGCCGCGCCACGCCCGCCAGATCCTGCCGCAGCGCGTTATAGCGATCCTTGTCGGTGTGATGCTGATCGCGCCAGTCGGCATAAGGGTGGCACGAGGCCGAAATCGGTGCCAGCCCGTGCCGCCCCGCATGATGCGCCACGGTTTCGCGCAACTCGCACAGTTCCGCCCGCGCCTGCGCAATATCGCGGCAGACGCCGGTGCCCACCTCGATCTGACAGCGCAGATATTCGGGGCTGACGCGATCGCCCAGATCGGCGCGGCATTCCTCAAGCAGGCTTTCAGGCATAGGGGACAGGTCGCCGGTCTGCTGATCGACCAGCAGGTATTCCTCTTCGATGCCCAGGGTGAAATCCGGTGAGTCAGGCATGGCTTTTTCCCGTCGTTGGCAGCGCATCAAGGGGCATCAGGCAACGCAATTCATGATGCGGATCGCCCACCGGCACAAGGCGGCGGGCAGATGCACCAGAACGAAAAGGCGCGTCAGCCTGCCGTCATACCCCTGACCAACGCCATGGCAAAAGGCCCCGGCGAACCGGGGCCGTCTGCATCAGTCCATCGCCTTGAAGTTAAAGGCCGCACCCTCTTTGATGCCCGAGGGCCAGCGCGACGTGACGGTTTTCGTCCGCGTGTAAAAGCGGAAAGCGTCCGGGCCGTGCTGATTCAGGTCGCCAAAGCCCGACTTTTTCCAGCCGCCAAAGGTGTGATAGGCCAGCGGCACCGGGATCGGCACGTTGATGCCCACCATACCGATATTGCAGCGGCTGGCGAAATCGCGGGCAGTGTCGCCGTCGCGGGTAAAGATCGCGGTGCCGTTGCCGTATTCGTGGTTCATCACCAGATCGACCGCTTCATCATAGGATTTCGCGCGGACGGTGGACAGGACCGGGCCGAAAATCTCGGTCTTGTAGATGTCCATGTCGGTGGTCACGTTATCGAACAGATGCGGGCCGACGAAAAAGCCGTTCTCATACCCTTGCAGGCTGAAATCGCGGCCATCGACCACCAGCTTCGCGCCCTGATCGACGCCGGTTTCCACCAGCCGCAGGATGTTTTCCTTGGCCGCCTTGGTCACGACGGGGCCGTAATCCACATCATTGCCGGCGGTATAGGGGCCGACCTTCAGCGCCTCGATCTTGGGGACCAGCTTTTCGATCAGCTTGTCGGCGGTTTCCTCGCCCACCGGCACCGCAACCGAGATCGCCATGCAGCGTTCGCCCGCCGCGCCGAAACCGGCCCCGACCAACGCATCTGCCGCCTGATCCAGATCGGCGTCGGGCATGATAATCATGTGGTTCTTGGCGCCGCCAAAGCACTGGCTACGCTTGCCGGTGCGGGCGCAGTTTTCATAGATATACTGCGCAATCGGGGTCGAGCCGACAAAGCCCACCGCCTGAATCACATCGCTGTTCAGGATGGCATCCACCGCGCCCTTGTCGCCGTTGACGACCTGCAACACGCCATCGGGCAGGCCCGCCTCTTGCCACAGTTTCGCCAGCATCAAGGGGACCGAGGGATCACGCTCGGACGGTTTCAGGATCATGGCGTTCCCGGCGGCCAGTGCCGGACCCATCTTCCACAGCGGGATCATGGCGGGAAAGTTGAACGGCGTGATGCCCGCGACCACGCCCAGCGGCTGGCGCATCGAATACATGTCGATGCCCGGACCGGCGCCATCGGTGAATTCGCCCTTCATGAAATGCGGGGCGGCAACGCAAAACTCGATCACCTCCAGCCCGCGCTGGATGTCGCCCTTGGCGTCGGGGAAGGTCTTGCCGTGTTCGGACGACAGCACTTCGGCCATCTTGTCCATGTCGCGGTTAATCAGATCGACCATCTTCATCATCACGCGGGCGCGTTTCTGCGGGTTGGTCGCACCCCAGGCCTTTTGCGCCTCGGCGGCGCGGGCGACGGCATGGGCCATTTCATCGTCGCTGGCCAGCGCGAGGCGGGCCTGAACTTCGCCCGTCGCCGGGTTGAACACATCGGCAAAGCGGCCGGATTTGCCTGCAACTTCCTTGCCGTCGATCCAGTGGCCAATCTCTTTCATCGCATCCTCCTTTGCGTGTTGGCGGCACAATAGCCTTGCGGAAATGCCGCGCAAAGGGGAATGCTGGCAAAAGGGTTTTGCATTTATGCAAAGGAGGCGGTGGTGGACTGGGACGATCTGCGCATCTTTCTGGCGGTGGCGCGCGGCGAAAGCCTGTCGGCGGCGGGGCGTCGGCTGGGGATGGACGCATCGACCGTGGGGCGGCGGGTCGCGCGGCTGGAAGCCGGCCTTGGCGCGGCGCTGTTCGTGAAAACGCCGCAGGGTTATACGCTGACTGAACGCGGCCAGCGGCTGATCGCCCCTGCCGAAACCGCCGAACAGGCCGCTGCCGCTGCCGCCGAGGTCGGCACCCCCGCCGCCGGGCTGACTGGGCAGTTGCGCATCGGTGCGCCCGATGGTTGTGCCAACTATCTGCTGCCGCAAATCTGTCAAAGCCTGTGCGCGGCCCATCCCGGCCTTGAAATCCAGATCGTCGCGCTGCCCCGCGTCATCAGCCTGTCCCGCCGCGAGGCGGATATGGCGATCACCGTCAGCCCGCCCGAAACCGGGCGGCTGGTGGTGCAGCGGCTGACCGATTACCGGCTGCATCTGGCCGGGCAGCGCGATTATCTGGCCGCGCATCCGCCGATCAAAAGCCGCGCCGACCTGCGCGGGCACCGCTTTGTCGGCTATATCCCCGACATGATCTTTGACCGCGAGCTGGACTATCTGGCCGAAACCGGAGCCGAAACGGCGGCTGTCGCATCAAATTCGGTGTCGGTGCAGATGCAGGCGATCCGGGCGGGGGCGGGGCTGGGGATCGTGCATGACTTTGCCATCCCCTTTGCGCCCGAGGTGCGGCGGGTGCTGACCGACCAGATCTCGCTGACCCGCAGCTTTTGGTTGCTGCGCCATGCCGATGACCGCGCTTCGGCCCGTCTGGCCCGTCTGGCCGAGGCATTGGCCATCGCCATCCGGCGCGAGGTGACGCGGCTGGAGGCTCTTGCCGCGCGGCAGGCCGATCGTCCCACTTGACGGGTGCCCCGACCGCCGAACATGATGCACTCAACCCATACGCGACACCGGAGGAATGTCATGCTGGTCAATCAGATACTCGCGCTCAAGAATGGTTCCGACAAGCCGGGCGTTAACGCAGATGCGATCATGACCATCAAGCCCGACGCGACGGTGGCCGACGCCGCCCGCCTGCTGGCGGAACATCGGATCGGGGCGGTGGTGGTGTCCGCCGATGGTCAGACACCGGCGGGCATCCTGTCGGAACGCGACATCGTGCGCCAGATCGGCAAAAACGGGCCGGGCGTGCTGGATCAGCCGGTCAGCGGGATCATGACCGCATCGGTGCAGACCTGCACGGTCGCGGAAAACGCGCTGACGGTGCTGCAACGCATGACGCAGGGGCGATTCCGGCACATGCCGGTGGTGGATGACAACGGGCATATGCTGGGCGTCGTGTCGATCGGTGATGCGGTCTCGGGCCGCCTGCAAGAACTTGCGGCCGAGCGCGAGGCCCTGACCGGCATGATTATGGGGAACTGAGCCGCGTCTTTTACCACCGGCGCAGGGTCGCGCCACCGGGGATCAGGGCAGCATATCCTGCCTGCGATGATGCGGGGCAGGGGTGCTGGCCCTTGTCTTTGCCGCCAATATCCGCTTTCCCTTGGCAAAGGCATTGCAGGACGGACCCATGCGCATTGGATTTTACCCCGGCACTTTCGATCCGGTCACGCTTGGCCATATCGACATCATTCAGCGCGCGATGGCGCTGGTGGACCGGCTGGTGATCGGCGTCGCCATCAACCGCGACAAGGGGCCGCTGTTCAGTCTGGAACAGCGCGTGGCCATGGTGCGCGCGGAATGCGATGCGATTTTGCGGCAGACCGGCGGCGAAATTATCGTGCATCCGTTTGAAAACCTGCTGATCGACTGCGCGCGCGATGTGGGGGCCTCGATCATCGTGCGTGGCCTGCGGGCGGTGGCCGATTTCGAGTATGAGTTTCAGATGGTTGGCATGAACCGCGCGCTTGATTCGACGGTCGAGACGGTGTTCCTGATGGCCGATGCGCGGCGGCAGGCGATTGCCTCGAAACTGGTCAAGGAAATTGCCCGGCTGGGCGGGGACGTGTCGAAATTCGTCACCCCGCCGGTGTCGCAGGCGCTGACCGAAAAGTTCGGCTGACAAATCCGTTGATCGCTGCGCGGCTTGCCCCTAGCCTTTTGGTCAAGGGAGGATCTGCCATGACCGACATCAACGACGACATGCCATTGCGCGCCCCAGCCGGACCGGGCCAGCCGCGCGGCCCCGACATTATCCCCGAGCCGGTGCAGATCGGCATCGACGCCGTTTCGGCCTCGCTGATGGACGGCATCCGCGATTTTCGCCGCGCTCCGGCCTTTGGCCTGCTGTTTTCGGCCTTTTACGTCGCGGGCGGGCTGGTGCTGATGGCGGTGGCCCTGGCGGCCGGGCAGGAATGGTGGCTGATCCCGTTCATCGCCGGTTTTCCGCTGATCGCGCCCTTTGCCGCCGTCGGTCTGTATGAGGTCAGCCGCCGGATCGAGGCGGGCGAGCGGCTGGACTGGCCGTCGGTCGCGGGCGTCATCTTTGCGCAAAAAGACCGGCAGATGCCGTCCATGGCGATGGTGATTCTGCTGCTGTTCATGTTCTGGGTCTTTGTCGCGCATACGATCTTTGCCCTGTTCATGGGCGTGTCGGCATTGACCAATATCACCAGTTCGCCCGAGGTGTTGTATCAGGGGCGTGGGTTGATGATGTTGCTGGTCGGCTCGATCATCGGCGCAGGCTTTGCGGCGGTGCTGTTCAGCTTTACCGTGGTCGGGCTGCCCTTGCTGCTGGAACGCGAGGTGGATTTCATCACCGCCATCATCACCTCGGTTCGGGCGGTGCTGATGAATCCGGGGCCGATGCTGGCCTGGGCGATGACGATTGCGACGATCCTGTTCGCGGGTTTCATCCCGTTCTTTCTGGGGCTGTTCGTTGCGCTGCCGGTGCTGGGGCACGCAAGCTGGCACATGTATCGGCGGCTGATGCCGGACATCTGACCCGAGCTTGCCGAGGTTGCGAGGGATCGCGCCCCAAGGTGCGTATTTAGGCAAACAGGAAGCGGGGGCGTGGTGTCAGGTTGGCGGGGTGGCTTGCTAGATCCGCAGCCCGCGCGCCCAGACCCCGCGCAGCACCGGCGTGTCGCTGTCTATTACGCCAAAGCGGATCAGGTCGGCGCGTTGGCCGGTCGTCAATGCGCCGCGATCCGTAAGGCCGGCGGCGCGGGCCGGGTTTTGGGTGACGCAGGCGATGGCGCGGGCCATGTCGCCGCCCCAGATCGCCGCCAGCCGCAGTGCGCCTGACAGCAGCGCGGCGGGCACATAGTCGGATGACAGGATGTCCAGCAGCCCTGCCTGCGCCAGTTCTGCGGCGGCGACATTGCCGGAATGCGATCCGCCCCGGATCAGGTTCGGTGCGCCCATCATCACCATGATGCCGTGATCGTGGCAGGCGGCTGCGGCCTCGGGCGTGGTGGGGAATTCCGCCAGCCGGACGCCGTATCCCGCAGAGGTCGCGACCTGTTGCGCCGTTGTGTCGTCATGGCTGGCCAAAGCTGCGCCAAGGCGGTGGGCCAGGGCGACGGCGGCGGCCTCGTGCTGGTCGCCGTAGCGGGCGCGCAGGTCTTGCAGGCGCTGAACGTGTTCGGCGAATTGCTGATCGCTGAGCCGATGGCGGCCTTGCACATATTGCGCCAGCTTGGCTATGTCGCGGAACTGTCGCTGGCCGGGGGTGTGATCCATCAGGCTGACGATGCCGACGCGATCATCGGGTGAAAATTCGTCCAGTTCCGCGATCAGGGTTTCCGAGCAGACCTCGGCCCGCAGGTGCAGAAAATGGCTGATCTTCAGCGCGCCGCGTGCGCGGACGGCCATCAGCTCGCTGGCCAGAGGGCGGGCATAGGGATCATAGCTTGTGTCATCGCCGCCTTCGCCGGGGATCGAGCCGATGCGCATGGCGTCGAACACGGTCGTAATGCCGACGCTGGCCAGTTCCGCGTCATGCGCGATGATCGCCGCCGCGTGGGGCCAGTCAACGCCGGGGCGGGGCTGGATATGACGTTCCAGATTGTCGGTATGCAGTTCCACAAGGCCGGGGGCCACATAGTCGCCGTCGCAGTTTATGGCACCGACTGGGACTGTCGTGCCCGGCGTGACGTCGGCGATCACTCCGTTTTCCACATGCAGGGCGCCGCGCATGACACCGTGGGGCAGGATCAGTTCGGCATTGGCCAAAATCATGTGCCGCAAATCCTGTCGATGGCGTTGCAGAAATCTGTCAGCGCGGCTTCCAGTTCGGCGGAGTTGTCGATGTCGTGAACTGGCAGGTTCAGGCGGTCGAATTCGGGGCCTCGGCCGATTCGTGCGGCCAGTTCGCGCGGGTTGTCGCGGCCATGCGCCGTCAGCCGCGCGATGCGCAGGGGTTCGGGGGCGGTGACATGGATCACGGCGAGGCCGGGAAAGGCCGCCGCTGCCTCGGCCAAGGCCAGCCGCGACATATTGGCCAGAACCACCGGCGCGTCGGGCAGCTTTTTCGGGATGCCGTAGGACATGCCGTAGGCATACCACGACACCGCGAAAAGCCCGGCCTTTTGCAGGGCGGTGAAGGCGCGTTCCTCGGTGCTGATGATGTTTTCGCCGCCGGGTTCGGCGGGGCGGGTGATGACGCGGCGCACAATCGACACGCGCCCGGCCATGCGATCGGCGGCGGCCTTCATCAGCGTCGAAACGCCCGAGCCGGACAGCCCGACCACGGCGATGACCTGCGGGGTGCTGCCGCTCATGCGGTGGTCCGTGGCGGGTATGGGCAGGAGCGGGCCATCAGCGGTTGATCCTGCATCGGTTGACGCGCGTGTGACGTGCCTGCCGGCCCAAAGCCCCCGCCTGTTCCATGTCATCGTTTGCTGTCACCGCCGTTCCGTCCCCGCAATGCTTGCCCCATGGTCAGGTTACAGGGCGCCAGACCTGCTCCCGACCGTTTGGGCGCGGCCATCCTATCGCTGCAAATCCAAGGATACCAGCAAGCAATGCAGCCTGATGGCCGGCAGATCACCCGGCCGGGCGTGGTTGCGGCGGGGGTGATTCGTCTGCGCCGCAGGCGTCAGCTTATGCGGGGTCGTGGTTCTGAACCGAGTCCAGAACGAACAGGCGCAAAGCGGTGGCCAGGCCGACTTCGGGCGGGCGCTTGCGGTCGATTTCGGCGATGAGCGCGGCGCGGGGGCGGCCCAATTCGCGCGCTTTCTGGCCCAGAACCTTCCAGAAGGCATCTTCGAGCGAAACCGAAGTCCGGTGCCCGCCGATCGTCACCGAACGCTTGGCCGGGGCATCCAGCATCGGCAGAACCAGCGCCGCGGCCACGGATTCGTTCAAATGCTCGTTATCTTTCTGAACCGATTCGGTTCGTTTCATGCGATACCTCAAGTCAGCTTCATTCGCCGGCCCAGAACCGGGCTGATAAAAGGGTAATCGGGCTAGCGATATGAGAATATTGAACAACATTGTAGAGAAATGGGCCAGCCCCAAAGCGTCGCAGGATGACGCAGCGGCAAGTTTTTTCTACCCAGAGTGGTCTGACTTTTGTTTTGACGCCACTGATGCGTGTCTGACCCAAGGTGGGGCGGACGGGCAGACCGAACCGCCGTCGGCGTCTGAACCTGCATCGCAGGCCGAGTGGTCTGGCCTATGCGACGAACTGATTTTTGACTTTGGCCAAGCAGCGGTTGCGCCAGACTGGCTGGGTTAGGCCGGGTCGTCCTTGTCGATCCGGTGGCCGTCAAGAGATTTCGACGCCCGGTTCTTTCGGGTTGTTTCAGCGGCGACTTCGGCCTTGGTGCGACCGAATTTTGCCGCGTTCGCATCGCCCGTGCGGCGGGCGTCGGTGCGTGCGCGCGATTTTCGGGCCTGCCGCAGATTGATGACGTTGTTCATTGTTCCACCGGGGACAGCGTGATGGGCCATAAGATGCAGGGGCGTTCTTGCGGCGAATATAGCACGGCACGGCACCCGAAACAGCCAGCAGCGTGATGCCTATGGCCAGCCAGCAGATTAGCTGGCGGTCGAGAGGGGGCAGAGCCTGGCCGGTCGGCATGGCGAAGCGGGGGGCGTTAACCTTTTTGGCTGGCGCAATCGCACGGGCCGCAAGTGCCCGCACGCAGATGCCTTGTGACCGTTCCGTTCAGGGAATAAGGGCGCGGTCTGTGCCGCGCCCCTTGCGATCAGTCTTCGGGGCCGACCATCAGTTCCGGGCGAACGATGCGGTCGAATTCGTCTTCGGTCACAAAGCCCAGCCCGACCGCCTCTTCGCGCAGGGTGGTGCCGTTCTTATGCGCGGTTTTGGCGACCTTGGTCGCGTTGTCATAGCCGATGGTCGGGGCCAGTGCCGTCACCAGCATCAGGCTTTCCTTCATCAGCTTGTCGATGCGGGCCACGTTCGCTTGGGTCCCGGCGACCATGTTATCGGTGAACGACCCCGCCGCATCGCCCAGCAGTTGCATGGACTGGATGACGTTATAGGACATCATCGGGTTATAGACGTTCAGTTCGAAATGCCCCTGCGACCCGGCAAAGCCGACCGCCGCATCATTGCCCATGACATGGGCGCAGACCATGGTCAGTGCCTCGGCCTGCGTCGGGTTGACCTTGCCCGGCATGATCGAGGAACCCGGCTCGTTTTCCGGCAGGATCAGCTCGCCCAGGCCCGAGCGCGGGCCGGACCCCAGCAGCCGCATGTCATTGGCGATCTTGAACAGGCTGGCGGCGACGGTTTTCAGCGCGCCGGAAAAGAACACCATCGCGTCATGGGCGGCCAGCGCCTCGAACTTGTTGGGGGCGGTCACGAAAGGCAGGTCGGTGATCTTGGCGATTTCCGCCGCAATCGCAGTATCCCAGCCTTTTTGGGTGTTCAGCCCGGTGCCGACGGCGGTGCCGCCCTGCGCCAGTTCATAGATCTGCGGCAGGCACATCTTGACCCGCTCGATCCCCATTTTCACCTGATGGGCATAGCCGCCGAATTCCTGACCCAGCGTCAGGGGTGTGGCATCCTGTGTGTGGGTGCGGCCGATCTTGATGATGTCCTTGAACTCCTCGGCCTTGGCGGCCAGTGCGGCGTGCAGTTTTTCAAGGCCGGGGATCAGCACGTCGCGGGCGACCATGCCGATGGCGACGTGCATCGCGGTCGGGAAGGTGTCGTTCGACGACTGCCCCATGTTGCAGTGATCGTTGGGATGGACGGGCTTTTTGCTGCCCATCTCGCCGCCCAGAATTTCGATCGCGCGGTTGCTGATAACCTCGTTCGCGTTCATGTTCGACTGCGTGCCCGACCCGGTTTGCCAGACGACCAGCGGAAAGTTGTCGTCGAACTTGCCCTCGACCACCTCGGATGCGGCTTGCACCATGGCCTTGCCGATGGCCGGGTCCAGCTTGCCGGTGGCCATGTTCACCTGCGCGGCGGCCTGTTTGATGACGCCAAGGGCGCGGACGATGGCGACCGGCTGACGTTCCCAGCCGATGGGGAAGTTCTGGATCGAACGCTGCGTCTGCGCGCCCCAGTATTTGTCGCCGGGCACCTCAAGCGGGCCAAAGCTGTCGGTTTCGGTCCGGGTGGTCTTGGTCATGGCATCGCTCCCTTACGGTTTCGCCGGGTTTTAGCCGTTGAAGGGTGGATTCGCAATCAGTATGCGATGGTATGCTGAACAGTTCCTTACTGGTGAAACACATAGACCTGCGCCGGGGGCAGGTTGGCCCAGATGCGCGGGCTTTTGTCATGGCGCAGCCCGAAACGGTTGCGCACACTCTCGGACAGTGGCGGGTTCGGGCCATAGGTGATCTGCACGAACGGCGCGCCGGGGCGCATCATGCTCAGCGCGGCACCGATGATGGCGGTCTGGATGTCGTCGGGCAGGGCCAGCACCGGCACACCGGAAATCACCGCATCCAGATCGCGCCGCCCCACGTTCACCATTTCCTGTGCGGGCAGGTTGTGGACGCGGGTGCCGGGGAACAATTGCCGCAGGCGGTCGCAAAAGGCGGCGTTCAGTTCATACAATTCCAGCGCGGCGGGGGGCAGGCCGCGGTTCAGGATAGCGCGGGTGATGGTGCCGGTGCCCGCGCCGATTTCCGCCACGGCGGGCATGTCGGGGCGGATGACGCGCGCCATTTCTCGCGCGGCGGCACGGCCGGTTGGCACCACGGCACGGATTTCAGAAGGACGGCGGATGAACTGGGTCAGAAACAGGCCGAGATCCGACATTGATGATCCTTTTGCAACAGTGTCGCATCAGGGCTATCGCAGCCGGGTGACAGGGGTGTGACGGGCTATTTCCGCCACTTGTCCAGGCTGACAACCTCGCCGCCGCCTTTGGGCGTATCGTCGGGGGTGTCGTCAACGGGGGCGGGTTCTTCGTCTTCGCTGTCGTCCTCGTCAGGTTCCTGCGTCTCGAATCGCAGGCCGAATTCGACCGAGGGATCGACAAAGGTCCGCACCGCGTCAAAGGGAATGCGCAGCGGCTCGGGCGAGTTGCCAAAGTTCAGCGTGACGGTAAAGCCTTCGTCATCGACGCTGAGGTTTTCAAACCAGTGCTGGATAACGATGGTCATTTCGTCGGGGTAACGCTCATGCAGCCAGTCGGCGATCTGCACGCCTTCGTCGCGGGTGTCGAAGGTGATAAAGAAGTGGTGTTCCCCCGGCAGGCCGTTCTGCGCGACGCCCCGCAGCACATCTGCGATCAGGCCCTGCATCGCCCGATGCATCATGCTGCCATAATCGATTCCGCGCGTCATCCCGTTCCCCCGGTTGAAAATCCTTGCGCCAGCATAGGCATGTGGCTGCGATTGAAAAGGGGCGGATTGCAGGTGAAATATGTATGCACATAATGGGCGCGGAACGTCACGCGAACGTGGCGGGCAGGGGCGCAAATACGGGGGAAAGGTGCAGGATTCTGTTGCCAGGTTCCTGCGGACCCCGCCTTAGGCTGCTAGGCGTAAGGACTTAAGTTTCGGTCTTTCGAGCTGCTTACGCAGCCAGAGCGACCGGAGCACGGTTGTCGTTGGCAACTGTACATTTTGCACCGATAACGGTGGTAGCTCACCGAGACAAAGCAAACAGCTTTAGACGTTCGTCGATCCTGTTTCGGCCCCATGTTCCCCCAACGAGGGTGATCTGGTGGAGCCGCCGGGTACCGCCCCCGGGTCCGATCCGCTTATTACCTGCGCGTTTATGTCCATAGTCCGGGTTGCCCCGAACAGACCCAACATAGGGCGCAGCGTGTTTCCGCGCAAGGGTCGGGCGGATGGAACATCAGATGGAATATCCCGGCTGGTGATGCGTTAACGGCGGGTCATTAAGACTGAAAGGAAGACATCATGTCGTTTGTCAAGATTTTTGCCGCTGCCGCCATTCCGGCCACTCTGATCGCGGGCACGGCCTTTGCTGACACCGCGCCGCCCGCCGGTTCGATGAAGCTGTCCGACGTTGTGGCGCTGATCGAAAATCAGGCCGGTGCCGAACTGGCCTATATCAAGGAAGTCGATTGGGATGATGACGGCTATTGGGACGTCGAATACCGCACCACCGCTGGTGCCAAGGTCGATCTGCGGCTGGACCCGGTGACGGGCGAAAACCGCTAATCACTCCCGCCAAGGGTGAAAAGGGCGCCCGGCAAGGGTGCCCTTTGTCGTTTCAGAACCCGGCCTTGATGCGTTCAAATTCGGCCAGTTGCCGCTGGCGCTGTTCCGGGTCGTTCGGGGTCTGGGCCAGAATCGGCACGTCGATGGACGACAGGCCCGCGTGTTCCAGTTCCTCGGCCGACAGGGTTTCCATGCCGCGATTGTTGGTAGAGCCATAGCCGATCTTGTCATACAGGCCGCGCGCGGCCTCGGGGGCGATCCAGGCGTTGATGAAATCATACGCCTTGTCTTCGCTGCCCGGAGCGTTCTTCAGGTTCACCCAGCCGCAGTAAAAGGTCGAGCTGCCCTCGGTCGCTTCGCGCTGAAAGCCGACATCGTAATTGTCGTCGCGCAGGTAAACCACGCCATCGTTCCACGACCACGCCACATCGGCGGCCCCGGATGCCATGATCTGCGTCATCTGCGCCGGGTCAGCCCAATAGGCCGATACGTTCTGATGCGCCTGCCGCAACCAGTCGGCGGCCCTGGTGAATTCCTCGTCCGTCACATCGTCCCAATCGGTGGTGCCGGTGGCCAGATAGGCCAGTGCCCACACGTCATCCGACGAATCGGGCAGCGAGGTGCGGCCCTGATAGTCGGGGTTCACGAACACTTGCAGCGTGGACACATCCTCGGCCGGGACTTTTTCGTTGGAATAGGCAACGGCGGTTACGCCCCAGTCGGCGGGGATATACCACACGCCTTCGTCATCCCTGATGACCGTTGATTCCAGAAAACGCGAGTCGATGTTGTCAAATTCGGGGATGCGCGACACGTCCCAAGGCTCGATCAGGCCGGCGTCGCGGTATTTCGACACCATCTGGCTGCACGGATGCGCCACATCGGCCCGGAACCCTGATGCCAGTTTCTGAAATGCCTCGTCATCATTGCCGTAAAAGGCGAAGGTCGGGCCGGTGCCGTGCTTTTCGATATAGGCGGGATAGATGTCAGGCTCCTCGAAGCCGGCCCAGTCAAAGACCGTCAGTTCGGGGTCGGCGGCAAAGGCGGGCGCGGTCAGCGCGGCCAAGGCCGAGGTCAGGCAAAGATGGCGCAGTTTCATGGAACCTCCGTGTGTTCTTTGAGCCTGACGCTACTGGTGGGCCGGATGCCGCGCAAGGGTGATACTGCGGCATCCGGGGGCCGGTCAGCGCATCCGCAGCGCGCCGTCCAGCCGCACGGTTTCGCCGTTCATGTAACCGGATTCGATGATGAAGGCGGCCAGCCGGGCATATTCTTCGGGTTCGCCCAGACGTTTGGGGAAGGTCACTTCGGCGGCCAGCGAATCCTGCACATCCTGCGGCAGGCTGCGCAGCATCGGCGTGCCAAAGGTGCCCGGTGCGATGGCGCAGACGCGGATGCCGTTGCGGGCCAGATCGCGGGCGATGGGCAGGCTCATCCCGGCGATGGCGGCCTTGGATGCGGCATAGGCGGCCTGACCCGCCTGACCGTCAAAGGCGGCGATGCTGGCGGTGTTGACGATGACGCCGCGTTCGGGGCCTGGGTTCGCCGACATCGCCTCGGCCGCCAGACGCAGCACGTTGAAGGTGCCGATCAGGTTCACCTCGATCACGCGGCGAAAGCTGTCCAGCTTGTGCGCGCCGTCACGGCCCACGGTTTTCTCGCCGATCACGATGCCCGCGCAGTTCACGCAGGCGTCGATGCCACCCATCCGTTCGGTGGCGGCCTTGATCGCGGCCTGCACGCTGGTTTCGTCGGTCACATCGGTTTCGGCAAAGCCCGCGCCGATACTGTCGGCAAAGGCCGCGCCCTTGGGATCGTGGTCCAGCACCATGATCTGTGCGCCCATCTTGCGGAAATATTCTGCCGTTGCCGCGCCAAGGCCGGATGCGCCGCCGGTGATGATGGCGCGTGTCTTGCTCAGTTCCATGTCTCTCTCCCTTGAAAATTACCAGCGCCCCGAAGCGCCGCCGCCCGATGATCGCCCGCCGCCAAAGCCGCCGCCCCGGCTGCGCCGTGGTCTGGGTGAGGACACCGGCGATGACCGGGTTTCGCGCGGGCTGGTCCAGCCGCAGCGGGTGCAGCGCCGCCAGATGACCCGGCGCGTTGTGGGGGTGCCGCCGGGCAGGGCGTCGCCCACGGTTTCGCTTTCCTGCATCAGCCCGGCACCGCCGCATTGCGGGCAGGGCTGACGGGCGCGCAGCAGGTTACCGATCAGCCCCCGCCCGATCTGCACGATGACAAAGCCAAAGAAGGCAAACACCCCCGCCGGGATCAGCCAGCCCAGCCCGTCGCGCGACGGCGCGACCTGCTCGCCCGCTGCATGAGGCCGCGCGATCCTTTGGATGACGTCCAGCGTTCCTTCCCGCACACCGCGCGACATGTTCCCGGCGCGGAAATCGGGCAGCATGGTGTCGTCGATGATCTGCCCGGCCACGCGATCAGCCGCCGCCGGATAGCCCGCGCCCAGTTCGATCCGCACCTCGCGGTCGTCGGTCAGCAGCAGCACCATGAAGCCGTCGTTGCGTTCCGCATCGCCGACGCCCCAGTGGTTGAACAGCCGGGTCGCGAACGGCTCTAGCCCGTCTGAACCGCCATAGCGGGCGCGGTCGCTCAGCGTGACGACGGTGCCCTGAACGCCGGTGCCGTCATGCAGGGCGATCAGCGCCTGATCCAGAATCTGCGTATCCTCGGCGCTCAGCACGGCGGCGAAGTCGTTGATGCTGGTGTGCTGCCAGTCGGGCAGACCCTGCGCCGCCACGGGCAGGGACAGGGCCACCCACAGGATTGCCGCGCGGATCATGCGCCGATGATCTCTGGCCCGCCGGTGATCGCGGGGTCGGGGGCGCCGATGATCGCTTCGTCCTTGCCGGCGAAATCGACCGCGTTCAGCACCGTCTGGATCGCGGCGATCCGGGCGCGGCGCTTGTCATCCGAGCGGATCACCGTCCACGGTGCCAGAGGCGAGTGGCTGCGCGACAGCGTATCCTGAATTGCGGCGGTGTATTCATCCCACAGGGCAAGGCCGTTCACGTCGATGCCCGACAGCTTCCACTGTTTCAGCGGGTCTTTTTCGCGATCCAGAAAGCGGCGCAACTGTTCGGCGCGGCCCACGTTCAGCCACAGCTTGACCAGCACAATGCCGTCATCGACCAGCGATTGTTCAAAGGCAGGCAGTTGCCGGAAAAAGGCGTCCCGCTGCTGCGCGGTGGAAAAGCCGAACACCCGCTCGACCACGCCGCGGTTATACCAGCTTCGGTCAAACAGCGCCATTTCGCCCGCAGCGGGCAGCCAGTCGATATAACGCTGGAAATACCACTGCCCGGCCTCGCGCTCGGTCGGTTTGGGCAGGGCGACGATATAGGCGCTGCGCGGGTTCAGATTGCCGCGCATCACCTCGATCGTGCCGCCCTTGCCTGCAGCGTCGCGCCCCTCGAACACGACGACCAGCCGCTTGCCGGTGTGGTTGATGTCAAACAGCATCCGAACCAGCTGCAATTGCAGTTCGTCCATGCGCTGTTTGTATTCGTCTTTGCCCATCTCTTGGTCATAGGGATAGGCGGGGTCCAGAATGTCGCGCTTGCCCGCGCCCTCGATTGCCTTGCGAAGATCCTTGGGCGCCGCCTTTTCCAGAAAAGCGGTAATGTCGCCGACATAGGGGATGGTCTGTTCGGTCATGGCTGCGGTTCCCCGATCCGGTTCATGTCGAACCATGTGGTCTGATAAATCTCGTTGATCCAGTTGCCGTAAAGCAGATGCGCATGGCTGCGCCAACGGTTCGAAGGCGGCTGCGACGGGTCGTCATCCGGGTAATAATTCAGCGGCACGTTGATCGGTTTGCCCGCCGCTACGTCGCGGTCGTATTCCTCTTTCAGCGTGGTGGAATCATATTCCAGATGGTTGAACACATACAGCGCCCGGTGGCCCGCGTCCTGCACCAGACAGGGGCCGGTTTCCTCGCTGCCCAGCAGGGTTGTCAGGCCCGGCGCGGCCTGAACATCGGGCTGGCGCACCTCGGTCCAGCGGCTGACCGGCATCAGCACGTCATCGGAAAACCCGCGCAGATAGGGGCTGGCGGGGGCCAGATTGTGATGCCGGAAACAGCCGAACGCCTTGTGCGGCAAAAGATGCTTGGGCAGGCCGTGGAAATGCCACGCCATCGCCATGCCGCCCCAGCAGACGCCCATGGTCGAATGCACATGGCTTTGCGTCCAGTCAAAGACGCGGGTCAGCTCGTCCCAATAAGTGACCTGCTCGAACGGCAGCTTTTCGACCGGCGCGCCGGTGATGATAAGGCCGTCGAACTTTTCGCCCGCCGCCTCGACCTCGCGGAAGGTGCGGTAAAAGCTGGCCATGTGGTCGGCGGCGGTGTTGCGGCTTTCGTGGTCGGACATGCGGATCAGTTGAAAGTCGATCTGCAAGGGTGTCGCCCCCACCAGTCGCGCGAACTGGTTTTCCGTCTGGATCTTTTTCGGCATCAGGTTCAGCAGGCCGATGCGGATCGGGCGGATGTCCTGCATGGCCGCGCGCCCCGGCGTCATCACCATCACCCCTTCCTGCGACAGAATGTCGAAGGCGGGCAGGTCAGAGGGCAGGGTAATAGGCATGGATCAGTCTTTCTTGCGGTCGATGGCGCGGGCGATCAGGTCGATGAAATCAGCCAGATTCCGGGTTTCGGCGACCTCCTCGGCCAGCACGGTAACGCCACGGCGCGCCATGGCGGCATAGCGCGGCTGACGATGCGCAAGGGCGCGCCAATAGGTCCAGCGGATGAAATCGTCGGGGTTTACCTGATCTTCGGTCAGGCCGTTTTCAACCCGATAGGCCACCCACGCCTTTTCCAGAAACTCGGGCTGGTAATACATCGGCTTGGGCGCGCGGTCAAAGCGGCGCACCAGTTCGGCGGTATGGGCGTCCGAGCCTTGAATCCAGACCAGCAGCAATTCCGATTCCAGTGCCGACAGCACGGGATCGTCGGGGTCTGCCGGGTCCACCACCTCGCAGATTGATCCGCCGGTGTCGCAGACGAAATGCGGGATGCGGTAAATATCCTGCGCGCGGGCGATGAAGTGGCCGGTGTCCAGCAGGCTGGCGATTTCGGCCGCGCGGTGCTGTCGCTGGCGCAGGCAGTATTCATCAAAGGGCAGGCCGCCGCGCGTCGGGCTGCCGGGTTTGCCCAGATAGGTGGACAGCGGCGCAAGGTTATCAAAGGTGATATTGCTGCCGATATAGACCGAATCCGACAGCAGCAATTCGCGCAGAAACGGCACTTTCATCGCCTCGCGCTTGAAGTTGTCGGCGATCAGTTCGCCCATATAGCGGGTGCCGATCCGATAATCGACCGAATAGTGGAACCAGTCGCCGGTATCGCGCAGCATGGCCGACAGATAGGTCTTGCCAAGGCCCGACATGCCAAACAGCGCCACCCGTTTGTTCTGGGCGTCCCGCCAGTCTTGCCCGCTGCCGTAAATCATGCCGTGCCCCATTCGCCGCCGCGCCGGAAATCTAGTGCAGCGAGCGTCCGGGGGAAAGGGGCAGGGGTGCTGCCGGGCAACGGGGCTGCGTGACACCAGCGGCGCGGCAGGCAAAAGGCCCCGCCGTCGCGGGCGGGGCCTTGCGTTGCTGTTGCCGGGGGGGCCGCCCGGACGTTGGCGTGCGATCAGAAGCTGTAGCCGATCTTGATGCCGACACCGACGAAATCATTATCCGCCACCACCGCGCGCGCGGTGTCCGCCGTTGAGGGGGTCGAGTCGCCCAGCTTGGTATAGTTGATCCCCGCCGTGATCTTGAGGTTGTCCTGCGTATAGATCCCGGCCAGCGTGATGCCCCGGCGTCCGTTCGTCGGTGCCAGCGGCGACACCAGATCGCTGCCCGATTTTTCCCAGCTGAACGATGCAGCGCCCGACCAGTTTTCGGTGAACTTGCGCGCCACGCCCAGGGTGTAGGTGGTCGAATCCTCAAGCTCGACCAGGCTGCCCAGGGGCTGGCCGGTCGAGGGGCTGGACATGTTGGCAAAGACGATCGGCTCAACCCGGAAGGCCGACCATTCCACCCAGCGGATCGAGCCGAACACCAGCGTATCCGGGGCGACGCCGGTCTGGAACTCAAGGTTCCACGATTTCGGCGTGTCGATTTCGGTATTGGACGACCCCGCCGGGTTGATCGGGTTGCCGTCCAGCGTTTCCACCGTGCGGAAATCATGCGTGATCGGCGAGTTATAGGTCAGCGACACGCGGGCGGCGATTTCCGGTTTTTCCCAGCTTGCGCCGATGGCGTAACCCCAGCCGGTGTCGCTGTCCAGCGTGGCATTATAGCCGTCGAGCGATGAATAGGCCATGCCGGCCAGCGTCACACTGCCATCCGCCGTGCTGCCCCGCAGGCCGCCGTGAACGCCGAAATTGTTGTCGAATTTATAGCGCAGCAGCGCGGTGTAGGTGGTCGAATCGACCGTCACAGCCGTTCCGCCAAACGCGATGGAGGCCGCCGGATACAGGATGTCGGCACCAAAGGGCTGTTCGATGATGAACGCCGCCGACAGATTCGGCGAAAACTGGTGCTTATACCCCAGCGAGAAGAAATTATACGCTGAGCTGACATTGCCAAAATTGCTGGCGCCGAACATTGCCGTATCCTGCCCCGACACGCTGGGTTTGGCGCGGCCAAAGCCCAGTTCGGCGTAGTTCCCTTCTTCGAACAGGATGGCGATGGACTGGGGCGCACGCTCAAGCCCGCCGGCCACGACTGGTGCGGCGGACAGCATCAGTGCCGCAATGCCCCTCAACGCGGATTTCATTCTCGTTCCTCCCAAAGACGGATTCGTTTTTTGCATTGCTGTCAGCCTAACCCGATAATGCTACGAATCAATTATCGCCTGCGTATGACGCTACGTTTGGTGCAGCTCTGCCGCGGCATCGTGTCATTGGCGCAACGCCCTGACGCATCTTAACTAATCGTTCAGGTTTGAATGCTACTTCCCAAAGGATGACGACCATGCGCTTTGCCATGCCGAAAACTGTTCCAGCCGGCCTTTGGCGCCGGGTGCCGCCGCTGATTTTCGTGCCGGTGCTGGGGGCTTTGGAGCTGGTGCTGGCGTGGCGCGATGCGGTGGCGGTTTTCGCGCTGAATACCGGGCTGGTCGAGGCGGGGGCAGGCGCGCTGAGCCTGCTGACGCTGTTCGCGGCGCTGACCTATGCCGTCAAGCTGAGCTGGCGGCCTGCCGTTCTGGCGGATGAATTGAAAATCCTGCCCGGTCGTGCCGGTGTGGCGGCGGGGGTCCTGGCTTTGTATCTGCTGGCCGGGGTGCTGGTGCCCTATGCGCCGGGGCTGGCGCGCGGGCTGCTGTTGCTGGCCATGGCGCTGCATGGGGTGACACTGGCCGTGCTGCTGTCGGTGCTGCGAAATGGTCCGGCTGAACAAAGGCGCGTTTCGCCGGTGTGGCACCTGAACTGGGCCGGGTTTCTGGTCGCGGCCAAGGTTGCCCTGTCGCTGGGCTGGCCGGGGCTGGCTGCGGCGCTGCTGTGGCCCTCGCTGGTGGCTGCGGTGGCGATCTGGGCGATCAGCGCGCGGCAGTTCGCCGCAGTTGCCCCGCCCGCACCGCTGCGCCCGCTGCTGGCTGTTCACGCCGCGCCGTTCGCGCTGATCGCAATGGTTGCAGCCGGGCTGGGCCATGACACAGTGGCAGCCGTCTCGGCGGTGGCCGGGTTGCTGCTGGTGCTGGCGTTGCTGCTGTCGGCCCGTTGGCTGCTGGCGTCGGGCTTTTCGCCGATGTGGGGGGCGTTTACCTTTCCCCTGTCGGCCAGTGCGGGGGCATGGCTGGCGCTGACGCAAGGCGGTCTGCCGGGCGCGCGGATCGTGGCCGGGCTGCTGCTGTTGGCGGCGACGCTGGCCATCTCGCCGATCCTGTTTCTGATCCTGCGCGATTGGGCGCGCGGCAGGCTGGCGGTCAAGACGAACGCCGCCATCGCCTGACACGTTCGGCGGGGCTGGACAATTCCCGCCCCGCATGAAAGGGGAAACTGCCAAACGAACCCCAGCACGGAGCGTCCCATGCAGATTCGCGAGGCCCTGACCTTTGACGATGTTCTTTTGGTGCCTGCCGCCTCGACGGTGATGCCCTCGACGGCGGATGTCACGACGCGCGTCACGCAGCGCATTGCTCTGAACATCCCTTTGCTGTCCAGCGCCATGGATACCGTCACCGAAAGCCGCATGGCGATTGCGATGGCGCAGGCTGGCGGGCTGGGGGTGATCCACCGCAACCTGACCGCTCAGCAACAGGCCGACGAAGTGCGGCGCGTCAAACGGTTCGAATCCGGCGTCGTCTATGACCCGATCACGCTGCGCCCCGACCAGACGCTGGCCGATGCCAAGGCGTTGCAGGAACGCTTTAACGTCACCGGCTTTCCGGTGGTGGACGACACGGGGCTGGTTGTCGGCATCGTGACGAACCGCGACATGCGCTTTGCCAGCGACGATAAAACGCCGGTCCGGGTGATGATGACCGGCGACAATCTGGCCGTGCTGCGCGAACCCGCCGACCGTTCCGAGGCGATCAATCTGATGAAAGCCCGCCGCATCGAAAAGCTGCTGGTGACGGACGGGCAGGGGCGGCTGACCGGGCTGCTGACGCTGAAAGACACGGAAAAGGCGGTGCTGAACCCCCTGGCCTGCAAGGATGAGTTGGGCCGCCTGCGGGTTGCCGCAGCCTCGACCGTGGGCGACGAAGGGTTCGAGCGGTCGCAGGCGCTGATCGAGGCGGGCGTTGACCTGCTGGTGATCGACACGGCGCATGGCCATTCCGAAGGGGTGGCGCGCGCCGTTGAACGGATCAAGTCGCTGTCGAATGATGTGCAGGTCGCCGCAGGCAACGTCGCCACGGGCGAGGCGACGCGCGCCCTGATCGGTGCCGGGGCCGATGCCGTCAAGGTCGGTATCGGGCCGGGGTCGATCTGCACCACGCGCATCGTCGCGGGCGTCGGCGTGCCGCAACTGACTGCGATCATGGATGCGGCGGCAGCGGCGGGCGATACCCCGGTGATTGCGGATGGCGGCATCAAATTCTCGGGCGATTTCGCCAAGGCCATCGCGGCGGGTGCAAGCTGCGCCATGGTGGGCAGCGCCATCGCCGGCACCGATGAATCGCCCGGCGAGGTGATCCTGTATCAGGGGCGCAGCTTCAAATCCTATCGCGGCATGGGATCGCTTGGCGCGATGGCACGCGGCAGCGCCGACCGCTATTTCCAAAAAGACGCGGCCAGCGACAAGCTGGTCCCCGAGGGCATCGAGGGACAAGTCCCCTACAAGGGCAGTGCCGCCGCCGTGATCCACCAGCTTGTCGGCGGGCTGCGCGCCGCCATGGGCTATACCGGCAAGGGCACGGTGGATGAAATGCGCGGCGGCTGCGAATTCGTGCGCATCACCGGCGCGGGGCTTAAGGAAAGCCACGTCCATGATGTGCAGATCACGCGGGAAAGCCCGAACTATCGGCTGGGATAATCGGGGGCGGCGCAACGGGCATTACTCTGGCGGTGATGCCCGTTTTGCTTGAAGCGATTTGCTGCGGGATTTTGATTTAAATGCCCGCATACGGCCTTTTTGATGTGATAATCTCAGGTCCGTTGCTTGCCCGCGCAATCTGACTGAATGTCAATTTGAATTGAAACGAAACGGGCTGGCTGTGTGGAAAAAACAGGCGCCCTTACGGGCGCCTGTTGTAGAATAGGCTAGGCCAGTTCGTGGATCAGCAGCTGTAATACAGCGCGTATTCGACCGGGTGCGGCGTGTGTTCGTAGGCGTAAACCTCTTCCCACTTCAGCGCGATATAGCCTTCCAGCTGGTCGCGGGTAAATACATCGCCCGCCAGCAGGAAGTCCATGTCTTTTTCCAGTTCCTCCAGCGCCTCGCGCAGCGAGCCGCAGACGGTGGGGATTTCGGCCAGTTCTTCGGGCGGCAGATCATACAGATCCTTGTCGGATGCCGGGCCGGGGTCGATCTTGTTCTTGATCCCGTCCAGACCGGCCATCAGCAGCGCGGCAAAGCACAGATAGGGGTTTGCGGACGGATCAGGGAAACGCGCTTCGACCCGCTTGGCTTTGGGGCTTTCGGTCCACGGAATACGCACGCAGCCCGAGCGGTTGCGCGCCGAATAGGCCCGCAGCACCGGCGCCTCAAAGCCCGGAATCAGCCGTTTATAGCTGTTGGTCGAAGGGTTGGTCAGTGCGTTCAGCGCCTTGGCGTGTTTCAGAATGCCGCCGATGAACCACAGCGCCTCTTGGCTGAGATCGGCGTATTTGTCACCTGCAAACAACGGCTTGCCGTTTTTCCAGATCGACATGTTAACGTGCATCCCCGACCCGTTATCGCCTTTCATCGGCTTGGGCATAAAGGTCGCCGATTTGCCATAGGCGTGGGCGACGTTATGGATGACGTATTTGTATTTCTGGATATTGTCGGCCTGTTCGACCAGCCCGCCAAAGATCATGCCCAGTTCATGCTGCGCGGTGGCGACCTCGTGGTGGTGTTTATCCACTTTGATGCCCATGCGCTTCATCGTGGACAGCATTTCGCCGCGAATATCCTGACCGGCGTCGATCGGGTTCACCGGGAAATAGCCGCCCTTATGCGCCGCGCGATGGGCCTGGTTGCCCATTTCATATTCGCTGTCGGTATTCCACGCCGCATCGGCTGCGTCGATTTCATAGGCAACCTTTTGCGGAGTCACCGAATAGCGCACGTCGTCAAACAGAAAGAACTCTGCCTCGGGGCCCCAATAGGATGCGTCACCGATGCCGGTCGATTTCAGATAAGCCTCGGCCTTGACGGCGGTGCCGCGGGGGTCGCGCGAATAGGCTTCGCCGGTGTCTGGCTCTGCCACGTTGCAATGAATGCACATGGTTTTTTCAGCATAAAACGGGTCGATATAAACGCTGGCCGGATCCGGGATCAGTTTCATGTCCGACTGGTCAATGGATTTCCAGCCCGCGATAGAGCTGCCGTCGAACATAAAGCCTTCTTCAAAGAAATCTTCATCGACCAGATCAGCGACCAGCGTCACATGCTGCAATTTGCCCTTGGGATCGGTGAAGCGGATATCGACATATTCGACCTCCTCATTCTTCATCAGATCAAGAACGTCTTTGACTTTCATCTGTTTCTTTCCTTCCTGGATGCCCGCATCACGGGCGATAGGTATTCAGTGCGGCGGATCACACGGCGTCGTCGCCGGTTTCGCCGGTGCGGATACGGATTGCCTGTTCGACCGGCATCACGAAAATCTTGCCGTCGCCGATTTTTTCGGTGCGGGCGGCGGTGACGATGGCTTCGATGGCGGCATCGACCTGATCGTCGGGCAGCACCATTTCGATTTTCACCTTGGGCAGAAAATCAACGACATATTCCGCCCCGCGATACAGTTCGGTATGCCCCTTTTGCCGGCCAAAGCCCTTGACTTCGGTTACGGACAGGCCCTGCACCCCCACTTCTTGCAGCGCCTCTTTCACATCGTCCAGTTTGAACGGCTTGATGATCGCCTCGACCTTTTTCATCGGCTCTGATCCCTTTTCGCGGCTTGCCTGAGCCTTGATTGGCGGGTTTCATGCGGGGGGTAAATGCGGCGGCGTGGCTATGGTGCCGTGACCCGTCAGAACCCGGCCAAACCGCCCGCAATTCAGGCAGTCAGCTCAAAAAACAGGCAGATTCATGTTGCAAGGCACCGAAATCCTGACCACCGCCCAAATGCGCGCCGCCGAATCCGCCGCAATCAGCAGCGGTCAGGTCACGGGGCTGACCCTGATGGAGCGCGCGGGCGCCGCCGTTGCCGGTCATATCCGCCTGCGCTGGCCCAGGCCGGGGCGCGCCACCGTGTTGTGCGGGCCGGGCAATAACGGCGGCGACGGCTATGTCATCGCGCGGCATCTGGCGCAGGCGGGCTGGCAGATGCGGGTGCTGGGGATGGATAACAGCTCCGGCCCGGACGCGGCTGAAATGCGGCGGAAATGGGCCGGGATGGGGCCGATCCTGCCGCTGACCGAAACCGAACTGCGCCGCGAGGATGCCGATGTTTACGTCGATGCCATCTTTGGCACCGGCCTGACCCGCGCACCCACGGGCGAGATTCAGGCGATCCTGCACCATATGGGTGGTGGCGGCGAAGACCGGGCCTCTTACCGACCGCGCATTGTTGCGGTGGATTGTCCGTCGGGGCTGTGCCTCGACAGCGGCAGCTTTCTGGGCCAGCCGCGCGAATCCGGCGACTTCGACCTGCATGCCCGCCTGACCGTCGCCTTCGACAGCCCCAAGCCCGGCCACCTGCTGGAACGCGGGCCAGAAGTCTGCGGCGAGTTGGTGATCGCCGACATCGGTATCACCCCCTGGCGCCCCGCCCCGCATCTTTGGTCCTTAAATATCCCCGCCGGAGGCTCCGGCGCTCTTGCCAAGCGCAACGGTCACAAGTTCACGCACGGCCATGCCGTCATCATCGCGGGCGGCATCGGCCAAGGCGGCGCGGCCCGTCTTGCCGCCCGTGCCGCCTTGCGGATCGGGGCGGGGCTGGTGACGATCGCGCCGCCGCGTTCGGCACTGATCGACCACAGCGGCCCGCCTGATGCCTTGATGCGGCGCGGGGTGGATGATGATGCCGACGCGCTGGCCATGCTGCTGACAGATAAACGTATCAGCGCCGTTGCCATTGGCCCCGGCTGCGGCGTGGATCGCGCGGCGGCGCTGGTGCCGGCGGTGCTGGCCAGCAAACGTCCCTGCGTGCTGGATGCCGACGCGCTGACGGCATGGGCGCGCGACCCGCAACCGCTGCACCGCGATTGCGTGCTGACCCCGCACGGGGGCGAATTCGCGCGCCTGTTCCCCGATCTGGCCGAGCGGCTGAACGGATCGCGAAACTCCGACACGGAGCAATGGACGGCGCGGATGACATCGCCCTATTCGAAACTGGAGGCCGCGCGCGATGCAGCCGCCCGCTGTGGTGCAACGGTGCTGTTGAAAGGCCCTGATACGGTGATAGCGGCGCCCGATGGCCGCGCGGTGATTCATTCGGCCTATGATATTCCGTGGCTGGCCACCGCAGGCGCGGGCGATGTGCTGGCCGGGATCATTGCCGGTCTGCTGGCGCGCGGCCTGCCGCCGCTCGAGGCCGCTGCCACTAGCACCTTGATCCACGCGCAGGCAGCCCGCCGCCATGGCCCCGGCCTGATCGCGGACGATCTGCCCGAACAAATCCCCGGTGTGCTGCGCGATCTGCGCTGAAATATTCCCCCAACCTGCCTGAATAGACATTCGACGCAGCCGGATTTTACCGCTAAAAGCGCCGCTCTGTGATTAACAAGGTATCGCGCGATGGATATTACGGGAAAACACCTGACCGCGCTTGGCTATAAACCCGGCGCATGGTTCAAAACCGCACTGGAGCAAATCAACGCACAGGGTCTGACCTCGGACGAGGCGATCCGGGCGGTTTGTGATGCGCTGGTGCCGGTTTATATGCCGCTGGAAAGCAGCCCGGTCACGGTATATTCGACAGAAACCGGCAGCAATTTCGACGCCTCTTATGCGTCGATGCTGGAAATGGCGAAAACCCCGACGATCAGCGCGGCCTATCTGATGCCTGACGCCTGCCCGACCGGGGGCTTGGGCACGATTACGGTGGGCGGCGTGGCGCGGGCCAGGGGGGCGATCCATCCGGGGATGCACTCGGCCGATATTTGCTGTTCGATGATGGTGACGCGCTTTGGCTCGGCCGATCCGGGCGACGTGCTGGACACGATCCACGAGGCAACGCATTTCGGCTATGGCGGGCGCAAGGACGGGCGGTTTCCGCTGCCCGATGATCTGCGCCGCGCCATGGCGGATAATCCTTTTCTGTCCGATCCGCAAATCCTCGATGCGGCGCAGCATCACCTTGGCACGCAAGGCGACGGCAACCATTTCGCCTTTGTCGGTGTGTCGCAAAATACCGGCGAGGCCGCTTTGGTAACGCATCACGGTTCGCGCAAGCCGGGCGCGCTGCTGTATAAGGCGGGCATGAAGGTGGCGGAACAGTTCCGCACGAAACTTTCGCCCGATACGCTGAAACAGAACGCATGGATTCCCTTTGATTCGCCTCAGGGGCAGGATTACTGGAATGCGCTTCAGATCATCCGTGACTGGACAAAACATAATCACCGGGTGCTGCATCAGGTGCTGGTGGACAGGTTCGGCTGTTCGGACCGGCTGTGGAACGAACATAACTTTGTGTTTCGTGACGGAGATGATTTCTGGCACGCCAAGGGGGCCACGCCGATGAACCCCAAATTCATGCCCGACAGCGATGGCCTGATGGCGATTCCGATGAACATGGGCCAGCCGGTGCTGATCGTCAGCCGCGCGGGCTGCGACTTTGCCCCGCATGGGGCCGGGCGCATGACCAGCCGCACCGCGCATCTGCGGGCGCTGGACATGACCGTTGACCAGGCGGTGCGCGTGGAAACCGAGGGGCTGGACGTGCGGTTCTATTGTGGCGAGGCTGACGCCAGCGAACTGCCAAGCGCCTATAAGGATGCGGCGCGGGTTCAGGCCGACATGCAGCACTTCGATCTGGCCAGGGTTCAGGACCGGATCATGCCCTATGGCTGCATCATGGCGGGCGATGTCGATAAACATGCGCCGTGGCGCAGGAAAAAGGCGTAACGCAGGGGCGGGGTCCGGCTGACTGACCCCGCCCAAACCGGCCTTGGTTGGCGGCGTGGAATGAATCTGCAAAATCCCCCTCGCACCCCGCGCGCGCGCCTGCTATGACGTGGCGGATTTTCCGGCGGGCCTCGGCTTGCCCGGTTCGGTATTGCGGGTGTGGCGAAATTGGCAGACGCACCAGATTTAGGTTCTGGCGCCGCAAGGCGTGGGGGTTCAAGTCCCTCCACCCGCACCATAAGAACGAGATGAAGGAACGCACATGCAGGTCAAGGAAACCCTGAACGAAGGTCTCAAGCGCGGCTATGAGATGACCCTGCCCGCCGCCGATCTGGCCGCCGAGGTGGACGCCAAGCTGAAAGAAGCCCAGCCCGAGGTCGAGATGAAGGGCTTTCGCAAGGGCAAGGTGCCGATGGCACTGCTGAAAAAGCAGTTCGGCCAGCGCATCATGGGCGAGGCGATGCAATCCGCCGTCGATAACGCCGTGCGCGAACAGCTGGAAAAAACCGGCGACCGCCCCGCCGTTCAGCCAAAGATCGAGATGAAAAACGGCGAGACCTGGAAAGAGGGTGACGACGTTATCGTCAACGTCGAATACGAGGCGCTGCCCGCCATTCCCGAGGTTGACCTGTCCGGCGTGAAACTGGAACGCCTCAAGGTCAAGGCCGACGAAGCTCAGGTCACCGAGGCGCTGGAAAATCTGGCCAAGAACGCCCAGAATTTTGCCGACCGCCGTAAGGGCAGCAAGGCCAAGGACGGCGATCAGGTCGTGATCGACTTCAAAGGTATGGTCGATGGCGAAGCCTTCGAAGGCGGCACCGCCGAGGATTACCCGCTGGTTCTGGGGTCGGGCAGCTTTATCCCCGGCTTTGAAGAACAGCTTGTCGGCGCCAAGGCGGGCGAGGATGTGACCGTCAACGTCAAATTCCCCGACGATTACGGCCACCCGACGCTGAAAGGCAAAGACGCCGTGTTCGAATGCACCGTCAAGGCCGTGAAAGAGCCGAAACCGGCGGAAATCGACGACGAACTGGCCAAGAAATTCGGCGCGGAATCGCTGGACAAGCTGAAAGAACAGATCGGCCAGCGTCTGGAAGAAGAATACGCCGGTGCCAGCCGCGCGGTGATGAAGCGCGCCTTGCTGGATCAACTGGATGATCTGGTGAAATTCGACCTGCCCGAAGTGCTGGTCGATGCCGAAGCGCAGCAGATCGCACATCAGTTGTGGCACGAAGAAAACCCCGAGGTTCACGACCACAACCACGGCAATATCGAACCGACCGACGAACACAAGAAACTGGCCGAACGCCGCGTGCGTCTGGGCCTGCTGCTGGCCGAAATCGGTCAGAAAGCGGAAGTGACCGTCAGCGATCAGGAAATGACGCAGGCCGTGATCCGTCAGGCCCGCCAATATCCGGGTCAGGAACGCCAGTTCTTTGAATTCGTGCAGCAAAACCCGCAGATGCAACAGCAATTGCGCGCGCCGATCTTTGAAGACAAGGTTGTTGACCACATTGCTGAAGCCGCCAAGGTCGATGAAAAAGAGGTCAGCAAAGAAGATCTGGAAAAAGCCGTCGAGGCGCTGGACACGCTGTGATCCACGATTGACGCGCGAACCGGAAAGCCGCAACCATCAGGTTGCGGCTTTTTCATATGGATAAATCACATGCGCCTTGGATGGATCGCCCTCGCCCTGCCGGTGACAGATGGTCCGAACAAATCCATCCGGTCCCGCTGATCCGGCCTCATCACGCCGCGCTGCTGATGCACCGGGCCAGCCGATGACACAGCGCCCCGGCTTCCTGTTTGCCTAAATACGCATCTTTGGGCAGGGCCGCGCCCCGGCCCGCGTTGCGTCCGCCCGGACCCCGCGTTATTGCGAAGGGATCAGCAAAGGCGAGGGGCAGCATGGACAAGCCGGTCGGAATCATCATGGGCAGCCAGTCCGACTGGCCGACACTGCGCGAGGCGGCGGCGATTCTGGACGAACTCGGCATCGGATACGAGGCGCGGATCGTCAGCGCCCACCGCACCCCGGACCGGCTGTGGGATTATGGCAAGACGGCGGTGGATCGCGGCTTGCGTGTCATCATCGCGGGCGCGGGCGGGGCGGCGCATCTGCCCGGCATGATGGCCTCGAAAACGCGGGTGCCGGTGATCGGGGTGCCGGTGCAGACCAAGGCGCTGTCAGGGGTCGATTCGCTTTATTCCATCGTGCAGATGCCCAAGGGCTATCCGGTTGCCACCATGGCCATCGGGGCGGCGGGGGCGGCCAATGCCGGGCTGATGGCGGCGGGGATTCTGGCCATCAGCGATCCGGCGCTGGCCGAGCGGCTGGATGCCTGGCGCGCGGCGCTGTCCGATTCCATCCCGCACGAGCCGTCCGATGACTGAGCTGCACACCATCGGCATTCTGGGCGGCGGCCAGCTTGGGCGGATGTTGTCGGTCGCGGCCAGCCGTCTGGGCCTGCGTTGCCATATTTACGAACCCGGTGCCGCGCCTGCGGGCGATGTGGCCCATGCCGTGACAACCGCCCCATACGAGGACCAAGCGGCGCTGCGCCGCTTTGCGGAATCGGTGGATGTCGTCACCTATGAATTTGAAAACGTGCCGACTTCGGCGCTGGATCTGATCGAAAGCATCGTGCCGATCCGCCCCAACCGCCGGGCTTTGGCCGTCAGTCAGGACCGGCTGACGGAAAAGACGTTTCTGCGCGATCTGGGCCTGCGCGTGGCCCCCTTTGCCTCGGTCGAGACCGAGGCTGACCTGCCTGCCGCGCTGGCCGAAACCGGTGTGCCCGCAATCCTGAAAACCTGCCGCATGGGCTATGACGGCAAGGGGCAGGTGCGCATCACCGATGCCGGGGCGGCGGAATGGACCGGCGCGGCCTCGGTTCTGGAAGGCTTTGTCGATTTCAGTGCCGAAATCAGCGTGATTGTGGCGCGCGGAGCCGATGGGCAGGTGGCGGCCTATGATCCGGGGCTGAATGTCCATGGCCAAGGTATCCTGCGCACGACAACCGTGCCCTGCGGCCTGCCCGCGCGCGTCACCACCGATGCCGTTCTGCTGGCCGGGCGCATTGTGACGGCGCTGGATTATATCGGCGTGATGGGGGTCGAGCTGTTCGTGACGCCCGACGGGCTGATCGTGAACGAGATCGCTCCGCGTGTGCACAACAGTGGCCACTGGACGCAGGCGGGCTGCGCGGTGGACCAGTTTGAACAGCATATCCGCGCCGTCGCTGGCCTGCCCTTGGGCGACGGGGCGCGCTATGCCGATGTGGTGATGGAAAACCTGATCGGTGACGATCTGGACCGGGTGCCCGCGCTGTTGGCCTCGCCAAGGGTGCAGGTGCATCTTTATGGCAAGGGCGAGGCGCGGCCCGGTCGCAAGATGGGGCATGTCAACCGGATCTCGGGATGAAGCTGGCCCGCCCCCGGCTGGCCGTGCGGGCGGCCATTTTGCGCGATGACCGGCTGTTGTTGGTGAACGCCTTTCCCGGCGCGCAATCCGACCTGTGGTGCCTGCCCGGCGGCGGGGTCGAGCCGGGCGCTTCGCTGCCTGAAAATCTGATCCGCGAGGTGGCCGAGGAAACCGGCCTGACCATCGTCGTTGGCCCGCCCGTTCTGGTGAATGAGTTCCACGACCCGGCCAGCGGTTTTCATCAGGTGGACCTGATCTTCCGCGCCCGTCTGACCGGCGGGGCCGAACGTCTGGCCGACCCCGAGCGGGTGGTCAACCGGCTGTGCTGGGCTTCGCGCGCCGAACTGGCGGGGCTGCGGCACAAGCCGGATCGGCTGGCCGATGCGGTCTGGGGTGATGCCGCGGCGCTGTATGATCCGTTGGAGGGGTTGGTTTCCTAGGGCGCGGTTTCGCCCGAAGGTGCGTATTTGGGCAAACAGGAAGCGGCGGGCTTGCCGCGGGGGCGGGGCGCGGTTATGGCGGCGGTATGGAGTTTACGCGCTATCGCCCTCATATCACGGCCACTCTGGCATTGGGGTTGCCCCTGATCGCCAGCCATTTGGCGCGCATGGCGATTGGTGTGGGCGACACGGTGATGATCGGCTGGTATGGTGTCACGCCGCTGGCGGCGCTGGTGATTGCCACCTCGGTCATTCATATCCTGATGTTTCTGGGGATGGGTTTTGGCATCGGGCTGATGGGGGTGATCGCCTCGGATATTGCGGCCGGGCATGAAACCGAGGTGCGGCGTGGCACGCGCATGGCGTTGTGGCTGTCGGCGGGTTTCGGTCTGTTGGCCATGCCGCTGATGTGGTGGTCCGAGCCGGTCTTGCTGTTGCTGGGCCAGACCCCCGAGATTTCATCGCTGGCGCAGTCCTATCTGCGGATTGCGGGCTGGGGGCTGGCGATCTTGTTGTGGCAGGTTGTGTTGTCGTCCTATCTGGCCGCGATGGAGCGGGCGCAGGTTGTGATGTGGGTGACGCTGATCGGTCTGCCGGTCAATCTGGCCCTGAACTGGGTGTTCATCTTTGGCAACCTTGGCGCGCCGGAACTGGGTGTGCGTGGTGCGGCGATTGCCACGCTGATCGTGCAGGTGGGGCAACTGCTGGTGCTGATGGCCTATGCGGCGTGGCTGCCCTATGCGCGGAAATATCATCTGTTCCAGCGGTTCTGGCGGCCCGACTGGCCGGCGATACGGCAGGTGGCCGTGATCGGTCTGCCCATCGGTCTGACCATGGTGGCCGAGGGCGGGCTGTTTGTCGGCTCGAACATCATGATGGGCTGGATCGGCACGCAAGAGCTGGCGGCGCATGGCATTGCGCTGCAAATCACCTCGATCACCTTCATGGCGCATCTGGGGCTGTCGAATGCGGCGACGGTGCGGGTCGGGCAGGCGCGTGGGCGCGGCGATGGCATCTGGATGCGGGATGCTGCGGTGACGGTGATTGCGCTGTCGCTGGCCTTTGCGGTGGTCGCCATCACCATCTATCTGCTGTTTGCCGCGCCGATGGTGCGGTTGTTCCTTGACCCGACCGATCCGCAGGCCCCGCTGATCGTGGGGCTGGGCGCCTATCTGCTGATGTATGCGGCGCTGTTTCAGTTGACGGATGCGATGCAGGTCATTGCGCTTGGCTTTCTGCGCGGGGTGCAGGATACGCGGGTGCCGATGTGGATCGCGGCCTTCAGTTACTGGGTGGTCGGGATGCCGGTGGCCTGGCTGCTGGCCTTTCGCGCAGGCATGGGGCCGGGCGGGCTGTGGCTGGGTCTGTGCGTGGGCCTGACCGTCGCCGGCGTCCTGTTGATGCGGCGCTTTTGGGTTGGGTTGCTGCGCGGGGACTGGACCAGCGCCGCCCCCGCAGCCTAACATCCCGCGAAAAAGGAGTCCCCGATGCGCCCCGTCTTTGTGCAGTTCCGTTGCGACCCCGGCAAGACCTATCAGGTCGCCGATGCCATCTATGACCGCGAGGTGGTCAGCGAGCTTTATTCGACCTCGGGCGATTTCGACCTGCTGGCCAAGATCTATATCCCCGAGGATGAGGACGTGGGCCGCTTTCTGGCCGAACGTCTGTTCGACATTCCCGGCATCAGCCGCACCCTGACCACCATGACCTTCAAGGCGTTCTGATGCCGGTGATGGTGGTGACGGGCGCTTCGTCGGGCATCGGCGCGGCGGTGGCGGCGATGGCCGTGGCGCAGGGCTGGCAGGTGGCGGGGCTGTCGCGGCGCGAGGTGGCGCCGGATGGTGTGCGCGCCATCGCCTGCGATGTAACCGACAGCGCGGCGGTTAGGGCGGCATTCGATGCGATTGCGGCGGATTGGGGCAGGGTGGATGTGCTGTTCGCCAATGCCGGGGCCTTTCCGCGCGCCGACAGCATTGACGGGATCACCGATGAGGAATGGCGCGCGGCGATGGCGGTGAACCTTGACGGGATGTTCCATGTCTGCCGCGCGGCATTCGCGCAGATGCGGCGGCAAGACCCGCAGGGCGGGCGCATCATCCTGAACGGATCGGTCAGTGCGCAGGCGCCGCGCCCGCGCGCGATGGCCTATACGGTGGCGAAACATGCGCTGACCGGGCTGACGCGGCAGCTTGCGCTGGACGGGCGGCCCTTTGGCATTGCTGCCGGGCAGATCGACATCGGCAACGCCGCGACCGAGCTGCTGGCCGGGATCGCGGCGGGGCAGGATAACCCCGAGCCGATGATGCCGGTGGATCAGGCCGCGCACGCCGTTCTGCACATGGCCAGCCTGCCGGCGGGCAGCAATGTGCTGTCGATGACGGTGATGGCCACGAATATGCCCCTGATCGGACGAGGTTAACCGATGCGCTTTGCCCCCATCCCCGCCAGCCTGCCCGCGACCGTGCCCTTTACCGGCCCCGAAACGCTGGAACGCCGCGCGGGTCTCCCTTTTCGCGCGCGGCTGGGTGCGAACGAGAACGGCTTTGGTCCCAGCCCGCGCGCGGTGGCGGCGATGGCTGCGGCGGCGGGGGAAAGCTGGAAATACGGCGACCCGGATCTGTTCGATCTGAAAACCGCGCTGGCGGCGCATTGCGGTGTGACCGCAGCGCATCTGACCGTGGGCGAGGGGATCGACGGGTTGCTGGGCAATCTGGTGCGGCTGCTGATCGCGCCGGGTGATGCGGTTGTCACCTCCGAGGGGGCCTATCCGACCTTTAACTATCACGTCACGGGCTTTGGCGGCGTGCTGCACAAGGTTCCTTATCGCAATGACCGCGAGGATATTGCCGCGCTGATCGACCGCGCCGGGCAGGTGGGCGCGCGGCTGGTCTATCTGGCCAACCCCGATAACCCGATGGGCAGTTGGAACAGCGGTGCCGATGTGGCCGCGATGCTGGATCACCTGCCGCCCGACTGCCTGCTGATTCTGGACGAGGCTTATGTCGAATTTGCCCCCGCCGATGCCGTGCCGCAGATCGTGGCGGATGACCCGCGCGTGATCCGTATGCGGACGTTTTCCAAGGCTTATGGGATGGCCGGGGTGCGTGTCGGCTATGCCATCGGCGCGCCGGAACTGGTGGCGGGGTTCGACCGCATCCGCAATCATTTCGGCGTCGGCCGGATCGCGCAGGCGGGGGCCTTGGCCGCGCTAGAGGATCAGGGCTGGCTGCAACAGGTGATCGCGCAGGTCGCTGCCGCGCGTGACCGGATCGGCCAGATCGCCGCGCGGCACGGGATGGCGGCGCTGCCCTCGGCCACGAATTTCGTTGCGGTGGATACCGGGCGCGATGGCGATTTCGCGCGCGGAGTGGTGGCCGGGCTGGCAGAGGCGGGCGTCTTTATCCGAATGCCGGGCGTTGCGCCGCTGGACCGCTGCATCCGCATTTCCTGCGGGCCGCAGGCAGAACTGGACATTCTGGACGCGGCGATGTCACAGGCTTTGACGCGCCAGAAAGCGGGTTAACAACCCGGTCCAAGGTGCTGACCTGATGGGATTATTCGTCCTCGATCTGCAACATTTGCGGCAGCGCCGGGCAGGGCAGAAGCTGGTTCTTGGCGACATCGGCCAGCGTGGTGTTGTGCAGGAACACATAGACATGCGCCGACAGGCTTTCCCACAGCCGGTTCGACAGGGTTTGCGCCCGCGACCCCGACACCCCGCCCGAGGCCCCCGCGCCCACATGCATGGCGCTGACGGTTTCATCCACCGCGCCCAGCACATCGGCCACGCGGATGGTTTCGGGCGTCCGCGCCAGACGATAGCCGCCGCCCGGCCCGCGCACCGAATCGACCAGACCGGCGCGGCGCAGCTTGACGAACAATTGTTCCAGATAGGGCAGCGAAATATCCTGCCGTTCGGAAATTTCCGCCAGCGAGGTCAGATCATCCCCCCGCGCGATGGCCAGATCGACCAGCGCGATAATGGCGTAACGCCCCTTGGTTGACAGTTTCATCGCAGCGCCCCCTTTGGCAGGTTTCCTTGACGCATGACGCTGTGCTGCGCTATGCCGCCAAGGCAGTTTCTTGCACCTGTTCCGCAGGCTCACCAGATAAAGTCCGGGCGCGAAGGCGTCAAGAAATCCACATCCGCAAAAGGTCTCTGATGCCAGAACTGATTTTTCCCGGTCCCGAAGGCCGGTTGGAAGGCCGCTATCACCCTCAGCCCGGCAAGCCTGATGCCCCCATAGCTATCGTCCTTCACCCGCATCCGCAATACGGCGGCACGATGAACAATCGGGTCGTGTATAACCTGCACTATGCCTTTCACGGCATGGGGTTCACGGTGATGCGGTTCAACTTCCGCGGGGTGGGTCGCAGTCAGGGCGAATACGATCAGGGCATTGGCGAGCTGTCGGACGCGGCCTCGGCGCTGGATTATTTGCAGGCGATGAACCCCAATTCGAAACATTGCTGGGTGGCGGGTTTCAGTTTCGGGGCCTGGATCGGGATGCAACTGCTGATGCGCCGCCCCGAAATCACCGGCTTTATCAGCGTCGCGCCGCCTGCGAACATGTATGATTTCAGCTTTCTGGCGCCGTGCCCGTCGTCGGGGCTGATTATCAACGGCACGGCGGATCGCGTGGCCCCGCCCAAGGACACGCACGCCCTTGTCGGCAAACTGCGCGAGCAAAAGGGCATCACCATCACCCACGAAGAAATCGAGGGTGCGGACCATTTCTTCCGCGACGACGAAGAACATATGAAGCCGATGATCGACAAGGTGCAGGCTTATGTGCGCCGCCGCCTGACGGAAACATCGCGCTGAAAGCCGGGCCGGGGGGCTGCCCCCGGCCTTTTGCATCGCATTTGAGCTAAATGCCGCGGGCAATCTGCTGTTTCTGCGAAGAAAATTTCGCTATAGCCCCTTGTTATCAATCAATTGTTAATCACCTGCGGTTATCTGACTGTCTTGGATAACCGGGGTTTGGTCGTAACTTTTGTCGGGTAATATTGCAGATGGCGGTGATGCGATTTTTGATGATGAGTGGCGCCATTTTTGTTGCCTGCCGAGTTATGCTTGACGCCGGGCAGGCTCAGGCGGATGTTGTTTGTCCGGCCCTGGATGGCACTGTGGATGCTGAACAAAAGGCAGCAATGGAAGCCGCAGAAGGACATCAGATCGTCTGCGGTATTGGTGTCAGTGCAACGGGGGAAAGTGCCGTGGCAATTGGCGCGGGCGCCATAGCCTCAGGCGCGTCTTCGGTGGCGCTCGGGGATCAGGCATTGGCAGTACGTACTTCGGATATTGCCATCGGCAAACTGGCCCGTGCGGTTGGGCAAAGCTCGGTTGCCATCGGTTGGGGTGCGTATAGCAAGGGCACACATTCGCTGGCTTTCGGCGCCCATAGCGGAGCCGCTTCTATTTATGGAATTGCAGTGGGCTATAAGGCCGCATCACGGGCCGAGAGCGCGATTGCCATTGGACAAGAGGCGTCTTCGTTTGGAAAAGCGGCAATTGCTCTAGGGTATCAGGCTACTGTGGCTGCGACGGGCAATGCTGCTGTGGCGGTGGGCAATTCAGCCAAGGCCAATGCGGATAACACAACCGCAATCGGGCAGGGCGCGTCGGCAAGTGGCACAAGCTCGGTCGCGCTGGGGCATGGCGCGCTGACGGAAAGGCGGAACTCGATCGCGGTTGGCGTGAATGCAAAGGCACAGGGGAATGATTCTTTCGCGCTTGGCATCGGGGCTGTCGCGGCGGGGCATTATTCGATTGTCATGGGGTCTGGGGCAGGCCGGGACAGCACTGACAAAGCCAGCAATCTGATCGCCATCGGTGCCAATGCCGGGCAAGGCGTTTCCACCAGCGAAAACGTGGCCATCGGTTCCGGCGCGGGGCGGAATATCGGGGCGCTGGGCGTTGACAGGACAGATATTACGTGCGTCTGGGGGCATGGCTGGTGGTGTCAAAGCCTTGCTGGTGGTGGTGATGGCAGCGCCAATAATGCCATCGGCACCAACGCTGGCACGGGCACCAAAGGTATGCAGAACAACGCGATTGGCTGGCACGCCGGACGTGATGTTCAAGGTCAGCAGAACGTGGCGTTGGGCACCGGCGCCGGGCTGAGCCTGATCGGCAGTGGCAATGTCGCGATTGGTGGCGACTGGGCTGGCCGCAATGTCATCGGCGATTACAACTATGCGGGCGGCACTGCGGCTGGTTCCTATGTGACCGGGGTTGGCAATATCGCGCTGGGCCACAAAGCGGGCGCTGGCACGAGTGCGGAACCGCTGGTCGTCAGCCGCTCTATTGCCATTGGTCAGGCTACGCTGGCTGGAACCGATTCGATTGCCATGGGCAGCGGGGCGCGCGCGACCGGCGAACAGTCGATTGCCATCGGCACCGGCAATCAGGTGACGGGCAATCATGCGGGTGCCATCGGCGATCCGAACACGGTGTCTGGCGATGGGTCTTATGCCGTCGGGAACAACAATATGATCGAGGCGGCCAACAGCTTTGTTATCGGCAATGATGTGGCGGTTGCGGCCGGGCTGGATGGAGCCGTGGCGCTGGGTAACGGCGCGACCGTGGCGGCGGCTGTGCCGGTGACAGGCGGCGCGGTGGCGGGCGTCACGCACAGCTATGCTGGTGTCGCCGCCGCTGCGGGCGATGTGGTGTCGGTTGGCGCGGCCGGGGCAGAACGGCAGGTGCAGAATGTGGCCGCGGGGCGTGTTGCTGCGGGTTCCACCGATGCGGTGAACGGATCGCAGCTTTACGCCACGAACACGGAACTGACCGCCACCCGCATCAACCTGCCCGGCGGGTGGAGCGGGGCCGAAACTTATGCGCTGGGCCGCTCGGGTGCTGGTGGTAACGCTGTCACGATGACCAACCTTGCCGCCGGACAGTTAAGCGCGACTTCGACAGATGCTGTGAACGGCGCGCAACTCTATGCCACTAATCAAGAGCTTGCGGCGCTCAAGGCGGGTACGGCTGCCGTGATTTCGGATATTGGGGATCTGCGCGCCAATATGGCCGGTGGCTGGGCCGCTGATGGGAAATACGCGCTGGATCATGGCGGAACGGCTGCGGCTCCGGTTGTGATGACGAATGTGGCGGCGGGGGATGTGGCGGCCAATTCAACGGATGCCGTGAATGGTGCGCAGTTGCACACAGCCCGTCAGGATATTGGCATTTTGCGCAACGAAACGGCGGCCAACACCGCCGCCATCACCGCCAATGCCGAACGGTTGCCGGGGCACTGGGCGCAGGATGGTTCGTCTGGCTATGTGCTGGGCCGCACGGATGGTCAGGCGGTGGCCTTGTCGAATGTGGCGGCGGGTCGGGTTGCGGCGGGGTCCGGTGATGCGGTCAATGGCGCACAGCTTCATGCGGTGTCCAGCGACGTGGCGGGCGTCAAGGCGCAGGTGTCGGCCAACACCGCCAGCATCGGCGAAACCCGTGCGCAACTGCCCGGCCGCTGGTCACAAGATCGGCCCGGCACCTATATGCTGCGCCAGTCAGATAGCGATACGGCCCCGGTTACGATCTCGAACCTTGGCCGGGGGCGGATCAGCGCCGGTTCTACCGATGCGGTGACAGGCGGGCAGATGTATGAGTTGTCGGCTCAGGTCAGCGCGCAGGGCCATGACATTGCCCGTAACCGCCGCGAAGCCAACAGCGGTATCTCAGGCGCAATGGCCCTGGCGACGATCCGCCATGACGACCGCCCGGCCAAGCTGTCGATCGGCTTTGGCCTTGGTAACTATAAGGGGGCAACCAGCATGTCCTTGGGGGCCGGATATGTCAGCCGTGATGAAAAATGGCGGTTTTCGGGGGGTATGACTTATGGCGGCGGTAACGATATGGGGGCGGCCTTTGGTGCGACTTACACGTTTGATTAAGATGCGCGGGTTTCCGGGGGCCGTGTTCCTGTGGTGTTTTGCGGCGTTTGCCGCATCTGCCGATCCTGCAGTCGAGGAAAATCCGGTTGCTGCGCCAGATCTGACGATACCGCAGGTGGTGCCTGCGACAGATTCAGAAATACCGCCCGCCGCATTGGCGCTGCCGGAACCACCGCCTGTTCCTGCGGCACCCTTGCCCGAGGCGCCGTTGCCGCAGGGGGCTGGCGTCAGCTTGCCAATCCGTCAGATTGACAGCGCGCCGCAGTTTCGCCGCAGCGTCGTTGACGGGGACTGGTCCTTTGATTGCATCAGCTTGCAGTCCGGGCAATTGGGGAATTGCACGGTCAAACGCGATCTGGTTCTGGCCGACGGCACGACCATCGTTGCCGTGCTGCTGATACAAGGCCCGGCCAGCGACGGAGTTTGGCAGCCGCAAGATATGATCGAGGTCGTGGTGCAGCCGCCGGTCGGTCTTGTTTCCGGGGTTGCGCTGGAGGTGGCGGATCATGACATGGTTGCAGGGCCGTTTGCTTATTGTGATGCCAGCCGTTGCGTTGCGCGGCTGGCGATTCCCGATGGGTATGTTCCGGCCCTGGTTCGGGCTGGCCGCGCGGCTTTGATCTGGTCAGCGCCGGATGGCACAGCCGTGCGGGCCGGATTTTCAACGCTGGGGCTGGGTGCGGTTCTGGGAACGGACGGTCGCTGATACTGCGGTTTGCGTTCAGGGGGCTGCTATTGTCTTTGGGATGCAGGGTTGCGCCCAAAGATGCGTATTTGGGCAAACAGGAAGGCGATCTTGCGTCAGATCGGGCGGATACGATAGTGCGGCATGTATGATGCACCCATCTTGGGGTGCGGTGGACAGCAGGGCGGTGGGTGATGGATTTCGATCACGTCTTTGATTTTCTGTCTTATACTGACCGGCTGAAATCCGTCGCCCGTGCGAATGTGCTGATGGATGGTTCGCGTGCGGAAAACAGTGCGGAACACAGCTGGCATGTTGCGCTTTATGCCATGGTGTTTGGTGCGGGCGCTGGCGCGATCTCGATGATTTTGCTGCATGATCTGATCGAGATCGAGGTGGGCGATCACCCGATCCATCTGGATCATGATCTGGCGGCGCTGGCTGTGGCGGAACAGGCGGCGGCGCAGCGCGTGTTTGGCTGCTTTCCCGATGGTGGCCACCTGTTACAGCTTTGGCAAGAGTTCGAGGCGGGTCAGTCGGATGATGCCCGCTTTGCCCGCCGGATGGATCATGTTCAGCCGATGTTTCAGGTGCTGCAATCTGTTGCCCCTCTGCCAGATCATGTGCAGATCGTGCGGGATAATATGGCCTTTGGGCGCGCCGCCCGGCTGCGCGACGAATGGCCCGAGGCGATGGCGGCGGCGGATGCATTGTTGCAGGGCGGCAAGGTGCCGGGTGATTTCGGGCGGCGGTTAAGGTTTCTGGCGCAGGCGGACCGGCTGAAATCGGTGCTGCGCGCTGGGGTGATCCATTCCGGGCGACGCGAAAACAGTGCTGAACATAGCTGGCATCTGGCCCTGTATGCTCTGGTTCTGGCCGAGCTGGCACCGCAGGGGGCGGATGTGGATCGGGTGATCCGCATGTTGATCCTGCATGATCTGGTTGAAATTGACACCGGGGATGTACCGATCCATGCCGCCGGTGGGCTGGCCCATGGCAGCGCCGCGCGTGTGGCGGCGGAACAGGCTGCGGCGGATCGCTTGTTCGGGTTATTGCCTGCGGCGCAGGCGGCGGATTTTCGGGCGCTGTGGGATGAATTCGAGGCGGGCGAAACCCCGGATGCCCGGTTCGCCAAGGCATTGGACCGGGCGCAGCCGGTCTGGCTGAATATTGCCGCAGAAGGCGGAACATGGGCTGAATTCGGTGTCACCTGGGACCAGTTGCAAAGCCGCGTCGGTGACAGGATCGCGCGTGGCTCGCCCCGGCTTTGGGATTGGTTGCAGGGCAGGGCGCGGGGGTATTTCAATGTCTGATGCTGGGCGGGCCGTGGCTTGGCCTATGGATAAAGACGGCTATCAAGATCGCCGGGGTTGGCACTGGTTTTCTGCTGATTGGTCTGGGGCTGCACTGGATCAGGCCATCCTTTGCCCGGCATTCTGGCTGCATACCATAGCATACAACGCTTTTCATTTGCGGCGGGATCAGCTATAGCCGCGCCAGAGAATCCTGAACCGAAGGGGGCATTCATGTCGAAGATCAAGGTAGAAAACCCCGTCGTCGAGCTTGACGGCGATGAGATGACCCGGATCATCTGGGACTTCATCAAACAGAAGCTGATCGTCCCCTATCTGGACATCGACCTGAAATATTACGATCTCGGCATCGAAGAGCGTGACCGCACCGAAGATCAGATCACCATCGACGCCGCCAATGCGATCAAGCAATATGGCGTCGGCGTGAAATGTGCCACCATCACCCCGGACGAAGCGCGGGTCGAGGAATTCGGCCTGAAAAAGATGTGGAAATCGCCGAACGGCACCATCCGTAACATCCTGGGCGGCGTGATCTTCCGCGAGCCGATCATCTGCAAGAACGTGCCGCGTCTGGTCCCCGGCTGGACCCAGCCGATCATCGTGGGCCGCCATGCCTTTGGCGACCAGTATAAGGCCACCGATTTCCGCTTTCCGGGCAAGGGCACGCTGTCGATCAAATTCGTCGGCGAAGACGGCGAGACCATCGAACACGAGGTGTTCCAGTCGCCCGGCGCCGGTGTGGCCATGGCCATGTATAACCTGGACGAATCGATCCGCGATTTTGCCCGCGCATCCATGAACTATGGTCTGGCGCGCGGCTATCCGGTCTATCTGTCCACCAAGAACACCATTCTGAAGGCCTATGACGGCCGCTTCAAGGATCTGTTCCAGGAGGTGTTCGACGCTGAATTTGCTGACAAATTCAAAGCCGCCGGCATCACCTATGAACATCGCCTGATCGACGATATGGTCGCCAGCGCAATGAAATGGTCGGGCGGCTATGTCTGGGCCTGCAAGAATTATGACGGTGACGTGCAGTCCGATACCGTCGCGCAGGGCTTTGGCAGCCTTGGTCTGATGACCTCGGTGCTGATGACGCCCGATGGCAAGACCGTCGAATCCGAGGCAGCGCATGGCACTGTGACCCGCCACTATCGCCAGCATCAGGCGGGCAAGGAAACCTCGACCAACTCGATCGCGTCGATCTTTGCCTGGACCGGCGGGCTCAAGCACCGCGCCAAGCTGGACGGCAACGATGCGCTGAAGAACTTTGCCGAAACGCTGGAGCGGGTGACGGTTCAGGCGGTCGAAGACGGCCACATGACCAAAGACCTTGCCCTGCTGGTCGGCCCGGATCAGAAATGGCTGACGACCATGGGCTATCTGGAAAAAGTCGATGAATATCTGAACAAGGCCCTCAAGGGCTGATCGCGCAGGCCGGGGGAAACCCCGGCCTTTTGCATGGAGGTGTCTGTGGCCGAAAGCTGGATTTTCTGGGCGCTGCTGGCGGCGATTTTTGCCGCGCTGACGGCCATTTTTGGCAAAGTCGGCGTGGCCGGGGTCAATGCCGATTTCGCCACGCTGATCCGCACTGTAGTCATTCTTGCCGCGCTGCTGCTGATCGTCAGCGCGACCGGGCAGCGCCAGCCTTTGGGCGCGATTTCCGGCAAAAGCTGGGTGTTTCTGGTCCTGTCGGGTCTGGCCACCGGGGCCAGCTGGGTCTGCTATTATCGCGCCCTGCAACTGGGCGACGCCGCCCGCGTCGCCCCCGTGGACAAGCTGAGCGTGGTTCTGGTCGCCCTGTTTGGCGTGGCGTTTCTGGGCGAAAAGCTCAGCGCCGTGAACTGGGCCGGGGTGGCGATGATCGCGGGCGGGGCGATGCTGGTCGCCCTGCGCTGATGCCGCAAGCGTGAAGCCGCCCGGTGCGCGCGGGGGATGAGATGGCGGCAGATCTGCCCTATGTCTCGGCTTTGGAGCACCTGACAGCGGATATTTCATGGACGATGACGGACCAACGGCTCAGCACGGCGGCGCACGCTATGCTCGCGAACTGGAACAGCACCTTGACTGGCTGGAGACGTTTACCTCGACCGCGCTGGGGGTGCTGGCCTCGGCTTCGGGGATTTACACCTATCTGGGCGTGCGGACGCTGCTGACCGATTCAGGGATCTGGACGACCTTTGCCGCGCTGGCCTATTCGATTGCGGTGTCGGTCGGGATCTTTGTGTTCTGGTCCTATATGCTGCGCCTGCTGCCTGCGGTGCGCAGCGCGGTGTCGCGCGTGGGGCTGTTTCTGGCGATGGGGCTGGGCTGCGTGGCGATTGTGGCCATGTCGTCCTGGCTGAACGCGGCGGCGCTGGCGGGCGGTGCGGCGGTGGAAACGCATATGGCGACCACCGTGCAGCATTATCAGGCCGCGCTCGAGCGGGCGCACGCCAATGCGGTTGCCGGCCAGTCACTGACCCGTGACGTGGCGCGTGTGCGGCAAAGTTTTGGTGATCTGTCCGAACAAGAGGCCGGCGGCACCCTGTCGGGCTGGGCCGGGCGCGGCGCTGTGTTCCGCGTGCTGACCCAGAAACAGGCCGAATTGCAGGCGCTCGAAGATCAGCTTGCCGCCGTCGCCGACCCGATCGAAGCGACTTTCGCCCAAGGCAACACCATTCTGTCGCAAATGCGGTCGATCTCGGTCGAGCCGGGCGGGCTGGAAGATCGCACCATCCGCTTTTCCGAAGACGCGGTGCAACTGGCGGGGCTGATTACCCAGATGCGGCAACTGAACCCCGCGCCGCTGGTGTCGCGCGCGGCGCAGGATCTGGCCGATGCGGTGGTGCTGCCGGAACTGGATGGCACCTCGGCGGACATCCGGGCCGGGCAGTCCAGCACGATTGCCTCGGTCTTGTCGCTGGTGCAACAGCGGGCGCAGACCCTGGGCCGCGCCGCCGCCGATGTGATGACGCTGCCGCAACCGGACGAGGCGCTTTACACGCCAATGTCGGCGGCGGATGCGGTGATCGTCTATGCCGGGAACTTCGTTCCGGCATGGGCGGGGGCGATTTCCATCGACCTTCTGCCCGCCGTGCTGGTGTTCATCATCATGGTGGTGCAGGCGGCGATCCGGTCAGGGCGCGGCCACGGCCATCTGGATGACCGCATGACGGTCCGCGAACTGCGCGCCGCGCTGGCCGCAGCCGAGGCGCTGCGCGAGGCCGAGGCGCAGACAGCCGCGCCCCCGGCCCCTCCGCCACCGCCGCCCCGGCCCGAGGTCTGACACCATGCGGATGTTTTCCTCGCCGCGGCAGGTGATCCGGGCGGTGCTGGTGGCGCAGGTGGCGATGGCGGCGATCATCATCGGGGCAGACCTGATCCGCGCCCCCGGTGCCGCCGCGCCGGGCATGTTCGCGCCCCCGGCCCAAGGCCCCAGCGTGCGCCCCTATCGCCCCGACCTGCGCCCCGGCCAGCCCGGAACCCCGGGCGCCCCGGCGATGCGGCCTATGCCCGAACGGCTCGAATTTACCGAATCCGACGACGCCATCACCCTCACCGGCCAAATCGCCCCCGGCGATGCCGACCGCTTTGCGGCATGGATAGATGAAACCCGCCCGCAGGCCAGCCGGGTCAGCCTCGACAGTTCGGGCGGCTCGGTCTCGGATGCGCTGGCCATCGGGCGCACCATCCGCGCGGCCAGTTGGGCAACGCGGGTGGATAACGGCGCGGTTTGCCTGTCGGCCTGCCCCTACCTGCTGGCGGCAGGCACAGAACGACGGGTAGAGCAGGGCGGCATCGTCGGGGTGCATCAGCATTACTTTGGCCAGAACACGATCCTGCCCGCCTTCATGGCCATCAACGACTTGCAGCGCGCTCAGGCCAGCGTGATCGACTTTCTCTCTGATATGGGCGTTGACCTGCGCATCATGTCCTACGCATTGCGCACCCCGCCCGAAGACATCAATATCCTCGACCCCGCCCTGATGCGCGACCTGCGCCTGACCACCGACAGCGGCTAGGTATCTTTGGTCCGCAAATATCCCGGGGGGAATCCGGCGAATGCCGGATGGGGGGCTGGCCCCCCTTTCCCCGCCCCCAACCATGCGCTACAGCAAACCATCCAAGGGCAGGAGAAGCCGATGAAAGCCGCCGTCATCACCTTTCCCGGATCGAACTGCGACCGCGATCTGGCCGTCGCTCTCGACCGCGCGGGCGCCAGCGTCACCCGTGTCTGGCACAAGGACGACCGCCTGCCCGAGGGCACCGATCTGGTTGCAGTGCCGGGCGGGTTCAGCTTTGGCGATTATCTGCGCTGCGGGGCCATTGCCGCGCAGTCGCCCATTGCCCGCGCCCTGCGCGACCATGCGGCGCGCGGCGGCTATGTGCTGGGCATCTGCAATGGCTTTCAGGTGCTGACCGAACTGGGCCTGCTGCCGGGCGCGCTGATGCGCAATGCCGGGCTGACCTTTCTGTGCAAACCCGTGGTGCTGACGGTCGCCACGGCCAGCAGCGATTTCACCAATGCCTATCAGACCGGCCAGCAGATTACCGTGCCGGTCGCGCATCACGACGGCAATTATCAGATCGACGCCGACGGTTTGGCCACCCTGCGCGATCAGGATCGCATCGCCTTCACCTATACCCCCGCGATCAATGGCTCGGTCGCTGATATTGCGGGCGTCCTGTCGGAAAACCGTCGGGTGCTGGGGATGATGCCGCATCCCGAACGTGCGGCCGATGCCGCGCTTGGTGGAACCGATGGTGCGCCACTTTTCGCCGGTCTGGTGCGTTCGCTGGTATCCGCCTGACTTGAGCGAAAGGCCGCGCAGGCTTAGATTGCGCGGATCAGTCAGAAAGGCAGACCGCCGGGTGAACCAGCGCGACCAGATCGAAGACGACCAGACCGCCGGTGCCGGCGGAGGCAAGCTGCGCAATCCGTGGTGGCTGCGCGCGGTTGTGGCTGCGATCCTGCTGGCGGGTATGGCGCTGGTCTGGATGACCAATGCCTGGCTGACCGAGCGTTTTTCCGAAAACACCCGCGTTCGCGCCGAAATGCGCGCGGCGCTGTTCACCGGCAACCTGATTTCGGAACTGCAACGCACCTCGGTCGTGCCGCTGCTGCTGGCGCGCGATCCGGCGCTGATCGGATCGCTTCAGAGCAATGAGTTCTCGTCCACTTCGGCCCGCCTGATCGGGGCGCAAAAGGAAATCGGCGCGGCTTCGATCACCTTGCTCGATTCGACCGGGCGCACGGTGGGGGCGACGAACAGGTTCGAAATCGGCACCAACAACAGCCAGCAACCCTTTTTCGTCGAGGCGCTGCGGTCGCGTGACAGTGTGTTTACCGTCTCGCTGCGGGATGAAGGCGGGTTCGAGTTCGCCTATTCCCGCGCTGTGATTGCCGAGGGCAAGACCCTGGGCGTGATCGTGGTCGGCGCGGATCTGACGCGGCTGGAACGGTCGTGGGCCAGCGTATCGGATGCCGTTGCCGTCACCGACAGCGAAGGCAACATCATCCTCTCCACCGAAGCGCGCTGGCGGGGTCTGACCTTGCCGCAGGCGCTGGAGGTGCGCTCGGCCCCCTCGGCCATCCAGCGGGCGTTCCAACTGACCACCGACTGGAGCAACGCCCCCGTGGACGCCTATCTTAAAGGGCGGGCGGTGATGCAGACGGAAAGCCGGATCAGCTTTCGCGGCTGGCGGATGACGACCTTCACCGCCTATGATTCCGTGCGCGAGCGGGTGAACGCTGTGCTGGCGCTGGAAATCATGGGGCTGGCGATCCTGCTGGCCGCGACCTTCTATCTGCTGTCGCACCGCGCCCGCGCCCAGTCCGAGGCGTTCATGCGCGAATCCGCTGATCTGCGCGCGCTGAATGCCCGGCTGACGCGCGAGATTGCCGAACGCGAGCGGGTGCAAAAAGAACTGCGCGTCGCCGAACAGACGGTGCAGCAATCCAGCAAGCTGGCTGCTTTGGGTGAAATGTCGGCCGGGGTCAGCCATGAATTGAACCAGCCGCTGGCGGCGATGAAAACCTATCTGGCCGGCGCGCGGCTGTTGCTGCAACGCGGCCGCCCCGAAGAGGCGCTGGCCTCGTTTCATCGCATCGACAACCTGATCGAACGGATGGGCGCGATCACCCGGCAGTTGAAATCCTATGCCCGCAAGGGCGGCGAGGCGTTCGAGCCGGTCGATCTGCGCGCCGCCGTATCCTCGGCCCTGACCATGATGGAACCGCAGTTGCGCGAACGCATGGTGCGGATCACCCACAAACTGCCGCGCCGCAGGGTGATGGTCATGGCCGACCGCATCCGGCTGGAACAGGTCATCATCAACCTGCTGCGCAATGCCGTCGATGCCGTCAAGAACGCCCGCGATCCCCTGGTCGAGATCGAGGTCAGCGAGGGTGCGCACGCATATGTGTCCGTCCGCGACAACGGGCCGGGTGTTTCTGATCTGGAAAAACTGTTTGAACCCTTCTGGACAACGAAAAAGCCCGGCGAGGGCACCGGGCTGGGCTTGGCCATCTCGTCCGGGATCGTCGCTGATATGGGGGGGCGGCTGACCGCGCATAACGAAGTGACGGGCGGGGCCGTATTTACGATGGAACTGCCGCTGCACGGCACCCAGGGCGTCGAGCCGGGGCGCCCGATGGCGGCGGAATAAGTGGTGAGGCTCGGACGTTTGTTGAACGACGGCCCGAGGGCACAAGTGAAAGGAACGACGCCGCATGGCGCGCAAGTTGAAAATCGCAATCGTCGATGACGAACCCGATATGCGGGAATCCATCAGCCAGTGGCTGGTCCTGTCGGGGTTTGAAACGGAAACCTATCCCAGTGCCGAAGACGCGCTGAAGGTAATCGGGGCCGATTGGCCGGGCGTTGTCGTGACCGACATCCGGATGCCGGGCATGGACGGCATGGCCTTCCTGAAAAAGCTGATGGCGCTGGATTCCGGCCTGCCGGTCATCATGATTACCGGCCATGGCGACGTGCCGATGGCGGTCGAGGCGATGCGCCTTGGCGCGATGGACTTTATGGAAAAACCCTTCAACCCCGACCGGATGACCGAACTGGCGAAAAAGGCCACGCAGTCGCGGCGGATGACGCTGGACAACCGCGCGCTGCGCCGCGATCTGTCCGAGGGTCAGCAGGTCATGTCGAAACTGATCGGGGCCAGCCCGGTGATGGAACGCCTGCGCGAAGATATTCTGGATCTGGGGCAGGCTGACGGTCACGTTCTGATCGACGGCGAAACCGGCACCGGCAAGACTCTGGTCGCCCATGCGCTGCATGCCGTCGGCCCGCGCGCCTCGCGCAAGTTCGTGCCGATCAGTTGCGCCGCCTATGCGCCCGACACGCTGGGGGAACGCCTGTTCGGCCCGGTCGAAGACGGCCTGCCTGCCGTCGAGGAAGCGCGCGGCGGGACGCTGTGTCTTGAGGATATCGAGGCGCTGACCGAACCCTTGCAGGCGCGGCTGCTGGCCTTTATCGCCGATCAGGGTGCCCCGGCCGAAACCCGGATCATCGCCATTTCCAACGCCCGCGGTGAAGGCCGTCGGGCCGAAGACAGCCTGCGGCCCGACCTGTTCTATCGCCTGTCGGCCTTGCAGATCACCCTGCCGCCGCTGCGTGCCCGTGGCGAAGATATTCTGGCGCTGTTCACCCGGATGACCGAACAATTCGCGGATGAATACGGCTGCGAACCGCCTCAGGTCACGGCGCAAGAGGCGGCGCAACTGTTGCAGGCCCCTTGGCCCGGCAATATCCGGCAGTTGATTAACGTCGCCGAACGGGCGGTGTTGCAGAACCGGCGCGGGTCCGGCTCGATCGCGTCGCTGCTGATGGCGGATGGCGAGGAAACGCAGCAGGCCACCACAACCGAGGGCAAGCCGCTGAAGGAATATGTCGAGAGCTTTGAAAAAATGCTGATCGACAACACGATGCGGCGGCACAAGGGTTCGATCGCGTCGGTGATGGACGAATTGTGCCTGCCGCGCCGGACCCTGAACGAAAAGATGGCCAAATACGGGCTGTCGCGCGGGGATTATCTGTAAGCCGGGGGCGCTTCGCCCCCCGGACCCCCCGAGGATATTTAAGGACCAAAGATGCAGGATGACACCGATCGCCACCGCGAAAAGATGGCCAAGATCAAGGCGGCGCGGGAACGTATGATGGCGGACAAGACCGCTGAAAAAGGCTTGATTATCGTTCATACCGGCAAGGGCAAGGGCAAGTCTTCCTCGGGCTTTGGGATGATTTTGCGGGCTATCGGCTGGGGGATGCCTTGCGCCGTGGTGCAGTTCATCAAGGGTGCGTGGGATACCGGCGAACGCCGCGCGCTGGAGGGGCCTTTGGCCGGGCTGTGCCAGATCCATGTCATGGGCGAGGGTTTTACCTGGGACACGCAGGATCGCGAGCGCGACACGGCGGCAGCGCAGGCGGCATGGGACAAGGCGAAAGAGCTGATCCGCGATCCCTCGGTCCAGATGGTCCTGCTGGACGAGATCAACATCGCGCTGCGCTATGGCTATCTGGATGCGGGCGAGGTGGCGGATTTCCTGCTGGATGAAAAGCCGCCGATGACTCATGTCGTGCTGACGGGGCGCAATGCGCCTGATCTGCTGATCGAGGCCGCCGATCTTGTCACCGAGATGACCGAGATCAAGCATCCCTTCAAAGCGCAGGGCGTCAAGGCGCAGCGCGGGGTCGAGTTCTAGCCGTCCCAGATCGCCGGATCGGCCAGTTCGATGGAATTGCCCGCCGGGTCGCGGAAATAGATCGAGCGTGCGCCGTTCGGCCAGCGGAAGTCGGCCTCGATTTCGATGCCATGCTGTTCCAGATGCGCGCGCCAGTCGTCCAGCCTGTCCGGGGCGGCGGCCATGCAGTAATGTCCCGGCCCGCGCGCACCATGCGGCGGCACCGGCAGGCGGGCATCGGGGGCAGGGGGCTTTTCGGTGACATCGGCGCGAAAGATCAACAGCACCTGACCGGGGGCGACGCGGAAAAAGACGTGGCGCCCCGGCACCTGCTGAAACGGTGTCAGCCCGATCACGCCCTGCCAAAAGGCCAAGGCGGCATCCAGATCATCGGCATAGAGCGCCGATTCCAAGGTTCCCAGAACTGGTGGCGTCATTGCCGCAGGATGCCATGAAACTTCGCCATTGTCACACTCGCGTCACAGCCTCGTATTATGCGGCTGAACAGGACAGATGCGGGGGCTTGTCAGACATGAACCGCGAGATATAGTCGGCTTATGATCTGATCCGCGCCCGCCCTTTGGGGCCAAGGTGGAAAGGGCACATGCTGGACGAGCAACGCGACTTCAGAACCCATTTCGTGCGCGAGTCGGCAAGCCTGCGCCATCACCCGGCTTTGGTGCTGAACGCCGATTACAGGCCGCTTTCCTATTACCCGCTGTCGCTTTGGCCCTGGCAAGAGGCGATCAAGGCCGTGTTTCTGGATCGCGTCACCATTCTGGCGGAATATGACGAATGTGTGCGAAGTCAGCGGCAGGCGTTCCGCATCCCCTCGGTCGTGGTGCTGAAGGATTTCGTCAAACCCCAAAAGCGCGTGGCCTTCACGCGCTTTAATCTTTTTCTGCGGGATGAATTCTGCTGCCAATACTGCGGGGCAAAGGGCGATCTGACCTTTGATCATGTCGTGCCCCGGTCGCGTGGCGGGGTGACAAGCTGGGAAAACGTTGTTGCCGCTTGTTCGCCCTGCAATCTGCGCAAGGCCAACCGCAGCCTGCGCCATTCCGGCCTGACCCTGCGCCGCGCGCCGCGCCGCCCCTCGTCCGAGGAAATGCACGCGGTCGGGCGGCGCTTTCCGCCGAACCACCTGCATGAAAGCTGGATGGATTTTCTGTATTGGGATGCCGAACTGGAAAGCTGATCGCTCAGATCAGCCACTTGCGCATCAGGAACCGCGCCAGCACCTGATCGCCGCGCGCGACATGTTCGGCCTGCTCGGTGACGAAACCGGCGGCCATGAACGGCCCTTCGGCCATCAGGCTGGCATGAGTGTAAAGCGAATCCAGACCGCGCTGCCGTGCGTCCTGCTCAAGCCGTTCGTAAAGCTGGCGGAACAGGCCGTGGCCGCGATATTCGGGCAAAAGATAGGCCAGGTCTATACAGCCATCTTCGGCCAGTGTCATAAAGCCGATGGCGTTTCCATCCTGTTCGGCCATTGCAACCCGCTGCCGCGCCAGCCGTCCGGCCCAGGCGCGGCCCGAATTGGGGGCGGGCAGCCAGGCATTCTGCTGCGCCGGGCTATAGGGGCTGCGGCCGCGGTGGATCGCGTCGAACATCACCCGGCCCAAGGCCTCGGCATCCTGCGGCCCGGCCCAGCGGATCATGGCGTGCCGCCAAGCCGCGCCAGCACGCCCGGCAGGTCGCCATAGCCGGTCGCGCGCCGCTCATACCGCAGGCCAAGGCGGTCGGCGGCCTGCTGCGCGGCGTGATCCAGCGCGGGATCGTTGGTCTGGGCCAGATAGATCAGCTTTTCATAATTGCCGAACATCATCGGGATCAGCTCGGGGTGGCGGTCAAACCCCATTGCCCGCCACACAAAGGCGTCGAACTGGCGCACCAGAAAATCGGTCAGATAAAAGGCGGTGAACTCGGTCTCGGCCCGCGCCTCATGCGCGGCAAGGCCGTCGAAAAACGCATAGCAATGCGGGCCGGGGATCATCTCGACGCCCAAAGCATCGCAACGCGCCTGCAAAAGCCCGCCGGTGCCGCAATCGGCGTAAACCACGATTACCTTGTCATAAGCGCCGCCCCGCTGCCGGATCGCGGCCTCAACCGCGTCGGGAATGCGGTCGGGCCACAGATGCAGATCGGCGGGCAGGCAATGCAGATCCATATGCGCCCAGCCATTGGCATCGCGAATGGCGATCACCTCGCGCGCAAGGGCGCCGCACGCCAGCAACAGGATGCGGGGCAGGGCGGGGCTGTCAGCCTTCATGATCGCGCATCGACAGGTGCAGCACAGCCACCCCCATCAGCGCAACAATGGCCAAGGCCGCCAACGGCACACCCGCCGAGACCGAAGCCCACAGGGTTACAGCCGCAAAAAGAACGACAATGGCAATCAGAAACAAGAAATGTGGCAGCGGCATGACGAATCCCTTTCCTGCCATGAATATGGGGCGCACATGCCGCCTTGGAAAGAGCGATTGCACCGACACACAGCGGCATTTCGCCCCGCCGGACAAAAAACCGCCTGCCCCGTCTTTCGTTTGCAAATATCCTCGGGGGGAGTCGCCTTGGCGACGGGGGGCAGAAAGCCCCCCTGCCGACTTAGCCTGCTGCAAGCTGGTTGTGCTTGCGGGCGATGAATTGCTTGGCCGTTTCCACCGCGACGGCGGCATCGCGGCAATAGGCGTCGGCACCGATGGCGTGGCCGAATTCTTCGTTCAGCGGCGCGCCGCCGACCAGAATGATGTAATCCTCGCGGATGCCCTGTTCCTTCATCGTGTCGATGACGACCTTCATATAGGGCATGGTCGTGGTCAGCAGGGCGGACATGCCGATGATGTCGGCATCCTCGCGCTTGGCGGCGTCGATATAGTTTTCGACCGGGTTGTTGATGCCCAGATCGACCACCTCGAACCCCGCGCCCTCCATCATCATCGCGACAAGGTTCTTGCCGATGTCGTGGATGTCGCCCTTGACGGTGCCGATCACCATCTTGCCGACGCGCGGCGCGCCGGTTTCGGCCAGCAGCGGCTTGAGGATCGCCATGCCGCCCTTCATCGCGTTGGCGGCCAGCAGCACCTCGGGCACGAACAGGATACCGTCGCGGAAGTCGTGGCCGACGATGGTCATGCCGGCGACCAGCGCCTTGGTCAGCACGTCATAGGGCGTCCAGCCGCGTTCCAGCAGGATGTTCACGCCTTCTTCGATCTCCTCCTTGAGACCGTCGTAAAGGTCGTCCATCATCTGCTGAACCAGGTCGTCGTCACTCAGTTCAGAAAGGATGATCTCGTCGTCAGACATGGCTTGCTCCCTGCCGCTATGGGATGGATTTGGCGCGGTTTTGCCGATTTGAAAAGCCGGATTGCGACATACGGTCATCTTTCGGCGACCATTATGGCAATAGGCTGGCGTTTGTTCCTGAATTGTTCTAGCTTGGGTGGATGCTGCCGCCCCGCAACCCCGACGAAGACCTCAAGGCCCGCGGGGCCGACACCCGCCCGCCCGGCCGGTTCGAGCCGTTGCGGGCCGAACGCGAATCCGACGGCTGGGACATTCCCGAAGATCAGCGCCCGCTGCGCACCGAAATCGCGGTCGAGCGTCCGCGCAGCATCATCAACCGCAACAGCTCGCCCGATGTGCCCTTTGATCGGTCGATCAACCCCTATCGCGGTTGCGAACACGGCTGCATCTATTGCTTTGCCCGGCCCTCGCACAGCTATCTTGGCCTGTCGCCGGGGCTTGATTTCGAAACGAAAATCACCGCCAAGCCCGATGCGGCGCAGGTGCTGGAACGCGAACTGGCGCGGCCATCCTATCGCTGCGCGCCGATTGCGATGGGGACGAATACCGACCCGTATCAGCCCGCCGAATCGCGGCTGGCGATCATGCCCGGCATTCTGCGGGTGCTGTCCGACTGGAACCACCCGGTCACGCTGGTGACGCGCGGCCATGCGGTGCTGCGCGATGTTCATCTGTGGGCAGAACTGGCGGCCAAGCGGATGGCCTTTGTTGGCGTCTCGGTCACGACGCTGGATGCGCCGCTGGCCCGCGCGCTGGAACCACGCGCCCCGCCACCCGCCACGCGGCTGCGGATGATTCGCGAACTGGCCGCCGCCGGGGTGCCGGTGCGGGTGATGGTGGCGCCGGTCATCCCGGTGCTGACCGAACCCGACATCGAGGCGATCCTGACCGCCGCGCGCGAGGCGGGGGCCACGAATGCCAGCATGATCCCGCTGCGCCTGCCCTACGAGGTGGCGCCGCTGTTCCGCGACTGGCTGGACCGGCATCACCCCGGCAAAGCCGCCTATATCATGCGGCGGGTGCAGTCGATGCGCGGCGGGCGCGACAACGACCCGCGCTTTGGCCACCGGATGCGCGGCCAGGGGATCGAGGCAGACCTGATGCACCAACGCTTCAAGATGGCGCGCCGACGGCTGGGGTATCACAGCGAATCAGCGCCGCTGGATTGCAGCCGCTTTGGCCCGCCACCACGGGCGGGCGATCAGTTGTCGCTGTTCTAGCCGCGCGTTAACCCCGGCGACGGCTGCTGCGTTCGCGGGTCGGGCCGCCGCCATCGGTGCCGTCGCTGGCGCTGCTGAAGCCACCCAGCTTGGCGGCGATTTCGTCCAGCGTCGGCTTGTCGCCGCGCGGGCGGGTTTCCAGCGCCTCGCGCATGGAGCGCAGATGTTCCGGCATGGTGCCGCAGCAGCCGCCGATGATCCGCACCCCCAGATCGCGGGCCAGCACGGCATAATCGGCCATCAGTTCCGGCGTGCCGTCATAGTGGATATGCCCGTGTTCATAGCGCGGAATCCCGGCGTTGCCCTTGGCGATGATCGGGCGTTCGGTGCCGGTGGCGACAAAGCCGTTCACCGTGCGCAGCAGATCCGACGCGCCGACGCCGCAATTCGCACCAAAGGCCACCGGCGGCAGCGGCAGCTTTTCGACCAGCGCCGCCAGTTGCGCCGAGGTGACGCCCATCATCGTGCGCCCGGCGGTGTCAAAGCTCATGGTGCCGCACCACGGCATTCCGGCCAGTTTGGCGGCTTCGGCGGCGGCGCGGTATTCTTCGGGGGCGCTGATGGTTTCGACCCACAGCACATCGGCCCCGCCCTCTTTCAGACCCTCGGCCTGTTCGTGGAACATCTCGACGGCGGCTTCGTGGGTCAGGCTGCCCATTGGCATCATGATTTCGCCAGTCGGCCCGACGCTGCCTGCCACGACCACGGGGCGACCGGCGGCATCGGCCACTTCGCGCGCCAGTTCGGCAGCAACGCGGTTCAGTTCGCGCACACGGTTCTGGGCATTGTGCAGCTTTAATCGGCTGGCGTTGCCGCCAAAGCTGTTGGTCAGGAACAGATCAGACCCGGCATCCACGGCGCCCCGATACAGCTTGCGGATGTTGTCGGGCTGGTCGGTGTTCCACAGTTCCGGCGGGTCGCCTGCGGACAGGCCCATGTTGAACAGGTTGGTCCCCGTCGCGCCATCGGCCAGCAGCCAGTCGCGTTCAGACAAAAGCCGGGTCAGCAAAT
>NZ_JAUNTJ010000013.1 GCF_030538755.1 Paracoccus sp. (in: a-proteobacteria) | reverse complement strand
AAAAGCCAGGCAAACGCCGCCAGAAACCCCACAAGCCCTTAAGTTAGCGCGTATGTGACCCAGCCCCTCACCCGCTATTTCCACAGCGACAACCGCCTGCGCGATACGGAAATCTCACCCGATGGCAGGACGATCTGGATCGCCACCGACAGCGCCGGCAATTTCGAGCCGGTGGCGGGTGGTGTTTCGAACCAGCCCGCCAATCCGGGGGCGATTCTGGCCTATACCTATAACGGCGCGGAATAATCTGCCCGCATATCGACAAAGGCCGCCTTTGGGGCGGCCTTTGCATTCATCCCCGGCCCTGCTGATCCGGTCGTGACCCACGTCGGCGCATCAAGGCCAGCGCGGCCAGCCCTCCGGTCAGCAAGGCCCCGCCTGCGGGCAAAGGCACGGTTGCCGGGGTAAGCTGATAGCTGACATTGCTGGTATTCAGCGTTTCGCGCACCTCATATTCGCCATAAGAATATCTGGGCGCAATCATTGCCGCAAAACCGTATGCGTCGTCATAGGGATCATAGCCACCACCCCAGCAGTATTCGCAGACAGCCTGCCGAAACCAGAACGAAACCGTTCCGCTAAGGGTGGCTTTCCCCGGCCCGTGATGCACGAAAAGGAAATTCGAAACGCTTTTGCTTTCAACACGATACTGGCCCGGCCCGCCGGTCATATTGTCAAGCGTGGCGGAAAAGCCGGTCAATTCATCGGGCGTGATGCGACCATCGCCGTTGCGGTCAATCCCGGCAAAGCTGCCCCAGATATAGCCTTCGTCGAAATGGCCCTGATAGGTCGCGGCCTGTGCCATGGCGGGCAAGCCAAGTGCCAAAACCGACAGTGACAGGTAGCACGAAACTTTCTTGAAACAGGTAGTCAGCATAACGCACCTCAACACAGATTCGTGAATTGAGCATACAAAATACCGGCCATCTGACCAGATGAATTTTAACCAAATCTTAAGAAAGGTTGCGCGGCGATGCGCCGCACAACCGATGGCGCGTCAGACCACAGCCTTGCGCCGCCGCCGCAACACCGCCAGCGCACCGATGCCACCCGCGATCAGGGGCAGCGTGCCGGGGACGGGGACCGGGGCGGGGGTCAGATCGTATCGGACAAATTCAACCGAAGTGGTTTCGAATCGCCATTGGTCAAAGTAATCATATCCCGGCATATCGCCGGGCATACAAGGCGGAGTATTCCATGAATCACAAAGCGGCACCCAATAACTGATGAAAGCAGTGCCGTTCAGGCTTCCGGACCAATCGCCATGGTCAATAAATTTGAAATCCGTCGCAGTACTAGATTCAATATAAAAATAGCTATGACTGCCGTAATTCATATCATCAAACGCTATATGGAAATCCAATAGCTTGGTTACGACACCATTCCCTTCGAGATCAAGCCCGACAAAGTGCCCTTTTATATAGCCTTCGTCAAAACTGCCATGGTATTCCGCCACAGCCGCATTCACCGGGGCGGCCAGCCCCATGGCGACCGCAGCCGCGCCCAAAAACTTCAGAATCATCGTTACCCCCGTTAACACTGGTTAACATCGTAGGAGGTAACGCCCGCGTGAGTAAAGTTGAAAAACTGAACCCGGAATCCAGTTAAACCATAGGGTTATTCGCCCTGCCCCTTAACAACCGGGGCAAGCCCCATCGCCTTGCACAGCGATTCAAACCGGGATTGCGCCACCTCACCCATCAGCGCGCGCCCCTTGTCGGTCAGCCGCAGTTCCAGCGCGTCTCCCTTGGGCGAAATCCGCAGCGCGCCCGCATCCAAAGGATCACCGGCGGAAAACATCGCGCCAAAGCGCATCGCCTTGCCCAGAATTTCCGCATCACGTTGTTCTGAGTCGGTCAACAGGTTAAACAGCGCAGCCATCGCGCTGTTCTGGCGGTTATTCTTGTAACGATATAGCAACGCAAGGCCGATAAAGACACGCTCGGGGTGGCTGAGCGCGGCCATATTCGCGCGGGTGACATTATCGAAACAGGATTCGGCGCGATAATCGGGGTGCGCGCGCCAGCTTGTATCATGCAGCAGGCAAGCGGCGTGCATCAGCCTGTCGCGTTCGGGCGGCGCATCGGGAAACAGCGGGCGCAGAAACTGATACAGCAGCTTGCCCCCGCCCGGCATCCGGGCCATCTGGCGTTCGGTAAACCGCGCGGCCTCGATCAGCGGATCACGCTTGCGCAGGCTGTTGGACATCTGCTCATACAACAGCCCCTCGCGGATGCCATAGCTGCTGATCGCCAGCTCAGTGGGGGCAAAGGTCTGAACCAGTTCGTCCAGAACCTGCGCAGCCAGCGGGATCAGATCCATCCGCGACGACGAAACGCCAGTGCGGGCGCGCAGATCCGACAGGTCGCTGTCGGCGATCCATTTCAGCGTCGCCGCCACGTCATCGGGGGTCATGCGGTATTCGTGCAGCACGGTCATCGGATAGCCGCGCCGCTCCATATCCAGCCGCCCGATGGCGCGCCACGACCCGCCGACCAGATACAGCCTGTCGTGCTCCGTGCCCAATTCGCGAGCCAGCCCGGCCATGATTTCGCGGATATGCTTGCGCAGGCCCGATTTGACCTGTTGCAAGCGGAACGGCCCCAGACCCGAGGTCGCGCGCCGCCCGATGCGGCCGTCCTCGACCTCGGCCAGTTCCATCGAGTTGCCGCCGATGTCGCACACCAGCCCGCGCGCATCGGGCCAGCCCAGCAGCACGCCCTGCGCCGACAGCCGCGCCTCTTCCTGACCGTCGATGACGTGGATTTTCAGGCCGGTGGCCTTTTCGATCTTTTTGCGGAACGCTGGCCCGTTGCTGGCCTCGCGCATGGCGGCGGTGGCGACACAGACGGGCGGGCGGATGCCCATATCGCGCGACAGCGCCGCAAAGCGTTTCAGCGCGGCCAGGGCGCGCTCCATCCCCTCGGGGTTCAGGCTGCCGGTGGCGGCCATATCGCGCCCCAGCCCGGCCATGACCTTTTCGTTATAGAAATACGCGGGCGAGCGCGCCGCCCCGTCAAAAATCACCAGCCGAACCGAGTTCGAGCCGATGTCCACCACGCCGACCCGCCGCAACTCGCGCGCGGCAAGCTGGCCAAACGGAGATTCGGTCCCGAACGGGTCGATCTTCTTGCCGCTGGTGGTTCGCACGCCATGCATGGGGGCCTCTTTACACTGGGGCAGTAACGAAAAGGTTAATGCAATGGCATGTCTATCAGGTCAATCAGCGGGCCACGCAGTTTTTAACAATTCTCGCTGCGTAGCATGGGCATGACGCAGCTTGACACGGCAGTCTGAAGTCGCGTGCAGTCCGACGGGCCGATGCGCAAGGCGCGATCCGGCCCGCCGCCCCCAACCTGCGGCCTTAATCCGCCGAATGGGTCAGTGCGGGCACATCGCGCGCGCCAGCGGTTCCCCGCCCGGACAGCGACGGATTTTCCATGAAAAAGCGATGGCAATTGAACAAATCTTCCTGTCCTTCAGGAAGATAGCGCAAGAACCTGCCGTCAGGCATTAACAGCCAGCTTTGCGCCTCGTCCGCCATGTTGGCGGCCATGATCTGGCTGACGATCTGCGCCTTGACGGTATCGTTCAGACATTCGACCAGCGTTTCGACACGCCGGTTCAGGTTGCGGCCCATCCAGTCGGCAGAGGAAAAGAACACCCGCGCCTTTTTGCTGGGCAGGCCGTGGCCATTGCCGAAACAGACGATGCGCGAATGTTCCAGATAGCGGCCGACGATAGATTTCACACGAATATTTTCTGACAAGCCCCTGATACCGGGCCGAATTCCACAAATTCCGCGCACGACAAGGCTGATCTTGACGCCCGCTGCGCTGGCCTCATACAGCGCCTCGATCACATCTTTTTCGATCAGGCTGTTCATCTTGGCCCAGATCGCGGCGGGGCGGCCAAGGCGGGCCATTTCGGCCTCGCGCGCGATCAGGTCCAGCAGGCGCGGCTTCATGCTGATCGGGCTGATCGACAGATTTTCCAACCCCTCTGGTTGAACATAGCCAGACAAGTAATTGAAAACCTTGGTCGCATCGCGGCCAAGCGCCGGGTTGCAGGTGAACAGCGACAGGTCGGTATAGATCCGCGCGGTGATCGGATGATAGTTGCCGGTGCCCCAATGGGTATAGGTCACAAGGCTGTCGCCCTCGCGCCGGACAACGCTGCTGATCTTGGCATGGGTCTTGTAGTTGACAAAGCCGTAAACCACATGCGCGCCGGCCCGTTCCAGCCTGCGCGACTGGCGGATGTTGGCGGCCTCGTCAAAGCGGGCTTTCAGCTCGACCAGCGCGGTGACGGATTTCCCGGCCTCGGCCGCCTCGCACAGCGCATCGACGATGGGGCTGTCGCGGCTGGTGCGATACAGCGTCTGCTTGATCGCCAGAACATCGGGGTCGCGCGCCGCCTGATGCAGAAACCGCACCACCATATCAAAGGTCTCATAGGGGTGGTGCAGCAGCATGTCCTTTTGCCGGATCGCGGCGAACATGTCGCCGTGGTGATCCTGCACCCGTTCGGGCACACGCGGCGCGAAGGACGGCCACAGCAGATCGCGGCGGCTGTCCAGCACCAGTTCCTTGAGATCGGCGACGCCCAGCAGGCCCTGCACCTCGATCACCTCGTCGGGGCTGACGGCCAGTTCGTCCATGATGACCCGCCGCAGCCGGTCGGGCGCGCCTGCGGTGATTTTCAGCCGGATCACGCTGCCCCGGCGGCGGCGTTTCAATGCGGTTTCAAACTCTCGCACCAGGTCTTCGGCCTCTTCCTCGACCTCCAGATCGCTGTCGCGCAGCACGCGAAAGGCGCAATGCCCGGCGTCGCGATAACCGGGGAACAGGCTGGACAGGTGCATCAGCAGCAGATCTTCCAGCGGCAAAAAGCGTTCGCCGCCCGGCAGAGGGATGAACCGCTGCAATTGCGCCGGGATCGGCAGCAGCGCCTGCATCTGGCGGCCATCGCTTTCGCGGGCCAGTTCCAGCGCAAGGCAAAAGCCGGTGTTGGGGATGAAGGGGAACGGATGCGCCGGGTCGATCGCCAGCGGCGACAGCACCGGAAACACGCGGTCGGCGAAATAGCGGTGCAGGAATTCCTCTTCGGCGCGGGTAATGCGCGACCGCGACAGAATGGCGATGCCTTCCCGCTCCATCTCGTGGCGCAGCCGGTTCCAGACCGCTTGCTGCGCGCCCATCAGCCGGCGGGCATCGGCATTTATCAGCACAAGCTGTTCAGCCGCCGTCAGCCCGTCATCGCTGGGGGTGGTGTTCCCCTCGCGCACCAGTTCGCGCAGACCGGCGACGCGGACGGTATAGAATTCGTCAAGGTTGGTGGCGCTGATCGACACAAAGCGCAACCGTTCCAGCAGAGGCACCCGAGGGTTGCGCGCCTCGTCCAGCACCCGCCAGTTGAAAGACAGCCACGACAATTCGCGGTTAAAGAACCGCGCCGGGCCGGTCGGGGTGCCACCGGGCAGATCCTGGGGTTCAGGAAATGGAGTTTTCAGATAATCGGCTTGTGTCATCGGTCTTGCCCATTTTTTAGCCGGAGATCATGCGTCAGATGCAGGCATCTTGTCCAGTATATCTGCCGCCATCCGCCGCGTTACAGGCCCGCCAGCAGCGAAAGCCGCCGCATCCAGCGCCGCAACCAGACGCCGGGCCAGCCCCAGATCGCGGTCCATCCGCCGCACCAGCCAGCCGATCAGCGCGGGCGGCATGGCAAGCTGACGGTCGGCGCACAGCTTGACCAGAACAGCGGCCAGCAGGTCTTCGTCGGGCGCGCCCAGCCTGACCTGCGTCATCGCATCCATGCGCGACCGCAAGTCGGGCAGCGTCAGCCCCCAGTCGCGCGGCGCGGTGCGGGCAGTCAGCAACAACAGCGCCCCGCGCGCGGGCGCAAGGTTCCACAGGTGAAACAGCGCCGTCTGATCCGCCGCACGGGCCGCCACGCGCTCGGCATCCTCGACCACCAGCGCGCCACTGTTCAACAGCGCCTCGGGCGAGCCGTCCGCCAGCGCATCCGCCGCAATCACCGGCGCGTCGCGCTCTGCCGCCCAAAAGGCGGCGATATGGCTTTTGCCCGCGCCCTCTGGCCCGACCAGCAGCATCCGCCCCTGCGGCCACAGCGCCGGGGCATCCAGCATCGCCAATGCGTCGCGGTTCGCGGCGGCCAACAGGAAATCGCCGCGCGTCAACGCCGGAGGCGTGCGCAGATCAAGGGGAATTTGCCGGGTCACGACTCGTCTTGCTTGGCCCGTTCCTCGATCATCTCGTCGATCCGCACCTCGTTGATGCGCTGTTCGGCGGCGCGTTCGGCCTGCCGCCACTCACGCTCGACAGTGCCGGGGGGAACGATCTCGATCAAGGTGGGCTGCGGCGGCGGGGTGGGCATTTCGCGCCCGGTATAAAGGCCGCTTTCCTTGTATTGTTCCGCCGCATAGCGCACCAGAACCCCCAAGGCCGCCGCCACGGGCACGGCAATCAGCATCCCGGCAAAGCCGAACAGCGACCCGAACACCGACAGCGCCAGCAACAGCCAGACGGGATGCAGGCCGACATGCTTGCCGACCAGTTTCGGCACCAGATAGTTGCTTTCCATCAACTGCCCCGCGACAAAGATCGCAACGACGGTGCCGATCATCACCGGATCGCCCCAAAAGGCGAACAGCGCCAGCCCGATCGAGGTGACGCCGCCAATGATCGTGCCGACATAGGGGATGAAGGAAAACACCCCCGCGATCACCCCGACCAACAGCGCAAAGGGCAACCCGACCAACAGCAGGCCGGTGGCATAAAACACCGAAAGAATGGTCATCACCATGCCCTCGCCGCGCAGGAACCCGCCAAGGGCATCGTCGATTTCCCGCGCCAGACGGCGGATGGTCGTGGCGTGGTCGCGTGGCAGCAGGCTGTCAACCCGCGCCAGCATGTTGTTCCAGTCCAGCAGCAGATAAAAGGCGACCACCGGCACGATGACGATCATCATCACCACGCTTAACACGTTCATCACCGACCCCAGCACCATCCCGGCCAGCTCGCCGCCGCGCTGTGAAATGGTGTTGCCGATATTGGCCAGCGTTTCGCGCACGGGGCTTTGGTCGTCCAGCAGTTCGGGGAAACGCTCGCCCAGGAAGGACTGGAGCCGGTTGAACATCTCGGGCGCGGTCTGCACCAGTTGCGCGAACTGGCGCGACAGCAGCGGGATGATCCCCAGCAGCGCCGCCACGATCAGCAGCGCCACGCTCAGCGTCACCAGCACGGTGGCCCAGACACGGCTCAGCCCGTGGGTTTCCAGCCAGTCGGCAATCGGGTTCAGCAGATAGGCGATGGCCGCGCCGATCAGAAACGGCGTCAGCGTTGACCCCAGTTGCCACAGCACCAGCATCAGCACGGCGGCGGCGATGCCCCAATACCAGACCTGTTTGCGCCCACTGACCTGCATGGTATCTCCGTCGCGTTACGCGCTCGTTGTGCTATGATGTTGGCCCTGATGCAAGCGCAGCGGGCCACGCCACGCCATCTTGCCCCGCCTGCCCGCCTGCCCTAGACCGTGGCCAAACGAACAAAGGTGCCCGCTATGCGTCTGTCGCGCTATTTCCTGCCCGTCCTGAAAGAAGACCCGAAAGAGGCCCAGATCGTCAGCCACCGGCTGATGCTGCGCGCCGGGATGATAAAGCAGCAATCGGCGGGCATCTATTCCTGGCTGCCGCTGGGGCTTAAGGTGCTGCGCCGGATCGAACAGATCGTGCATGAAGAACAGGCCCGCGCCGGTCATATCCCGGTGCTGATGCCCACCATCCAGTCGGCCGATCTGTGGCGCGAAAGCGGGCGCTATGACGATTACGGTCAGGAAATGCTGCGCATCAAGGACCGGCACGACCGCGACATGCTGTTCGGCCCCACCAACGAAGAAGTCATCACCGACATCTTTCGCGCGCATGTGAACAGCTACAAGGATCTGCCGCTGACGCTGTATCAGATCCAGTGGAAATTCCGCGACGAGGTGCGCCCCCGCTTTGGCGTCATGCGCGGGCGCGAGTTTCTGATGAAGGACGGCTATAACTTTGACCTGACGCGCGAGGCGGCCTTGCACGCCTATAACCGCCATCTGGTCAGCTATCTGCGCACCTACGAACGCATGGGCTTGCAGGCGATTCCGATGCGTGCCGATGGCGGGCCGATTGGCGGCGATTACACGCATGAGTTTCTGGTTCTGGCCGAAACCGGCGAATCCGAGGTGTTTTATGACAGCGCCATCACCGAGCTGAAATTCGGCGACCGCGCGATTGATTATGACAGCGTGGAACAGTGCCAGTCGATTCTGGAAGAATTCACCAGCCGCTATGCCCGCACCGACGAAACCCATGACGAGGCAACGTTCGCCCAGATCCCCGAGGATCGCCGCCGTTCCGCCCGCGGCATCGAGGTCGGGCAGATCTTCTATTTCGGCACCAAATATTCTGAATCGATGGGCGCGACGGTCGTCGGTCCCGATGGCGCGCGGGTGCCGGTCGAGATGGGCAGCCACGGCATCGGCGTTTCCCGCCTGCTGGGTGCCATCATCGAGGCAAGCCACGACGACAAGGGCATCATCTGGCCCGAGGGCGTGACGCCCTTCCATGTCGGCATCGTCAATCTGAAGCAGGGCGATGCCAGCACCGACAGCGCCTGTCAGGCCATTTATGACGATCTGCGCGCCGCAGGGCTTGATCCGCTGTATGACGACCGCGACGAACGGGCGGGGGCGAAATTCGCCGGCATGGACCTGATCGGCCTGCCCTGGCGCATCACCGTCGGCCCGCGTGGTCTGGCCAACAACAAGGTTGAACTGACCAGCCGCCGCAGCGGCGAATCCGAGGAAATGTCGCCCTCCGAGGCCGTGGCCCGGATCAAGGCGATCTACGATCCGGTGATCGCCGCCGGCTATCCGGTCTGATGGCGGGGGTGCTGCGGCTGGGGTTTGCGGCCTGCTGCGCCGCTGCCCTGTCACAGTTTCCAGCCTTTTCCGACCAATATGTGCAGCGGTTGGGCGGACAGGTCGATGCGCTGAGCCGCGTCACCGCCGATTTCGACTCCAGCGCCAGCCGCGCCGGACTGACCCGCGAACAGGCGCTGGCCGATCTGTCGGGCAGCACCTTTCGCGACCTGCATCAGCGCGATATGGGCCGCGTGTTCACCCGACTGGACCGCGCCCGCGCCGATCTGGCCCTGCTGCGCGCCGCCGCCCCGCTGGAACGCATCGCCCTGCCCCACCGTCTGCGCGATCCCGCCACTCTGGCCGCGACATGGGGCGATTTCCGCCCCGCCCTGCCCGTGACCACCGCCGGGATTACCGCCGCCGCCATCGGCCTGGGTCTGGGGATGGCGCTCTGGTCCGCTGTGGCTGCGTTGCTGCGGCGACGGCGGCGCGCCGACATCCGGCACCAGCCACCCGCGCTGCGCCGCTGACGCGCCCCGCGCGGGGCAGTTTACAGGCTGCGCCGCCACCCGCACATGCAACATGGCACGGCATGGCTGGTTTTCCATCCGAAATGCTTTCTTTTTGGAAAACGCGCCTCTAACCTCTGCCGCAGGATCTTGATCCAAACGGGAGGAAAAAATGAAAAAACTGTTGATCGCTACGGCTGCCGGGGCCTTGCTGGCGAGTGCCGCAACCGCCGAAGACATCAAGCTGGGCATTTCCATCGGCTTTACCGGCCCGCTGGAATCGCTGTCGCCCGAAATGGAAAAAGGCGCGCTGCTGGCCATGAAAGAGGTCAGCGATTCCGGCCTGCTGCTGGATGGCACCACCGTCACGGGCGTGCGCGCCGATTCCACCTGCACCGACGCCGCCGCAGCCGTATCCGCCGCCGAACGTATCGTGGCCGATGGGGTCAAGGGCATCGTGGGCGGCATGTGTTCGGGCGAAACCATCGCCACGCTGGAACGGGTCGCCATGCCCAATGGCATCGTGATGATCGCGCCCTCGGCCACCTCGCCCGCGCTGTCCACGATCGAGGATAACGGGCTGTTCTTCCGCACCTCGCCGTCCGATGCCCGTCAGGGCGAGGTGATGGCCGACATCCTTTTGGATCGCGGCGTCAACACCGTCGCCGTCACCTATACCAACAACGATTACGGCAAGGGGCTGGCCGACAGCTTTGCCGCCGCCTACACCGCCAAGGGCGGCAGCGTGACCGTCAGCTCCGCCCATGACGACGGCAAGGCCGATTACGCCGCCGAAGTCGCCGCGCTGGCCGCCGCCGGGGGCGAGGCGCTGGTGGTGGCCGGTTACGTCGATCAGGGCGGTTCCGGCATCGTGCGCGGGTCGCTGGACACCGGCGCCTTTGACACCTTCGTTTTCGCCGATGGCATGGTGTCGAACGCGCTGCAAGAACGCTTTGGCGCGGAAATCGACGGCAGCTTTGGCCAGAACCCGTCATCCGAAGGCGAGGGCCGCGAACGCTATATCGCGCTGGCATCCGAGGCGGGCTTTGACGGGTCAAACTCGTTTTCCGCCGAATCCTATGACGCGGCGGCGCTGATCCTGCTGGCGATGGCCAAGGCGGGCACCACCGATCCCGGCGTTTACAAAAACAGCGTGATGGATATTGCCAATGCGCCGGGCGAACAGATCCTGCCCGGTGAACTGGCACGTGCACTGGAAATCATCAACGCGGGCGGCGACGTGGATTATGTCGGCGCGACCTCGGTCGAACTGGTCGAGCCGGGCGAATCCGCCGGTGTTTACCGCGAGGTGGAATTCCGCGACGGCGAATTGCAGGTCGTCGGCTATCGCTGATTAACCAGCAAAAGCCGCGCGGCGCGGTAAAAGCCGCTTTTCCAACGACCGTGCGGCGTCTAAGCTGCACGGTAATTCAATAACCAACAGGACGGGATAGAATGAAAAAACTGCTTCTTGCCACGACCGCTTGCATGATGACGGCCGGTCTGGTTAACGCCGAGGAAATCAAGATCGGCACGCAATTGGCCTTTACCGGGCCGCTGGAATCCATGGCACCCGACATCGCCGCCGGTGCCGAAGCCGCCATGAAAGAGGTCAGCGATTCCGGCCTGCTGCTGGGCGGCTCGACCGTGACTTCGGTGCGCGGCGACACCACCTGCATCGACGCCGCCGCCGCGGTTTCCGCCGCAGAACGTCTGGTCAGCGAAGGCGTGCGCGCCATGGTTGGCGGCCAGTGTTCGGGCGAAACCATCGCCACGCTGGAACGGGTGGCGATGCCCAACGGTGTGCTGATGGTATCGCCCTCGGCCACGTCTCCGGCGCTGACCGACATTGCGGATAACGGGTTGTTCTTCCGCACCGCGCCGTCGGATGCCCGTCAGGGCGAAGTGATGGCACAGATCGCGCGCAGCAAGGGCATCGAAAGCGCCGCCGTCACCTATACCAACAACGATTACGGCAAGGGGCTGGCCGACAGCTTTGCCACCGCCTTCCAGAATGCAGGCGGCACGGTGACGATCACCGCCGCGCATGACGATGGCAAAGCCGACTATTCGGCCGAGGTTGCGGCACTGGCCGCTGCTGGTGGTGATGTGCTGGTCGTCGCCGGTTACGTCGATCAGGGCGGTTCCGGCGTCACCCGCGCGGCGCTGGATACCGGGTCGTTCGACCGCTTTATCTTTCCCGACGGGATGATCGGCGACCCGCTGGCCGAACGCTTTGGCGACGAAATCGACGGCTCGATCGGTGTGAACCCGGCAGCCGATGGCGAAGGCCGCAACCGCTTTAACGAACTGGGTGCCGCCGCCGGATTCGACCCGCAGGGTGCCTATTCCGCCGAAGCCTATGACGCCGCCGCGCTGATCCTGCTGGCGATGCAGGCCGCCGGGTCGTCCGACCCCGCCACGTTCAAGGACAAGGTGATGGACGTGGCCAACGCGCCGGGCGAACAGATCCTGCCGGGCGAACTGGCCAAGGGGCTGGAGCTGCTGGCCGCTGGTCAGGACATTGATTACGTCGGTGCCTCGTCCGTGGAACTGGTCGAACCGGGCGAAAGCGCCGGCAGCTTCCGCGAAACCGTCATCAACGGTGGCCAGTTGGAAGTCGTCGGTTTCCACTGATGCACTCTGCCGCCCGGCCCCTGCTGCCGGGCGGCACCCAAACAGAAAATGGCGTCACGCCGGACACTTCGGGTTTAACGCGAAGGTTTACAGGGGAATATGCATGATTCAGGTCACGAACCTGCACCGGCACTTTGGCGGTTTCCGCGCCGTGGACGGTGCCAGCCTGTCCATTGCCAAGGGGTCGATCACCGGGCTGATCGGGCCGAATGGCGCGGGCAAATCCACCTTGTTCAACGTGATCGCGGGGGTGCTGCCGCCGACCTCGGGCAACGTGACCATGGCGGGCGAGGATATTACCGGCCTGCCCCCGCACAAGCTGTTTCACAAAGGGCTGCTGCGGACCTTTCAACTGGCGCACGAATTTTCGTCGATGACCGTGCGCGAAAACCTGATGATGGTGCCCGGCGGCCAGACCGGCGAAACGCTGGTGAACACATGGTTCCGCCGTGGCCGCATCGCCGCCGAAGAACGCGCCCTGCGCGAAAAGGCCGACGAGGTGCTGGAATTTCTGACCATCAGCCATGTCGCCAATGAAAAGGCCGGCAACCTGTCAGGCGGGCAGAAAAAGCTGCTGGAACTGGGCCGCTGCATGATGGTCGATGCCAAGGTCGTCTTTCTGGACGAGGTGGGCGCGGGCGTGAACCGCACCCTGCTGATGACCATCGCCGATTCGATCATCCGCCTGAACCGCGAACGCGGCTATACCTTTTGCGTGATCGAACATGACATGGATTTCATTGGAAAAATCTGCGATCCGGTGATCGTCATGGCCGAAGGCAAGGTGCTGGCCCAAGGCTCGGCCGCCAGCATCATGCAGAACGAGGTCGTGATCGAAGCTTATCTGGGCCGCGGCCTGAAGAACAAGGACATGGTGCCCGTATGAGCGACAGCGACGTATTCGGCGGGCGCGGCAACCGCGACGCCTCGATCACCAACACCAAGGGCATGGGCACCATCGACGGCACCCGCCGCAGCGGCACGACTGGCCCCGGCAAGGCGGGCGATCCGTTTCTGATCGGCGAAAACATGACCGGCGGCTATGGCAAGGGGCCGGACATTCTGCACGACTGCACCATCTCGGTGGAACGCGGCGAAATCGCCGTGATCGTCGGGCCGAACGGCGCGGGCAAATCCACCGCGATGAAGGCGATGTTCGGGATGCTGGACCTGCGGCAAGGCTCGGTCCGGCTGAACGGGCGTGATATTACGGCGCTGAATCCGCAGGATCGGGTCAAGGCGGGCATGGGCTTTGTGCCGCAGGTGAACAACATCTTCCCCTCGATGTCGGTCGAGGAAAATCTGGAAATGGGCGCGTTCATCCGCGACGACGATTTCCGCCCGACCATCGAACAGGTGTATGACCTGTTCCCGATCCTGCGCGACAAGCGGCGTCAGGCCGCGGGCGAGCTGTCGGGCGGTCAGCGCCAGCAGGTCGCCGTTGGCCGGGCGCTGATGACGCGTCCGCAACTGCTGATGCTGGATGAACCAACGGCGGGCGTGTCGCCCATCGTGATGGACGAATTGTTCGACCGCATCATCGAAATCGCCCGCACCGGCCTGCCCGTGCTGATGGTCGAACAGAACGCCCAGCAGGCGATGGCGATTGCCGACAAGGCCTATGTTCTGGTGCAGGGCGCGAACGCCCATACCGGCACCGGGCGCGAGCTGATGGCCAACGATGAGGTGCGGCGCACCTTTCTGGGGGGCTAAGCGATGCGGATGCCTGTTCTTTGCGCCCTTCTGGCCCCCTTGCCGGTGCTGGCGGATGATCGCTCCTTTGACTGCGCCTTTGAAACCGAATGCGTCGAGACCGAATGCGCACCGACGACCTGTATCGGCACCTGCAAGGAGGCGACCTGATGGATATTCTGAACGCGCTTGTCGCCTTTCTTAACTTCGTTTTCATTCCTGCTGCGGCATACGGGGCGCAGTTGGCGCTTGGCGCATTGGGGGTGACGCTGATCTATGGCATCTTGCGGTTTTCGAACTTTGCCCATGGCGACACCATGGCATTCGGCACCGCCATGGTGATCCTGTTCACATGGTGGCTGCAATCCATGGGCATCAGCCTTGGCCCGCTGCCCACCGCGCTGCTGGCGCTGCCCTTGGGGATCGCCGCCACGGCCCTGCTGGTGCTGGGGACGGATCGCGCGGTCTATCGGTTCTATCGCGCCAGGAAATCGCCGCCGATCATTCTGGTGATGGCCTCGGTCGGGGTGATGTTCATCATGAACGGCCTGACCCGTCTGGTCATCGGCGTGGACGAAATCCGCTTTGACGACGGTGCACGGTTCGTCATCAGTGTGCGCGAATTCCGCGAACTGACCGGGCTGAGCGAGGGTCTGGCGCTGCGCAGCACACAAGCGTTGACCGTCGTGGTCGCCTTTCTGGTCGTCGCCGCGCTGTTCTGGTTTCTGAATCGCACCCGGTCGGGCAAGGCGATGCGCGCCTATTCCGATAACGAGGATCTGGCGCTGCTGTCGGGCATCGACCCGGAACAGGTGGTGCGCCAGACATGGATCATCGCCGCCGCGCTGATGACCATTGCCGGCACGCTGTATGGCCTGGACAAGTCGTTCAAGGCCTTCAACTATTTCCAGATCCTGCTGCCGATCTTTGCCGCCGCCATCGTCGGCGGTCTGGGCAGCCCGGTGGGGGCCATCGCGGGCGGCTTTATCGTCGCCTTTTCCGAGGTGGCGATCACCTATCCATGGGTCAAGGTTGCGGGATACCTGTTCCCCGACTGGCAACCGGGCGGGCTGCTGCAACTGCTGTCCACCGAGTATAAATTCGCGGTCAGCTTTATCATTCTGATCGCCGTTCTGCTGTTCCGCCCGACCGGGCTGTTCCGTGGCAAATCCGTGTAAGGGGGCTGAACATGTCGGGAAATCGTCAGGCAAATACCGCATCCAGCCCGCTGCGCGCGCCGGTTCTGTTTGCGGTTCTCGCCATCCTGTTCGTGCTGGAAGGCACCCTGAACAACAGCCTGTTTTCGGGGTCATGGAACACGTCGCTGGCCATTCTGAACATGGGGCTGATTTCGGCCATCATGGCCTTGGGCGTGAACATGCAATGGGGCTATGCCGGGCTGTTCAACTCGGGCGTGGTCGGGTTTCTGGCCATCGGCGGGCTGGCGCCTGTGCTGATCTCGCTGCCGCCGGTCGAGGGGGCGTGGGCTGCGGGCGGGCCGCGCCTGTTGCTGTCGCTGGCCGTGGGGCTGGGGGCGCTGGTGCTGGCCGCGCAAGTCTGGGGCCGGATGCCCAAGGGCAGGCTGCGCGGGCTGGCTGTCGCCACCGTGCTGATCGTGGGGTTTTTCCTGTTCCGCACCATCTTTGACCCCGCCGTGACAGCGATCGAGGCCAACCAGTCGGCACGGTTCGGCAATATCGGCGGGCTGGGTCTGCCGGTGCTGCTGGCGTGGCCGGTGGGCGGGCTGTTCGCCGCCGCCGCCGCATGGGGCGTGGGCAAGGTCGCGCTGGGGCTGCGGTCCGATTATCTGGCCATCGCCACACTGGGCATCGGTGAAATCATCGTCGCCGTTCTGCGCAACGAGGAATGGCTGGCGCGCGGGGTCAAGAACATCACCTCGATCCCGCGCCCGGTCCCCTATGAGATCGCGCTTCAGCGTAATCCGCAGTTTCAGGACTTTGCCGCCAGCTGGGGTTTTACCGTGGCCGAGGCGTCAGGGATCTGGGTCAAGCTGTGCTATATGCTGCTGTTCCTTGTCGTGCTGCTGCTGCTGATCCTGCTGGCGGAACTGGCGCTGAAATCGCCCTGGGGCCGGATGATGCGCGCCATCCGCGACAATGAAACCGCCGCCGAGGCGATGGGCAAGAACGTCACTTCGCGGCATTTGCAGGTGTTCATCATCGGGTCGGCGGTCATCGGCATGGCCGGGGCGATGATGGTGACGCTGGACGGGCTGATGGCGCCCACGGGCTATAACCCCTTGCGCTATACCTTTTTGATCTGGGTGATGGTGATCGTCGGTGGATCGGGTAACAACTGGGGTTCCGTGCTGGGCGCAGTGCTGATCTGGTTCATCTGGATCAAGGTCGAGGTCTGGGGGCCGCAACTGATCGGCGTGCTGACCCTGCCCCTGCCCGATGGCACGGTAAAACAGCAATTGCTGGGCAGCGCGCCGCATATGCGCTTTATCGCGATGGGGGTGGTGTTGCTGCTGGTGCTGCGGTTCTCGCCCCGCGGGTTGCTGCCGGAAAAGTAAGGGTTGCGTCCCGCGACGCTGGGGGCTTCGCGCCCCCAGACCCCCGCGGGATATTTGCAAACGAAAGACGGGCTGTTGTGGTTAGCGGCAGTCGTGGCCCATCACCACGCTCCACCATTGGCGGCCATCGGGACCGATGGTCACGCCCGCGCCGATGTCGGTGGACAGTTGCCCCAGCACCTGTTCGCGATGCGGTTTCGATGCCAGCCAGCGGTTGACGACCTGCGTCGGGGTGCCGCCGACGGTGACAAGCTGCACCACGCCGCAGGTCGGATAGCTGACGGCCCGCGCCCGCTCGACGATGTTCGATCCGTCCGATCCGGCAACCGTGCCCTGCCCCATCCGAGCCATGTCGCAGGCGTGGTTTTGGGCGATGGCGGACAGGTTGGCATGGTTGCGCAGGATAGTTTTACCCTCGACCTGGCGGGCGGCGTTCAGCGCGTTTTCCATATCCTGCGACTGCGCCGGGTCTGCCAGACATTGCGCGGCAAGCGCAGACGCGGGCGCGCTACCGTTTCCCCCCGGCATTGCGCCATTTTCGCAGGCAGTCAGTGTGGCAAGTGCGGCGACGGCGATGAAAGAGCGGCAAAGCATGGCGACCTCGGCAGATGGTTGTTTCCATTCATCTTTCGCAACGCGCGCCGGGTGCAGTGGGTTCCGGGGGGCGCTGGCCTCTTGCGTCAGGGGGCTGGCGGGCCTAAAGCGCGGATATGACCCAGCATCAGCGCCTTCTTATCATCGACTTTGGCTCTCAGGTGACGCAGCTTATTGCGCGGCGTCTGCGCGAGTTGAATGTCTATTGCGAAATTCACCCCTATCAGAACGTGACCGAGGATTTCCTGCGCGGCTTTGCCCCGCGCGCGATCATCTTTTCGGGCGGTCCTGACAGCGTAACGCGCGAGGGCAGCCCACGCCCGCCGCGTCTGGCCTTTGAAATGGGCGTGCCGATTCTGGGCATCTGCTATGGCCAGCAGGTGATGATGCAGGAACTGGGCGGGCTGGTCGAAAGCGGCGATGGCACCGCCGAATTCGGTCGCGCCTTCGTGACGCCCGCCGATGACAGCCTGCCGCTGTTAGAGGGCTGGTTCGACGACGGGCGCGAACAGGTCTGGATGAGCCATGGCGATCATGTATCGCGGCTGGCCCCCGGCTTTGCGGTTTACGGCACCTCGCCCGGTGCGCCCTATGCGATCACGGCGGATGTGGCGCGCAATTTCTTTGCCGTGCAGTTCCACCCCGAGGTGCATCACACCCCGCGCGGTGCCGATCTGTTTGCCAATTTCGTGCGTCTGGCCGGGTTCAGCGGCGACTGGACCATGGCCAGCTATCGCGACGATGCGATTGCGAAGATCCGCGAACAGGTGGGCGACAAGCGGGTGATCTGCGGTCTGTCGGGCGGGGTTGATTCATCCGTCGCCGCCGTGCTGATCCACGAGGCGATTGGCGACCAGTTGACCTGCGTCTTTGTCGATCACGGGTTGCTGCGGCTGAACGAAGCCGATGAGGTCGTGACCATGTTCCGCGACCATTACAACATCCCGCTGATCCATGCCGAGGAATCCGACCTGTTCATCGGCGCGCTTGAGGGCGTTTCCGACCCCGAGGTCAAGCGCAAGACCATCGGCAAGCTGTTCATCGACGTGTTCCAGCGCGAGGCCAGCAAGATCGAGGGTGCCGAGTTTCTGGCCCAGGGCACGCTTTACCCCGATGTGATCGAAAGCGTGTCGTTTAGCGGCGGGCCTTCGGTCACGATCAAATCGCACCACAATGTCGGCGGTCTGCCCGAGAAGATGGGGCTGAAGCTGGTCGAACCGCTGCGCGAACTGTTCAAGGACGAAGTGCGCGCCCTTGGCCGCGAGCTGGGCCTGCCGGACAAATTCATCGGCCGCCACCCCTTCCCCGGCCCCGGCCTTGCCATCCGCTGCCCCGGCGAGATCACCCGCGACAAGCTGGAGATCCTGCGCCGCGCCGATGCCGTCTTTATCGACCAGATCCGCAAGCACGGGCTGTATGACGACATCTGGCAGGCTTTCGTCGCCATTCTGCCGGTGAAAACCGTCGGCGTGATGGGCGACGGGCGCACCTATGACTATGCCTGCGCGCTGCGGGCCGTGACCTCGGTCGATGGGATGACGGCGGATTATTACCCGTTCAGCCATGATTTCCTTGGCGAAACGGCGACCCGGATCATCAACGAGGTGCGCGGGATCAACCGCGTGACCTATGATATTACCTCGAAACCGCCGGGAACGATCGAGTGGGAATGAAGCCTTGGCAAATCTATGTGCTGCTTCTCGTTTACGTCGCCATCGGTGCGGTAATCGACAGGACATTCTGGCCCGACATGGATACAATGCCGACCTATACATGGAATGATTTCATTCAAATGGTCGGGATCGTCGTGCTGTGCGTTTTATGGCAGCGCGCAGATGCGGATCAGCGCGGCCAGACGGTCGGTAGCGGCACACGGCTGCTGACAATCTTGCTGACACCGTTGGGGTTGCTGGTCTATCTCTGTGCAACGCGCCGCTGGTGGGGTGTGCTAGTCTGGATCGGTTTTTTGTTTGGCATCGTTCTGGCATATATCGTCAGCTCATTTAGTGTGGCATCGGTTTATGCAGCCATCACTCCCAGTCCCCTTAACTGAACTGATCCTAATTACATCAAACAAGATCCCGCATATGTCAGCCCCCCCCCGGAACCTGTTCGGGCGCGGTCGCCTTATACCAGTAAATATCAATCGGTTACGCGGTCAGATCATCCATCCGGCCGGTCATACATAAAGTCGATCTGAAACTGCACCGCGCCGTCCAGTTCGACATGGTGCGGGGTCAGCGGCTCGATCAGGCCGGGGTGGTCGGGTGACAGCAGGATACGTTCGTCGCGATCTTCGTAAACCAGCCAGATGCGCCCCGACAGAACCCGCAGCAGGCCGCGCGATCCGGCCTTGATCTTGTGTTCCTTCAACAGCGCGTCGGGGATGGTGTCCTGCGTGAATACCTCGGTCGAGCGATAGATTTGTTCTGTCATGTCAGCGCCAGTAATTGTTCGCCGCAGCGATGGTCTGAAAATTGATCGCCACCACCTGCGATGCCGCCGTCAGCGCATCGGCATCATTGGCATAAACAGGGCGCAACTTGTGCAGCACTTCCGCGTCGGGCTGCGTGGTTTTCACGCCGCGACGGCCAAGCGTCACGGCCAGTTCGAACCCCTGTTGCGGGGTGGCGGTTATCAGGGTCGTAAGCCAAGGATCGGACATCGGGTTTCCCTTTTGCTGCTGTGATCGTGGTTGCAGCTTGCCATCAGGACGTATGAACGGCCTTGGCGAAAATCAAACCGCCGGTTGGCCTGCCCTTTCTTCACCGCACATTACCCGCCTCTTGCCCGAAACGCCGGCGTGCATCAGCATGGCCGCATCCTGCCCGAGGTTCTGCCATGCGCCTGTATCTGCCCGCCCTGCTTGCCGCCTGTGCCGCCCTGCCCGCCCATGCCACAGCACCCCCGCAATGCGAGATCGCCCGCGCCGACCAAAGCAGCGCCGGGCCTTGTGATTTCCAGTTGCGGCGCGGCGGCAGTTTCACCGTGCGGATGCTGGATCACAGCCAGATCGCGGGCGCGACAGCGGTTTCGCTGGACATCACGGCGCCGGGGCACGGCAGGCTGACCGGCCTTGGCCCCGATGGCGGGCGCAGCGATTGGGGCGCGGTTCAGCGCAACCCCGATGACCCGGCCTGCTGGTTCGGCGACAGCGCGGCGATCTGTGTGCGGGCGGCGGATCAGCCGCCGCCACCCGGTGCTTTTGCCGGGCGCTGCCATATGGATGGCTGTTTCTGGGTCGATCAATCCGCGCCGCAGCAGATCGGCCAGGGCAGCGCCGCCGTGCCGGGCCATCTGGTGCAGGTGACGCAGCGTCTGGCCTATAGCCAGCATCCGGGCGCAAATTACCCGGATGCGCCGCCTGACGGGCTGGCGTGGTCTGATCCGGTTACGGTGCGGTTCTTTTGTTCGCCGCTGCGACCCGCCTTTGCGACGGGCGAAAGCTGGGTCGTGCTGCCTCTGCCGCAGGTCTTTGGCGCGACTGAATCCGTCACCCGCACCTATCTGCACGCCTGCCACCCACAGGCCGGGGATGATCCTTATGCCGAACCGGGCGCTTTGGGTTATACGGCGGGCCAGCCGGAGCAGGACGAATACCCCGATTTCGACGCGCTGATCCGTTAGGCGCAAGACCTTTGCACGGCTGGTGCCATGGCGCATGGGCCGGTAAGCTGCGCCCAAAGCAAGGGGAACCACCATGACCGGCTGCGCCTGCGGGCATCACACACATCACGCCCATCACCACCCCGGCCCGCCGACCGGCACCGAGATCGCCATCTCGCCGCCGCTGCGGGCGCTAAGCGGGCGGCTGATCTGCGCCGATATGGATCAGATGCTGCTGGCCATGCGCCTGCTGCCCGATCACATCACCGCCAGCCGGGCCGAACCGGGCTGCCTGCGCTTTGATCTTGCGCAGGATGACGACCCGATGATCTGGCACCTGAACGAGCTTTTCGCCGATGAGGCCGCTTTCGCCGCGCATCAGTCCCGCACGCAGGCCAGCCCATGGGGGCAAGACAGCACCGCGATCCGCCGCGACTTTGCCGCCACTGATACTCTGCCCCGCCTGCGCCCGGAAACCCGCGCCGATCACGACGGGATTGCGCAACTGCTGCGCCGCGCCTTTGACCAAAAGGCCGAGTCGGATCTGGTTGCCAATCTGCGCGCCGATGACGATATGGCCCTGTCGCTGGTGGCCGAGGCGCAGGGCACCATCCTTGGCCATATCGCCCTGTCGCCGGTGAGCGCGGCCGGTCCGGCACTGGCGCTGGCCCCGGTGGCCGTTCACCCTGCCCTGCATGGGCGCGGGATCGGCAGCGCCCTGATCCGCGCCGCAATCGACAGCTTTGCCGATCACACGATCATCGCTCTGGGCGATCCGGCCTATTACCGCCGCTTTGGCTTTGCCCCGGCCGATCTGGCGTCGCCCTATGCAGGCCCGCATCTGATGACGGCGGGGCCGAAACTGCCCGCCAACAGCCCGGTGACGCACGCCGCCGCCTTTGCGCGCCTTTGACGGATGCCCGCCCCGGCGCGACCGCCGGGCCTATACGGCCTTGCCCTCGACCGCCGGGCGATCCTTGGGCGCGCGCAGGCGCACCCGCTTGATCCGGCGCGGGTCGGCATCGACGATTTCAATCTCGGTCCCTGATTCCAGTGCGATCACCTCGCCACGGACGGGCACCCGGCCTGTCAGCATGAACACCAACCCGCCAAGCGTGTCGATTTCTTCTTCTTCCTCGCCGGTGGCCAGCCGAAGCCCGGTTTCCGCCTCGACATCGGCAAGAGGCGCGCGGGCCTGAATCAGCCACTCGCCCGGCTTGACCAGAACGGTCAGCCCGCCTTCGGCCTCGTCATGTTCATCCTCGATCTGGCCGATCACCTGCTCGATCAGGTCTTCGATCGTGACCAGCCCGTCCACGCCGCCATATTCGTCGATCACCAGCGCCATGTGGATGCGCTTTTGCTGCATCTGCTGCAACAGCACCCCGATGGGCATCGAGGGCGGCACATACAGCAAAGGCCGCAGCATCGGGCGCAGCGTAAAGCGCCCGCCCTTGCCAAACCCATGTTTCAGCGCCAGATCCTTGAGGTGGATCAGCCCCAAAGGGCTGTCCATCGTGCCGCGAAACACCGGAATCCGCGAAAAGCCGTGTTCGCGGAACATCTCGACCAGATCATCCAGCGAGACGGTGACGGGCACGGCGATGATTTCCGCCTTGGGGATCGCCACATCATCCACGCGCAAGCGCCGCAGGTTCACCAGACCGGGCGCAGGCTGCGAGGCGTTGCCCGGCAGTTCGGCGGCTGCCGCAGGTTCATCGCCGGAAAAGACCCCGAAAAACCGCCCCAGAAACCCGCGCGAGCCGGGCAGATCGCGCCCCTCGCCACCGACCCCATCGGCCCAGCCTGCGGGGTCTTCCAGCGTTTTCGGTATCTCGGGACTTCGGGGATCGTCGCTCATCTTTCTCTCTCGATTGTCGGGGCGCGTTCGGCCGCATAAGGGTCGGCGATATTCAGCGTGGCAAGGATCGAACGCTCGGCCGCTTCCATGGTTTCCGCATCGGCGTCGGTTTCGTGGTCATAGCCGACCAGATGCAGCACGGCGTGAACCAGCAGATGCGTGACATGATCCGCAGGCGCCTTGCCCTGCACGGCGGCCTCGGCCATGCAGGTATCATAGGCGATGGCAATGTCACCCAGTTCTTCATCCTCGGGCAGCAGCGGGGCGGCACCGGGGGCGGGGCGTTCGGGTTCGACCGAAGGCCATGACAGCACATTGGTTGCCTTGGGCTTGCCCCGGAAATCGGCATTCAGCGCCGCGATGCGGGCATCATCGCAGCCCAGCACAACCACCTCGCCACCGATCCCCAGCCAGGCCAGAGTCGCAGCAACCGCGCGATCCGCAAGGCCCGGCAGACCGGCGGCGTCCCATCGGTCGTCCTCGATGACGGTATCGGTCAGCGGCTCAGGCATCGGATCGCGGCATCCGGCGCGGCGCATAATCGCCACGGTTGCCATCCCCTTCGCCGCGCGCCAATGCGGCGACATCCTCGGCATCGTAGGCCTGAATGATCCGCGCCACCAAGGGGTGCCGCACCACGTCCTGCGCGGTAAAATAGGAAAAGCTGATGCCCTTGACGCCCTTGAGAATCCGTTCGGCCTCGACCAGACCGGACTGCATCCCGCGCGGCAGGTCGATCTGGCTGCGGTCGCCGGTAATCACCATGCGCGAGCCTTCGCCAAGCCGGGTCAGGAACATCTTCATCTGCATGGCAGTGGCATTCTGCGCCTCGTCCAGCACGACAAAGGCACTGGCCAGCGTGCGCCCGCGCATGAATGCCAGAGGCGCGATTTCGATGCGCTTTTCCTCCATCAGCTTCTGCATCTGCTTCGACGGCAGAAAATCGTTCAGCGCGTCGTAAAGCGGCTGCATGTAGGGATCGACCTTTTCCTTCATGTCGCCGGGCAGAAAGCCCAGACGTTCGCCCGCCTCGACAGCAGGGCGCGACAGGATGATCTTGTCCACATGGCCGCCGATCAGCATGGTCACGCCAACCGCGACAGCCAGATAAGTCTTGCCGGTGCCAGCGGGGCCAATGCCAAAGGCCAGTTCGTTCTGAAACAGCGACCGGACGTAATCCTTCTGCGCCTCGGTCCGCGGCTCGACCGATTTCTTGCGGGTGCGCAATTCGTAATTGCCGGCGCTGAACATCTCCAGCTGCTCGGCGGGGCTGACCTCGGCGGCAGGGGCATCGCCCATACGCAAGGCGGCCTCGACCTCGCCCATTTCAACGCTGCGGCCCTGTTCCAGCCGCGCATAAAGACCGCGCAGAACCCGCGCCGCCTCGGCCTGCGCCTCGGCCGGGCCAACCACGGCCAGCAGATTGCCGCGCCGCAGGATATGCACGCCCAAAGCCTCCTCGATCCGCGCCAGATGCCGGTCATTGGCACCGCACAGATCAATCAGCAAACGGTTGTCGGGAAACTCCAGCAAGGTTTCAGCCGCCGGGCTGGCATCGCCGGATGGTGCGGGGGGCATAGGGTTCAGGCCCAAAAGTCTCTCCGAAAGATCACTCTGACCCCAAGGTGGCAATTCAAGGGGATTCGCACAAGGGCAGAACCGCCCGCGCCCCGGCAAGATGTGGCCAATCCGCCGCGCCCGCCGCTTCCTGTTTGCTTAAATACGCATCTTGGGGCGCAACGACGCTCAGATATAGCTGCGCTGATACCGCGCGCCCAGACTGGTCAGCACCTCGTAACCGATGGTTCCGGCAGCCCCGGCCAACGCATCCACACCCTGACGGTCATTCAGAATATCCAGCGCATCCGGCACATCGGGCAGATCGGTCACATCGCAGGTTATCAGATCCATCGACACCCGCCCGATGACGGGGCAAGCGACCTCGCCCGCCCACAGCATCGCGCCGCCACGGGCCAGCGCGCGGTGCAGCCCGTCGGCATAGCCCGCCGCCACAGTCGCCACCCGCGTCACCCGCCCGGCCCGCCAGCTTGCGCCGTAACCGACGAATTCGCCGGGCCGCACGATCCGCGTCTGGATCACCGGCAGCGACAGCCGCACCACCGGCGCAGCCTCGGCAAAGGGCGCGCCGCCATACAGGCCGATGCCGGGGCGGGTCAGATCGAAATGATACTCTGCCCCCAGCAAGATCCCGCCCGTCGCCGACAGGCTGCGCGGCGCGGTCACGCCCTGCGTCATCTCGTGAAAGGTGGCCAGTTGCCGGGCGTTTTCGGGGCTGTCCTCGTCGGCGCAGGCCAGATGCGACATGACCAGCGCCGGACCCTGGCCCTGATTGGCGGCCATCGCCTCGCCCCGGATGCCGGACCATTCGGCCGGCTCCAGCCCCAGCCGGTTCATGCCCGTGTCCAGTTGAATGCCGAACGGCTGGCCCGGCCGCATGGCGCGGTCGCGGAAAAACTGCTCGGCGCTGTTCAGCACCGGGATCAGCCCGCCCAAAGGCGCGCCCGCCATATGCCCCGACAGCACAAAGATACGCGCGTCCCCCGGCAGATGCGGGCGGATCGCCTGCCCCTCGGATGCCAGCGCGACAAAGAAATCCCGCGCGCCGCATTCATACAGCACGGGCGCCACAAGGGCGGCGTCCAGACCATAGGCGTCGGCCTTGACCACCGCGCCGGTGCGGGCGCCGGGGGCTTTGGCCGCCAGCGCCTTCCAATTGGCCGCAACGGCCCCAAGATCAATCTGCAAAACCATGCCGCGTCGATGCGCCCAAGCCGCTGCTGCGTCAAGCCCTTTGACGAGTTTGCAATTTGCACCAACGCCCCGCCGCATATTTTGCAAACTTGCGCAATTCCGCTTTGCGCCGGGCGCATGGATGCCTAAAGTGCCGCAAATCCGTCGCAAGAGGGCCGCCTTATGAAAGACATCCACACCGAACTTGAACGCCGCCGCGAAGTCGCCCGGCTGGGCGGCGGACAGCGCCGGATCGACGCCCAGCACGCCCGCGGCAAGCTGACCGCCCGCGAACGGATCGAGGTGCTGCTGGACGAAGGCAGCTTCGAAGAATTCGACATGTTCGTGGCCCACCGCAGCACCGATTTCGGCATGGAATCCGACCGCCCCTATGGCGACGGCGTGGTGACGGGCTGGGGCACGATCAATGGCCGCATGGTCTATGTATTCAGCCAGGACTTTACCGTTTTCGGCGGCAGCCTGTCGGAAACCCATGCGCAGAAAATCTGCAAGATCATGGACATGGCGATGCAGAACGGCGCGCCGGTGATTGGCCTGAACGATTCGGGCGGCGCACGGATTCAGGAAGGCGTCGCCAGCCTTGCCGGCTATGCCGAGGTATTTCAGCGCAACATCATGGCATCCGGCGTGATCCCGCAGATCAGCGTCATCATGGGGCCATGCGCGGGCGGCGCGGTTTACAGCCCGGCCATGACCGACTTTATCTTCATGGTGCGCGACACGTCTTATATGTTCGTGACCGGCCCGGATGTGGTGAAAACCGTCACCAACGAGGTCGTCACCGCCGAGGAACTGGGCGGGGCCAGCACCCATACCAAGAAATCCAGCGTTGCCGATGGTGCCTTCGATAACGATGTCGAAGCCTTGGTCGAAATTCGCCGCCTGTTCGATTTTCTGCCGCTGTCGAACCGCGACCGCGCGCCGACCCGACCCTTCTTTGACGATCCGGGCCGGCTGGATCACTCGCTGAACACGCTGGTGCCCGACAACCCGAACCAGCCCTACGATATGAAGGAACTGATCCTGAAAATCGCGGATGAGGGCGATTTTTACGAAATTCAAAAGGATTTCGCGGGTAATATCGTCATCGGCTTTATCCGGCTGGAAGGTCAGACCGTGGGCATCGTGGCGAACCAGCCGATGGTTCTGGCGGGCTGTCTGGATATTGACAGCAGCCGCAAGGCGGCGCGTTTCGTGCGGTTCTGCGATGCGTTCGAAATTCCGATCCTGACGCTGGTTGACGTGCCGGGATTCCTGCCCGGCACCTCGCAGGAATATGGCGGCGTTATCAAGCACGGCGCGAAGCTGCTGTTCGCCTATGGCGAGGCGACGGTGCCGAAAGTCACGGTCATCACCCGCAAGGCCTATGGCGGGGCCTATGACGTCATGGCGTCGAAACATCTGCGGGGCGATTTCAACTATGCCTGGCCGACGGCGGAAATCGCCGTGATGGGGGCCAAGGGCGCGGTCGAGATCCTGTATCGCAGCGAGTTGGGCGATGCCGACAAGATCGCCGAGCGGACCCGCGATTACGAGGACCGCTTTGCCAACCCCTTCGTTGCCGCCGAAAAAGGCTTTATCGACGAGGTGATCCAGCCCTATGGCACCCGCAAACGCGTCGCCCGCGCCTTCGCCAGCCTGCGCAACAAAAAGCTGTCGAACCCGTGGAAGAAACACGACAACATCCCGCTGTAAGGGGCTGATCCAGATGACCGTTCACGCCTGCGTGTATGATGCAGCATGGCCACATTCCGCCGGACTTGTGGGCCGGCTGACCTGCGCCATCTGTCGGGGCGCGGTGGCAGGGGATAAAATAGCGCATCCGACGCACCAACGCGCCGGAACAAACCCGAGCAGCCGGGGCACAACCGCCCCGGATTACAGGAGAAATTTCCCATGTCGAAGAAAATCGTTCTCGGCCTCGTCCTGCTGTCCGCTCTGGCCGCTTGCCAGCAGCAACAGCCGCAGCCGCAAATTTCGGTCACGCCCGGCCCCGTCGCCATCGCGCCCGAGCCTGTCTATCAGGGCAAATACGGCGCCAACTGACGCCACGCGGCGCGGGCGGCCTGACTGCCCGCGCCAAGGCATCGCCCACTGCCGGAGGGGCGTGTCATGCTGAAGCATCGCGGCTTTCCGGGCCGTCTGGCCGGCACCGATTTCCAATTCGTCATCCGCCGCGCCAATGCCAAAGGCGCCACGCCGATCACCCGGCGCGAACGGTTCAAGGACCGCCGCCCCGCTGATCGCCGCGCCGATGTCGCCTTTCTGGCCGCTCTGATCGAACATTTCGGCGACGAACCCTTTGAACGCGGCAATCTGGACGCGGGCCGCCTGTCATGGCTGATCGGGCGCGAGGTGATGCCCGTGGGCAAGCTGAACCCCACCGATTACGAACAGCTTTTCGTCGTCGATCTGGCGCGGGCCGAGGCCTCATTCCCGGAAATTTTCGCCAAGCCTGACAATGGCGAAGGTTGGGAAGATGGCGACGACTGGCCCGAGGATGACGGCGATTGGGACGATGGCGACGATTCCGACGCAGGGCGCGGCTGAATCATGCGCAAACCCTTGCCCATCACCACCTTTTCACGGCCATTTCAGTTTGCCTGTTGGAATAGAAATGGCATAACCTGCGTATGTTCAACACAACCGGCCCGAAAACGGGTCTTTGATACAGGCACAGTGATATGCAGACGACTTCGATCCTTCGCCTTTCCGGCGCTCTTCTTGTTGCGGCAACCCTGTCGGCTTGCCAGCAAGGCTATGGCGCACCCGCCATTTCGCCCGACGTGCAGCGCGCTGCCGGTGGTGCCGTGGCTGGTGCCGTCATCGCCAAAGCCGTTGACGGCAACGTTGGCACCGGCGCGCTTATCGGCGGTGCCGCAGGCGCGCTGTGCGACGATGTGGGCGTCTGCGCCTCGGCATCGGGCTACTGATCGGCGTCATTTCAACGCAATCGCCACGGTTCCTCCGCGCCTGCATGGCGCGGACGGCCTTGGCCTGACGGAAAGACAACTGACATGCGCAAGATCTTTCTCCTTGCTTCCGGCGTCTCGCTTGCCCTTGTGGCGGGCTGCACGCAAAACATCCGGCCGACCGACGCGGACCGCGCCATCATCGGTGCGGCAGGCGGCTATACCGTCCAGACCGTGCGCGGCAAAGGCGGGTCGGATCGTGTCAAAGGCGCGGCCATCGGCGCCGTCGCGGGCGCGCTGTGCGACGACGTGCGGCTTTGCCAATAATCTGACCGCTGCCGCCACGCGCGGCGCGCAAACCTTTTCTGCCGTCCCGGCCTTTGGCGTCCGGGGCGGTTTTTTCATGTCCGGGGACCAGCCATGTTCAAGAAAATCCTGATCGCCAACCGCGGTGAAATTGCCTGCCGCGTCATCAAGACCGCGCGCAAGATGGGCATCCAGACGGTTGCCGTCTATTCGGATGCCGACCGCAACGCGCTGCATGTCGAAATGGCGGATGAGGCGATTCACATCGGCCCGCCCCCGGCGGGCCAATCCTATATCGTGATCGACAAGATCATGGAGGCCATCCGCCAGACCGGCGCCGAGGCGGTTCACCCCGGCTATGGCTTTCTGTCCGAGAACATGAAATTCGCCGAGGCGCTGGAACAGGCCGGCGTGGCCTTTATCGGCCCGCCCGTTGGCGCGATCGAGGCGATGGGCGACAAGATCACCTCGAAAAAGATCGCCGCCGAGGCGGGCGTTTCCACCGTGCCCGGCTATATGGGCCTGATCGCCGACGCCGATGAAGCGGTGAAGATCAGCCAGCAGATCGGCTATCCGGTGATGATAAAGGCATCGGCGGGCGGCGGCGGCAAGGGGATGCGCATCGCCTGGAACGACACCGAGGCGCGCGAGGGCTTTGAAAGTTCCAGGAACGAGGCCGCCAACAGCTTTGGCGACGACCGCATCTTTATCGAGAAATTCGTCACGCAGCCGCGCCACATCGAAATTCAGGTGCTGGCCGATCAGCACGGCAACGCGGTTTACCTGCACGAACGCGAATGCTCGATCCAGCGGCGCAACCAGAAGGTCATCGAAGAAGCGCCCTCGCCCTTTCTTGACGAAGCCACGCGCAAGGCCATGGGCGAACAGGCCGTCGCGCTGGCCAAGGCAGTGGGTTACACCAGCGCAGGCACGGTGGAATTCATCGTCGATGGCGAACGGAATTTCTATTTCCTTGAAATGAACACCCGCTTGCAGGTGGAACATCCGGTCACAGAGCTGATTACCGGCGTCGATCTGGTCGAACAGATGATCCGTGTCGCCAGCGGCGAGCCTCTGCCCTTCCGGCAAGAAGATCTGAAAATCAACGGCTGGGCGATTGAAAGCCGTCTTTATGCCGAAGACCCGTATCGCAACTTTCTACCCTCGATTGGTCGCCTGACCCGTTACCGCCCCCCGGCCGAGGTTGCCGCCGGGCCGATGGTCGGCAGCGGCAAATGGCTGGCCGAGGATGTGCGGCAGGGCGCGACCGCCGTGCGCAACGATACCGGCGTCTATGAAGGCGGCGAGATCAGCATGTATTACGACCCGATGATCGCCAAGCTGTGCACATGGGCACCCACGCGCGACCGCGCGATCGAAGCCATGCGCGAGGCGCTGGACGGGTTCGAGGTGGAAGGGATCGGCCACAACCTGCCCTTCCTGTCGGCGGTGATGGACCACCCGCGTTTCGTCAGCGGCGACATCACCACGGCCTTTATCGCCGAGGAATATCCCGACGGTTTTCAGGGCATCGAACCCTCGCCCGAAGATATGAACCGGATCGCGGCAACGGCGGCGGCAATGCACCGCGTCGCGGAAATTCGCCGCACCCGGATCACCGGCCGTCTGGGCAATCACGAACGCCATGTCGGGTCGAACTGGGTGGTGCTGATCGGCAAGCAGGAAATCAAGGTGCGCATGATCGCCGACCCCGAGGGCGCGGATGTGACCATCGGCGACCAGACCATGCGCGTCGAGGGCGACTGGCTGCCCGGCATGTCGCTGGCGCGGCTGACGGTGGACAGCGAACCCCTGGTCATCAAGGTCGATAAAATCCACGCCGGTTATCGGATGCGCACGCGCGGCGCCGATCTCAAGGTCTATGTCCGCCGTCCGCGCACCGCCGAACTGGCCCGCTTCATGCCGGAAAAGGTGGCGCCGGATACGTCGAAATTCCTGCTGTGCCCGATGCCGGGGCTGGTGGTGAAAATCAACGTGGCCGAGGGCGACGAGGTGCAGGAAGGTCAGGCGCTGGCCACCATCGAAGCGATGAAGATGGAAAACATCCTGCGCGCCGAAAAGAAATCCGTGGTGAAATCCGTCAACGCCGAGCCGGGGCAAAGCCTGCGCGTCGATGACGTCATCATCGAGTTCGAATAAGGTGGCGGCCCGCCCGCTTGGCCGTGGCATCGTGGCGCTGGCCCTGATGGCGGGGCTGGCGGCGGGGGCGGCTGTGCTGGCGCTGGCATGGCGCTTTCCGGTGCGGGCGGCGGCGCTGCATGACCGGGTATCGGCGGCGGTGGGGCTGGACAGTTCCCGCCTGACGCATCAATTGCTGGAACTGGCCGGGCAATTCGCCCTGCTGGCGATGGCCGGGGCGCTGGCCTATGGCACGGTGATCGCGCTGGCCGCCGGGCGCTGGCCCCGGCTGTGGCGGCTGGCCGCTGCGGGTGGAATGATGGCGGCGCTGCCCTTGCTGGCGATGGGGGTGGCCTTTCTGACGCCGCTGCCCGTATCCGGGGCACCTTTCGTTGCCGCCGTGGGCTATTTCACCACCGGCCTGATGCTGCGCGACTGGATCGTGCGGCAGGATGTGCGCTGATGGCCCCTCTGGATCATATCCTTGCGCCCCCCGCGCAGCAGGCGGTGATTGCCGGGCTGTTTCTGGCGGCGGGCTGGTGGGTGGTGGCCTATCAGAACATCTGGCGCGACCGCCGCCATCGCGCGGAACGGGTGCGCGATGTCCAGCGCGCCCTGTTTGCCGAAATCCGCGCCAATGTCGCCATGCTGCGGCGCGAGGAACTGGCCGAATATGGCGAAACCATCGCCCGCATGATCGAAACCCAGCCGGATTATTTCCCGACCATCCCATCGGAATCCAATGATGCGATCTTTCGCGCCATTATCGAGAATATCCACATCCTGCCCCGCGACACCATTGACCCGCTGGTTCTGTATTACAGCCAGTTGAACGCCATTTCGGCGATGATTACCGATCTGCGGGTTCTGGATAAGGAAAAAATCGGCGCGGATCGCGCAGCAGCGATGTATCGCGATTATATCGCCTTTGAACTGGAGGCGCTGGAGCTGGGCGAAAAGGCGATGATCGCCATTGCCAATAATATGGACGGAACCGGACGCCGTTCCGTCAATAGCCCGGACGCGGCTTCGTCCGGCCAAGGATCGGTTGGACGCCCATGATCCGTTCGGCTTCTGCAATCAGGGAAAGACGCGCGCCGCTGGTCTGCACCTCGGGGCGTTCGGGGCGCGACGGCTTTCTGGTCAGGACGGGTTCTGTCCGCGGATGCGACCGGAAAATGCGCAGGGATTTCGGTTTGTCCATGATGCCCTCACTCGTTCTTATGAATATGAGCGGGGTTTCGGTGAATTGCAATCAGGGCAGCACCCCTGCCCGGCCGATTTCCTGCCGCCGCAGCGGGAATTTGTCGATGGCGCGGCTGATTTCGCGCACCGTCCACGGGCTGGGCTTGCGCTGTTTCACCTGCCCGTCCTTGTCCAGCAGCACCAGAGAAAAGCCGCGCGGGTGCAATTGCTGCCGCCATGCGCTGTTTGCCGCTGGGTCGGTATCGGTAATCACCACCACATCGCGGGCAATCAGCGCCGCCGGATCACGCTCTAACCGCTTGAGCTGTTCGATAAAGGCGGGGTCGGCGGCGGTATCGGCAAAGATCACCAGGGGCCGCGCCTGCCACAGGAACGTCGCCGGATCAGCCTCGGACGCGGGCAGGATGCGCAGCACGGCTTGGCCCACGGCGGCGGGCTGGCCTGCGGCGGAACCCGGCGCATCGGGTTCGGGCGACCGGCTGGTCGGCCATGCCGCGCCCGTCGCAGGCTGGGACGGTTGCACCGGCGGCACCACGGATTCAGGCGGCGCATCGGATCGCCCCGGCCCCATCGCAGCCACGGCCATCGCGGCCAGAAACATCGTCGCGGGCAATAATTTACACTTCATCGGCACCTCGTTCTGCCCTTTGAATATAGGGCAGGCAGTCCAATCGGAAAGGACAGATCATGACAAAACCGACGTTGGATGACTGGCGCAAGCTGGCGGAAAAGGAACTGAAGGGCCGCAACCCCGATGATCTGAACTGGCAGACGCTGGAGGGGATCGAGGTCAAACCGCTTTATACCGCCGAGGATACGGCAGGGCTGGACCATATGCACAGCCTGCCGGGGATTGCGCCCTTTACCCGTGGCCCCCGCGCGACCATGTATGCGGGCCGCCCGTGGACGATCCGGCAATATGCGGGCTTTTCCACCGCCGAGGAATCGAATGCCTTTTACCGCAAGGCACTGGCTGCCGGTCAGCAGGGCGTGTCGGTCGCCTTCGATCTGGCCACCCATCGCGGCTATGACAGCGACCATGACCGCGTTGTGGGGGATGTGGGCAAGGCCGGGGTGGCGATCGATTCGGTCGAGGACATGAAGATCCTGTTCGACGGCATCCCGCTGGACAAGGTGTCGGTCTCGATGACCATGAACGGTGCCGTCATCCCGATTCTGGCGAACTTCATCGTCACCGGCGAGGAACAGGGCCACGACCGCTCGGTTCTGTCGGGCACTATTCAGAACGACATTCTGAAAGAATTCATGGTGCGGAACACCTATATCTATCCGCCCGAACCCTCGATGCGGATCATTGCCGATATTATCGAATATACCAGCAACGAGATGCCGAAATTCAACAGCATCTCGATTTCCGGCTATCACATGCAGGAAGCCGGGGCCAATCTGGTGCAGGAACTGGCCTATACGCTGGCCGACGGGCGCGAATATGTCCGCGCCGCGATTGCCGCCGGGATGGATGTTGATGCCTTTGCCGGGCGGCTGTCGTTCTTTTTCGCCATCGGCATGAACTTCTTTATGGAAATTGCCAAGCTGCGGGCCGCGCGTCTGCTGTGGCACCGGATCATGTCGGATTTCAACCCGAAGAAATCCGGCAGCCTGATGCTGCGCACGCATTGCCAGACCTCGGGCGTTTCGTTGCAGGAACAGGACCCCTATAACAACGTGATCCGCACCGCCTACGAGGCGATGTCGGCGGCGCTTGGCGGCACGCAGTCGCTGCACACCAACGCGCTGGACGAAGCCATCGCCCTGCCGACCGAGTTTTCCGCCCGCATCGCGCGGAACACTCAGCTGATCCTGCAAGAAGAAACCGGCATCACCCATGTCGTCGATCCGCTGGCCGGGTCGTATTACATCGAAACCCTGACCGCCGAACTGGCCGAACAGGCATGGGCGCTGATCCAGGAGGTCGAGGACATGGGCGGCATGACCAAGGCCGTCGCCACGGGGATGCCGAAACTGCGGATCGAGGAAACGGCGGCGCGGCGTCAGGCGATGATCGACCGGGGCGAAGAAGTCATCGTCGGCGTCAACAAATATCGCAAGGACAAGGAAGACCCGATCGACATTCTGGACATCGACAACGTGAAGGTGCGTGAATCGCAGATCGCGCGCCTGACCGAAATGCGCGCCACCCGCGACGAAGCCGCCTGTCAGGCCGCGCTGGACGAAATCACCCGCCGCGCCGAACAGGGCGGCAATCTGCTGCAAGCGGCGGTCGAGGCCGCCCGTGTGCGCGCATCCGTGGGGGAAATCAGCATGGCGATGGAGAAAATCTTTGGCCGCCACCGGGCCGAGGTGAAAACGCTGGCCGGCGTTTACGGCGCCGCCTACGAGGGCGACGAAGGCTTTGCCCAGATCCAGCGCGATGTGGAAGCCTTTGCCGAAACCGAAGGCCGCCGCCCGCGTATGCTGGTGGTGAAAATGGGGCAGGACGGCCATGACCGCGGCGCCAAGGTCATCGCCACCGCATTCGCCGACATCGGCTTTGACGTGGACGTTGGCCCGCTGTTCCAAACCCCCGAAGAAGCCGCGCAGGACGCCATCGACAACGATGTTCACGTCGTGGGCATTTCCTCGCAGGCGGCGGGTCACAAGACGCTGGCCCCGAAACTGATCGAGGCTCTGGCGGCGCAGGGGGCCAAGGATATTCTGGTGATCTGCGGCGGCGTGATCCCGCAACAGGATTACGATTTCCTCAAGGCCGCAGGCGTCAAGGCGATCTTCGGCCCCGGCACCAACATCCCCGCCGCCGCCGCCGACATCCTGCGCCTGATCCGCGAAGCACGGGGGTGAGCGGTTCTGATCGCGCATTTCGACTGGTCAACGTCCCCCGCCAAACGGTGGGGGGCGCTTGCACGGCGCAGCGGTGCGGGATAGGTGATTGGTGATCTTGCGCCAGCAGCGGACCTGTTCCCTGCCGACGTTGCCAATGGTTTGCGACAGGCAAGCCGCAATCATCAGGTTCTGGCCGGGTTCGATTTCCCCATCGGCTTGCCCACCGCCTATGCGCAAAGAACCGGGTTTCCGCATTTCCGCGCCTTTTTGCAGGCTCTGTCTTGCGGACAGTGGCCACATTGGCTGTTACCGGGGCAGATCGTTCAAGACATCTCGGTTTATCGCCCGTTCTATCCGCAGGCCACGGCCGAAAAGGGCAGCCAGCACCGGGCACAACTGACCAACGCCCTGAACCTGACGTGGGATCAGTTGCACAGGCGCTGCGACCGCGCGGCAGGTATGGGCAACGCGGCGGCGGTCATGTTCTGGACGCTTGGCGGCAATCAGGTTGGCAAGGCCATGATCGCGGGCCTGAAAGAGATCATCCTGCCCTTGCAAGGCGAAAGCCACCTCTGGCCCTTTGACGGCGATCTGCACGACAGCACCGCCCGCCTGACGCTGGCCGAAACCTATCCCACCCGGTTTTACGACCTGCTGGGGCTGACGCCCCGGCAAAAGCCGGGCAAAACCGATCCGCAGAAACTGATGGCACTGGCCCCGGCGCTTTTGGACAAGGCGCAGGCGTTATCCATCACCCTGTCGCCCCCCATAGAACATATGGTCCGCACCGGATTTGCCGGGCATAAGGCCAAGGCGAACGACGATGCCTTTGACGCGCTGGTGGGGGCTATCGGAATGATCGCGACCCATGACGGCCACCGGCCCGAACATCCGCCGCTGACCGCCGACGAACAGGCATGGGAAGGCTGGATGCTGGGCGCGCATCTGCCCTGACAGCGGCTCGCCCGCCTCAATCCGATCAGCCGGGCACCATGCTCTTGCGATTTTGGGCAGCGGACATACCATGACATCATATCGCGACCGCGCCCAAGGAACCATGACGCAACCCGACCGCCCCTGCCCCCAGCTTGACCCCGACATGGCACAGGCCATCGGCCATGCCGTCGCATCCTTTGGCTTTCTGGAAGAATCGCTGAAACGCGCGATCTATTCGCTGACCCTGAAAGGCCTGGGCGAAAGCGCCAGCGACGCCGCCTTGCAGGACTGGATCGAGCGGATGGAGAATCTGGCCGACGACAGCATGGGCACACTGATCGACGCCTTTGCCGCCGCCAGCCGCGACAGCGGGGCCGAGGGGCGCAAGCCGCTGATCGCCGAGCTGCGCGACATTCGCAAGCTGCGCAACCTGATCTGCCATGCCTCGTGGCGGCCCACCCATACCGAAGGGCTGTGGCAACCGACCTTCATCAACACCAAGGGCGCACCCCCGCCCGGCCCGATGACCGCAACCGAGGTGAACCGCCTGCGCGATCAGACCCTTGCGGCGGCGCGGCGCTGTCTGGCGATCATGCGCGCCACCGGCATCGCCGGACAGATCGCCGGTCAGCACCCGAACGGGGCCAGCGAACCGCCATGCGGCTGACGCCGGATTATCCGCAGGTCAGGCTTGCGGGCCTGGCTGTAGCCGTTTGTCGCCTTGCCGCGCGGCGCGACCCGCGCTAACACCCGGCCAATTCAGGACAAGAGGCCAGACATGACCACGACCGACAGCGCCCCCCTCCGCCTTGGTATCGCCGGGCTTGGCACGGTAGGAACCGGCGTGGTCAAAATCATCCAGCGCCATGCCGACCTGCTGGGCAACCGCTCGGGCCGCCCGCTGACGGTCAGCGCCGTGTCGGCCCGTGATCGCCACAAGAACCGCGATTTCGACATGTCGGAATTCGGCTGGGAAGATTCGCCCGTCGATCTGGCGCAGCGCGACGATGTGGATGTCTATGTCGAACTGATCGGCGGCGACGCCGGCATCGCCCGCGACAGTATCGAGGCCGCACTGCGCGCCGGCAAGGATGTCGTCACCGCGAACAAGGCGCTGCTGGCGATCCACGGTCACGAACTGGCCGAACTGGCCGAATCCCTTGGCCGCGTCATCCGGTTCGAGGCCGCCGTGGCAGGCGGCATCCCGGTCATCAAGACGCTGACGGAATCGCTGGCTGGCAATGGCATGACCCGCGTCATGGGGGTGATGAACGGCACCTGCAACTATATCCTCACCCGGATGGAAAGCGCGGGCCTGCCCTATGAAACCGTATTCGACGAGGCGCGGCAGCTTGGCTATCTCGAAGCGGACCCGACGCTGGACGTGGGCGGCATCGACGCCGGGCACAAGCTGGCGATCCTGTCGGCCATCGCCTTTGGCACGCAGGTTGATTTCGATGCGGTGGAAATCGAAGGGATCGAGCGGGTCAGCATCGACGACATCAACCGCGCCCGCGACATGGGCTATCGCATCAAATTGCTGGGCGTGGCACAGATGACCGCGCGCGGGCTGGAACAGCGTATGTCACCCTGTCTTGTCCCGGCCGACAGCCCGCTGGGGCAACTGGTCGGCGGCACCAATATGGTGGTGGTCGAAGGCGACAGCGTAGGCCAGATCGTCCTGCGCGGTGCCGGCGCGGGCGAAGGCCCCACGGCAAGCGCCGTCATGTCGGACATCGTGGAAATCGCGCGCGGCGTGCGCCTGCCGGTCTTTGGCCAGCCCGCCGCCTCGCTGACGGCGGCACAACCCGCACGCACGGCGGTGCCTGCCGCCTATTACATGCGCATGGAATTGCTGGATAAACCCGGCGCGCTGGCAAAAATCGCCTCGGTTCTGGGCGATGCAGGCATTTCCATCGACCGGATGCGGCAATACAGCCACCACGACGGCGACGGCGTGCCGGTGCTGATCGTCACCGACAAAACCACCCCCGACGCCATCGACTTTGCCATCGAACAGCTGCCCAAAACCGGCGTGCTTCTGGGCGAACCCGTCGAACTGCGCATCGAAGAGGTGTGATCCACCCCGGCCTTGCCGCTTCCTGTTTGCCCAAATACGCTTCTTTGGGGGCAACCGCGCCCCCGAAAGGAACGCTGATGAGGGCAGACATCCGCTTGCGCATGGACTGGGCGACCACCCGCGACAAGCTGGGCGATTCGCCGCTGGATGTGGAATTGCAGGCCGAACGCGCATCGGCGCTTGGCCGCGCCGGGCGGCGGCTGGAACGCGCATTGGCTGCGCTGCCCGATCCCGCGACCCAAGCGGAACTGACTCTGGCCGCAAATGCCGCGTGGGAATTCATGGTGCTGCGCGAACTGGCCGGCCTGCATGATTGGCCCGCCGTCATCCGCCTTTACGCGATCCCGCAATCCGTCCTGGGCCGCATGGGCGCGCAGCAGGCCGCGCCCGCGTCAGACGCACCCTGAGCCTTTAGCTGCCGGAAATGATCCGCACATAGTTGATGGTTTCGCGATAGGGCGGGATGCCGCCATGCTTGGTCACGGCCCCCGGTCCGGCGTTATACGCAGCCAAAGCCAGCCGCCAGTTGCCGAACTGGTTATACATCATCCGCAGATAGCGCGCCCCGCCGTCCAGATTCTGCACCGGATCATGCGGGTTCACGCCCAGCTTGGCCGCCGTGCCGGGCATCAGCTGCGCCAGCCCGGTCGCGCCTTTATGCGACCGCGCGCGCGGGTTCCAGCCCGATTCCTGCTGCACCAGCCGCAGGAACAGGTCCTCGGGGATGCCATGCTTGCGGGCTGCGGCGCGGGCATGGGGCAGATATTCGCTGCGCCGCCCGCGATAGGCGGGGATGTTGTTCGAGGACAGCTCGATCACCACCTGCGAACGATTGCCGCCATCCGGGCGCAGCCGGGCGGATTGCTGATACTGGCTGGCCAGCCGCGAATCCATCAGCCGGGTTTGCCGGTCGAATTGCGCGGCGCGCGACCGATCAGACCCCTGCGGCACCAACAGCCCCTGCGCCCCGGCGGGCAATGCCACCCCAAGCCCCAAGGCCACGACCACAGCCGCACGCAAATGCCTGCCAAAACCCATGTCACCGCCCTCGTCTGTCTTTTCGTTGCCGGGACTATAGCAAAATCCCCCGGCGGAACCAGCACCACAATTCCGGCACCGAAATGGCGCCGAAAGCTCGGCGATTTTCCGCCGAAAAAGGCGTTGGCCATCTTGGCCTTTCGCCCCGCCGCAGCAGGCTGTAAACACGCCCAAGCGGCGCATCACGGCGTCAAAGGCACAGTGAAGGACATTCCATGGCAGGCAGCGTCAACAAGGTCATTCTGGTCGGGAATCTGGGGCAAGACCCGGAAATCCGCACCTTCCAGAACGGGGGCAAGATCGCCAACCTGCGTATCGCCACATCCGAACAGTGGAAGGACCGTAACAGCGGCGAACGGCGCGAACGGACCGAATGGCACAGCGTCGTCATCCATTCCGAACCGCTGGTCCGCGTGGCCGAGCAGTATTTGAAAAAGGGCAGCAAGGTCTATGTCGAGGGTCAGTTGGAAACCCGCAAATGGCAGGACCAGTCCGGCAACGACCGCTATTCGACCGAGGTCGCCCTGCGCCCCTATCGGTCTGAACTGCACATGCTGGACGGCCGCGGCGGCTCGGGCGGCGGCGGTGGTGGCGGCAGCTATGGCGGCGACCGGGGCGGGTATGGCGGCGGTGGCGGCTATGACGACGGCCCCTCGGGCGGCGGCAGCCGGGGCGGTTCGTCCGGTGGCGGCGGCAGCCGCGCCGATTACGACGACGAAATCCCGTTCTGAGTGCGCCGTTTTACTAGTCGAAACAAGTGCTTACGGGGAATTTCCTCGTAAGCATGAACTGTCAGGAGGTTCATTGCAAGCCCAATTCACCTCGGCCTGGTAACAGGAAGTAACCGGTGAAAACCGGCGGGGGAAAACAGCATATTGGGACAAAAGGCGAGTGACGGCGAATCAGTCTAGCGCGGTCTTCGTCATTGCAAGCTGTGTATGGCCAAGCCTTGATTGGTTGAATCGTAGACCTTAGCGGTTTTGGGATATCGGTGGCGAAAGACTGATGAGACGCCATCTCGGAGAATGGAGCAGTGAGATTAGAACGCTGCCTCACCTGACTTCTCCGACGCCTGCTCAATGAGAGTGGCAAAGGGTCGAACGCGGGGCCTAACCACAGCGGTTCTTGTCCGACTGGGAATACGGGATCGCCTAAGTTGGATGCATGTCCAATATGGCGACGGAGCTCCCATAGTACTCGATGTGATCCTGTAACGGGGATTGCAGTCGGTAACCAGCCCGACCTGAAACGGCAGCATAAGTGACCGGCAACGGCCACGAAACCCGCCGAGGTAAGGAGGAAGGGGAGCAGTTTACGATCAACGCCAACGAATGCCCGAGGGAGGGTAGTCAGTGCTATCCGCTCGCACCGTCACGGCATTGGAAGGCGTGGGTAAAGCCACCTGCGGAGGGGCAAGGGTCCGGAAACTCCACAAGCTCATGCGAACGCATGCGGATTTGTGGTATTCGGCCTATGCAAAGCTCTACGCCAACAAGGGGGCGCTCACCCCCGGCGTTACGGGCAACACTCTCGACGGGTTCGGGGAGGAACGAGTTGCTGCGTTGATGCATGCCATCAGCGCAGGCATCTACAAACCCTCTCCGGTTCGCAGGACTTACATCCTCAAGGACCCGAAGAATCCGGCAGGCAAGAAGCGCCCGCTCGGCATTCCCACGGGCGACGACAAACTGGTGCAGGAGGTCGTGCGCACCCTGCTGGAAGTGATCTATGAACCGGTCTTCTCGGACCGGTCGCATGGCTTCCGGCCGGGGCGTTCATGCCACACGGCGCTCAACCAGATTGTTCGATCGTGGAAAGGCACCAAGTGGATCTGCGAAGTCGACATCAAGGGCTACTTCGACAATATCGACCATGAAACCCTGCTTGGTCTTCTGGCGCGCAAGATCGATGATCCTGTGTTCCTGAATCTGATCAGGGAATTCCTCGTGGCCGGTTATCTCGAAGATTGGACATATAACGCCACTTACAGCGGGACACCGCAGGGTGGCGTCGTATCGCCGATCCTCGCCAACATCTACCTCCATGAACTCGATCAGTTTATGGAGACCCGGATCGCGGCATTCAATCGAGGTGCTCGAAGGAAACCCAATCCCGAGTACTGCCGTCTGAATAATCTTGCATCCATTCGCCGTCAAAAACTGCGCATGCATGGCGACAGCCATCCAAACGCAGCAAGGTGGCGACAGGAAATGCAGGAGATGGAGGCGGCAAAAGCACTTCTCCCCAGCGTTGACATGCATGACGAGGGATTCAAGCGATTGCACTACGTGCGATACGCCGACGACTTCCTTATCGGCATCGTCGGCGCGAAAGAGGAGGCCGCGCAGATCATGGCAGAGGTCCGGTCCTTCGTTGAGGGGCCGCTGAAGCTCACCATCTCGGCGGAGAAATCGCGGATGGGTGCCATGAACAAAGGCACCGTCTTCCTCGGCTACGGGGTCCAAACCCGTCGGCTCGACAAACGCATGAAATGTCGGTTGGAAGCTGCGGGCAAGACAGTCTTTGCTGTCAAGCGCACGGTGACCGATCACATCCATCTCTATGTGCCGGAAGAGAAAACCCGTAACTTCGCTATGGCGAAAGGATATGGCGTCATGGACGCCGGGAGAAATGACATACGCTTCAAGTCCATGATGCTGCCGTTGTCGGACTACGAGATCGTAGCCCAATACAACGCGGAGCTTCGCGGGTTCGCAAATTATTATGCACTGGCACCGAAGTACTATCTGAACCGGCTGGAATGGATGGCCCACACGAGCCTCTACAAAACGCTGGCGCGGAAGCACGACACAAGCTGGGGTAAAATGTTTGCGCGTATGCGCTGCCCGGTACATGGCCACTCGCTTGCCTATCATCTGGAAGGAGAGGAACGGCGTCTGCCGGTGTTCCGGTTGAAACACCGATGGGTCGTCGTCTCGCAAAACTCCGATGAAAAGCCGAATATCCACATCTTCGCATCTCGCTCGGAACTGCTGCGACGGATTGCGGCCCGAAAATGTGAATACTGCGGAACTGAAGATGCTCCGTTCGAGGTTATCACGTGCGCAAGCTCGCGGACCTCAAGGATGGAACCTCGCACTGGCAGCGGCTTATGAGTGCCCGGCGTCGCAAGACTTTGGTGCTATGCCGCCCATGCCATGTTGATCTTCACCGGGGCACGCTCTCGGACAATCGCTTTGCTCTTGCAGGATCGGAAATGGAGAGCCGGATGCGGTGAAAGCCGCACGTCCGGTTCGGAGGGGGAGCAACGGTCATCCGGCAAACCCGGAAACACGTGCTCTACCCTACTTTTCGTGACGCCGCCCCGCAACGGGCGGCGTCATCGCTTTGGCAGATCAGCCGCCGTTAACGCGAGGCCGCCAGAACTGCCGCCAGATCGGTGCGCTGCACATCGTCGCTGACAAACGCCTGACCAATACCGCGCGCCAGCACAAAGCGCAGCCGCCCGTCCACCACCTTTTTATCCTGCCCCATCAAGGCGATCAGCGCCGCATCATCGGGCAGATCGCCCGCAATATCGGCGATCCGCGCCTTCATCCCCATGGCCGACAGATGCGCGGCGACCCGGCTGGGGTCTTCCTGCGGGCAAAGCCCCATGCGCGCCGACAGATCAAAGGCCAGGGCGCAGCCGATCGCCACGCCCTCGCCATGCAGCAGCCGCGCGGAATAGCCGGTGGCCGATTCCAGCGCGTGGCAAAAGGTGTGGCCAAGGTTCAGCAGCGCGCGTTCGCCCTGCTCGGTCTCGTCACGCTCGACGATGCCGGCCTTCATGGCGACGGAATGGGCGACCGCGTGCTGCAACAGCGCCGGATCATCGCGCAGGGCCGGGCCGTTTGCCTCTAGCCACTCGAAAAAGGCGGCGTCGCCCAGCAGACCGTATTTCACCACCTCGCCGTAACCGGCCAGAAAATCGCGCGGCGGCAGGCTGGCCAGAACGTCGATGTCGGCCAGCACCAGCGAGGGCTGATGAAAGGCGCCGATCAGGTTCTTGCCATGCGGGCTGTTGATGCCGGTCTTGCCCCCGACCGAACTGTCAACCTGCGCCAGCAAGGAGGTGGGCAGTTGCACGAATCGCACGCCGCGCCGCAGGATCGCGGCAGCAAAGCCCGCCAGATCGCCGATCACCCCGCCACCCAGGGCGATGACCACATCGCGCCGCTCGATCTTTTCGGCCAGCAGCCAGTTGACCGCGCGGCCCAGATGATCCCAGCTTTTGGTGGCCTCGCCCGCAGGCAGGGTCAGGGCGGAACTGGTGATCCCCGCCGCCGACAGCGCCGCCTGCAACGGGGCCAGATGCAGCCCGGCCACCGTTTCATCGGTCAGAATCGCCACGCGCGGACGGCGCAGCAGGGGCGCGATCAGATCGCCCGCCCGCCCGATCAGGCCGCGCCCGATCAGCACGTCATAGGCGCGATCCCCAAGGGCGACGTGAACGCGGGTCTCGGCAAGGGGGGTCATGGGGCGGTCCTTTCGCAGATGTCGGGGTCGGCTGAGCGGATAAGGTCGATCATGCGGGCACTGGCCGCCTCGACCGTATCACCGGCGCGCGATTCAAAGACCAGATCCGCCGTGGCATAAACGGGCGAGCGGGTTTCGATCAGCGATGCCAGCGTGCCCTTGGGGTCGGCGGTTTGCAGCAAGGGGCGGGTGGGCCGCTGCCGCACCCGGTGCCACAGCGTTTCCAGATCGCAGTCGATCCACACCGCCAGCCCGTGTTCGCGGATCAGCGCACGGTTTTCCGGCCGCATCCACGCCCCGCCCCCGGTCGAGACGATCCCCGGCGGCCCGCTCAGGATGCGCGACAGCACCTGCGTTTCACGGTCGCGGAAAAAGGTTTCGCCGTCGCGGGCAAAGATTTCGCTGATGGACATGGCGGCGGCGGCCTCGATCTCGACATCGGAATCGGTGAAGGGCACGCCCAGCCTGCGCGCCGTTTCCGAACCAACCGCCGTTTTTCCGGCGCCCATCATGCCGATCAGCACGATGTGCCGCGCCAGCCGCCTGCCCTTTTCCTGCCCCATAAACCGCCGATTCGCCCCGCGTCGTCAAAGACTTGTGTTATCCCGGCACGATCTGCACCGAATGGCGTGATCTTTGCGGAATTGCCCTATATAGTCCACCCCGGCTGGCGCAGACCGGCATCGGTCGGGCATAAGCGCGACTGGCGGAATAAGGTAAGACAAGGCAAGGACGAAACATGCGGCTGGTGAAATTTCTGGCGGTGCTGCTGGTGGCGGCGGCTCTGGGGCTGATCGGTTATGCCTATCTGGGCGATATGGAGCCGCAGCAACAGGAAATCCGCCAGCCCGTCGCGCTGGAGGGGCTTGGGTGATCCACAGGCTGACGGCGGCACTGGCGATCGGGCTGGCGGCGGCAGGGGCTGCCCCGGCGCAATCGCCCTTGTCCGCCAGCGACTGGCTGTCCGGCTCGGTTCAGGCCCCCCCGCGTCAGGCGTCGGGCTGGCGGCCCGGTGATGCGCGCCCGCCCCGCCAGCCCGCCAGCCCACAGGACGCTGCGCCGCGCGCACCGATTGAGCCCGTGGCGCGCACAGGTTCGGTCGGGCGGGTGACGGTTTCGCGGCTGGACAGCGAAGACCCTGACACGGCGGGCACCGTCACGCCCGATGCAGCGGGCCTGCCCGGCGATCTGTGGAACGGCAGCGCCGCCGATGATCTGGCGCGGCTGATCCGCCAGACCCCGACCCGCCTGCCCGCGATGACCGCGCTGATGCAGCGGCTGCTGACCGCGCAGCTTGCCGCACCCGCCGGTGATTCGCCGCGCGGACGGCTGTTTCTGGCCCGCGCGGACCGGCTGCTGGACATGGGCAATCTGGAAGCCGCGCGCGCCTTGCTGATGCAGCAGGCCGGCAGCGGCAAGCCCGAGGTGTTTCGCCGCCTGTTCGACATCGCTCTGCTGGACGGCGACGAAATGCAGGCCTGTCAGATGATGAACGCCACCCCCGGCATCGCACCCAGCTTTGCCGCGCGCATCTTTTGTCTGGCGCAATCGGGCGACTGGTCGGCGGCGGCCATCGTCTTTCACGGCGCCAGCGATCTGGGGCTGATGGACCCGGACCGCAACGGGCTGATGCAGCAATTTCTGGACGATTCCTATGTCGATGCCGGTCAGGCTCTTGTCCCGCCCGACCCGCTGACCCCGCTGGACCTGCGCATTCTGGAGGCGGTGGGCCAGCCGCTGCCGACCTCGCATCTGCCGATTGCCTTTGCCCATTCCGACCTGCGCGCCAACAGCGGCTGGAAGGCGCGGCTGGACGCGGCCGAGCGGCTGGCGGCGGTGGGGGTTCTGTCGCCTGCGGATATGCTGGCGATCTACAGCGAACAGCGGCCCGCGGCCTCGGGCGGGGTGTGGGACCGGGCGGCGGCGGTGCAGGCGCTGGACCGGGCGATCACCGGCGGCGACACCGCGCCCGATCAGTTGCTGACCGATGCCGCCGCCACCTTTGCCAGTGCCGGGGCCGAGGATGTGCTGGCGCAGATGCTGGCCCCCGCCCTGCCGTCGCTGTCCGCCACCACACCGCAGGCGCAGGCCGCGCTGGCCCGGCTGCGCGGCTGGGTCGGTCAGGGCGACACGCCCCCCCTGCCCGATCCGACGCAGCCCCCCGATGCCCGCAAGGGCGAGGCGTTGCTGGCCGCCATGGCCGACATCGACGCCGCAATCGACGGCGACGACATGCGCGCGGCGCGCGGGCTGGCCTCGCTGGCCGGGCTGGGGTTGGAAGACGACGCCCGGCTGGCCGCCGCGCAGATCGCGCTGGAACGCCAGCAGGCGGCCCGCAACCGATGAGCGCAGCCCCACCCCCCCCGCAAGGCGACCGCGCCATTTCCGCCTTTCTGGATGCGATGGCCGCCGAACGCGGGGCGGCGCGCAACACGCTGGAAGGTTATGGCCGCGACCTGATCGACTTTGCCGCCCATCTGTCGGCGCGCGGCACCGATCTGACCAGCGCCACCCGCGACCAGATCGAGGATTACCTGGCCGCCTGCGACGCGCTTGGTCTGGCGCGGTCCACGCGGGCGCGGCGGTTGTCCTCGATCCGGCAGTTCTGCGCCTTTGCCCTGTCCGAGGGCTGGCGCGCCGATGATCCGGCCATCCGCATCACCGGGCCGGGCCGGGCGGCGCGCCTGCCCCGGTCGCTGACCATGGCCGAGGTGGAATCGCTGATCGCCGCCGCCCCCCGCGCCGGGCGCGATGCCGCCGAACAGGCGCGCAACGCCTGCCTGATCGAACTGCTTTATGCCACCGGGATGCGTGTCAGCGAACTGGTCGGCCTGCCGGTGGCGGCCACGCGCGGCGATCCGCAGGTGCTGCTGATCCGGGGCAAGGGCAACAAGGATCGCATGGTGCCGCTGTCACGCCCGGCGCGCGATGCGCTGACGCATTGGCTGGTGCTGCGCGACAATGCGCCCGCCGACACGGCGCTGGGGCGGCTGGTGGCCGGGCACGGCGCGCGCTGGCTGTTTCCCGCGCCCTCGGCCGCCGGGCATATGCCCCGGCAGGTGTTCGGGCGGCTGCTGGACCAGATGGCGGTTCTGGCCGGGATCGCCCCGGCGCGGGTAACGCCGCATGTCATCCGCCACGCCTTCGCCACGCATCTGCTGGAAGGCGGTGCCGATCTGCGCGCGATCCAGACCTTGCTGGGCCATGCCGATCTTGGCACGACCGAGATTTATACCCATGTGCTGGCCGACCGGATGCGGCGGCTGGTGCTGGATCACCACCCGCTGGCGCGCAATTCCGGCGCGGCCAGTGTTTCCGACCCATCAGACATTTCAGGGACAAGACGATGATTTCCGCCCTTGGCACCGCCGCCCTTGCGCAGACCGCCGACGCCGCCACGCAGACCGGCAGCCGCTTTGACGCCGCCTTCTGGGCCACCAGCGCGGTGATCGTGGTGCTGCTGATGGTCTCGGCGTTCTTTTCCGGTTCGGAAACCGCGCTGACGGCGGCCAGCCGGGGCAAGTTGCAGGCCCGCGCCGACAAGGGCGACACCGGGTCGCAAACCGCACTGGCCGTAACCAAAGACAGCGAGCGGCTGATCGGCGCGATCCTGCTGGGCAATAACGTGGTGAACATCCTGTCGGCCTCGCTGGCGACGGCGCTGATGACCGCCGTGTTCGGCCCCAAGGGCGTTGCCATCGCAACCGCCGTCGTCACCATTCTGGTGCTGATCTTTTCCGAGGTGATGCCGAAAACCTATGCCATTTCCGCGCCCGAGGATATGGCCCGCCGCGTTGCCCGCCCGATCCGCTGGATCACCCTGGTCCTGTCGCCCATCGTTGCCATCGTGCGGGTGATCGTGCGTGGCCTTTTGCGTCTGTTCGGCGTCAAGACCGATCCCGCCGGGGCGATGTTCAGCCTGCACGAAGAAATCGCCGGCGCGCTGTCGATCGGTCAGGCCACCGGCGCCGTCCAGAAAGAGGACCGCGACCGCCTGCTGGGGGCGCTGGATCTGGGCAACCGCTCGGTCGAAGAGGTGATGCGCCACCGCTCGGAAATCGAGATGATCGACGCGGGCCTGCCGCCTGCCGAAATTCTTCAGGCGGTGCTGGACAGTTCGCACACCCGCCTGCCGCTGTATCGCAACGAACGCGAAAACGTCGTCGGGGTGCTGCACGCCAAGGACGTGCTGCGCGCCGTCCATCGCAGCGCCTATGACGGCCAAGGCGACCCCGCCGATGCGGTGCGCGATTTCGACGTGATGGCGGTGGCGATGAAGCCCTATTTCGTCCCCGACACCACCGCGCTGGACGAACAGATGCGCGAGTTTCTAAAGCGGCGCACTCATTTTGCGCTGGTGGTGGACGAATATGGCAGCATCCGCGGGCTGATTACGCTGGAAGACATTCTGGAAGAAATCGTCGGCGAGATCACCGACGAACACGATGCCGAGGCGGCGGGCGCGCTGACCGCCGGGCCGCATGGCGATTACGTCGTCGATGGTGCCATGACGATCCGCGACCTGAACCGGGCGCTGGACTGGACCCTGCCCGATGACGAGGCGAACACCGTCGCCGGGCTGGTCATCCACATGGCGCAGTCGATCCCCGAACAGGGGCAGGTGTTCAGCTTTCACGGTTATCGCTTCGAGGTGCTGCAACGGCGCGAAAACCGCATCGCCAAGCTGCGCATCCGCCCGCTGTCGCGCAGTCAGGCGGGCGATGCGGCATCCGGCACGGACGGCGGCTTAGCCGGCTGAGGGCGGCGTTTTGGGCGGGGTCGGGGTGGCGGGCGCATCGGCGGCCTGCTGTGCCGCCGCCCGCAGCGCGCGGTTAATCAGAATACGCTGTTGCGCCCACAGGTTCAGGCCGGGCCAAAAGCCCTCGGCCCGGCCCAGATGGAACACCGCGCCGCGCTGCCGCCCCGCCGCCGCCATCCGCCGCGCCTTGGACAGTTGCAGCAGCGGGTTGCTGCGCATCAGCGCCAATGCCTGATCCAGATTCGTCATGCCGCGATGCGCATTGCCATGGGCAAAGTGGATGTCGGCGATCCGTTTCCATGTCAGCGGGTCATTGGGCATGTGCCCTTGCAGCCATGTCTGCACCTGCATCGCCCGGCGATAGCGGCCATGAACCGCCAGCGCGGCCCCATACAGCCCGATCCGGCGCGCCTGCTTTTCGGTTTCGGGGGCGGGGGGCTGTTCGCCTGCCTCCAGCCGGGCCTCGACCTCGGCGGCATCGGGGCCGATGGTGCGCAGCTTGGCGGACAGCGCCGGATAGCGGCGCATCGGTTCGCGCGAGGCTTCGTCGGGCAGCAGTTCGGCCCAGTCCATCATATACAGCCAGCCGGGCAAGACCCGCGCGCGCGCCCCGCCGCCAAGGGCAGCGACTGCCGGATCATCGCCATCGCCGGTGCCGCGCACCAGCCCGATGGCCAGTTCCGGCGGGAACATCAGCGCCTTGCCCGCCCGCCCCTCGGCCAGCAAGGCGCGCGCGGCAAAGATCGGCACGACAATATCGGGGCCAAGGCTGCGGCCGATGAAGACATGTTCGATCAGCGCCTCGTCGATGTCGAAATCGGTTTCCTCTGATTCGATCAGCGTCAGCATCTGTTCGCATTGCTGCCGGTCGCGCCGCCGGGTGCGCTCATCGTCCAGCGCGGCGGCCAGCTGATCCTGCGCCAGTTCGCGCATCCCCCCCGCCAGCGCCGCCTGCGCCAGCACCAGCCGCGTAAAGGGATGTGCCGTCATCAGCGCCTGATCCTGCGCCCGTGCCCGCGCCAGCCGCGCCCCCTGCCCGGTCGTCAGCGCATGGGCACCCGCGTAATGCAGCGACTGCGCCAGATCGCCCAAGGCAAAAAAGCTGTCGGGCCGCTCGATCACCCGATCCAGCAGCGCATCATAGGCCGCGATCAGCGCCGGGCGCGGCAGGGCCGTTGGCAGCGGCTCGACCCGCGCGCGGCCCACCAGTTGCGCCGCACGGGAAAAGGCGCTGTTGGACGGCGCGCCGATCCGCGCGAAATCGCCCATCACCAGCAATTCCAGCACGTCGCGTTCAGCCGGCAGCAGGCCCCGATCCCGCAGCAGATCGTCGATCAGCATCACCTTGGGATCGCCCTGCGCCAGATGATGCACGGCGGCGGGCGTATCGGAAAAGGCGACCACCGGCCCCGGCTGCCGCTCGATCCACGCGCGGAAAAATTCGTCGGGAACGTATTTTCCGGGCCATGACGACAGGCTCCACGGATCGCTATCCAGAATATCGCCCCGCCGGACGTGAATGGCCGCAGGTGTGCCCCCCCCGCTGCCCTGCGCAAGACGGTCGCGCAGGCGCGCCAGCTCATCACGCAGACGTGGCGACAGCGGCAGATCCGCGGCGATGGCGGCCAGCCGGGCGCGGACCTCGTTTTCGCCTTCGTCGATCAGACACAGCGCGCCAAAGGCCGTGTCGCAGAAAAACCCGTCGCCGCGCGACAGCATCCTGGCGAACAGATCGCGGTCCATCGTCGGGGCCAGCGCCGACAGATTGCGCAGCCTGGCCAGATCAGGTCCGCGCGACACCACGCCGATATGCTGCGCCACAAAACCGGCATCCAGAAAATGCCCCGGATCGACCAGTTCAGGATAAGGGCCAGAGGGATCGCTTAACCACATGAACCGCGCCGGAACACCGAACTCCTGCCCCAGCCGGATCACATTCAGCAGGCACACGATCCGCGCGCCGACGCGATCCTGACGAAAGCCGGTGATGGCGGGAAGATCGGTCATGAGGCAGGTTCCTGTTGCGGCGCGCGCAAAGCTATCGGGCGCGGCTTGCGCTTGCAACAGGGGCGCGGGCTGCATATCACACCAGCAAAGTTTAACGCCGAAAGGACGCCCGATGGATGTTGCTGCCCGCCGAAAGGCCGCCGAACCGCTGCACTGGAACCTTGCCACCGCCATCCGCGCCCTGACCATGGACGCGGTCGAGGCCGCCAATTCGGGCCACCCCGGCGCGCCGATGGGTCTGGCCGATGTGGCCACCGTGCTGTTCCGCAACCACCTGAAATTCGATGCCTCGGCACCGAACTGGTTCGACCGCGACCGTTTCGTGCTGTCCGCCGGGCATGGCTCGATGCTGATCTATTCGCTGCTGTATCTGACCGGATACGAACAGATGACGCTGGATCAGATCAGGAACTTCCGCCAATTGGGCGCGATCACGGCGGGCCACCCCGAATATGGCCATGTCGAGGGCGTGGAAACCACCACCGGCCCGCTGGGTCAGGGCATCGCCACCGCCGTCGGCATGGCCATCGCCGAAGAGGCGATGCGCGCCGAATTCGGCCCCGCCCTGTGCGACCACCGCACCTGGGTCATCGCCGGTGACGGCTGCCTGATGGAAGGCATCAGCCACGAGGCCATCGGCCTGGCCGGCCGCCAGCAGCTTGGCCGCCTGATCGTGATCTGGGACGACAACGACATCACCATCGACGGCCGCGTGTCGCTGTCGGATAAAACCGATCAAAAGGCACGCTTTGCCGCCGCCGGCTGGCGCGTGCTGGAATGCGACGGCCACGACGCCGCCGACATCGACCGCGCCCTGACGCAGGCGAAAAACGACGATGGCCGCCCGACTCTGGTCGCCGCGAAAACCATCATCGGCTTTGGCGCTCCGACCAAGGCCGACAGCTACAAGGCACATGGCTCGCCGCTGGGCAAAGACGAAATCGCCGCCACCCGCAGCGCCTATGGCTGGGATCACGACGCATTCGTCATCCCGCAGGACGTGCTGGACGAATGGCGCAAGATCGGCGCGCGCGGCGGCGACGCCCGCAAAGACTGGGCAGGCCGCGTCGATGCGCTGCCGACCGATCAGCGCGACGAATTCGCCCGCCGCATCGGCGGTGACGCAACACCGAAACTGGCCGCCACGGTTCAGACGCTGAAACAGCAGTCGCTGGAAGCCAAACCCAAGGTTGCCACCCGCAAAGCCAGCGAAAACGTGCTCGAGGCGCTGAACCCGGTGATGCCGGAAAACTTTGGCGGCTCGGCCGACCTGACGGGTTCGAACAACACCAAAACGCCGGATCTGGGCGTGTTCGGCCCCGATAACCGCAAGGGCCGCTATCTGCACTATGGCATCCGCGAACACGGCATGGCGGCGGCGATGAACGGCATCTGGCTGCACGGCGGCTTCCGCCCCTATGGCGGCACCTTCATGGCCTTTACCGACTATGCGCGCGGGGCCATGCGCCTGTCGGCGTTGATGGGTCTGCCGGTGGTCTATGTGATGACCCATGATTCCATCGGTCTGGGCGAAGACGGCCCGACTCACCAGCCGGTCGAACATCTGGCCATCAGCCGCGCCACACCCAACACACTGGTGCTGCGCCCCTGCGACCAGATCGAAACCGCCGAAGCGTGGGAAATCGCGCTGTCGCAGGAAAGCACCCCCTCGGTGCTGGCCCTGTCGCGGCAGAACCTGCCCCTGCTGCGCGAGGATGCGGGCGAAAACCTGTCGGCACGCGGCGCCTATATCCTGCGCGAAGCCAGCGACGAACCCGAGGTCATCCTGATGGCCACCGGCTCCGAGGTGGAAATCGCCGTCGCCGCCCGCGACACGCTGGAGGCCGAAGGCATCGCCACCCGCGTCGTCTCGGTCCCCTCGATGGAACTGTTCCGCAACCAGCCCAGGGATTACCGCAAGGACATCCTGCCCAAAGGCCCGGTCCGCATCGCGATCGAGGCCGCCGTGCGCCAGCCGTGGGATTGGCTGCTGCTGGGCGAACGCGGGCGCGAGAAAAAGGCAGGCTTCATCGGCATGACAGGCTTCGGCGCATCCGCCCCGGCCCCCGAACTCTACAAGGAATTCGGGATCACCGCCCAGGCCGTTGCCGAACTGGCGCGGGATCTGCTGTGATGGCCCAAGCCCCTGACGAGGGTATTCGGATAAATCAGGCCCCGCTTCCTGTTTGTCCAAATACGCTCTTTGGGGGCAACGCCTGATGCCCGTCCTGCCGCGCGCCTTTGCGCTGATGGGGCGCGAAAAGGACGGCAAACGCCAGCCCGGCGGTGAACAGGCCGCCGGGATCGCACTGCTGCTGGCCGCCATCTTTACCTTTACGCTGATGGATGCGACGGCCAAGCATCTGACCCAGTTCTATCACCCGGTGCAGGTGGTCTGGGCGCGTTTCGTCGGCAATATGGTGCTGGTTGCGCTGATCTTTGGCCCGCGTCTGGCCGCCACCATGCGGACACGGCAACCGGGCCTGCAATTCGCACGCGGGCTGACGCAGATCGCATCGGTGATGCTGTTCTTTACCTCGATCCAGTTCATCGGTCTGGCCGAGGCAACCGCGATCATGGACCTGAACCCGGTGCTGATTACCCTAGGGGCGGCGCTGTTTCTGGGCGAAAAGATCGGGCCGCGCCGCATCGCCGGGATCGTGGTGGCCATGATCGGCGCGATGCTGATTATCAAACCGGGTGCGGGCGTGTTTCAGCCCGCCGCGCTGCTGCCGCTGATCGGAGCCTTTACCTATGCCGCGGGGGCCTTGCTGACACGGGTGGTGCGGTTCGATTCCACCGCCACTTCGGTTGTCTGGTCGGCGGCGATGGGAACGGTGCTGTCCTCGCTGGCGGTGCCGTTTTTCTGGACAATGCCCGACACTGGCCACCTGTGGGCCTTTGTGCTGATCGGCATTCTGGGCACGATCAGCCAGGCCATGCTGATCCGCGCCTTTGCACTGGCCGAGGCAGGGGCCATCGCGCCCTTTGGCTATACCGGGCTGATCTGGGCGGGGCTTTGGGGCTGGCTGTTTTTCGGGCAAATCCCGGATATGCTCAGCCTGACCGGCGCGGCGATCATCGTGGGCGCCGGGCTGTATGTCTGGTCACGCGAAGCAAAGGCGGCACAACATGGCTGACACCCCCGGTTTCGCCGACAGGCTCAGCAGCGGAGCCTTTGCCGCGCTGATGCGGGCTGCGGGCCTGCTGCCCTATCGGCACAGGATCGCGGCGGCGGGCTGGGTGATGGCGCGCGTGATCGCCCCCATCGCCGGCTGGCGCAAACGCATCCGCGCCAATCTGGCGCTGGCCCGGCCCGACCTGCCCCCCGCCGAGGTCCGCCGCCTGATCCGCGCCGTGCCCGACAACGCGGGCCGGTCGCTGGCGGAAATCTATTCGGGCGAGGAATTCACCGCCCACATCCGCGATACCGCCGTCATGCAAGGCCCCGGCCTGCCGCTGCTGGAACAGGCGGCGGATGAGGGGCGCCCGGTCATTCTGGCCTGCGCGCATTTCGGCAATTACGACGCCATGCGCGCCGCGCTGGCCGCACGGGGCTGGCCCGTGGGCGGGCTGTTCCGCCCGATGAACAATCAGGCGTTCAACGAACACTATATCCCCGCGATCAATGCCATTGCCCAACCGCTGTTTCCGCGCAGCCGGTCGGGCATGGGGGCGATGCTGAAATTCCTGCGCGGCGGCGGTATGCTGGCGCTGGGGTTTGACCAATACACCTATGACGCGCCCGAGCTGCGCTTTTTCGGCCTGCCGACCCGCACCGTACTGACGCCTGCGGAACTGGCGCTGAAATATGATGCGCTTCTGGTGCCGATTGCGGGCATCCGCCAGCCCGACGGGCTGACCTTCCGCATCCAGATCGGCCCGGCCATCGCAGCGGACACGCCGGAGCAGATGATGCAGGCGCTGAATGACGATCTGGAACAACTGGTCCGCCAGCATATGGACCAGTGGTTCTGGATTCACCGGCGCTGGAAATAACGCGCCGCGCAGGCCACGGCGGCAAACCAGTGCGGCCTGGCAGCAGGCCGGGGGACACAGCGCCCCCCGGCTGTTGCAGCAATCAGCCCGCCTTGACACTCTGCGCGGCACCGCCATTGCGGCGGCGGGCGCGCAGTTCCTCGGACACGAGGAAGGCCAGTTCCAGCGACTGGCTGGCGTTCAGGCGCGGGTCGCAGGCGGTGTGATAGCGGTCGGACAGGTCTTCATCCGTCACCGCGCGCACGCCGCCGGTGCATTCGGTCACATCCTTGCCGGTCATCTCGAAATGCACGCCGCCGGGGATGGTGCCTTCTGCCGCGTGGATGGCAAAGAACTCGCGCACCTCGCGCAGCACCGAATCGAACGGCCGCGTCTTATAGCCCGAGGCCGATTTGATCGTGTTGCCGTGCATCGGATCGCAGGACCAGACGACATTCGCGCCCTCGGCCTGAACGGCGCGGATCAGGCGTGGCAGATTGTCGCCCACCTTGCCCGCGCCAAAGCGCGCGATCAGCGTCAGACGGCCCGGATCGTTATCCGGGTTCAGCTTCCAGATCAGCGCCTTGAGGTCATCCTCGGAAATCGAGGGGCCGCATTTCAGGCCGATGGGGTTCTGCACCCCGCGCGCAAATTCGACATGCGCGCCATCCACCTGACGGGTGCGGTCGCCGATCCACAGCATATGGCCGGACCCGGCCACGGGCAGGCCGGTGGTGGAATCGGTGCGCGCCAGCGCCTGTTCGTATTCCAGCAACAGCGCCTCGTGGCTGGTATAGAAATCCACCGTGCCCAGATCATGCGCGGTTTCGGCGGTCACGCCCGCCGCCGCCATAAAGGCCATCGCGTCACTGATGCGTTCGGCCACCTCGGCATAGCGCGCCGCCTCGGGGCCGCCGGCGAAATCGCTGATCCAGCTTTGGACGCGCTGTATATCGGCATAACCGCCGGTCGAGAAGGCGCGCAGCAGGTTCAGGCTGGCCGCCGCCTGCGTATAGGCCATCAGCATCCGGTTCGGGTCGGGCACGCGCGCGGTTTCGGTAAAGTCGAAACCGTTGATGATGTCGCCGCGATAGCTGGGCAGTTCCACGCCATCCACGGTTTCGGTCGGCGCGGAACGCGGCTTGGCGAATTGCCCGGCCATGCGGCCCACCTTGACCACGGGCAGTTGCGCGCCCCAGGTCAGCACCACGGCCATTTGCAGCATCACCTTGAAGGTGTCGCGGATGTTGTCGGCGGAAAATTCAGCGAAACTTTCGGCGCAATCGCCGCCCTGCAACAGAAATGCCTTGCCTGCGGCGACTTCGGCCAGTTGCGCGCGCAGGCGCCGTGCCTCGCCGGCGAAGACCAGTGGCGGATATTTGGACAGTTGTGCCTCGACCGCGTGCAGAGCCGCCGCATCGGTATAATCCGGCATCTGGACGCGGGGATAGGCGCGCCAGCCTGCCTTGTCCCAGTTATGGCTGGCGGCGGTGCGGGATTCCTGCGTCATGATACGGTCCTCCGGGAACAGAAATGTCGCCGGGTTATAGAAGAACCCGGCGTCAAGGAAAAGAGCGCGCCCCCTTGCGCGGCACGGTTTTCCCTGCTGATTTGCCGGAAAATCAATAACAGACCGATCATGGACACAGATAAACCGCGATGCTTTACGTTTCTGCTGCTGCCTCGTTTCACAATGATGCCCTTTACCGCCGCGATCGAGCCTTTGCGGCTGGCCAACCGCGCCGCCGGACGACGCCTGTATGAGTGGCGGCTGGCGGGCGAGGGGGGCGATCACGCCACCTGTTCCAACGGCGTCCGCGTCGCGCTGGACACGGGGTTAGAGATCGAACCGGGCCGCAAGGAAACGGTGGTGGTCTGCGGCGGCATCGACATCGCACAAACGGCATCCAGGCCCGCCATGGCTTTTCTGCGGCGCATGGCGCGCGGCGGGGCGCAGATGGGGGCGGTCTGCACCGGCGCATGGCTGCTGGCGCGGGCGGGCCTGCTGGACGGGCGGCGGGCGACGATTCATTGGGAAAACCACGACGGTTTTGCCGAAGCCTTCCCCGAGGTCGATCTTTACCGCTCGGTTTTTGTGCATGACGGCAACCGGATCACGGCGGCGGGCGGCACCTCGTCCATCGACCTGATGCTGCACCTGATCGCCGAGGAACACGGCGACCCGCTGGCCGCCGATGTGGCCGACCAGTTGCTGCATACCGGCATCCGCACCGGGCAGGACCGGCAGCGCCTGTCGATCCCCACCCGCATCGGCGTGCGCCACCCGCGCCTTGCCGCCGTCATCGCCCGGATGGAGGAAAATCTGGAAGAACCCGTCAGCCCGGCACAACTGGCCGCCGACGCAGGCATGTCCACACGACAGCTGGAACGGCTGTTCCGCCGCTATCTGAACCGCAGCCCCAAGCGGTATTACATGGAAACGCGGCTGGGGCGGGCGCGCAACCTGCTGATGCAGACCGACCTGACCATCATCGAGGTGGCGCTGGCCTGCGGCTTTTCCAGCCCGTCGCATTTTTCGAAATGCTACCGCGCGCAATATGGCAGCACCCCTTACCGCGAACGCGGCATGGGCGGCGACTGATCCTGTCACGCCGTTAACCTGCCCTTAACCACTGACCCGTTAAGCCTCTGTCAACAGCGGTAAAGCCGCGATGAACGACAGGGGGCAGAATGATCCGTCACATCACGATTCTGACGCTGGACTGGCAGGTTCCTGTCACGCGAACCAATATGGCCGCGCAGCACGCCCCCTGGGGGGATATGCGCACCGGTCAGCAGGTCGATCTGTCGGGCGGCAAGCTGGACACGATGTATCTGTATGACAGCGACCCGATGCTGGAAAATGTCGCGATGGCCCAGCGACATGGAACCCAGCCGGAAACCGAGCAATACCTCAGCCAGCCGCTGACGCTGGGTTCGGGAACGTCAACGGAAACCCTGCCGGAAGGCACGCTGATGACCTTCAGCTTTTACCGGATTCTGGAGGACGACAACGGCAACCGCTTTGCGGTCAGCTTTCCGCATCTGCCCGGTGATGATTCTATTGGCACGATGGTGGGGAATCGCTATTCGCTGATGGTTCTGCCGATGGCACAAACCGATGCCGACGGAAACACCACCTTTCCGACCTTTGACCCCACGGCGGGGTTTACCGTCAGGCAACGGCCCACCTTTGGGCCAAGCCACTACAGCCTGCCCTATGCGCCGCTGACCAGCGTCGATTGCTTTGCCGCCGGAACGCTGATCGACACGGCGACCGGGCCGCGCGCGGTGGAAACGCTGCGCGCGGGCGACCTGATCCGCACGCAAGATCGCGGTCTGCAACCGCTGTCATGGGTGCGCGGCACGCCGGTTGACGCCGCGCGGCTGGACGTGCAGCCGAACCTGCGCCCGATCCGCATCAGCGCCGGAGCCTTGGGCCAGGGCACGCCGCGCCGCGATCTGATCGTCTCGCCGCAGCATCGGGTTCTGGTGCGCTCGGTCATCGTGCAGCGGATGTTCGGCCACAGCGAGGTGCTGGTCGCCGCCAAGCATCTGCTGGGCCTGCCCGGCATTTCGGTGCTGAACCCGCCGCAGGGCGTCGAATACTGGCATCTGCTGTTTCCGCACCACGAAATCGTCCGCGCCAACGGTGCATGGGCCGAAAGCCTGCTGACCGGGCCGCAGGCGCTGAAAGGGCTGGGGGTCGCAGGCCGGGCCGAGGTGGTGACGCTGTTCCCCGAACTCGCCTCGCCCGATCACAGCCCCACGCCCGCGCGGCATATCCTGACCGGGCGCGAAGGCCGCAAGCTGGCCGAGCGTCTTGGCCGCAAGGGCCGGCAGCTGATCGAGGCGATCTAGCCGCCGCCGGACAGGGCCTTTCATCCGGCGCGGCGCTGACCTAATCTGCGGGGGCGGAAAGGACAGGGCAAATGCACAGGATTTCATGGGTTTTCGGTTATGGCTCGCTGATGTGGGATCCGGGCTTCGATCCGACCGAAACCGTCCGCGCCCGGCTGGAAGGCTATGCCCGCAGCTTTTGCCTGCGCTCGATCGAACATCGCGGCACGCCCGACCGCCCCGGCCTTGTGCTGGGGCTGGATGCCGATATGTCGGCGCATTGCACCGGGCTGGCGCTGCGCATCCCCGAAGGCGGGCATGACGACATCATCGCCGCCCTGCGCGCCCGCGAACTGGTGACGCAAGCCTATGCCGAGGCGCTGGTGCCGCTGGCGCTGGAAGACGGGCGGCAGGTGCAGGCACTGGCCTATGTGATGCGGCGCGATCATTGGCAATATGCGGGCGGGCTGGCCGCACCGGAACAGGCGCGGATCATCGCTCTGGCCCATGGCCGACGCGGGCCGAATGCCGATTACCTGTTCAACACCGCCCGCCATCTGGCCCAGATCGGGCTGGCCGACGAAAACATGGATGCCTTATCCGACGCCGTGCGCCAGTTGCTGACCCCCTCGGACGGGCTGTCACATTAACCCTGCCTTTCGCGACACTTGGCATCGGCGCCAATCCGGGCCACACTTGCCCCAATGCCACAAGACCAAAGGGCCTTGCCGTGACCGACTCCACCCCTGCCCGGCCGCCCGGCGGCGCTTCAGGATCGGCGGCGCGCCTGCGCCTGACCGCCGATCAGCGCGCCGTCACCATGACCGCGATGCGCCCGCAGTTTTCCCAGCCAGTGCGGCAGATCGTGCTGATGCTGATCGTGCTGGCGCTGGTCGCGGCGGGCGGCTGGTTCGCCTATGGGCGCATCCTGCCGATCTTTCTGGCCAACCGCTGGCTGAACGGGCTGATTCTGTCGGTCTTTGTGCTGGGGCTGCTGGCGTGCCTGTGGCAGGTCGCGCAACTGGTGCAATCGGTCAGCTGGATCGAACGCTTTGCCGCACGACGCCGCGCCGCCAGTGACAAGGGCACCGCAACCCGGCCCGATGGCAGCGCCGATCAGGCCCCGCGCCTGCTGGCACCGCTGGCCGCACTGCTGGGCGCGGGCGGGCCAGCGGGCGGGGCGATTTCGACCGTGGCGGCACGCTCGATCCTTGAATCCGTCGCCACCCGGATCGAGGAATCGCGCGATATTACCCGTTATCTGTCAAACCTGCTGATTTTCCTTGGCCTTTTGGGCACGTTCTATGGCCTTGCCTCGACCGTGCCCGCCATCGTCGAAACCATCCGCGCCCTCGCCCCGCAAGAGGGGCAGACCGCGATGGACCTGTTCGACAAGCTGATGGGCGGGCTGGAAAGCCAGCTTGGCGGCATGGCGACCGCCTTTTCATCATCGCTGCTGGGGCTGGCCGGGTCGCTGGTCGTCGGCCTGCTGGACCTGTTCGCCAGCCACGGCCAGAACCGCTTCTACCGCGAGCTTGAGGAATGGATGTCGGGCTTTACCCGCATCAGCCTTGCCGCGACCGAGGGCGAAGCACCGGATCAGGCCGAGATTACCGGCTTTCTGGAACAGCTTGGCGGCCAGATGGAACGCTGGGCCGAATTTCAGATCGAACGCGACGCCATCCGCGACGAAGGCGCGGCGCAGGCCGATGAACGGGTGCTGCTGGTGGCCCAGGGCGTCGATGCGCTGGCCCGGCGCAGCGCCAGCGATGCCGAGGCCGCCATCGCCCGCGCCGCCGCGCTGGCCGACACGCTGAACCGGCTGGCCGATGCGCAAGACCGGCTGATCGCCGGGCAGGACAGGCTGGCCGCCTTGCAGGAACGGCTGATCGCCGCCACCGAAACCGCGCGCCCTGCCCCGCCCGACCTCTCTGGCGTCGAGGCTGCGCTGCACCGGCTGGTCATCGACCTGAACGACGGGCGCGAGGAAATGCTGTCGGAATTGCGATCCGACCTGCTGGTGCTGACGCGGGCGGTGCGGGCTGCGCGCTTTAACGATCCGTTCCGCGACGATCTGCTGCCGCCCGGCCCGCATCCTCGCGGCGGGGCGTAACATGGCGCTGGGGCGCAACAGCGGCAACCGCTTTGCCAGCACCATCTGGCCCGGCTATGTCGATGCGATGACGGCGCTGCTGATGGTGCTGATCTTTCTGCTGACGGTGTTCATCGTCGTGCAATCGCTGTTGCGCGAACGGATCACGGTGCAGGACAGCACGATCAGCACGCAGGAACAGGAAATCGACGAACGCGACACCCAGCTTGCCCGGCTGGGCGCGCGCGTGTCGGAACTGGGCGCGGCGCTGTCGGTATCGCAGGATCAGGCGCGCAGCCGCAGCGCCGAGGTGGCGCGCCTGTCCGACGATCTGGCCGCCAGCCGCAGCCGTCTTACCGATTTCGAGGCCGAGGTGGCCACCCTGATGGCCGCACGCGAACAGGACCGCAGCGATCGCCAGCAGTTGCAGGGGCAGTTGGACGAAACGGCCAGCCGCGCCTCGGCCGCCGAACTGGCCGTGGCGGCGGCGCGGTCGGAAATCGACGCGCAGGCAGAACAGGCGCGTCTGGCCGCCGCCCGCCACGATGCGCTGATGGCGCTGGTCGCCGATCTGCGCCAACGCGGCGAACAGGCGCAGGACGAAATGCAAGCCCGGCTTTCGCAGGCCGAGGCAGACCGCCTGACCGAAGCCGCCGCCGCGCAGGCGCTGCGCGACCGGTTGCAAGGGGCCGATGCCGAACTGACCGCAATGACGCTGGCGCTGGAAGAAAGCCGCAAACAGGCCGAGGAAACGCTGACCCTGCTGGCTGCGGCCCGCGCGGCGCAGGATCAGTTGACCGATGACGCCCGCGCCGCCGCCGAACGCGCCACCCAGGCCGAGGCGCGCGCCGCCCTGCTGGCCACCGCGCAGGACCAGTTGGCGCAGGAACAGGCCCAATCGGCCGAGGGGCAGCGCCGCCTTGCCCTGCTGAACGAACAGGTTTCCGCGCTGAACGCCGATCTGGGCCGGCTTCAGGCGGCGCTGGACGCCAGCGGCGACGAACAGCGCGCCGCCGAACTGCGGGTGCAGGATCTGGGCACGCAGTTGAACGCCGCCCTGCTGCTGGCCGCCGAGGAAAAAGACCGCCGCCTTGCCCTTGAAACCGAGGCCCGCACCCGCGCCGAAACCGAGGCCCGCGATCTGGCCCGCTATCGGTCGGAATTCTTTGGCCGCCTGTCCCAAATCCTTGAAGGGCGTCAGGGCGTCCGCATCGTCGGCGACCGTTTCGTGTTTGATTCCAGCGTGTTGTTCCAGACGGGCGAGGCGAATTTGTCGCCCGAAGGGCAGGCCCAGATCCGCAACGTCGCCCAGATGCTGACCAGCATATCGCAGGATATTCCGCCGGAAATCGACTGGATCATCCGCGTGGATGGGCACACCGACAACCTGCCGCTGTCCGGCATGGGGCGGTATCGCGACAATTGGGAACTCAGCCAGGCGCGGGCCTTGGCCGTGGTGCGTTACATGACCGGCAGCCTTGGCTTTCCGGCGGATCGCCTGGCGCCCACCGGCTTTGCCGACACGCGCCCCGTCACGCCCGAGGACAGCGCCGAAGGTCGCGCCCTGAACCGGCGGATCGAACTGAAACTGACCGAACGCTAGGGTGCGACGGCGGCGCGCCTTGCCGTCGCGCGGCGGTCGCCCTATCTTGGCCCCATGACCGCCCCCCTGAACATCGCCAAACTATGCGTTGGCTGCGACAGCCCCGAGGAACTGGCCCGATGGCAGGCCGGTCGCTGGGGCGATGGCCCGGCCTGCCACATCACCCGGATGTGGCCCAAGCGCGAAGATGAGCTGCTGCCCGACGGCTCGATTTACTGGGTTTTCAAGGGGGTAATGCTGGCCCGTCAACGCCTGCTGGGGTTCGAGGAACGGATCGGCGCCGATGGTATCCGCCGCTGCGGCCTGATGCTTGACCGGCAGATCGTGCGCACCGTCGCCGTGCCGCGCCGCGCCTTTCAGGGCTGGCGCTATCTGTCCGGCACCGACGCGCCGCCCGACCTGCCCGCCGGGCGCGGATCAGAAAGCCCGCTGCCCCCGAAACTGGCCGCCGCGCTGGCCGATGTCGGACTGATCTGACCGCGCTATTCCGGCGCGACGCTGCGGCGCATGGTGCGCATCATCTGGCTGCTGGACGAAAACCCGCAGCTTTGCGCGATTTCGGCGCGGCTCAGCCCGGTTTCAGCCATCAGCGCCCGCGCCCGCTGCAATCGCAGCGCAGTCAGATGTTCGCGCGGGGATTGGCCAAAATGGCGGCGGAACAGCCGTTCGACCTGACGTCGCGACAGGCCGTGCCGCCCGGCCAAGTCACCCACCTCGACAATATCGGCCAGATTGGCTTCGACATCGCTCATCACTGCCGCAAAGCGGTCGCCGGGGCGCAGGCTGGGTGGCAGGGGGCGGCGCTGAAACTGCTCGCCGGCGCGCTGATGGCCGTGCAGGCTCATCGACAGAACGGCATCGGCCAGCCGGTCGCCATGGCGGCGGCGCAGCATGGTGATGAACAGGTCCGCCGCCGCCGCGCCGCCCGCGCAGGTCCAGATGCGCCCATCCATGCAATACAACTGCTCGACCGGCTCTAACGAGGGATAGCTGGCGCGAAAGGGCGCGATGTTTTCCCAATGCAGCGTAAAGCGCCGCCCCGCCAGCAGCCCGGCGCGCGCCAGCGCATAGGCCCCGGTGCAAAGCCCGCCCACCACTTCGCCGCTGCGCCACTGACGACGCAACCAGTCGCTGACCTTGCGGTTGACCGCCGATTCCGGCTGCACGCCGCCGCAGACAAAGACCATCGCACCGGGGGCCAGATCATCCAGCGCCCCGGTCGGCTGCACGGTCAACCCACCGGATGAGGCCACCTGCGCGCCATCGACCGACAGGATCTGCCATTCGAACAACTGCCGCGCGGTCAGTTGGTTGGCGATCCGCAGCACCTCATGCGCTGATGAAAACGGCAGCAACGAAAACCGGGGCAGCAGCAGAAACACAACACGCGCGGGCGGCCCATCCTGCCGAACCGGCACATGCACCACGCCCTTGGCAACATATTTGCTGTCCATTCCCATCGCCCCATCCGCAACTTGGGCAGGTTAGAACGGGCGCGCAATCAAGTCGATTGCTGACCTGACCTGCGTCACAACCAAACGGATCGCGCCGCTTTTTTCGGCATGACCCCAAGGGCAGAGCTTGCAATCTGATTTTGCCCGTGGGGGGCCAAGATGCGACATCCCGCTGGGGACCAGCCCCGGCACGGGAAACTCGTTTTGCAAAAGCCGCCGATTTGATTGCCGCTGCATCTTGCGCCGGGCGAGGGCTTGGGCTATTCCCTGCCCCGCTGCGGGTGTAGTTCAGTGGTAGAACGTCAGCTTCCCAAGCTGAATGTCGTCGGTTCGATCCCGATCACCCGCTCCATTCCTTACCATAAGCAGGCTTGGGTTCTGGCCATCACCGGATGATGCGCCGTGCCGCAATGGCACGGCACCGCGTCAGCCGTAGTAGTAATACTGGCTGTCTGCGCCCTGATGGCGACATTTGTTCAGGACGACGCCCAGAACTTCGGTCTGTCCGGCCAGTTCGCGTTCGCATTCGTCCAGATCCTCGATAGAGGTCTGACCGGCTGCGGCGATAATCATCACCGAATCCGTCTTGTCCATAAAGCTCATGGTGTCATCGCTGACCTTGAAGGGCGGCAGGTCAAAGATCATGATGGTCGGCTGGTATCGCGCCTGAAGCTGGTCAATGGAATCGGCCAGAACCCCGGATTGCAGCAGTTCTGCCGATTCCGAAACGCGGGCAGTCATCCCGATGGCCAGATTCGGGCGTGGGCGGAACAGGTGATCCTGTGGCGCGGCAACACCGGCCAACGAACGGGAAAAGTCAAAACCCTGCTGAATATTCAGGATCTTGCGGAACGACGGGCGGCGCATGTCGAGTTCGATAACCATGACCCGCGCGCCCTCTTGCCGGGCAAGGCCAAAGCCAAGGTTCAGCGCGATTGTGCTTTTGCCGCAGGACGGGCCGGGCGAGGTGATGGCCAGACGTGTCCAGCCCTTGCCCTGCATCCGCTGCAAAACGCGGGTGCGCAGCTTGTCGAACTCGATCGCCTCGCTGCCCTTGCCGACAGAGACGATGCGATTGTCGATCAGCAATTCGTCGCTGATCGGGATTTCGCGCAACTCGCCCCACGCCTCGGCCACGGTTTCGGGGACAGGCGCCGAAACGGCCGCCGGAGTTGCGGGCGCACCGGCCAGTTCCTGCCGCGAGGCGCGGGCCTTGGCGATGGCGGATTGAAGACGTTCCATGATTCAGCCCTTTCCGCCTAGACCTTGAGGACGCCGGTCAGACCAGACATCGCCGAACGGAACGGCAGGTTGTCCATGACCCTATCCATCAATAGATCCAGCGGCGTTACAAATTCGTTAATCAGCCACAATCCCAACGGAAGGCCGATGATGACAAGTGCAGCAATGCCCACGAACATCATCTTGCGGCGCGCAATTTCGCCGCGCGTGCGCATATAGGACAGCGAAGCCAGCGGCACGATGTCCAGCCTGTTCACGATGTCAGCCGGACGGCGAATCGAATTGTTCAACAGCTCCAGCAGCGCGATCAGGGCAAAACCCAGCAGCATCCCGCCACCGACACCCGCCGCAACCAGACGTTTGCGATTGGGCCGGAACGGCTCTTCCGGGGGAACGGCCTGTTCGACGATGGAAATCCGTTCGCCTTTGGACAGCGCCTCGATCAGATCGCCGGTTTCGGCGCGCGCGCGATTCGCGACGGCGCGGTCGTATTGGGTCCGCACGTTATCATAATCCCGCTGGAGCGTTTCCAGCGTGACGGCATTGGCCGGGGTCGCCTCGATGGTTTGGCTGAGGCGCGCAATGTCGGCTTCAAGACGCTCTTTTTCGGTCAGCACGCCGCGGATCTGCGTGTCCAGATCGGCAATCTGAATATCGACCGGCGTCATCGGCGTGCCTTCGGGCAGCGCCGCGCCGGCAGCCGCAGCGGCATCGGCATCTTGCTGGGCGACGATTTCTTCCAGCGAGGCGATGCGTTCGCGCAGCACACGGACGCGCGGGTTTTCGACATTGGTGCCGCCCGTCGCCCCCGCATAGCGTTCGCGCAGGCGCGCCAGTTCACGGGCCTCGGGCGTCATGTTTTCAGCGTTGCCCGTGGTCTGATACTGGCCCGTCGCGTCAAACAGCGCCCGGACGCTGTCACGGCGGGACACCAGCGACTGTTCCTGCGTTTCCAGTTGCAGCAGGCGGGCCTGCGCGTTGGAATACTGGCTGCGGCGGAACTCCAGACTGTCGGGCAGCGCCTCTTTGTTCTGTTCCTGAAAATCCACGATCCGGGAACGGCGGTCGGCCAGTTCGCGCTCAAGGCGCTGAACCTCTTGCGCAAAGAATTGCAGGGTCTGGCCACTGACGCCCGTGCGCATCCGCACGTTTTCGTCCAGAATCAGGGTGACGATTTCGTTCGTCACAGCCGCAGCCATCTGCCCGGTCGGCGCGACAAAGCCAACCTGAACAGTCGTGACCGAGGTGGCATTCCGCCCGGCAGGCGCGCCGCCGCTGATCGTCATCTGGATGCGGTCGCGCATATCCTGCACGATCTCATCCGGGCGCAGCGCCGTTTCGGGGCTGCGCTGGCGGTCGGCATAGATGTTCATGCGGTTGGCCATATCCAGCATGTTATCGCGCGACAGAATGCGCTGCTGAATGATCTGCAACTGCTCGAACGCACGGGTATGCACGGTCGAGGCGGCCAAATCGTCAGGAATCTGTTCGGATTCAACGACCAGCCGGGCGCGCGCCATGTATTCGGGCGCCATCAACAGCGCAAAGGTGATGCCAATCGCAGCACCCAGCACCGTCAGCAGGATGAAATAGTGGATACGCCGAAGAAACAGCGAAAAGTAGAACCGGACTTCCTGAATCACTGGACAATACTCGAACGGGAGACGGGATTGACGACGCGCAACGGCTCACCACTGGTCAGCCCGCCGCCGAAGAACACGCCATCGTTGATGACCTCGTTTACGGTGTCTTCCGTAACGGTCCCCGCCTCGGCTGTGAAGGCATAGACAAGCGAAAGATCACACAACTGGTTTACCAGCCGTGGAACCCCGCCGGTATGGGCATGGATCGCGGCGCAGGCGCCGGGCGTGAACAGATCGGGCGAGCCGCCCGCGACCGTCAGACGATGGGCGATATAGTCGCGCACAACGCTTTCGGTCATCGGGCCGATGTGGAAACCGGCGGCAACGCGCTGCGCGAACTGGGTCATGTCGGGGCGGCGCACGATGTCGCGCAGTTCTGGCTGGCCGACCAGAATCAGTTGCAGCAACTCGTCCTTTTCCGAGTTGATGTTGGTCAGCATCCGCAGTTCTTCCAGCGCGTCCCGGCCAAGGTTCTGCGCCTCGTCAAAGATCAGCACCACGCGGCGGCCGGCGGCGTATTCGGCGATGATGAATTCCTGCAAGCGCGAGAACAGATCGACGTAAGACTGGTCCGCGCTGGTCGCAACGTCCAGCGCGTGCAGCACCCAACGCAGCAACTGGTCTGGCTGACCGTGCGCGTTCGACACCAGGCCGATGCGCACGTCCTGATCCATCACCCGCAGCAGATGACGCAGCAGCGTCGTCTTGCCAGCACCGACATCGCCCGTCAAAAGGGTGATCGGCGCCTTGGTCAGGATGCCGTATTCCAGAATCGAGAAAGCCCGTCGGTGCGCCGGCCCCCAGAACAGAAAGTCGGGGTCAGGCACCAGATTGAACGGCCTGTGGGTCAGGCCGAAGTGCGTGGTGTAAATATCGATTTCGTTACTCATCAACTCGGCCCGTCCGTGGTTCCTGACATTCCTGCCTGCGGGCATTTCCGCCGCCCGACCGGGCAGCGCGCCCTGCCTCATACCCGCTGGCCATCACACCGACAAGCAGCATATCTATAAAGTTTAATCTTTGATCTTCACCAGATCGTGCACATCCACCCTAAGGTTGAGTCATGCGCTAGCATAAACAGTCTTTTTGCACAACATGTTGATGGCGCAGGGGTTAAATCTGCCGATCGCAGATTGTGCAACGGTGGTTTTCCGCCTATGCATGGCTGGAAATGCTGCAAGTGCATTACAATCCCCGTGCGGGTATGTTAACTAAAGATTGAATCAAGTTCGACTGAACTGACATTCCACGTGACGAGTAAGCCGGTTCGGGAGTATGCTGTGAACAACAGTTCGAAGTCGTTTGTAATAAGTTCGGATGTAACCATGCCCAGTTTCGGCATTTCAAACCAGATGAATAAAACCCTGCGTAAGCAAGGGTCTGACGCCTTTCTCTCGATCACGTCGGATGAGCGGCGCGCCGTTGTCACGAATCGCCTGGCCGAAGCTGGCCCGCACGGTCGTGCGGCCCTTCCCCAGCCCGGCGGTGCAGCGATGGCCTTTACGGCCGGTCCGCAGCAGGACAATGAGGCGCAGGGCAAGATCTATCGCCGCGGGATCAAGCGTGCGCTGGATGTGTTCCTGATTCTCTTGTCCCTGCCAATCGTGCTGCCGGTCGTGGCCTTTATGGCGCTTTTGGTGGCCCGTGATGGCGGCAAGCCGTTCTACAGTCAGGACCGGATCGGGCGCGGCGGCAAGGTTTACCGGATCTGGAAACTGCGCACGATGGTGCATGATGCCGATGCCCGGCTGGACGCCTATCTGCGCGAAAACCCGGTTCTGCGCGAACAGTGGCTGACCAAGCAAAAGCTGCTGGACGATCCGCGCATCACCCGGATCGGGCGCATCCTGCGCAAGACCTCGCTTGACGAATTGCCGCAGCTTTTCAACGTCTTCAAAGGCGATATGAGCCTTGTCGGCCCGCGCCCCATGATGGTGTCGCAAAAGGAAATGTATCCGGGCAGCGCCTATTACCGGCTGCGCCCCGGCATCACCGGCCTGTGGCAGGTGTCCGACCGCAACGAGACCCGTTTTTCGGAACGTGCGTGGTATGACGAAGAATATGATCGCAGCCTGTCGTTCATGACCGATCTGTCGATTCTGCTGGCAACCTTCCGGGTGGTGCTGCGCGGCACCGGCCACTAAGACAATCACAATTTCGTGAAAGGCGGCTGTTCTTGCCAGAACAGCCGCCTTTTTTCACGTCTTGTTCACCCCTGACGTGACACATAGGCGAAATCTCGTCATATAAGCGGTGTATCCAGTCGCTTCAGGAGTTTTCGATGCGCCCCACTCGTCTTGTTCTTGCCTTAACCGCCGTGCTGGCGCTTGGTGCCTGCGAAAGCTCGAAAGACAAGGCCGAGCGGTATTATCAATCGGCCATGACGCTGCTTGAAGCGGGCGACATCGACCGGGCAACCGTCGAATTGCGCAACGTTTTTCGCTATGATGGCGCCCATTACGCAGCGCGCAAACAACTGGCCGACCTGCTGATTCAGCGCGGCAACGCACGTGAAGGCTATTCTCAACTGCTGCGGCTGGCTGAACAGTATCCGCAGGATGCTGCGGTGCGGCGTCAGCTTGCCGATATGGCAATCACATTGGGCAACTGGGACGAAGCCGAGCGCCACGGGCGCGAGGCCGAGCGGCTGGAACCCGGCAACCCGGAACTGGACACGATTCTTCTGGCGCTGGATTATCGCAAGGCGGCGCTGGCCCGCGACACCGCCGCACAGGCCGATGTGATTCAGCGCGCGCGCACGCAACTGACCGATGATCCGGGTAACGTGATGCTGCTGCGTCTTTTGGCCTCGTATTACGTTGAAAACCAACAACAGGCCGATGCGCTGGAAATGGCTGATGCGCTGATCGCCGCCGAGCCTGATTCGATTGAACCGGCGATGCTGAAACTGGGCTTGCTCGGACGCGAAGATGATGACGCCGCAACTGAAGCGCATCTGAACTGGATGATCGGGCATTTCCCTGGCGACACTCAGGTAATGGCCACGCAGGCAGCGTGGTATGTTGCCAAGAATCGGCTGGATGATGCCGAACAGATCTGGCGCCACATGGCCGATCAGGCCGAAGATGGTTCCGATGCCAGCATGGGCCTGATCCAGTTCATGGAACGCTATCACGGCAGCGAAGCCGCGCTGGCCGAGACCGAGCGTCTTTCCCAGGCCGCACAAGACGACGCCGGACGTCAGATCTATGATTCGATGCGCGCCTACTATATGTTCAACTTGGGACAGCGCGATGCGTCGATCGAGCTGCTGCGCAGCACGCTGAACAACGCCCAGCCTTCGGCGCAGACCAACCGGCTGCGCGCCATGCTTGCCGGGATGCTGTTGAATCAGGGCCAGACCGAAGAAGCCGACCGCTTGGTGCAAGAGGTGCTGGACGCCGATTCGACCAACATCTTTGCGCTGCGCGTCAAAGCCGAATCGCTGATGAACAACGGCCGCGCCAACGAAGCGATCATCGAGTTGCGCCGCGCATTGGATCAGGCACCGCGCGATCTGGACACGCTGAACCTGCTGGCAACCGCCTATGAGCGCGCCGGGAACCGCCAGTTGATGGGCGAAACGCTGGCTTCTGCGGTGGATATTTCAGCGGCGGCCCCCGAAACATCCGTCCGCTATGCCGCCTTTCTGATTCAGGACAACCGCCGCGCCGCCGCACGCACGGTGATTGATGATGCGCTGCGCAATACCCCCTCTGATACCGCCCTGCTGACAACCGCCGGGCGCATGGCGGTCGAGGATCAGGCATGGGGGCGCGTAACCGAAATCGCGGCCCAGCTTGAGGCCGTTCAGAACAACGCCGCCGCACAGGCCGCAGCCAGCGCGCTGCGCAGTGAAGCCATGCTGCGGCAGGGCCGCGTGGACGAAGGCCTGGCATTGCTGCAACAGCGTGCCGATGAAGGTCAGGGCAACCGCGCCGCCGTTCTGTCGCTGATCCGCGCGCGCGTCATGGCCGGCCAGCACGCCGAGGCGCGCGGCTATCTGGATGGGCTGCTGGCCGAAACCCCCGACGATGCCGAACTTCAGTTGATTAACTCGGGCCTGCTGCTGTCCGAGGGCAAACTCGCCGAAGCCGAACAGGTTCTGCGTGATGTGATCGCAGCAAATCCTCAGGCACCCGGCCCTGTTCAACTGCTGTATGGGCAGTTGGTCGCTCAGGAGCGGGCTGACGATGCAAATGCGGTGCTGACCGATGCGCTGTCCCGTATGCCGGACGACGCCCGCCTTAACATGATCCATGCGTCGGTTCTGGAACGCGACGGTCAGATCGACGGCGCGTTGGCAATCTATGAAAAGCTGTATGCCGCCAACCCCGCCGACACGGTGCTGGCCAATAATGTCGCCAGCCTGTTGGCAACATGGCGGCGCGATCCTGAAAGTCTGGCGCGCGCGACGGCTGCTGCTCAACGGTTGCGCGGCACCACTGTTCCGCCGTTTCAGGATACTTATGGCTGGATCGCCTATCTGAACAACAACGCCGAAGAGGGCCTGCCCTATCTGGAACGTGCTGTTCAGGGCCTGCCAGAAGATCCGCTGGTCCGTTTCCACTTGGGGATGACTCAGGCGCGCCTTGGCCAGAACGAGGCGGCGCGGGCCAGCCTGACCACCGCTCTGGAGCTGGCGGGCGATCAGGAACTGCCGCAAATGGCCGAAGCGCGCGAGATGCTGGCAACGCTGGATGGCACGGCCGACGGTCAGGCCGCGCCAGCCGGACAATGATCCATGCTGCTTAAGATGAACGCGCGGGATATTCGCAACGCTGCGGCGTCCCGCGCGGCTTTTGCGCTATGATCGGCAAGCTGTTCCGCCGGATCAGACCAGGCCACAATCCATCAGAGGACTGGACTGCTCCGCTGCCCCGCCCCTCGCGGCCCGTCTGCCTGATCGGGGATATTCACGGGCAGTTGGGTCTGCTGGAAGATTTACTTGCGCAGATTGCCATCCAGCCCGGCTATAAAACGGCGCGCATCGTGGTCTTGGGCGACATGATCGACCGTGGCCCCGACAGTGCCGCCGTTATCGCGCGGTTGATGGCCCAAAAGCGGACAGAACCGGATCGCTGGATCTGCCTTATGGGCAACCACGAAAGGATGATGCTGGATTTTCTGGCCGATCCGGCAAAGGCACATCGCTGGCTGCGGCATGGCGCGGATGCCACGCTGTTGTCCTATCGCGTCAACACCACGCCAGACCGGCCGCAACTGACCGCACAAGAACTGCGCCGCAATATGCCTACGGAACAGTATGACTGGCTGAACAGCTTGCCGCTGATCTGGCAGGGTGAGCCAGACCTTGCAGCCGTCCACGCCGCAGCAGACCCGTCACGCGGGCTTGATCGTCAAAAAGATCACGATCTGCTGTGGGGCCATGCCGATTTCGCGACCAAGCCGCGCCGCGATGGATACTGGATCGCGCATGGGCATATCATCACCCCCGAACCCGTTGCCCATTCAGGCCGAATCTCGGTCGATACGGGGGCGTGGCGCAATGGCGTTCTGACAGCCGCATGGCTGGATGCAGACGGGCTGCGGTTCCTTCAGGCCAAAGGGCACACCAGCGCAGGAATAGCCGCCAAACCCGCTTTCACGTCCGATCAAGCGCCGCTCATTTTACGCAAATAGGTCCATGTCGGCACGCGCGCGCCACGGGCAACCGACCAGCTTTCAGCGTCGCCCAGATACTCAAAGCCACAATTCGTCAGGACACGCGCCGAGCCGGGATTATCCTGAAACGCCTCGGCAAACAGCGTGCGCGAGCCATGCGGATTGACCTCGACCAAGGCCGCCACCGCCTCGGTTGCAAAGCCGGTATTCCAGAAGCCGGCACCGATCCAAAAGCCCAGTTCCGACTGCGCCCCCTCCATCCGGGTCAGAGAAACGACGCCCAGAACCTCGGTCAATGCCTGTTCGGAACCATCGATGGCCCAGACATCTTCATTCCGCTCGGGCGACATGGCGCGTTTGACAAAGACTTCTGATGCGCCGGGGGGAAGCGGATGCGGGATGGCGCGCGTCCCCTCGGCCACGCGCCGGTCAGCAGTGTAATGCGCAATCAACCCGACATCCGACCCGCGCAGCGGGCGAAGAATGAACCGTTCGGTCCTGATAATCGGCTGTTCCGTGACGGCCTGCATGATTGCTGTCTCCCTCTCCTCATTGCCACGTCCGCGTCCCCTTCGCTGACATAGGCAAAAGCAAAAGGACCGGCAGCGCCGGTCCCCTGCTGTAACACGAATGTGTTAAGACCGGCTTACTCGGCAGCCTCGATCATGGCCGGAGTCACCGAAATAAAGGTGCGGCCTTTCAGGCCCTTGTGGAACGTCACCTGACCGTCGGTCAGCGCGAACAGGGTGTGATCCTTGCCCATGCCGACATTGGCGCCCGGCCACCATTTGGTGCCGCGCTGACGAACGATGATGTTGCCGGCGATGGCTTCTTGCCCGCCGAACAGCTTGACCCCCAGACGGCGGCCCGCGGAATCGCGACCGTTGCGCGAGGAACCGCCTGCTTTTTTATGTGCCATATCTTTTGGTCCTTCTTACGCTTGGGTTTCGGTGGCGGTGTCGCGGGTGCGCGCGCCAACGGCAGCCTTGACGCCGGTTTTATCTGCGCCCTTGTCCAGCACGTCGGTCACGCGGATCAGCGTCAGTTGCTGACGGTGGCCACGGGTCCGCTGGCTGGAGTGCTTGCGGCGACGCTTGACAAAGGTGATGACCTTGTCGGCCTTGATCTGGTCAACGACCTCGGCCTGAACGCAGGCCCCGGCGACCAGCGGCGCGCCCAGCGTGCTGCCGACCATCAGAATGTCGTTGAACTGAACCTTGTCGCCAGCTTCGGCGGCCAGTTTTTCCACGCGCAGCACATCGCCTGCCTGCACTTTGTATTGCTTGCCGCCGGTTTTCAGAACCGCAAACATCCGCTCATCCTTACATTTCCGCGTCCTTTGGCCCCTGCGATTGCAGGCGTTTGTTGCCACGGACAGCGCACCCGGATCAAAGGGTGGTGTTGAAAATAACGCACCGGCCAAGGGCAGATGCCCGGCCGGTCGCGTGTATATGGCGGATTCGCCCCCGCAAGTCAAGCAATCCTTAGTCGGTGGCAGGTTCCATGATTTCTACCTCGGCCCCGTCGCGGATCGCGGTATAAAAGCATGACCGCCGGTTGGTGTGGCAGGCAGGCCCCGTCTGATCGACGATCAGCAACAGGCAGTCGCGGTCGCAATCCACCCGCATTTCAACCAGCCGCTGCACATGACCGCTGCTTTCGCCCTTGACCCAGAACGACTGCCGCGAGCGCGACCAATAGGTGACGCGCCCGGTTTCCAGCGTCCGCGCGACCGCCTGCGCGTTCATCCAGGCCATCATCAGCACTTCGCCGGTTTGTGATTGCGCAATGGCCGGGATCAGGCCCGAGGCATCGAAACGCAGGCTGGCAGGGTCGAACATCGGCTTTCCTTTCGTGATACGCGCCCCTATCTAGGATGCAATCATTGGGGGCACCATGTCCGATCAAGACCTTATGCAGCTTTATTCGCGGCGCATTCTGGCGCTGACGGCGGCGATTCCGCATCTGGGCCGCCTGCCCGCCCCGCAAGGCAGCGCAATGCGCCGGTCGCCGCAATGCGGATCGACGGTCACGGTGGATGTCGTGCTGGACGGCGGCAAAGTCACCGATTTTGCGCAAGAGGTGCGGGCCTGCGCGCTGGGGCAGGCATCGGCGGCGGTTCTGGGGTCTGCCGTCATTGGCCACACCCGCGACGAAATCGCCGCCGCCCGCGATGCGCTGGAGGCGATGCTGAAACGTGGTGGCCCCGTGCCCGGTGCCCCTTTTGAGGCGCTGGAAGCCCTGTCGCCTGCACGCGATTTCCCCAACCGCCATGCCTCGATCCTGCTGGCGTGGGATGCGACGCTGGCGGCGCTTGATACGGCCCAAGCCACCGCCGCCTGATGAAAAAGCCGGCCCGCGACGGGGCCGGTCAAAGTTGCGCGTCGCGGGGACAGAAACGGCGCACAGGCGATGGCACCAAAGCAACGCGGGGCAGAAATCACACGCCAAACAAGGCAGGCAACCAGAACATAACGACAGTCGTCACCGACAGTGCGGCGGCACCCAGAATATCGGACATAAGCTCGCGGGTCATAGCATGGCTCCTTCCTTGATGTTCTCATCTTGTTCTCACATCGCCCGCGGCTTGTAAAGAACTTTTTGAGAACATTCAGCCGACGCCAATCAGTTTGACCGCTTTTTCCTGCTCCATCAGCCACATCAGCAACCGCACTGCCTGCCCCCGCGCGCTGTCCAGCGTGGGATCGCGTTCCAGCAGGGCGCGGGCATCCTGCCGCGCCATCGCCATCAGCCCGGCCTGCCGTTCCAGATCAGCCACGCGGAACCGGGGCAGACCGGACTGCGCCGTGCCGATCACATCCCCTGCCCCGCGCATTTCCAGATCGGTTTCGGCGATGCGAAAGCCGTCTTCGGTTTCGCGCATGATTTCAAGACGCTGCGCAGCATAACCCGACAGCGGCGGATGATACATCAGCACGCAGGTCGAGGCCTCAGACCCGCGCCCGACCCGCCCGCGCAACTGGTGCAACTGCGCCAGACCGAAACTTTCGGCGCGTTCGATAACCATGATCGTCGCCTCGGGCACGTCCACGCCGACCTCGATCACCGTGGTCGCAACCAGCAAGCGCGCCCGGCCCGCGATAAAGTCGGCCATCGCCGCGTCGCGCGCCTCGACCGGCATCTGGCCGTGGATCAGGCGCACCACATCGCCAAACTGCGCCCTCAGCGCCTGAAACCGGGCCTCGGCGGCGGTCAGATCGCTGACCTCGCTTTCCTCGACCAGCGGGCAGACCCAATAGGCGCGCGCCCCGCCATCAAGCGCGGCGCGCAGCCGGGCCGTCACCTGATCCAGCCGCTGATCCGAGATCATCACCGTGGTGATCGGCTGCCGCCCGGCAGGCTTTTCGTCCAGCACCGACAAGTCCAGATCGCCATATTGCGACAGCGCCAGACTGCGCGGAATCGGCGTCGCCGTCATCACCAGCATATCCGGCGGCGCCACGCCCTTGGCCGACAGTTCCAGCCGCTGCGCCACGCCAAAGCGGTGCTGTTCGTCGATAATCGCCAGCCGCAGGTCGTGAAATTCGACCTCGGGCTGAATCACGGCGTGGGTGCCGACCAGAATGCCGATCCGCCCCTGCCGCAGATCCTCCAGAATCGCCGCGCGGCCTTCGCCCTTGTCGCGCCCGGTCAGCGCAGCCAGCCGCACCCCGGCCGCGCGGGCCAATGGCTCTAACGCGCGGGCGTGCTGACGGGCCAGAATCTCGGTCGGAGCCATCAGCACCGCCTGCCCGCCCGCCTCGACCGCGACCAGCGCCGACAACAGCGCGACCAAGGTTTTCCCTGCCCCGACATCGCCTTGCAGCAGCCGGTTCATCCGCTGGTCGCTGGCCATATCGGCGGCAATTTCAGCCACGGCACGGGCCTGCGCGCCGGTCATCGGCCATGGCAGACTGTCGATCACACGCGACCGCAGGCGCCCGTCGCCCGCACTGGCACGCCCCTTGCTGCGCCGTTTGTCGCGGCGCACCAGCGCCAGCGTCATCTGATGCGCGAACAATTCGTCATAGGCCAGCCGCGCGCGGGGCAAAGCGGCGGGCGACAGGTCGCCCATCCCCGTCGGCGCATGGGCCGCCGCCAAAGCGTCCCGCCACGATGGCCAGCCCTGCGCGGCAATCACCGCCGGATCAATCCATTCGGGCGGGTCGGGCGCACGGTCCAGCGCAGCCGCCGCTGCACGCGCCATGACCTTTTGCGTCAGACCGGCGGACAGCGGGTAAACCGGCTCGAAATCGGCGGGCGGCGGGTCGGTGTCGCGCAGGATATGGTCGGGGTGAACCATCTGCGCCATGCCGTCGAACAGTTCGACCTTGCCGCTGATGATGCGCCGCTGGCCGATGGGCAGTTGCGCGGCGATCCAATCCGTGCGCGGGTGAAAGAACACCAGCGCCACATCGGCCACGCCATCGCTGCACAGCACGCGAAACGGACGCCCGCGCGCCGTGGGCGGGGCGTGGCGGGTGACAGTTACCGCCACCGTCACCATTTCGGGCGGGCGGGCGTCGGCCAGCCGTGTCAGAGGCCGCCGCTGCACCCCGCCCGATGGCAGGGTCAGCAACAGATCGCGCGGGCGTTCGACCCCCAACTGCGCCAAGGCCTGCGCCGCCTTGGGGCCAATACCGGGCAAGGTCTCGGCCGAGGCAAACAGCGGAAACAGCGCAGGAGGGCGGCCTTTGGGTTGATCGGTCATCCCGTCGCGATCGCCAGCCATTCGTCTTCGTCAATGATGCGGATGCCCAGATCCTCGGCCTTTTTCGCCTTGGACCCAGCCCCCGGCCCCGCCACGACCAGATCGGTTTTCGCACTGACCGAACCGGCGACCTTGGCGCCCAAAGCCTCGGCCCGCGCCTTGGCCTCGGCTCGCGTCATCTTTTCCAGCGAGCCGGTGAACACGATGGTCAGCCCCGCCACCGGGCTGTCTTGCGCAGAGTGGGCATCGGCGGGCTGCACATCCAGTTCCGCGATCAGCCGGTCGATCACCGCCCGTTCGCTGGGCTGGTGAAAGGCCGTGACCAGCGATTGCGCCAGAACCGCGCCAAGCCCGTCGATCCCGGTCAGATCATCCCAGGCCGCCCGTGCTGCATCGGGCAGCGGCGGGTCGGACCAGATGCGGTCGCGCGTTTCGGCAATACGGGCACGGCGGCCTTGCGCGGCGGCCTGTGCGCGTTCGGTGGCAACGGCTTCATCGGCGGCAATGTGGCGTTCGGCGGCGGGCACGGCGGCGTCCATCGCGGCGATCAGCGTGGGCAGATCGCCAAAATGCCGCGCCAATGTCGCGGCGGCAACTTCGCCCACATGGCGAATGCCAAGCGCAAAGATCAGCCGCGCCAAGGGGATCGCGCGCCGTTCCTCGATCGCGGCGAACAGTTTTTCGGCGGACCGTTCGCCAAAGCCATCGCGGTTCTTCAGCCGCGACAGGTTCGCCTCGTCCCGCGCCGCCAGCGTAAAGATGTCAGCCGGTTCCCGGATCGGCAGCGTGTCATCGGCAAAGAACATCTCGATCTGTTTGGCACCCAGACCCTCGATGTCAAAGGCGGCGCGGCTGACGAAATGTTTCAGCTTTTCAATCGCCTGCGCCGGGCAGGCCAGCCCCCCCGTGCAACGGCGCACGGAATCGCCGGGTTCGCGGATCGCTTCGGACCCGCAGGCGGGGCAATGGTCGGGGAACGGGTAGGGCGCAGGGTTCGTGCGCTGCGACTGATCCACCGCAGCAACCTTGGGGATCACGTCCCCCGCGCGATACACCTGCACCCAGTCTCCGGGGCGGATGTCGGTGTCGCGGATCTGTGCGCCGCTGCTGTCGCGCCCGGCGATATAATCTTCGTTATGCAAGGTGGCGTTGGACACGACGACCCCGCCCACCGTCACCGGCTGAAGCCGCGCCACGGGGGACAGCGCGCCGGTGCGGCCCACCTGAATGTCGATGGAATCCAGCCGCGTCCAGGCCAGTTCGGCAGGAAATTTATGCGCCAAGGCCCAACGCGGCGTGGTCGAGCGGAACCCCAGCCGCGCCTGATAGGACAGGTCGTCCACCTTATACACCACGCCGTCGATGTCATAGCCCAGCGTGGCGCGCTGTTGCTCGATCCCGGCCCAGATGGCCAGCATGGCATCGGTGCCGTCGCAAAGCTGCATCAACGGGTTGGTCTGAAACCCGAAATCAGCCAGCCGCGCCACCGCGCCTGATTGCGTGTCGGCCAGCGGCGCAGACAGCTCGCCCCAGCCATAGGCGAAAAAGCGCAGCGGGCGCGCCGCCGTGATCGCCGGGTCGAGTTGCCGCAAAGACCCGGCCGCCGCATTGCGCGGGTTAGCGAATGTGCGGGGGCCGGTGTCGTTCAGGCGCGCGAAATCGGCGTGGGTCATGTAAACCTCGCCGCGCACCTCAAGCACGTCGGGCGCGTCGGGCGGCAGGGTTTCGGGAATATCGGCAATCGTGCGGGCGTTGGCGGTGACGTTTTCCCCGACCGAGCCATCCCCGCGCGTCGCCGCCTGCACCAGCCGCCCGCCCTCGTATCGCAGCGACAGCGAAAGGCCGTCGATCTTGGGTTCGGCGGTAAACTTCAGCGGCGCGTCGGCAGGCAGGTTCAGAAAGCTGCGGATGCGGGCGCAGAAATCCGTCACGTCAGCGTCAGAGAACGCATTTCCCAGCGACATCATCCGTTGCCGATGCGTCACCTTGCCAAAGCCCTCGGCCGGGGCGGCCCCCACCTGATCGCTGGGGCTGTCGTGCTGTTTCAGATCGGGAAACGCCGCCTCAAGCGCGGCAAGTTCGCGTTTCAGCGCATCGTAATCGGCATCGCTGATCGTCGGCGCGTCGTGCCGGTGATAATCCTGGTTCGCCTGTGCGATCCGTGCGGTCAGGTCGTTGATGCGGGCCGCAGCCTCGGCGGTGGTCAGATCGGTGGTCATCTGGTCGTCCGGGTTCTGTCTGTTCGCCTTTAGGTCGGCCATTTTGCGTCAGGGCACAATGGCCATGCGCGCAGAATCCGGCAAAAGCCCCTGCCCGACCCTGACAAAGCCAGAGCAGGCACAGAAAATGGCGGCCGGTCAACCCGGCCAGCCGCTGTCAGTGGCAAGCGCCGACCCGCATCAACGGGCCAGCGCAGGCACCATTCAGGCACCGATCGCCAGCCGTTCCTCATCCGCGGGCGAGGGATCGCGCAGCACATATCCGCGCCCCCAGACGGTTTCGATATGGTTCGCCCCGCCCAAAGCCTCGGTCAGCTTTTTGCGCAGCTTGCAGATGAACACGTCGATGATCTTGAGTTCGGGTTCGTCCATGCCGCCATAAAGGTGGTTCAGGAACATTTCCTTGGTCAGCGTGGTGCCCTTGCGCAGGCTCAGCAGTTCAAGGATCTGGTATTCCTTGCCGGTCAGGTTGACCGCGCGGCCATTCACCTCGACCGAGCGGGCGTCGAGGTTCACGGTCAGATCGCCGGTCTGGATGATGGCCTGACTGTGCCCCTTGGAGCGGCGGATGATCGCCTGAATCCGCGCGACCAGTTCCTCGCGCACAAAGGGCTTGGTCATGTAATCATCAGCGCCAAAGCCAAAGCCGCGCAGCTTGCTTTCGGTATCGTCCGAGCCGGTCAGGATCAGGATCGGCGTGTCGATACGCGACATCCGCAGGTGACGCAGCACCTCCATCCCGTGCATGTCGGGCAGGTCCAGATCCAGCAGGATCAGGTCGTAGTCATACAGTTTCGCCAGGTCGATGCCTTCTTCCCCCATGTCGGTGCGGAAGACATTATAGTTGGCGGCAGACAACATCAGCTCGATCGCGCGGGCTGTGCTGTGTTCGTCCTCAACGAGCAAGATGCGCATTTTGATTCCCTTAAGGTGTTCTTTCCCCGTCAGGGTGCAGACAAATGGTTAATATCTGGTTACCTTTCGGATAGTTTTTGCGCAATCGGCAATTTATGGTTGCCGGAACTTTTGCAGCGCCGTCACCTTGAGCGCCCGTGCCCCATGCCGTTCGATGGCGCTGACCCAACTGTCGAATTCCTCTTCTGACAGGTCATAACGGCGAATCGCCTCATCCCGCGAAATCAGGCCGTGGGCCACGGCATGAACCACCACAGCCTTGCGGCTGGCGACCCAGCGCGTATTGACGGGAGGCAGATCGACAATCGACAGAATGCTGCCATCGGGCAGCGTAACGGTGCGGGGGCCATAGCTTTTTTTCACGAACATTCGCCTGTCCTTTGAACTGTTGCCAAGGACCATCGCGGAAATCGGTTAAATCCCGGTTGAACAAAAGCAGAATCCGCCCCCACCACGGGTTGAGAATGCACAGCATTTGACTATATTTTGCCTCAACTCCGGCCCGATGGCCCCAAAGGTTCACCCGATGAGCATGACAACCGACCCACGCGCCGCTGCGCGCGACAGCGAATTGAACAGCCTTGGTTTCGCCAAACCGCCCTCGGAAACGCGGGTTGTCGTGGCGATGTCGGGCGGCGTGGACAGTTCGGCAGTGGCGGCGCTGCTGAAGGATCAGGGCTACGATGTCATCGGCGTGACCTTGCAGCTTTACGATCACGGCGCGGCCTTGGCGAAAAAAGGTGCGTGCTGTGCAGGTCAAGACATCCACGATGCCCGCCGGGTGGCAGAGCGGATGGGGTTTCCGCACTATGTGCTTGATTACGAAAACAAGTTCCGCGAATCGGTGATCGACGAATTTGCCGATGCCTATCTGGCGGGGGCGACTCCGGTTCCTTGCATTCGATGCAATGAACGGGTGAAGTTCCGCGACCTGCTGCAAACCGCGCGCGAGCTGGACGCCGATTGCATGGCGACCGGCCACTATATTCAGCGCAAGGATGGCCCACAGCGGGCCGAGCTGCACATGGCCGCCGACCCGGCCCGCGATCAAAGCTATTTTCTGTTTTCCACCACTCAGGAACAGCTTGATTTCCTGCGCTTTCCGCTGGGACACCTGCCCAGCAAGGCCGACACGCGGGCGCTGGCGGCGCAATACGGCCTGCCGGTCGCCGACAAGCCCGATTCGCAGGACATCTGCTTTGTCCCCAATGGCGATTATGCCGCCGTCATCGAAAAGCTGCGCCCCGGCGCGGCCGAGCCGGGGCAGATCGTGGACATGGACGGCACCGTTCTGGGCCAGCATCAGGGGGTGATTCACTATACCATCGGTCAGCGCCGCGGCCTTGGCATCGGCGGCCTTGCCGATCCGCTGTATGTGGTGCGGCTGGACCCCGAATCACGGCAGGTCGTTGTCGGCCCGAAATCGGCGCTGTCCGCCAGCATCGTGCCCGTGACCGAAGTCAACTGGCTGGGCGACACCCCGTTTCAGGGCGAAATCCCGGTGCGCGTCCGCATCCGTTCGACCCGCCCGCCGCGCCCGGCGATCCTGCGCCCCACCGGACCCGACCGCGCCGAGGTCGAATTGCTGGACCCGGAAGAAGGCGTCAGCCCCGGTCAGGCATGTGTGTTCTATGCGCCCGAAGGATCGCGCGTGCTGGGCGGCGGCTGGATCAGCCTGCGTCGGCGGAAAGCAGCCTGATCCGCTCGATCATCGCGCGCAGACCGTTGGACCGCTGCGAGGAAAGGTTGTCCTCCAGCCCCAGCCGGGCCAGTTCGGCGGTGGCATCAATATCGGCCACCTGCCCCACCGGAACGCCGGAATACAGCGCGTGCAGCACCGCGATCAGCCCACGCACGATCATCGCATCGCTTTCGCCCTGAAAATCGAACACGCCATCGGCGATGCGCGGCATGATCCAGACCTGACTGGCACAGCCGTCCACCTTGGTCGCTGGCACGCACAAGGCCGGGTCCATCGGCGGCATCGCCTTGCCCAGTTCGATGACGTGGCGATAGCGGTCTTCCCAGTTGTCCAGAAAGTCAAAGGTTTCGGCGATCTCTTCAAAGGCAGGGGTGGCCATGGCGGTTTCCTTTCGCCGCCAAGGATTAGACCGCGCCATCGCCAAGGTCAAAGAGGCTTTCGTCCCGCCTCGCTTTCCCCTAACACTTGGCGCGGAACGACGGGGAACTGCGATGATGAAACTGACCGCGCCTTTGCTGATCGTAACGATGGCCGCTGCCGGATGTGGCCGCCTGGGGGACAGCGCCGGGTCGCTGAACCCGCTGCGCTGGATGGGCAGCGGCGCAGGCGTGCGCACCGCCACGCTGGAGCCCGAGGGCGGCTATCGCTCGACCACGCCGGCGCGTCCGGGGATTGCCCAGATCACCGGCGCATCATGGCAACCCATCAGCGAGGGGCGGCTGCTGGTCGTCACCGGCATCGCCCCGACCAAGGGCTATTCCGGCGTGGCGCTGGTCGCCGAAACACCCGACCCGACCGGCCGCCTGCGCCCCGACGCGGACGGCGTGCTGCGCCTGCGCATGGTCGCCAACCCGCCCCAGCCCGGCACAACCGCCGCCGCCACACCCGCCAACCCTGCCGTGGACACGATCACCGCCGCCGTCGCCATCCCCAACGTGACACTGGCACGCCTGCGCCAGGTCTCCATCTCGGGTGCGGGGAATACTGTCACGCTGAACCGCTGACCTGTTGCACCCCCGCGCCCACCGGGATAATGCAGGCCGACGGAGGCGTGGCAGAGTGGTTTAATGCACCGGTCTTGAAAACCGACGTGGGTGAAAGTCCACCGTGGGTTCGAATCCCACCGCCTCCGCCATTCATCATTGATTTTATTTGCAAATTTACACCCGGCAAAGCTGCCCATAATCAGCCCACGGTGAACGATCCGCTGCAAGTTGCGCCTACATGACCGGACGCAGGGCCATTTCGGCCCCCAGCAACAGCAGAAACAGCAGGAACATCCGCCTGAAGGCGGTTGGGCTGATACGGTGGCGGAGCTTTTGGCCGGCCCACATACCCAGCAAGGCGGGACCAAGGGCCAGCAGCGACAGCCCCAGCGTGCCCGTTGCAAAAGCCCCGTGCGAACCGAGCGCGGCCGCCAAGGCCACCGTCGAGACCGTGAACGACAGGCCCAACGCCTGAACCAGATCCTCTCGGGACAGGCCAGGCGATTGCAGATAGGGCACCGCCGGGATCACGAATACGCCGGTAGCACCGCTGACGATCCCGGTCGCCGCCCCGATCATCGGCGACAGCAGAGGCTCGATCTTCGCGGGAACGGACAATTGCCGCGCCAGCAGGGTGTATCCGGCATAGATCATCAGGGCGACGCCCAGAACAACCGTGGTCCTGCCCGTATCTCCGCTGGCAAGCCAGCCTGCACCCAGCATGGTCCCAACCAGAATCGCAAGCATCATCGGTCACAGGCGGCGGGCAATGGGTCAGAACACCGGTCCGGCCAAAAGCTGCCAGACATTCGTCACGAACGAAGGCACGATCAAAAGACTGGCCGCAGCCAACGGCGAGACAAGCGCCCCAAGGGCGCCCATCGCAACGGTTGGTAACCCCATGCCGGTGATGCCTTTGACAGCCCCGGCGGTAAAAAAGGTCGCAGCGATCGCAAGGATGAAGGGTATGGAAATATCGGTCATGCTGTTGTGATACGCCGTTCCCGCATTCGCACAATGCGGGAATGCCGCAGTCAGCATTCGGCTGTTCCTAAGGCTGACGCGGCGATACGGTGCAGCCATACGGTTTGACCTGACGGATCTTCGGTTGTTTCTGGCCGTTGCCGACGCGGGCAGCATCACGCATGGCGCGGCGGATGTCGGCCTGTCCCTGGCGGCGGCCAGCGAGCAGTTGCGGGACATGGAGGCAACAGGCGGCGTAAAGCTGCTGGATCGCCAAGGGCGGGGCGTGGTCCCATACGCGCTAACTTAAGTGGTAGACGGGCGGCATCTGTC
>NZ_JAUNTJ010000035.1 GCF_030538755.1 Paracoccus sp. (in: a-proteobacteria) | reverse complement strand
CCTGCATGAACAGATACTGGCCGTCATAGCGCCCGTCCGTATAGGACATGTGGATGTGGTGCAGGTCGCCGTTATCGTGGATCTTTTTGCCGTTGGCGGCCAGATAATTTTTGGTCTTTTCGCTCATCGTCCGCTGGTGGATGCGGATCGATTCATTGGTCTGGCCCCAGCCGGTGGCGGAGCAGCGGTTGAACACCGGAATCCGCATCAGTTCCCGCATCGAGGGGATACCCAGAATCCGCGCCTCGCCGGTCTGACCCGAGGACCAGAAGCCGTAATATTCGTCAAGCTGGCCCGGCCCGATATGGGGCGCGCTGACGCCGCCCGATTGTGCGCTGGCCGTGCCGGTGGCTGCGGCAGTGGCCGCGCCGCCGGTGGCCGCCGCCAGAAATGCCTGCCGCGCGGTGATGCCACCGCCGCCCAGCAGGGCAGCCCCGCCCGCAGTGGCACCCAAAAGGCCACGACGGCTGATACCGGATTTCCCTTGGTTGGACATCTCAGATTCCCTTTGCTTGCAGATTTGGATGGTTGCTCAGCCCGGCGCGCGGGGTCAGATCCGGCACACCGCTGTCTGCGATCGTCTTGCGCCGTTTCAGGCGCTTGATAACGACCGGGCATTTCTTTTCCGAATGATACAGCACCTGACAGTGCATACAGTTCAGGCATTCGTTCGGATTGATCGGGCCTTCCGGGTGGATCGCCTGCACAAAGCATTCATTCCCGCAGGTCTGGCACGGATTGCCGCATTCCTTATAGCGTTTCAGCCAGTCGAACATGCGGATGCGCGCCGGAATCGCCAGTGCTGCCCCCAGCGGGCACAGATAGCGGCAGAAGAACCGCTCGATGAACAGCCCCGCCACCAGCAATGCGCCGACATACAGCAGGAACGGCCAGGACCGCTGGAAATTCAGGATGATCGCGGTCTTGAACGGCTCGACCTCGGCCAGATGCTCGGCCTGTTCGAGGCTGGCCAGCGAAACGCCGAACAGGCCAAGAAAGATCATGTATTTCACCGCCCACGCCCGTTCATGGATGAACCACGGCACGGTGATCTGCGGGATGCGCAGCTTGCGCCCGATCTGGTTGGTCAGTTCCTGCAACGCACCGAACGGGCACAGCCAGCCGCAATAGGCCCCCCTGCCCCAAAAGATCAGCGCCGCCGCGACGCCGAACCACAGGATAAAGGTCAGCGGGTCCATCAGGAACGCCTGCCACGAGAACCCTTCGCGCATCGAGGCGAACAGCGCAAAGATGTTCACCACCGAAAGCTGCGCGTTCCACATCCAGCCCAGCACGACCAGCGTTACGGTCAGGAAAGACAGGCGGAACACGCGCACGGCCCGTTCCGACCGCGACAGGTATTCCTGAAAAAAGAACGCCGCCGTCAGCACACCCAGCATGATCGCGACGATGGCGATCTGCGGGCGCTTGGCATCCCACGCGCGTTTCCACAGCGCCGCCTGCGCGCTGGCTTCGTCGGTGTCGGCCATGGCCGCCGGGGCGGAGGGGGCGGCGACGGGCGCAGCCTCGGGCGGGGGCAGCGGCGTCAGATAGCGTTCGGGCAGTTGATAGCCCAGATCATAGGTCAGAAACGCCTTTTCCAGCGCCGACACATCGCGGTGAACCAGCAGTTGAATGCGGAACGGCCTGGCCGGGTCAAAACCGCTGTCAGCCGGAATGCGGAACAGGTCCATTTCCGTGAAAGCCGGTGCGCCCGTCAGCGCAATCGTGGTGCGGCGGTGCTGGCGGTCGCGGAACCGGACCGAGATGTCGTCCTGAATCAGTTGGATACGGTCGAAAATCCCGCCGCGCACATAGCCCGACCCCTTGAAGGAATACAGCCCCAGCCCGGCGATGGCCACGGCGCTGTCGCCCTGATCCAGCCAGCTTTCGACATTGGCATATTCCGCCGGGCCAAGGATCGGCTGGCCGATGGCAGGCACGCTGACCAGCGCCGCCTGCATGTCGATGAACACCGTTTCCGGGTCGTTGGGCAGCGGGCGGGCGGCGGCGCGCAGGTCGTCATGGGCGTCGTAGGCTTCGTTCACCTCGCCCACGGTCAGCATCAGGCGGCGCACGGTGCCGTCGCCCTCGGCCTCGGCCCAGTCGGTGACGGGGGCGGCATCGGCGGCCAGTTCGCGCGGCGGCGCGGCCTCGGCCGCATCGGCACCCAGACCGCCCAAGCCCAAGGCGCGCGCCACCCGCAGGCCCGCGCGCACGATATTGTCGTCGATCACCATCACGGTGACAGTGGCGCCCGAGATGATGTTCAGATCATGCGCCGATCCGCCCGCCGCCGCCTCGGCCACCAGATCCAGCCCGACATAGCCCGCCGCCATTTCCTCCATCCGGGAATTGGGGATGCCGATCAGGACGATGGGTTCGGAATGCTTGACCAGCTTGACGCCGATCACCCTGGCCGCGTCATCGACCGCAACCATGGTGTGAATGGGCTTGCCGGAATAGCCGGTCGTGCCGACGAAATCGCTGGTGATAAAGGCCCAGCCCAGTTGCTGACCGCCCTGCATCACCGGCGCGACAGGCATATCGTCGCGCATGGGGCCAAAGGCATCCGCCCCCGCGACCAGATCGCCCGCCGGAAGCTCGGCCAGAAACTGCGGCAGAACCGGCGTCTGCGCCCGCACCGGACCAGTCAGCAGCAGCAACAGCAAAGCCACGAAAACAGCCACAATATGGGCAGACAGGCCCAGGGGCAAAGATCGACGTTCAGGCGTCATATCCGAATTTTTCCAATCACAGCGCACACATGGAAACGATGCCGCGCCCATTCTTGCGATTGCGGGCCGGGTCGTGCCTTGACCAAACTCAAAGGAGCGGACGATTTTTGCGCCAGCCCTTAGGCCTTGGTCCAGGGCAGGCTGGGGTCTTCGGATGCGAAATCAATCAGCCGCTGCAAATCCGAAATCCACGCGCGGTTGCCATCAATGCGCACGCCGTAATCGCGCAGGCGGCGGAACGCCCGCGACAGGCTTTCGGGTTTCATGCCCAGCCGACCGGCGATCAGCACCTTGTTATAGGGCAGATCGACGTAACAGGCACTGTCCTTGTCCTCGGCCAGTTCGATCAGGAATTCCGCCACCCGCTGCGACCCGGACCGCGCCTTCAACTGTTCGACCTGCGTCACGAAACTTTGCAGCTTGGTGACGCAGCTTATCAGCAGCGCCTTGGCCACATCGGCTTCGGTTTCGATCAGGTGGCGCAGCTTGCGGGCGTCGATCACGATCAGCGAGGCCTCGGTCGCGGCCTCGGCCGATACGGGATAGGGGGTGCCGCGAATCGCCACCGCCTCGGCAAAGCTGTGGCCGCGGGTCTTGACCGAGACCACCGCCTCGGTTCCGCTGGGGGCAACGCGATACAGTTTTACCCAGCCGCGCGCGATCAGGAACACACCGTTCGACGGTTCGCCCTGCACAAAGATCGTCTCGCCCTGCGCGACCTCGCGCATCGAGGAAAAGCCCGCGATCCGGTCTATCAGGTCGGCTTGCAGGGATGAAAAGAGGATCGACTGTCGGATGGTGTCGCGGATCAGGGTCATTATCTGTCTATCTATTAAGCAAACAGATCCATAGCGCCAGCGCACAGGCCCTGACCTGACATAAGTCAAAGCAAACGACAAAAGAGATGGCAGAATATCGGGCGGATCACTTTTCCGCAGGCCGCCTCATGAAGACCACGACGCAACGTATCCGCAGTTGGAACGGCCCTGCGCTGCTCAGCTTTGGTTTCCGGCCATTTTTCCTGTTCGGGGCGATCTGGGCCGCGCTGGCGATGCTGATCTGGCTGCCGATGGTGATGGGGCGCATCGCCCCGCCGCCCGCGCTGTCGCCGGTGGACTGGCACGCCCATGCGATGCTGTTCGGCTATGGCGGTGCGGCGGTGGCCGGGTTCGTTCTGACGGCGGTGCCGAACTGGACCGGGCGGCTGCCGGTGACGGGCTGGCCGCTGGCCGGGCTGGCAGGGATGTGGCTGCTGGGGCGGATCGTCACCACGCTGCCCTTGCCGCTGCCGCCGCTGCTGATCGCCGTGGTCGATCTGTCGGTCTATGCCGCGCTGATGTTCGTTCTGCTGCGCGAGGTGATCGCGGGCAAGAACTGGCGCAACCTGCCGGTGGTGGGGCTGATCGGGCTGTTCGTCGCCGGGCTGGTGGTGTTTCACGTGCAGGCGCGCGGCGGGGCGGCGGCGCAGGGCTGGGGCCTGCGGCTGGCCCTTGCGGCGCTGGTCATGCTGATGGCGCTGATCGGCGGGCGGATCATTCCCTCGTTCACCCGCAACTGGCTGGTCAAGCGCGGCGAAACCGCCCTGCCCGCCCCGATGGATCAGATCGACAAGGCCGCGCTGGTCGTGGGCGCTGTCGCGCTGGTCGCCTTTGTCGTCGCGCCCGATGCACGGCTGACGGCGGTGGCCTGCGGGCTGGCGGGGGCCGTGCATCTGCTGCGCCTGTCACGCTGGCGCGGGCTGGCCACAACGGCCGAGCCTCTGCTGTGGATTCTGCATCTGGCCTATGCCTGGGTCGCCGCCGGTTTTCTGTCGGTCGCCGCCGCCGGGGTTGATCTGATGCTGCCAGCGGGCGCGCAGCATGTGTGGATGGCGGGCGGAGTCGGCATTCTGACGCTGGCCGTCATGTCGCGCGCCAGCCTTGGCCATACCGGGCGGGCGCTGACCGCCACACGCGGGCTGACCGTCGTCTATGTGCTGGCCAATCTGGCCGCCGCGCTGCGGCTGGCCTATGCGCTGGCGCCGGGGCAGATGTGGATGCTGCACGCGGCGGGCACGGCGTGGATCGCGGCCTTTGGCGGCTTTGCCGTGCTGTATTGGCCGATCCTCACCGGGCCGCGCATCGCTGCGCGCCAGCCCTCAGGCGGCCAGATACAGCAGCCCGGCTAGGGCCATGAACACCGCCAGCGCCAGATCAAAGGCGCGGCGGATGGGCGGGGTCTCGTCCAGTTCCAGATAGGCCCCCAGCACCACCCGCGCCTTGACCCAGGCCAGCAGCAGCACCGCCGCCATCGCCACCCTGCCCGGCAGCGGCGACAGAGATGCGGCGGTGGCCAGCAGCGACGCGGCAATCAGCACCAGCCAGGCCCGGATCAGAGGATCACGCATCATCCTGTTTCACCTCAGCAGATAGATGACGGGGAACAGGATCACCCAGACCAGATCGACCATGTGCCAGAACTGCGTTCCGGCCTGCACATGATCGGCGCGGCAGGCAATGGCGCACAGGCCAAGGATCACCACACCCGCGATGACATGAACGGCGTGAAAGCCGGTCAGCAGGTAATAAAAGGTAAAGAACGCCTCGGACCCGGTTCCGGCATGGGCGTATTCGATGCCCTTGAGGATCAGGAACAGCACCCCGAACCCGGCAGCGGCCAACAGCATCGCGCGGCACCCGGCCACCTGCCCGGCCCGCGCCCGGCGCAAGGCCAGTGCCGCCAGCAGCCCGGACGTGACCAGCACCACCGTATTGATCCCGGCGGACAGGCGGTGCAACTGATCCTGCGCTGCGGCAAAGCCCGCCGGGTCGGTCAGGCGCACCGCCAGAAACGCCAGCAGACCGGCGGCAAACACCGCCAGTTCCGACAGGATCAGCACCCAGATCATCAGATCGCCGGGCAACCGGCGCGGGTCGCCTGCCCCGGCACTCATCGTCCGACCAGTTGCCGATAGATTTCCGGCAAGGCCCCGATCAGGCGATCCGGGTCGGGGAACAACGCAAAGCCGCCCTGCCCGAAGATGCGCGGGAACCAGCTTTTGCCGTCGCGGTCCACGGTGATCCCAAAGACCGAGTGGCCGGCGCGGCGCGCCTCGCGGATGGCGCGGGCGCTGTCCTCGATACCGTGGCGGCCTTCGTAGTGATCCAGATCGTTCGGCTTGCCATCGGTGATGACCAGCAGCAGGCGGCGATGGTTGCCCTGCGTCGCCAGCCCGGCCGAGGCATGGCGCACCCCCGCCCCCAGCCGGGTATAGAACTGCGGGCGCAGCGCGGCGACGCGCTGTTCGACCAGCTGCGACATGGGTTCGTCGAAATTCTTGCAATTGGCCACGAACACCCGGTCGCGCCGCAACGAGGAAAACGCGTTCAGCGCAAAGCGGTCGCCGCAGGCATCCAGCCCCCAAGCCAGCGCGGTCAGCGCCTCGCGCTCGATGTCGATGACGGCGCGTCCGGTGACGGCGCTTTCGGTCGAACGCGACACATCCAGCAGGATCGAGACCGCCAGATCGCGCTCGATCGGGCGCGATTGCCGCCAGATACGGTCGTTCCCCTCGCCCATGGCGGCCAGTTCGCTGGCGGAACGCACGGCCAGTTCGGTATCCAGTTCGTCGCCGTCGCGGTGGCCGGTGGTGGTCACGCGACCGGGGCGCAGCGCCTCGAACTGGCGGCGCACGGCGCGGATGCGGCGCCGGGCGGCGGCATCATGCAGCAGCCCGGCATCCTCGGCCACGGGTTCCGGGCGGTTTTCCAGAACGCGGACATGCGCAGGCAGATACACCCCGCGCCGCGCGTCCCATTCGGGATAGACATGCTGGCCCGCCATCGCCTCAAGGTCGGCATCCTCGGGCGACAGGTCCAGATGCAGCTTCAGCCGCGTGGCCGGAGCCTTGGACAATTGCCCGAGGTTCAGTTCGTCCTGATCCTGCGCGGCCTTTTTGGCGCTGTCGATGTCGTCATCCTCGACCCGGCGGTTCAGGTTCAGGAACTCGGCCCAGGACAGGATCGCTTCGAACTTGTGCAGGATCAGGCTGTCCTTGCGTTCGGCCTGATCGGATTTGCGACGGCGCGCGCGCATCATCTTGCCGTCTTGCCCCTCTTCGGGGGCACCTTCGGTGTCGCGGGTTTCGACCTGCCCTTCCGCCGACCAGATCACGGCATCGGGCGCGACCCACAACTCCACCGGGCGCATGGGTTTATAGCGACGCGGCGCGCGGGCATCCAGCGCGGCGCGATCCCCCGCGCGGGCGGCCTGCACCCGGTCCCACGCCTGACGCGCGCTGTCGGGCAGCGGGGCGGGATCGCCCAGCAGGTGACGGATCACCGCCTCGACCGCCGCTTCGGCAGGGGGCAGACGCGGCGCATTGCGGCCCGCCAGCAGCAGCGCGCACAGATCACGATAGAGCGGAGCCAGACCCGGCGCCTCGGCCATGGTCAGATCGACGGCGCGGGCCGCAGCCGCGACAAAGGCCAGATCGCGCGCCAGCGGATCATCGGTCAGCGGCGCGGGCGGATCGTCCTGCGATACCGCCACGGCCATCGCCGTCAGCCAAAGATACAGCGCCCCGTTGGCCTGCGCCGCAGGAAAGATCGCCAGCGTTTCCGGCAGGCGCAGAACCTCGCCGTCAAAGCTGGCGCGGGCGGTTGCCTCGGCCTCGGTGGACAGGCGGCGGCGGAACGACAGGCGGTGACGCGCGGTGACGGCGCGGGCGGCGCGCAGCTCGACCGAGTGATCGCCGCCCAGACCGCGCCAGAACACGGCCAGCCGCCCCGATACCTGCGGCAGATCAACCCGCGCGTCGTCATAGACGGGCGGCGCATCCCACCGGCTGGCCACGTCGTGCCACAGCTTGCCGACGGTTTCCTCGGGTTCCCACGGTTCAAAGCCCATGGCTTATCCAAACACCGCCGAAACCAGATCCAGCAGGCCGCGTTTGACATCGGCATCGTCTGTCAGCGGCTCGATCATCGCCGCCTCGATCGCGCGGTCGAGGGACATGCCGCCCGCGATCAGCGTGGCCGCATAGACCACCAGCCGGGTCGAGACGCCTTCTTCCAGATCCTGCCCGCGCAGGGCGCGCAGCTTGCCCGCCAGACGGACCAGCGCGGTCGCCTTGTCGCGGTCGATGCCGGTTTCCTGCACCACGACATCGGTTTCCAGCGCAGGTGCGGGGAAATCGAAATCCATCGCCAGAAAACGCTGCCGCGTGGATGGTTTCAGCGTTTTCAGGATGTTCTGATAGCCGGGGTTATAGGACGCCACCAGCATAAAGCCGGGCGCGGCATCCAGTTCTTCGCCGGTGCGGTCGATGGGCAGGATGCGGCGGTCGTCGGTCAGCGGGTGCAGCACGACGGTCACATCCTTGCGCGCCTCGACCACCTCGTCGAGATAGCAGATCGCCCCTTCGCGGACGGCGCGGGTCAGCGGGCCATCGACCCAGACCGTTTCCCCGCCTTTCAGCAGGTAACGCCCGATCAGGTCGGCCGCCGACAGATCGTCATGGCAGGCCACGGTATACAGTTTGCGGCCCAGTTTCGCGGCCATATAGGACACAAAGCGGGTCTTGCCGCAGCCGGTCGGGCCTTTCAGCAGAACCGGCAGATCGTTTTGCGCCGCCGCCTGAAAGATTGCGACTTCATCGGCTTGCGGCAGGTAGAAGGGGGCAGATGCCGCCCCCCCTTGGTTGTTATGGGCATTCATACTGCTTACTCCGCCGGTTCCAGTTGCTCATCACGCTGACGCTGCACCGGGCCGGGGTTCACGACCTCGCGGCCCGGAACCATGACGGCATAGATGAACAGCAGCGCACCCAGCACCACGGCCACGCCCGAACCAAGGCGCATCCAGTAGAACAGCACCAGCTGATCCTGAACATCCATATAGAAGATGCCGTTCACCCGTTGCAGGTGGGTCTGCACCGTGCCCGCGAATGTCAGGGTGAAGGTCATGAACAGCATCCCCGACGACATCAGCCAGAAAGACGCCATGTTCAGCACCTGATTATAGGGATCGCGGTTACGCAGGATCGGCATGGCATAGCTGACCAGCGCGGCGACAAGGCAGACATAGGCGCCATAGAACGCCAGGTGGCCGTGGGCCGCGGTGATCTGCGTGCCGTGGCTGTAGTAGTTAACCCCGTGCAGCGTATGCAGGAAGCCCCAGACACCCGCGCCGAAAAAGGCCAAAACGGCGCAGCCCAGCGACCACAGCATCGCGGCCTTGTTCGGGTGATCGCGGCGGCCCTTCCACACCATGATGAAGGCAAAGGCCATCATGGCAAAGAACGGCACCACCTCGAAGGACGAGAAGATCGAACCGATCCAGTGCCAATAGGCCGGCAGACCGATCCAGTAATAGTGGTGCCCGGTGCCGAGGATGCCGGAAAACAGCGCGGTGGCGACGATCACATAGACCCATTTTTCCACCACTTCGCGGTCAACGCCGGTCAGCTTGAGCATCAGATAGCCAAGGATGGCCGCCATGATAAGTTCCCAGACGCCTTCCACCCACAGGTGAACGACCCACCACCAGTATTGCTTGTCCAGCACAAGGTTTGGCGGGTTGTAGAACGCGAACAGGAACAGCAGCGCCAACCCCCACAGGCCGATCATCAGCACCGTGGAAATCGAGGTCTTGCGCCCCTTCAGCAGCGTCATCGAGCAGTTATACAGAAAGATCAGCGCAGCGACGACGATCCCGGCCTTGACCCATTTGGGCTGTTCCAGAAACTCGCGCCCTTCCTTGCCCAGCAGCCAGTTGCCGTTGAACAGGTCGAACGCATAGGTCAGAACCGCGCCCAGCGTGCCGGCCACAAGGATGGCAAGCTGAAGATAGGCAAGCGTCGGCGAATGGATCTCGCGTTCGGTTTCCTCGGGCAGCAGAAAATAGGCCGAGCCGAAAAAGCCCAGCAGCAGCCAGACGATCAGCGCATTGGTGTGCAGCATCCGCAGAACGTGGAACGGCAGCAGATCAGACAGGAAATTCGGGTTCACATAGACGTAACCCATCAGCAGGCCCATCGTCACCTGAATGGCGAACAGACCCATCGCCACCACAAAGTAAGGGTAGGCGATCCGTTGTGTGGCATATCTCATCGGCGTTTCTCCCTTAACCGGCGTCGTTCGGCGGCCAGTTCAGCGTATTGATCGTGCCGCTCCACAGCAGGAAGTCGGACAGTTCGCGGTATTCTTCGTCGGTCAGGCCGAAATAGGGCATCTGGCGGCGGCCTTCGATGCCCGTGGGCATGGCCTCCATCCACGCTTTCAGCATATCGGCGGCGGCCTCGGGATCGTCCTGCACGGCCCAGCGGCGCATCACGTTGCCCAGTTCGGGCGCGAAATACGCCCCCTCGCCCAGCAGCGTGTGGCAGTTGATGCAGCCGTGCCGTTCCCAGACGTGTTTCCCGGCCGCCACGCTGTCGTTCAGCGTTTCACGATCGGTCGAGACATTCACGGCATAAAGATGGCTGTGCGCCGTCAGGCCGATGAAGATGAGGATGAAAAACAAAGACCCGCCATAGAAGACGTTGCGGGCCATGCTTTTGGTCATGACTTCGCTCATGCGCAGCCCTCTCAAAGCAGTTGCTAACTGCTGCCCAAAATGCGGCTGGCGCGCGATTCCACCTTAACGAAAGTCAATACGGCGTGATTGGCAGTGAATTGCCCATCACGGGGCCGTTGCCGCGCTCAGGCGGTGATGCGTTCGATGCGGCTGCCGGGAAAGGCCCGCAAAGCGTGGCCGATGGCGCTGTCGGGCATGACGCACAGCGCCGTGGACAGGCCGTCGGCCAGGGCCGCGCCCGGCGCGCTGACCGAAACCAGCGCGCGCGGCGTCAGGCGGCCATGCGGGTCGAGGATATGCGGCAAATCGCCACGCGGGCCGATCAGCGTGCCCTGCCCCGACGATGTGGCCAGCGCCCGGTCGGTCAGCCTCAGCCGGCGAACAGGCGTGCCGCTGTTGTCGGCAATTGCCGCTGTCCAGCCGCCCATCGCGGCAATCTCGCCTGCGTCGATCAGCACCTGCCCCAGATCATGGCGGCGGGCGGCAGCGGCCAGCATATCGGCGGCGTGGCCTTGGGCGATGCCGTTCAGAGTCAACGCCATGCCGGGGTGCAGGGTGATCTGGTGATCGCTGATCTGGACGCCTTGCCACCCCGGCCCTGCCTGTGGCGCGGGTCGCCCGGTGGCACGGGCCAGCCATTGCGGCTGGATCGTCGGATCAAAGGCCCCGCCCGTGGCCCGGTGCAGATCCCCCGCCAGCCGCATCAGCGCGACAAAGCCGGGGCTGGGGTTGGCCAGCAGCCCGGTTTCGTTCAGCCGCGTCAGCTCGGACCGGCGGTGCAGCGAAAACTGCCGCTCGATCAGACGCAGCGCCTGTTCGGCGGCGCGGAAAAAGCTGCGCGCCTGCGTGGGCGTGGCGTCGCGGGTGCGCAGCACCACCTGCGCCCCCAGCGCCTGCCCGCGCCATTCCTGCGGCGCGGCGGCGGCCCCCGCCCGGCCTGCCCCCAACAGCGCGGCGGCGGCGGTCATGCCGATAAAGCGGCGGCGGCGAATCGGGGTCATGGCGTCACCTCGGGCGTGGCGGCGGCATGGCGCGTCGGCGGCGGAGGGGCGGCGGCGCGGGCGCGGCGTTACAGGACCGGGCAGGTCTTGTCATCGTTCATGATGACCTGACAGCGCAGGCACAGCACGCATTCATTGGCATTGATCCGCCCCAGCGGGTCAATCGCGCCGACGGTGCATTTCGTTTCGCACAGGCGGCATTCGCGGCCACATTGCGGGCGGCGTTTCAGCCAGTCGAACACCTTCAGCTTGGCCGGAATCGCCAGCCCCGCGCCCAGCGGGCACAGATAGCGGCAAAAGAACCGCTCGATGAACAGACCCGCCGCCAGCAGCGCCACGACGAACAGCACAAAGGGCCACGCCCGCATGAAGCGCATGGAAATGGCGGTCTTGAACGGCTCGACCTCGGCCAGAATCAGCGCCTGTTCCATACTGTAAAAGGACAGCGCGACGATGGCGACGAACAGCGTGTATTTGATGACCCACAGCCGTTCATGCAGCGCCTGCGGCACTGTGATCTGGCGGATGCCGAACCGCTGCGCCGCCTGATTGGTCAGTTCCTGCAAGGCGCCAAAGGGGCACAGCCAGCCGCAGAAAACGCCGCGCCCCCAGAACAGCATCCCCAGCGCCACGCAGCACCACAGCACAAAGATGACCGGCGCGACAAGGAAGGTTTCCCAGCGGAACCCGCCCAGCAGCGAATGCAGAAAGGCCACGACCTGCACCACCGACAATTGCCCGTTCAGGCCCCAGCCCAGCACCAGCAGCGTTGTCAGCAAAAAGCCCGTGCGCACCCGCCGCCACAACAGCGGGCGGCGCACCAGCCATTCCTGCGCGAACAGGATCACGCCCAGCACCGCCAGCATCGCGCCGACCACGGCCAGTTGCGGGATGCGCGTTTCCCATTGCGCGACCCACAGCGGCGGTTCGGTCGCGGTGTCGGCTGTCTGGTTACGGAAGGCTGGGGGCAGCGTCACCTCGGTGTCGATCTGCATCACCTGCGGCGTGCCCGACCGGGCATCGCGGCTGGCGGCCAGCGACAGGTGCAGCGGCTGGGTCAGGTCAAAGCCGCCATCAGCGGGGTCTGCGTTCAGGCGGAACAGGCTCATTTCAGGAAAGGTGGGCGCGCCCTCGATGGCCAGCCGGTCGATACGGCGAAAGTTCGCCTCGTCCGGTTGCCAGTGCAGATCGCCCTGCGAAATGGTCAGCCGCTGGAACACGCCGCTGCGGCGCACCTCGGTGCCGCGGTGGCCATAGGCCCCATGCGACAGCACCGCCAGCCAGACCTGCCCCGGCTGCTGATCGCCCAGCGCGGCCGAATAATCGCGCGGCACCAGCAGGTTACGCCCGACCGTGGGCGGGTCGATGATACCGGCATACAGGTCGATGAACGGCGCATCCGATGGGGTCAGCGGGTTCCTTGCATCGTCAAAGGCCGCCGCCGCCTCCGCCATGCTGACCGTGGCCTGCGACAGCGCCCCCATATCCAGCAGCGCGGCCCAGTCGGCGGGCTGATAGGCGACGCGGTTCACCAGATCGCCCCCCGCCTGCGCCGCCGCCAGAATACGCCCGGCGCGCAGGATACCGTCACGGATCACCGCCGTTGACACCGTGGCGCGCGAAATCACATCGGGCAGCGCCTGCCCGGCGACCGGCGCATTCAGATCCAGCCCGGCATAGCGATCCACATAGGCGGCAATGTCGTCATCCGATATGCCCAGCGTCAGCACGGGTTCGGCATGGCGCATCAGCCGCGCCCCGGCGATCACCCCATCGGGGCGCACGGCAACCAGCACATCCAGCGGCTGGCCGGAATACCCGGTCGAACTGACCAGTTCCCAGGTCGAGCCGATGATGCCCACCGGCATCCCGTCCTGTTCGACCCGGAACGACGGAACCGGCACCTGCTGCCGCGTCACCTGCGGCGGCGCAGCCAGCCCGAACAGAGCCTGCGCGGTGGCAGAATCAAGCTGGGTGATTGTGGGGGTGGAATCTGCCGCAACCACCGGCGGCGCGGCCCATGCGGCAGGCACCCACGCCAGAACCGACAGCGCCCAAGCCAGAAACAGCCAGATGCCCCGACCAGATGCGCCGCCACAACGTATTGTTTTGAAATGATTTCCCATCAAAACCCCGTCAGTTGCGCCGCCATGGCCCCGGACAACCTGTCCTCTGGGACATTTGCATCGCGACAATTTGACCGCTTTGAAAAAAGTCAAGGACGCCCCCCGCGCTGCACGCGAATGTGAGCCAGCCCACCAGCAACGGAGATTTGCGATGGTAACTTGCAACGTAGCCAAGGCGCGGCACCTTTTGCTCGCCAGTGCGGCCATGACGCTTATTCTTGGGGCCAGCCCTGTGCTGGCGCAGGATGCGGCGGCAGAGGCGGCCCCGGATCCGGCCACTGCGGTCGAAGATCACGGCACCACCCCTCAGGACCAGTATCAGCCCTCGCTGGATGTGCTGGCCGAACAGGATGTCACCGCCCCCGGCGCACCCGAAGGTGTGGCGGCATTGTCCGATGAACAGTATAACGAAGCGAACAAGATCTACTTTGAACGCTGCGCTGGCTGTCACGGCGTGCTGCGCAACGGTGCAACCGGCAAGGCGCTGACCCCCGATCTGACCCGCGACCTGGGTTACGATTACCTGCACAGCTTTATCACCTATGGTTCGCCCGCCGGTATGCCGAACTGGGGCACCTCGGGCGAGCTGAGCGACGAACAGATCGCCAATATGGCGAACTACCTGCTGCTTGATCCCGCCAGCCCGCCGGAATTCGGCATGGCCGAGATGAAAGAAACCTGGGAGGTGAAAGTCGCCCCCGAGGATCGTCCGACCCAGCAGATGAACGACTGGGATCTGGAAAACATCTTCTCGGTCACGCTGCGCGACGCAGGGCAGATCGCCCTGATCGACGGCAATACCTATGAAATCAAGCGCGTCGTGAACACCGGCTATGCCGTTCACATCAGCCGCCTGTCCGCTTCGGGCCGTTACCTGATGGTCATCGGTCGCGACGCCAAGGTGGACATGATCGACCTGTGGATGGAAGAACCCGACGTGGTTGCCACGATCAAGGTCGGCTCCGAGGCGCGTTCGGTCGAAACCTCGAAGATGGAGGGCTGGGAAGACAGATACGCCATCGCCGGCACCTATTGGCCGCCGCAGTATGTCATCATGGACGGTGACACGCTGGAGCCGCTGAAGATCGTGTCCACCCGCGGCATGACCTATGACGAACAGGAATATCACCCGGAACCACGTGTGGCCGCCATCCTGGCGTCGCACTACCGGCCTGAATTCATCGTCAACATCAAGGAAACCGGCAAGATTCAGCTGGTCGATTACACCGACCTGAAGAACCTGAAGATCACCGAGATCGAAACCGAACGCTTCTTGCATGACGGCGGTCTGGACTCGACCAAGCGGTATTTCATCACCGCCGCCAACGCCCGTAACAAACTGGTCGTCATCGACACCAAAGAGGGCAAGCTTGAGGCGATCACCGACACCGGGGGCGAGACGCCGCATCCGGGCCGTGGCGCGAACATCACCCACCCGGAATATGGTCCGGTCTGGGCGACCTCGCACCTTGGCGACGATTCGGTGGCGCTGATCGGCACCGACCCGGAAGGGCATCCCGATCAGGCATGGCAGATCGTGTCCAGCTTTCCGGCACTGGGCGGCGGTTCGCTGTTCGTGAAAACGCACCCGGAATCGGATCACCTGTATGTCGATGCGACGCTGAACCCCGATGCGGCCGTCTCTGGCTCGATCGCGGTGTTCAAGGTCAGCGAAATGAAGGCCGGTGAAGACCCGGAAATCATCACGCTGAACCTGGCCGAAATGGCCGGTATCACCGGCGGTCAGGCCCGCGCCGTTCAGGGCGAGTTCAACAAAGAGGGCACCGAAGTGTGGTTCTCGCTGTGGAACGCCGCCGACCAGGAATCGGCCATCGTCGTGCTGGACGACAAGACGCTTGAGCTCAAACACGTCATCAAGGACGAACGCCTTGTGACGCCGACCGGCAAGTTCAACGTCTACAACACCATGGGCGACGTTTACTGATAACGCTGCGCCGGGGGCGGTTCGCCGCCCCCGGTCCCCGCCAACGACACGCCACCGCAAAGGAAGCTGACATGGCAGGCAAGGTTCATCTGATCGGTGCAGGCCCCGGCGACCCGGAACTGCTGACGCTGCGGGCATTGCGCCTGATGCAGTCGGCTGATGTGGTGGTCTATGACCGCCTTGTTTCGCCTGCGATCATGGATCTGATCCCCGCCGCGACACGGCGCATTTCGGTTGGCAAGGCACCCGGTTTTCATTCCGTCCCGCAGGATCGCATCAATGCGCTGCTGGTCGATCTGGCCCGTCAGGGGCTGACCGTGGCCCGGCTGAAAGGCGGCGATCCGCTGATCTTTGGCCGTGGCAGCGAAGAAGCCGGCGTCCTGCGCGACGCGGGCATTTCCTATGATTACACCCCCGGCATCACCGCGGCGCAGGGTGCCGCCGTTTCGACGGGCGTGCCGCTGACGCATCGCGGGCTGGCCACCAGCGTGCGCTATGTCACCGGGCACCGCGCGCTGGACGCCTCGCTGACGCTGGACTGGGGGTCTCTGGCCGATCCCGACAGCACGCTGGTCGTCTATATGGGGGCCGCGAATATCGGCCTGATCGCGCGCCAGTTGATGGCCCATAACCTGCCGGGCGCAACGCCGGTTCTGGCGCTGTCCCATGCCACCACCCCCGATGAAATACGCCTGCTGTCCACGCTGGACCAGATCGGCCGCGATATTGCCGGGGCGTCGATGCCTGCGCCTGTGCTGTTCATCATCGGGCGCGTGGTGTCGCTGTATAACAGCTCGGCCCTGCCCCTGCCCGCCGAACTGACCGAGCCGCTGCGCATGGTGGCGAATGCTTAGCGCGCTGTTGATCCTGCCGCTTGTGTCCGGCGCGGCGGCTGCCGCTGCTGCGCCGCAGATCGCGCCGGAACGGCAGGTCGCGCTGGAACATATGGTGGTGCAGGATTGCGGATCGTGCCACGGGCTGACCATGCGCGGCGGCCTTGGCTCACCGATCACCCCCGCCGATCTGGCTGGCCGCAACCCCGAGGGGCTGGCCGAGATCATCCTCGACGGCATCCCCGGCACCGCCATGCCCCCGTGGCGACCGCTGCTGACCGAAGACGAAGCCCGCTGGATCGCCGATTACCTGTTGACCGTCAAAGAGGACCGCCCATGACGCAGGCCCTTCGCCCCCTGATTGCCGCCGCCGCGCTGCTGACCGTTTCCGGGTTGGCCGTTT
>NZ_JAUNTJ010000034.1 GCF_030538755.1 Paracoccus sp. (in: a-proteobacteria) | reverse complement strand
CGGCCGCACCGTCGGCGCAGGCGTTGTCGCCAAGATCATCGAGTGATCTGAAGGCCTCAGGCCACAACATCACACAAAAGGCCCCGCAAATGCGGGGCCTTTTTCTTATCGCCCAAGCGCAAGCCCCTCCCCGTCTTTCGTTTGATAAATATCCTCAGGGGGTGAGGCGCAAACGCGCCGAGGGGGCGCGAGCGCCCCCTTGTCACAGCGCAACCAAACCCGCTGCCTGCATTAAAATATCCCAGCAGGCTACCGTGAACGGAACACGTCACGACTTGCCCCTCGCCAAAGCCCGACCGGACCAAGCCGCTTATCCAACAAAACATGGCGTCCCAAAGACCAAGGCCGGGAACAGAAAACGCAGCGGCATCCACCATCTGACCAGCCGTGCCCTGCCCCCGCTGCAAAACGGTCCAATTCAACCCAGCACACTACCCCACAAACAGCAAAGCCCGGCGTTTCCGCCGGGCTTTTCCGTTCCGCGCCAATGGGTTCACTGCGCTGCCTGATATTGCGCCACGGCCTGTTCCAGAACCCTGCGCGCCTCGTCTGCTTCGGCAAAGCCCTGGCTTTCCATGCCGCCGTTGGGGCCTTTGTAATTGCTCAGCCACAGTTCGACGATCTGGGTCACGCCGGGGAATTCGGCATCCATCTGCGCCAGGCTTTCGATCCCGGCAAAGGGCGAATTTTCCGTCAGCACCGCGATCAGCTTGTCATCCTGTTCGCCATCGTCCAGCATCTTCATCACGCCGATCAGACGCACGTTCACCACCTCGCCGCGCGGCACGGCCTGACCCAGCACCAGCACGTCCAGCGGGTCGCCGTCGCCGCCCAGTTCCTGCGGCAGATCGGTGCCGGGGATGGCGCCGTAATTGCCCGGATAGCCCAGATAGTTCACGATCCGGGGCGCATCGTTGCGCAGTTCCCAATAGATCGCCTTGGGGTCTTCCTTGCTCATTTCCCACTTGGCCGAAGTGCCGGTCGGGATCTCGATCACGGCCTTGATGGTGCCGTCCTCGTTCAGCGGCGACATCGCCATCAGATCCTCGGTGCCGACGATGGTCATCTGGTCCTTGGCCTGCATGGTGTCGGCAAAGCGCGTGGTGTCGGCATAGGCCAGCCCGCCGATGGTTTCAGCGGCGGCGGGCACGGCAAAGGCGGCCAGTATCAGGGCGGTGGCGGTCAGTTTCAGCATGGGTTTTCCTCCTGTCGGCTTAACGCGCCATGGTTAGCGGCACAGTTTGACAACCGTGTGAAGGCTGGCCCGCTGTTCCCCATCGCGCTAAACTGCGCCGCGACCACAGGGGGATGACATGGCGAAATATATCCACTCGATGATCCGCGTGCTGGACGAGGCGCGCTCGGTCGCGTTTTACGAAACCGCCTTTGGCCTGCGCGTGGCCGAGCGGCTGGATTTTCCCGATTTTACGCTGATCTATCTGGCCAACGATGAATCGGCCACCGAACTGGAACTGACCGTCAACAAGGACCGGACCGAGCCTTATGATCTGGGCGACGGCTATGGCCATGTCGCGTTTTCGGTCGATGACGTGGATGCCGAACATGCCCGGCTGACCGCCGCCGGGCTGGCCCCGCGCAAGCTGGTCGATTTCGCGCCCGGCGGTCAGGTGATCGCGCGGTTCTTTTTCATCGCCGACCCCGACGGCTATCAGATCGAGGTCTTGCAGCGCGGCGGGCGTTACGCCTGACGCCGGCATGAACTGACCGCAGCGCAAACGCACCGTCACCCTGTTGTTACCATGCCCCGCGATCCTGTCGGCATCCATATCGTGGGGGCTGGAATGAAACTTGTGCTGTCTTCGGTCGCGCTGGCGCTGCTGGCGATCTCGGCCAATGCGGAAACGCTGAGCGTGGCAACCTATAACATCAAGCACGGTCAGGGCATGGACGACAGCGTCGATCTGGCCCGTCAGGCCAAGGTGCTGGCGGCGCTGGATGTCGATGTCATCGCCCTGCAAGAGGTGGACATGCTGAACCGCCGCACCGGCTTTGCCGATCAGACCGCGCAGATGGCCCGCCATTTAAGCGCGGAAACCGGCCATGACTGGCGCCATCTGGACGCCCCGGCCATCGCCTTTGAGGGCGGTCATTACGGCAATGGCCTGCTGTTCAACGCCGGCGCGCTGGAACTGGTCGATTTCCAGAACATCGCCCTGCCCGAATCGGACCAAGGCGATGGCGCACGTTCCGCCGCCGTGGCGCATCTGCGCACCCCGGCGGGCAAGGATGTGACCGTGATCGGCACCCACCTGACCCACAAAAACGCCGCCACCACCGGCGACAGCACCTATCAACTGGATTCGGTGCAGCTGATCGACACCGCCGCCGGAACCGGGCATCCAGCGATCCTCGCGGGGGATCTGAACGCCTCGGTTGATCCGGCCCTGAACCACAATCCCGACACCATCGCCCGGCTGGTTGATCTGGGCTGGCGTATCGACAGCCCGACCACCGGGCGCACTGTCCCGGACGAGGGGTTTGAAACCGTGATCGACTTTATCCTGACCAAAGGCGCGGGGTCGTGGACGGTCAGCGATGCCCGCATCGTTGATGACGAAACCACGGCGCTTGCCTCGGACCATTTCCCGGTCGTGGTGACGTGGGAACTGGCCCCCTGATGGCCGCATAAGGGTGGCGCGCGGGGACGTGCGGCCCCCGCAACCGCCGTTCGGAACGGTGTCATCATCCGGGCTGCGGGTTGACTCTGCCCGCGTTCGGGGCAACGAGAGGCTGAAAAGCCCATAAAGGACACTGCCATGTTCCGCTGGTTCGAGCGACGGCTGGACCCCTATCCCATGGACGCGCCGGCGCTGCCGCCGCAGTCGCTGTTGGGGTTTTGCCTGTATTATTCGCGCGGCGCCTGGCCGTGGCTGCTGCTGATGGCGCTTGGCTCGGTCATTTTTGCTGTGATCGAGATCTGGCTGTTCGGCGAGGCGGGCAAGCTGGTGGACAAGATGGCCACCCACGGCCCCGCCGCCTTTTGGCAGGCCGAGGGCAGTTGGCTGATCCTTGTCGCCGTGGTGGTGCTGTTCGTGCTGCCCGTCATCGACCTGTTTTCGGAAATGGTGATGCACCAGACGCTGATCGGGAATTTCCCGCAGCGTATCCGCTGGCAGGCGCATCGTTACCTGCTGCGCCAGTCGATGAGCTATTTCCAGGACGAATTCTCTGGCCGCATCGCCACCAAGCTGATGCAAACCTCGCTGGCCGTGCGCGAGGTGGTGATGAAGATCCTCGACGTGCTGGTCTATGTGCTGGCCTATTTCATCGGCGCGATTGTGCTGGCCATGTCGAACGACTGGCGGCTGGCACTGCCCTTTGTGCTGTTCGGGCTGTTGTATGGCGCGCTGCTGTGGCGGCTGATCCCGGTGCTGGGGCACATTTCACAGGAACAGGCCGATGCACGGTCGGTGATGACTGGACGGATCGTGGACAGCTATACCAACATCGCCACGGTCAAGCTGTTCAGCCACGCCCGCCGCGAAGAAACCTATGTCCGCGAAGGGATGCACGGCTTTCTGACAACGGTTTACCGGCAGATGCGGCTGGTCACGGTGCTGAACGTGGCGCTGCGGCTGCTGAACTCGGTGCTGCTGGCGGGGGTGGCCGCGACCGGCATCTGGCTGTGGATGAACGGCCATGTTGAAATCGGCGCGGTCGCTGCTGCCGTGCCGCTGGCCATGCGGTTCAACGGCATGGCGCATTGGATCATGTGGGAAATGTCGTCGCTGTTTGAAAACATCGGCACGGTGCGCGACGGGATCGGCAGCCTTGCCCTGCCCCGCACCGTCGATGACGCGCCGGATGCCACCGTGCTGCGCCCCGGCGCGGGCGAGGTGCGGTTTCAGGATGTCACCTTCCGCTATGGTGCCGATGCCGGGGCGCGCGGGGCGGTGCTGGATCATCTGAACCTGACCATCGCGCCGGGCGAAAGGGTCGGGCTGGTCGGCCGTTCGGGCGCGGGGAAATCGACGCTGGTCAATCTGCTGCTGCGGTTCCACGATCTGGAATCGGGGCGCATCACCATCGACGGGCAGGATGTGTCGCAGGTCACGCAGGAATCGCTGCGCGCGGCCATCGGCATGGTGACGCAAGACAGCGCCCTGCTGCATCGTTCAGTCCGCGACAACATCGCCTATGGCAAGCCCGATGCCGATGACGCCCAGATCATGGATGCCGCCCGCATGGCCGAAGCGCATGAGTTCATCCCCGCCCTGTCCGACAGCCGCGACCGGCGCGGGCTGGAAGCGCATGTCGGCGAACGCGGGGTGAAGCTGTCGGGCGGGCAGCGTCAGCGGATCGCCATCGCCCGCGTGGCGCTGAAAGACGCGCCGATCCTGATTCTGGACGAAGCGACCAGCGCGCTGGACAGCGAGGTCGAGGCCGCGATTCAGTCGCGCCTCGACGCGCTGATGGAGGGCAAGACCGTCATCGCCATCGCGCATCGCCTGTCCACCATCGCGGCGATGGATCGCCTGATCGTCATGGATGGCGGGCAGATCGTGGAACAGGGCACCCATGACGAGCTGCTGAAACAGGGCGGGCTGTATGCCCGGCTGTGGTCGCGGCAATCGGGCGGCTTTCTGGCCGCCGACGCGCACGACCCGGACGCGGCGAACTGATCCGCCGCGTCCCGTTGCACTGGGTCAGCCCGCGTTGCGGCGGGTTTCCATGAACTGGTCGAACTCGGCCTTGTCCTTGGCCTCGCGCAGTTTTTGCAGGAAATCCAGAAATTCGCGGTGCTCGTCCTCCAGCCGCTTCAGCGTTTCGTCGCGATAGGCGTCAAAGGCGCTGTTGCCGGTGGGGGAAAAGGCGGTGGTGCGGGCGGTCTTGCGGCATCCGAACATGCGTTTGCTCCAGATCATATAGGCCAGGATGGCAAGGCCCACGGGCCAGACAAAGACAAAGCCAAGGATCATCGCCACCAGCCATGCGCCCTTGCCGCGCTGGTCCAGCCAATCGCGGATCGCGCGCAGGGTGCCGGTGATGCGATCCCCGACGGACGGTTGCATCAGTTGCGTGTTCATCTATTCCCCTTTCCGATGTAAATGTTATTCACATTAACATAGATGGAGCGCACAAGACCGGCGTCAAGAACCCCGGCGGAAATTATTGCGGCAACAGGCCCAGCCCGCGCAGATAGATCAGCGCGCCGCTTTCCAGCATCTCGGCGGGGGAATAGGGCGCGCGGGCGCCGGGCTTGCCCCGCCCGAACAGTTCGACGACCCCATGGCTGAGCGCCCAGATATGGTTCGCAACCATCGTGGCGGGGGGGCGTTGCGCGGCGGGCAGATGGGTAAACAGCGCGGCGGCGGCGGCCATGATGACCCCGCGTGCCTGATCCGACGCACGGCTCAGCGCCGCATTGCCCGCAATCGAGATACCAGATTCGAACATGGCGATATAATGGCCGGGGCTTTCGAGGGCGAAATCCAGATAGGCCTGCCCCGTGCGCAGAAATGCCGCCAGCGGATTGGGCCTGCCATCGTCAAAAGCCGCGTTCAGCCGGTCGGCAAAGGCCTCGAACCCCTGCCGCGCCACTTCTTCCAGCAGATCATCGCGGCCGGTGAAATGGCGATAGGGGGCGGCGGCGGACACGCCGGCGCGGCGCGCGGCCTCGGCCAGGGTAAAGGACTGCGGCCCGACCTCGGCAATCAGGACGGCGGTGGCCTGAACCAGCGCCTCGCGCAGATTGCCGTGATGATAGCTGTCGCGCCCGGCCACACCCGCCCCCTTCACCCCGCGATCCGGCGTGGTTTACATGCCTTCGCCGAAATAATCCCCGACCAGATCCGCCAGAGCCTGCAACAAGGCCGCAGCATCGGGACCGCTGGTCGATACGGTGATTTCCGTGCCACGCGGCGCGGCCAGCATCAGTAGCCCCATGATCGAATCGCCCGACACCGACATGCCGTCCTTTTCCACCGTGGCGGTGGCGTCAAAGCGTTCCACGGTTTCGACGAATTTCGCACTGGCGCGCGCGTGAAGGCCCTTTTCGTTGATGATGGGCAGGACGCGGGTATTTTCAGGGATCATCAGGCGGTTTTGCCCTCTTTTTCGAACAGGTCCAGAAAGACATCATAGGAATCGATGTATTTGCGCCCGGCCTCTTTCGCGCCCTCGACCGCCTGCGCCAGCGGCAGGTTGCGGGTTTTGGCCAGCTTGACCAGCATCGGCAGATTGGCGCCATACAGGATCATCCGGCCCTGCATCGCACAGGCCGGGATCGACAGGTTCGAGGGCGAGCCGCCGAAAATATCGGTCACGACCACCACCCCGTCACCGCTATCGACGGCATCGGCGGCAGCACGGATTTCATCCTGCTTGGCCGCACGGTCGTGATCGTCCTCAATCCTGACGGCGCGGATACCCGGCTGCGGACCGACAACATGTTCGACCGCCAGCTTATATTCGCGGGCCAGACCGCCATGCGCTACGATGACAATTCCGATCAACTCGCTTCACCACACCCTGACTGCGCGCCGCGAATCATAGCCTGTCCGCAGCACCCGATTCAGCCGCCTGCGGCTTCTCTGCACCGCGGCGTTCAAGTTCCCTGTGCCTTCTTGACACCTGCCACCCCGCTTCTGCAAGCGAATCCGCCATCTTTTCCGCCAGAGTGACGGAACGATGTTGCCCGCCGGTGCAGCCAAAGGCGACGGCCAGATGGGCCTTGCCCTCGGCCAGATGGGCGGGCAGCAGGAACAGCGTCAGATCGCGGACCCGCGCAAAGAATTCGTCAAAGCGCGGATCGGCACTCACATAATCCTGCACCGCCGCGCTGCGCCCGTCCAGCGGACGCAGGGCCGGTTCCCAATGCGGGTTGGCCAGAAAGCGGCAATCAAAGACCATATCCACCCCGCGCGGCAGCCCGCGTTTATAGGAAAACGACTGCACCGAAACCGTCAGCCGCCGTTCGGGCGCGGTATCGAACCAGCGCGCCAGTTCCGCCTTGAGGTCATGGGGCGACAGGTCAGACGTATCGACCAGCACATCCGCCCGCGCGCGGATCGGGGCCAGCAGGTCGATTTCGGCCAGCACCCCGGCCATGGGCGCATCGGTCGGTGCCAGCGGGTGCCGCCTGCGGGTTTCGCTGTAGCGGCGCACCAGCGTATCGGGGGAACAGTCCAGATACAGCACCTCGGGTGCATAGTCGGGATTTCGGGTCAGCCGGTCGATCAGCTCGATCAGGTTGGCGGCGGAAAAATCGCGGTTGCGGACATCCAGCCCCAACGCCAGCGGCACCGGCCGCGCAGGCCCGTCCAGCAGGCGCGGCACCAGCGACAGCGGCAGGTTGTCGATCGCCTCGAAGCCCAGATCTTCAAGCACGTTGATCGCCGTTGACCGCCCTGCCCCCGACGGGCCTGTGACCAGCACCACACGCTGCGCCCCATCGCCCGGCGCAAGGTCTGCGGTCTCTGCCCTGACCTGATCCATCTGACACCCCGACATTACAATTCGTTTACATCAATCACGCCGTCCACCCAGCAGATATTGCCGCAACGCAAAAGAAAGATGCGGCCCATACGGTCCCAGCACAAGAGGCAGCGCCACACCCAGCAGATCATGGCTGCGACAGGGTGGCAGCCGTGCATCTTCGACCCGCCCCAGATCGACGACCAGCGCCAGCGGCACCGGCCCCGCCGCATCGGCACGCAGAATACCGACGCCGCGCGCCTCGATCAGGCCGCGAATACTGTCGGGCGCGTCCGCCACCACCGCATCGCCCGCGCGGCGCAGCACGGTGCGGTCGTCGCTGACCAGCCCCGCGCCCAAGCCCATCAGCGCCAGTGCCAGCGCCGATTTGCCCGAACCCGACGGCCCCAGAATCAGCAGACCGCGCCCATTCAACACCACAGCCGAGCCGTGAATCACCTCCGTCCGAATCACCTGTTCCCCTTCATGGTGGCATGAAATAGTTAATGCTCTGCCCAACATTGTAACACAGGCGCGATGGTGGCGATAACATCTGGTGTTTGCGCTATCCAAATGCCGACCGTGCTTTTTTCGCAAAACTGTCGTGCTATAGGCTGGGCCTTGAACGATCTGCACCATTTGTCAGGAGCCTGAGTAATGTCCAGCCGTGTGAACCCCAACCATCGCCTTGAGGATCAGGGAATCGAGGGTCTGGGCAACGTCTATTACAACCTGCTGGAACCAGCCCTGATGTCCGAGGCCGTCGCCCGCGGCGAAGGCAAGCTGGGTCTGGGCGGCACGTTTCTGGTGTCCACCGGCGCGCATACCGGCCGTTCGCCCAAGGACAAGTTCGTCGTCCGCACCCCCTCGGTCGAGGATTCGATCTGGTGGGAAAACAACAAGCCGATGGACCCCGAGGCGTTCGACCGTCTGCACGCCGACATGCTGGCCCATCTCAAGGGGCGCGACATGTTCGTGCAGGATCTGTTCGGCGGTGCCGACCCCGAACACCGGCTGGATGTGCGCGTCGTCACCGAACTGGCGTGGCACGGGCTGTTCATCCGCCACCTGCTGCGCCGCCCCGACGCATCGGAACTGGCGAGTTTCGTGCCGGAATTCACCATCATCAACGTGCCCAGCTTCAAGGCCGATTCGGCCCGCCACGGCTGCCGCAGCGAAACCGTGATCGCGCTGAACTTTGACAAAAAGCTGATCCTGATCGCCAACACCGCCTATGCCGGTGAAAACAAGAAATCGGTGTTCACCCTGCTGAACTATATCCTGCCGGGCAAGAACATCATGGCCATGCATTGCAGCGCCAACCATGCGCCGGGCAACCCCGATGACAGCGCGATTTTCTTTGGCCTGTCGGGCACCGGCAAGACCACGCTGTCGGCCGATCCGTCGCGCGTGCTGATCGGCGATGACGAACATGGCTGGTCGGAAAAGGGCATCTTCAATTTCGAAGGCGGCTGCTACGCCAAGACGATCAACCTGTCGCCCAAGGCCGAACCCGAAATCTATGCCACCACCAGCCGTTTCGGCACCGTGATCGAAAACATGGTCTATGACCCCGACACGCTGGAGCTGGATTTCGAAGATAACTCGATCACCGACAACATGCGCTGCGCCTATCCGCTGGAGGCGATCAGCAATGCCTCGGACACCAGCCTTGGCGGCAATCCCAGGAACGTCATCATGCTGACCTGCGACGCCTATGGCGTGCTGCCGCCCATCGCGCGGCTGACCCCGGCGCAGGCGATGTATCACTTCCTGTCCGGCTTTACCTCGAAAACGCCGGGCACCGAAGTTGGCGTGACGGAACCGATCCCGACCTTCTCGACCTGCTTTGGCGCGCCCTTCATGCCGCGCCGCCCCGAGGTTTACGGCAAGCTGTTGCAGGAAAAGATCGCGCAGAACGGTTCGGATTGCTGGCTGGTCAACACCGGCTGGACCGGCGGCGCCTTTGGCACCGGCTCGCGTATGCCGATCGCGGCGACCCGCGCCCTGCTGGCGGCGGCGCTGGACGGATCGCTGAACGATGTCGAGTTCCGCAAAGACCCGAACTTTGGCTTTGACGTGCCGGTGTCGGTGCCGGGCGTGTCGGATGTGCTGCTGGACCCGCGCCAGACCTGGAACGACCCGGCTGCCTATGACGCGCAGGCCGCCAAGCTGGTGCAGATGTTCAGCGATAACTTTGCCCAATATCTGGACGCCATCGACGACGAAGTGCGCGCCGCCGCCATCGGCTGATCCGCGCGACAAAACGGAAAGGGCCGCCCGGTTGGGCGGCCTTTTTTATTCAGGGCATGTTCAGCGCGATCAGGATGCCAGTGACTGCCCAGATCAGCAGCCCCCACCGTAGGTTGCGCCAAGCGAAAGGCCGGGCAAAAGCGGCCAGATGCGCGCGGTGCCATTGCCGGCACGTTCACACGCTCGACAGCCCGACGGCGGACCTTGCGGCCTTACACCCCCAGACAATAGCGCATCACCGCCTTTTGCGCGTGCAGGCGGTTTTCGGCTTCGTCAAAGATGACCGAGTGCGGGCCGTCCATCACTTCGCTGGTGGCTTCGTCGTCGCGGTGGGCGGGCAGGCAGTGCATGAACAGCGCGTCGGGTTTCGCACGCCCCATCAGCGCGGCGTTGACCTGATAGCCGCGTAACTGGTTGTGGCGGCGTTCGCGGGCGGATTGCGGGTCGTGCATCGACACCCAGGTGTCGGTGACGACCAGATCGGCCCCTTCCACCGCCTTTTCGGGATTGCGTTCGATGGTGACGGGGTGGCCCTGGGCCGCAGCGTAATCCAGCCATTCCTGTTCCGGGTCCAGCGTGCGCGGGCCGGTGAAGGTCAGGTCGAACCCGAACTGCCCCGCCGCATGGGCAAAGCTGGCAAAGACGTTGTTGCCATCGCCCGACCACACCACCTTTTTGCCCGCGATGGGGCCGCGATGTTCCTCGAACGTCATGATGTCGGCCATGATCTGACAGGGGTGGGTGCGGTTGGTCAGGCCGTTGATGACCGGCACGCTGGCGTATTCGGCCATCTCGTGCAGGGTCGCCTCTTCGAAGGTGCGGATCATGATGAGATCGACATAGCGGGACAGAACGCGCGCGGTGTCGGCGATGGTTTCGCCGTGGCCAAGCTGCATTTCCTTGCCCGACAGCACCATCGTCTGCCCGCCCATCTGCCGCACGCCAACGTCAAAGCTGACACGGGTGCGGGTGGACGGCTTTTCAAAGATCAGCGCGACCATGCGGCCGGCCAGCGGCTGATCGTTATCCGGGGTGCCTTTGGGCAGACCGTTGCGGGCGTCCTTCATCGCGCGGGCGTTGGCGATGATCCGGTGCAGGTCGTCGCGGCTGGTGGTGTGGATGTCGAGGAAATGGGTCATCGTTTTTCTGTTCTTTGTGATGCGGGCCAGCAAGCCCTTGGAATGAGGCGGGGTCAAGAGGCACCGCACCGCCCGAAGGGCGTATTTAGGCAAACAGGAAGCATCATCGTCGTCGCGTCAGGATGCGCGCCGGGGTGCGGCAGAGCATGGCGGGCCGGTTCGGATCAACGGCCTTTGCCGTCGGTTCGCCCCGCCTGCCGCGCATGTCGGGCGCGCCCTGCCGATCCGCCGGCATCGGCAGATCGGTGTGGGTGGCGGGGTGAAGATTAGGGTCAGGCAAGGCTGGCGGCCGCCTTGTCCAGGCGGTCGACCGCCTCGGCGATTTCATCATCGGTGATGTTCAGCGGCGGCAGGATGCGCAGCACGTTATCCGCTGCGGGCACGGTCAGGATATGCTGGTCGTAACCGGCCTTGACCAGATCGGCGGGCGCAACCTTGCATTTCAGGCCCAGCATCAGGCCCATGCCGCGCACGCCTTCCAACACATCGGGGTGGGTGGCGACCAGACCTTCCAGCTTTTGCCGGAACAGGCCCGCCTTGCGGTTCACCTGATCCAGAAAGGCGGGGTCGGTGATGATCTCCATCACCCGCGCGCCGACCGCGCAGGCCAGCGGGCTGCCGCCATAGGTCGAGCCATGTGTGCCCGCGACCATCCCCGCCGCCGCCTTGTCGGTGGCCAGCACCGCACCCAGGGGAAAGCCGCCGCCGATGCCCTTGGCGACCATCATGATGTCGGGCGTGATCCCGGCCCATTCATGGGCGAACAGGCGTCCGGTGCGGCCCATGCCGCTTTGCACCTCGTCCAGCACCATCAGCGCGCCGGTCTTGTCGCAGGCGGCGCGCAGCCCGCGCAGGCAGGTTTCGGGCAAGGGGCGGATACCGCCCTCGCCCTGCACGGGTTCCAGCATGACGGCGGCGGTCCGGTCGGTGATCGCGGCGATCAGCGCGTCGTGATCGCCCCATGGGATCGGGCGGAAGCCGGGCATCAGCGGGCCAAAGCCCTTGGTCATCTTTTCCGAGCCCGCCGCCGCGATCGCCCCGGTCGAGCGGCCGTGAAAGGCCCCCTCGATGGTGACGATCTCGATCCGGTCGGGCTGGCCCTGATCGGACCAGTATTTGCGCACCATCTTGATGGCCAGTTCCGCCGCCTCGGTGCCGGAATTCGTCATGAACACCTGATCGGCAAAGGTGTGTTCGGCCAGCAGATCGGCCAGCCGTTCCTGCTGCGGGATCTGATACAGGTTCGACACATGCCAGATCTTGCCCGCCTGTTCCGTCAGCGCCGCAACCAGATCGGGGTTGGCGTGACCCAGCGCGTTCACCGCGATCCCCGCGCCCAGATCAAGGTATCGCGTGCCATCGGTGGCAATCGCCCAGGCGCCTTCGCCACGCTCGAACGCGATGGGGGCACGGTTATAGGTCGGCAGGACATGCGAGGTCATGGCGGTCTCCGGGTTCGGACGTGTCAGGGAAGGCAAAGCAAAAACGGGCAGGAAAGCCAAGGCCCAAAGGGCGGCTTCAGCGTCGGATCAGGCTGGCGCGTCGTTTGCTCATGCAAGGCAGGATGCGCGGGAACGCGGCGGCGCGCAAGGGAAATCTGTTGACCTGCGACCGGGCTTGGCTCATCGCTGGGGCATGAGCGACCTGCCCCCCTCGGACCGCCGGATCACTGTTGCGCTGATGGTGGCGGCGACGGCGCTGTTTGCCTCGACCACGCTGCTGGCCAAGGCCATCGGCAGCGGCCATCTGGGGCCGCCGGTGCATCCGCTGATGGTCAGCTTTGGCCGGTTTGCCTTTGCGTTTCTGGCGGTGGCGATGGTGGCGACAGCCGCCCGGCCCCGGATGACACGGCCCGATCTGAGCACTCATCTGGCACGCACGCTGTGCGGCTGGGGCGGGATCACGCTGATGTTTGCCGCCGTGGCCCGGATGCCGCTGCCCGATGCGACGGCGATTTCCTTTCTCAGCCCGGTGTTCACCATGCTGCTGGCGATTCCCCTGCTGGGCGAAAGGGTCGGGCCGGTGCGTTGGACCGCAGCGGGGATTGCGCTGCTGGGGGCGGTGATCCTGCTGCGGCCGGGCGCAAACATGCAGGCGGCGGCCTTGCTGGCGCTTGGCGCGGCGGCGGCGATGGGGCTGGAGGCGATCTTTATCAAGCGGCTGGCCGGGCGCGAATCACCGCTGCAAATCCTGCTGGTCAACAACGGCATGGGCGCGGCCATCGCCACAATCGCGGTGATCGCGGCCTGGAGCGCGGCGACCGGGGCGCAATGGGCGGCACTGGCGGCCATCGGGGCGCTGATGGCCTGCGGGCAGGCGCTGAACCTGCTGGCGATGCGGCGCGACGATGCCAGCTTTGTGGTGCCGTTCTTTTACCTGACGCTGATCTGGGCGGCGCTGTTCGATCTGTGGTGGTTCGGCGCTCTGCCCGATGCCGTCAGCCTGCTGGGTGCGGCGGTCATCGTTGCCGGGGCGCTGTTGCTGGTGCTGCGCGACCGGGCGCGCATCGCTCAGGGTTTAAGGCGATAGCCGGTTTTCAGCCAGCGCCACGCAAGGCCCAGCACGACGATCACGATCCCGCCGCAGATCAGCAGCCCCCGTTCGGGCGGCGCATCGCTGACCCCGGTCACGCCGTAACGCGCGCCGTCGATCAGGTAGAACACCGGGTTCCCGTGCGACAGGGCCAGAAACGGCTGCGGCAGCGCCTGAACCGAATAAAATGTGCCCGACAGGAACGACAGCGGCGTGATGATGAAATTGTTGATCGCCGCCATCTGGTCGAATTTCTGCGCCATGATCCCGGCCAGAATACCCAGGCCCCCCATCATCAGCGCCGCCAGCAGCACAAAGCCTAGCGCCCACAGCGGATGCGCGATGCCGCGCCCCGTGACCAGCACCACGCAGGCAGCGATCACCGCGGCGACCAGACCGGCGCGCACCACCGCGCCGATGATATAACCCGTCACCAGCTCGGCCCCGGACAGCGGCGGCATCAGCGTATCGACGATATTGCCCTGCACCTTGGCCGCTACAATGCTGGACGAGGTATTGGCAAAGGCGTTCTGGATCACCGTCATCATCAGGATGCCCGGCCCCAGAAACTCCAGATAGGGCAGGCCCATCACCTGCCCCCGCCCCTGCCCCAAAGCCAGCGCAAAGATCAGCACGAACAGCCCCGCCGTCATCAGCGGTGCCAGAATCGTCTGCTGCCACACGGACATGAACCGCATGATCTCGCGTCCGGCAAGGGTGCGCAGACCCTGCCAGTTGACGCGTCCGAATCGGCGCACGCCCATGGCGGTGCGATCTGTTGCTGCCTGTTTCATCGGGCGGTCCTTGAAACTTGGGGGCGTTGGGGCTATTTCTCGGCATCCCGTTCTGACGGGGATTGGCAAGGTTTTCAAGAACAGGCGGGGCGTGGCCCCTCGAGGGATGGCAGAAATGTCCTGGACGGATGAACGGGTCGAGACGCTAAAGCGCATGTGGGCCGAAGGTCAGTCGGCGTCAGCCATTGCCAAGGAACTGGGCGGCGTGACGCGCAACGCCGTGATCGGCAAGGTCCACCGTCTGGGCCTGTCGAACCGCAGCGAAGAACCCGAGGCGGCGCCCGCGCCCAAGGCCCCGGACCCCGCGCCCGCCCCGGCAGCCGCCAAGCCCCCCGAACCCGAGGTCGAGCGCAAGCCCGCCGCCAAAAAGGCCGCGCCTGCGGCCAAGGCACCGGAACCCGCCCCCGAACCGCCCGCCCCGGCAGCCGAGGCCGAGGCGGAACCGGCGATTCCGGCTTTTGTGCCTGTGCAGCGCCGCCCCATCGTGCCGGCGGGTCAGCCGCTGCCGCCGCAGCCCTCGGCCAATGAAATCAGCCCCGAAGCCCTGGCCGAGGTGCGCGAGGTCGAGAAAAAGGCCCGCAAGCTGTCGCTGATGGAACTGACCGAACGCACCTGCAAATGGCCGATCGGCGATCCGGCAACGGACAAGTTCTGGTTCTGCGGCCTGCCCTCGGTCGCGGGCAAGCCCTATTGCGAAGCGCATGTCGGCGTGGCCTTCCAACCGATGAGCGCGCGGCGCGACCGGCGGCGCTGATTTTGTTGGCGGGGTGAAAATCGTATCCCGCTAACCTTTTATTAACGACATGGCCCTAGACAGCACCTTCGTGCAGAGGTGAAGGCCATGTATCTGATCGCGATATTCGCAACGCTTTGTGGACTGTCGGTTTTGACGCAACATGTCTGGCTGGGGCTGGCCCTGACCGTTGCGCCCTGGCTGACGACTGGTGCCGCGGCGTTGCTGCGTGGGCGTGGCGCGACCGGCGGGACGGCAGATCCCCGCCTGTCGCGCCCGCCCCGCCCCCCGGAACTGGCCGCGATGGCCGACCGTCTGCGCAGCAGGCTGGATGCGAACGCGGCCATGGTGGCGCAGGCGGCGCTGGATTGCGGCGCGGGCAATGATCTGGCGCTGCGCGATCAGCTTTTGACCTTTTGCCAGCACGCCTTGCAGCGCGACGATATGTTTGCCCTGGCAAGCAACGGCAGCTCTTTGGCAGAGGAGTTCCGGGCGTGGCTGGGCGATCACATGATCGCTCATATCCGCCAGAACATCCTGCCCCGGTCGGATCTTTTGCCGCGCCCGGCGCTGACCGCAGATCACCGGCTGATCGCCCATGCCCGGCGACATGGGTGGCTGGCACCGACGACCCTGGCACTGGCGCGCGCGGGCAACCCGCCCGCTGTCGCGCCGCCCCGCATGGTGACGCCGCGCCCCGCTGCGGTCATGCCGCGCCTTGTCACCGGCCCCGCCGACACCCGCACGGCGCCCGCGATGGCCACACCGGCCATCAGCACCAGCCCCTGACCGCGCCCACACCGCACGCGACCGCATCGGCGGGACGATTGACCCCGAAACCGACGATTGCCGTGATTTCGACCGATGGTCGGGGATGCTCGGCTCTGGTCATGGCGGCGGGCGTTGGGTAAAGACGCGCAAACACGACAGGACACGCGCATGGCCCGGCATCTTATCACCTCTGCCATTCCCTATATCAACGGCATCAAACATCTGGGCAATCTGGTCGGCAGCCAGTTGCCCGCCGATCTGTATGCCCGCTATCTGCGGGCGCGCGGGCACGAGGTGATGTTCATCTGCGCCACCGACGAACACGGCACCCCGGCAGAACTGGCGGCTGCCAAGGCGGGGCTGCCGGTGGCCGAATATTGCGCGCAGATGCACCAGACGCAGGCGGAACTGGCGCAGGGCTTTGGCCTGTCTTTCAACCATTTCGGCCGCTCGTCCAGCGAACGAAACCATGTGCTGACCCAGCATTTTGCCGGCAAGCTGGCCGAAAACGACCTGATCCGCGAAGTCAGCGAACGGCAGGTCTTTTCCATCGACGACAACCGCTTTCTGCCCGACCGCTATATCGAGGGCACCTGCCCCAACTGCGGCTATGACAAGGCGCGCGGCGATCAATGCGAAAACTGCACGAAACAGCTTGACCCGACCGACCTGATCGACCCGCGCAGCGCCATCAGCGGCAGCACCAATCTTGAGGTGCGCGAGACGAAACACCTGTATCTGCGCCAGTCCGCCCTGCGCGGCCAGATCAGTGACTGGATCGACAGCAAGACCGACTGGCCGATCCTGACCACCTCGATCGCGCGGAAATGGCTGAACGACGGCGACGGCTTGCAGGATCGCGGCATCACCCGCGACCTGCATTGGGGCATCCCGGTGAAAAAGGGCGATCAGCCCTGGCCGGGGATGGAAGGCAAGGTCTTCTACGTCTGGTTCGACGCCCCCATCGAATATATCGCCGCCACCG
>NZ_JAUNTJ010000049.1 GCF_030538755.1 Paracoccus sp. (in: a-proteobacteria) | reverse complement strand
ATCAGGCCCGAGGTAAACCCGCGCGCGCCCACGGCATAAAAACTGGGCGCCCAGACCTCAGCCAGACCGCCGACCCAGACGATGCCGGGATCACAGGCGGCCTTGGCCTCGGCCAGCCGCATCGGGTTGGGGGTGGCCCATTTCACGCCCTTGACCCCCGGCACGGCGCAGAGGTCGGCAATGGCACGCGTGCCGATGGCATCGTTGCGCAAATAAAGCATCATCGGCAGCCCGCCCGAGGCATCGGCGACCGCGTGCAGGTAATCGACGATCTCGCGCGGGGCGACAAAGGGATCGGGCGGCTGATGCACCATCAGCGCCGCCGCCCCCGCATCCGCCGATGCCCGCGCAAGCCTTTGGGCATCGCGCAGACCGCGCCCCACCCCCGCCAGAAGCGGCGCACGGCCCGCGACCAGCCCGGCGACCTCGGCCACCATGGCGCAGGCCTCGTCAGTGGTCAGGGCGTAGAACTCACCCGTATTGCCGTTCACCACCGGCATATGCAGCCCCGCGCCAAGCGCCCGGTCGATGATCGGGGCCAGCCGCGCGGGCGCAATATCGCCTGCGTCGTCATAGGGCGTCACGAGGATGCCCGAAATGCCCGTCAGGGCCTGATCGAGTGTCAGCATCAGAAAATCTCCGGCTCGCCAGCGGCGCGGCCAAAGCCACGTTCAAGGAAATCAAAATCACAGCCCTTGTCGGCCTGCGTCACATGGCGCGAGAACATCCAGCCATAGCCACGGTCGAATTTCGGCTCGGGCGGGGTCCATGCGGCGCGGCGGCGGCTCAGTTCGCCGTCTTCCACCATCATATCCAGCCGCCGCGCGGGCAGGTCCAGCCGCACGATATCGCCGGTTTTCAGAAGCGCGAGCGGCCCGCCGACATGGCTTTCGGGCGCGACATGCAGCACGCAGGCCCCGTATGATGTGCCGGACATGCGCGCATCGGAAATCCGCAGCATGTCGCGATGGCCCTGTTTAATCAGCGCCTTGGGGATCGGCAGCATCCCCCATTCGGGAAAGCCCGGCCCGCCCTGAGGCCCCGCATTACGCAGCACCAGCACCGTGTCGGGCGTCACCTCCAGATCCTCATCGTCAATGGCGGCCTTCATCTGGGGATAGCTGTCGAAGACCAGCGCCGGGCCCTCATGGACATGATATTTCGGATCACATGCGGCGGGCTTGATGACCGCGCCGTCGGGGCAAAGGTTCCCGCGCAGCACGGCCAGCGAGCCCTCATGATAGACCGGGTTCGACAGGGGCCGGATCACGTCGTCGTTGAACACCTCGGCCCCTTCGAGGTTCTCGCCCATCGTGCGCCCCGTGACGGTCAGCGCGGACAGATCCAGCCGCTCCTCGATCTGCTTCATCAGCGCGCGCAGCCCGCCCGCATAGAAGAAATCCTCCATCAGGTAATCCTTGCCCGAAGGCCGGATATTCGCAATGAGCGGGGTCTCGCGGCCAAGCGCATCCAGATCGTCCAGCGTCAGATCGACGCCCGCGCGGCGCGCCATGGCAATGAGGTGAACGACCGCATTGGTCGAACAGCCGGTCGCCATCGCCACAATCGCGGCGTTGCGCACCGATGCCGGAGTGACGATCTGGTCAGGCGTCAGATCCTCCCAGACCATATCGACAATGCGCCGCCCGCAATCGGCGGCCATACGCTGATGCCCGCTGTCCACCGCAGGCACCGAGGACGCGCCGGGCAGGGTCAGCCCCATCGCATCGGTGATCGCGGTCATGGTGCTGGCCGTGCCCATGGTCATGCAGACACCGGGTGAACGCGCGATGCCGCCTTGCAGCCCCTGCCATTGCGCATCGGTGATATTGCCCGCCCGGCGCTCGTCCCAGTATTTCCACGCGTCCGACCCGGACCCAAGCGCCCGCCCGGCATAATTGCCGCGCAGCATCGGGCCGGCGGGCAGATAGATCATCGGCACACCCGCCGTCAGCGCGCCCATGACCAGCCCCGGCGTGGTCTTGTCACAGCCGCCCATCAGCACCACGCCATCCAGCGGATGCGAACGGATCTGCTCCTCCGTCTCAATCGCCAGCAGGTTGCGATAGAGCATCGAGGTCGGCTTGGTAAAACTTTCATCCACCGAGAGCGAGGGCAGCTCGACCGGAAACCCGCCCGCCGCCAGCACGCCGCGTTTCACATCCGCCGCGCGTTCGCGGAAATGCGCGTGGCAAGAGTTCAGCTCGGACCATGTGTTCAGGATGCCGATGATCGGCTTGCCCATGAAATCGGCCTCGG
>NZ_JAUNTJ010000033.1 GCF_030538755.1 Paracoccus sp. (in: a-proteobacteria) | reverse complement strand
AGTCTGTCCGGGGAAAGGAGAACCCCGGACACCAGCCGATTTGTGCAACAGAGCCATTTGGAGGCTGCATAGCCTGCTGAAGCATGCGATCCTCTCTGCGATATTGACGGTGCGGGTGGTGGCGAAAATCTCCAGGCGCCTTGCCACCGTCATGCGGCATATCTGCGATCCGCCAAGACGGCGGAAAAGCCAGGCAAACGCCGCCAGAAACCCCACAAGCCCTTAAGTTAGCGCGTATGGGGGGCTGGCCCGCCTCTGTCCGGCTCGCTTATGTGGCTTTGGTCTTGTGAGGCGGCCCGCCAGGGGCCAACCCCGCCCGTTTCCGGGCAGGGCGGTGCCTCAGAAATTGCGCGTCAGCGTCAGCGAGACATTGCGCCCCGGTGCCGGGCCGGTCTGATAGGTGGCGGGGATGTATTCGCGGTTGGTGATGTTGTCGATGGCAAGGCCGAACTCGGTCCCTTGCGCGACGCCCGATTGCGGCGACCAGACGGCAAAGACGTCATGCACGCCGTAACCCGCGCGATGCGTGCCGCTGGGCTTGTCGCGCCCCGCCGCCAGCGTGCTGCGCACCCCGAAACGCCATTCCTCCGAAGGCCGCCACGTCGCCGACAGCGCCAGCCGGTTGTTGGGCAGCGTGTCCAGATCGCTGCCGTCCTGATCGACCCCGTTCACCACCGACAGGGCGGCACCCAATTGCCAGGTGGTGTTCGACCAGACCGCCTCGATTTCGCCGCCGCGCAGATAGGCGCGCTCGATGTTGATATAGGCGGGTTCCGGTGCAATTGCGTTGGTGCGGGTAATCATGTTGTCGATATGGTTGCGGAACAGGGTCAGCTTGACCCGCGCCTGATCGTTGGCGCTGAACAGCCCGTCCGCGCGATAGCTGACGCCCAGTTCAAGGTTCTTGCCGCGTTCGGCCTTGAGATCGGGCGAGGCCGCGCCGCCGCGAAAGCTGTCATACAGCTCATCGACATTGGGCAGGCGGCTGACCTTGGCGGCTGAACCGAACACCGACCAGTTGTCGTTCAGGTCATACATGACGGCGATCTGCGGCTCGGCCGCGGTGTTGCGCACGCCTTCGTCCGTTGCGGTCACGCTGTCGCGCGGCGAGGTGCTTTGCCGGGTCCAGCGCAGGCCGGTGTTGATCGTCCAGCGGTCGCGCGACAGTTCCGACCACGCAAAGATCGCCGCCTGCCGTGTCACCGCCTCGGGGTGGGATGCGGAATAGGCGGTGCTGGTGCGGTCCTGATAGGATGTTTCGGCACCGACGGTCACGAAATGCGACCAGCCGCCCGCCGACACATCCGCGACGTTCTGCGCCCGCAGCTTCCACAACCCGTAATCGCGCCGTCCCAGCAAGGTTGCCATGATCGGTTCGTCCGGGTTCGACCCCTGCTGAATATCCTTGATCGTGTTGGTATAGGACAGCGTGACCGTGCTGTCGATCAGCGGGTTTTCGGGGTTATAGCCCCAGACCAGCCGCGCCGTCTGGTCGCGCGTCAGAATGTCGCCCACGCCCCAGCCCGCAAAGCCGGGGAACAGGCCGACCTGCGCGCCCTCCATCTGGTTGAAATCCTGATCGTCGCCGCGCGCCTCAAGATGCAGGTAAGAGCCTTCGATGTAGTGATCCCCGAACCGCTGCCGCGCCTTCAGCAGCAGATTCGGCGCGTCGGAATTGGACCGGATCATCACATCGCCATCGGGGTCTTTGGTGTCGCCCAGATGGCGATAGGCCAGACCGGCCACCGCCTCGAAATCGGTGGTCGGGCGCCAGCCCCACAGCGCGCTGGCGAAGGCCGTGTCGGGGTTGGAACCATAGCGCAGCCGCAGCCGCCCGCCCTGTGTCGCGCCCTCGGCGATCAGGTCGCCCGCGCTGACGGTTTCCATTGCGATCACCCCGCCAAGCGCCCCCGCGCCATACAGCGTCGATGAACCGGGGCCGCGCAGCACCTCGACCCGCGTCAGGAAGTCGGGTTCGATGAACAGCGACCCCTGACGATAGGATTCGTAATATTTCCGCTCGCCATCAATCAGTTGCACGATCCCGGCCTCGGATGCGGCGGTGCCGGAATTGCCAAAGCCGCGAATGTTGAAACCCTGCCCGAAAAAGCTGGACGAGCCGACCCCCGCCACGCCCGGCACCTGCGTCAGCGCCTGCCCGATGGTGCCCGGCGCGGTGTCGTCCAGTTCCTGCTGACCGACCACGCTGACCGATTGCGGCACGTCGGATGCGACCTTTTCCGTTCCCGCGCGCAGGATGATCGGGTCCAGAACGGTCGGGCGTTCCTGTGCGATCACCCCCGCAGGGATCGCCCCCAGAATGATCGGAAGAAGTATCAGTCTTTTGCGCATGTGCCCCTGTTCCCTGTTGTTTGTTGAAATGACCCGGCTGGCATATGCTGGCGGCTTGCATCGGCTAGCTTTCCTTACTAAACAAGTCAAGAACTGCATCCAGCCCGTTTGCCAGATGCCCGCATACGTAAAAGGCTAATCCATGAACGACCTGACCCCCGCACGGCTGCGCGATCTGAAACGTGAATCGACCCTTCGGCCTTTTGATCTGGCCGCGCAGCTTGGCCTGACCGAGGCCGCGCTGGTCGAGGCCGAACTGGGCCACGGCGCGATCCGCATCACCCCGGCGCTGGGGCGGCTGATCCCGGCGGTGCAGCGTCTGGGCGAGGTGATGGCCCTGACCCGCAACCGGTCCTGCGTGATCGAAAAGGTCGGCACCTATAACAATTTCCACGATGGCGACCATGCGGCGATGACGCTGGACCCCGAAATCGACATGCGCATGTTCCCGCGCCACTGGGTCCATGCCTATGCCGTCGAGGCCGAGGGCAATGACGGCCCGCGCCGCTCGGTTCAGGTGTTCGACGCGGCGGGCGATGCGGTGCACAAGGTGCATCTGCGCGCCGGGTCCGATCTGGCCGCATGGGATGCGCTGCGCCGCGATCTGGCGCTGCCGGATCAGGACGGGCTGTCGGATTTCGCCCCCCGCGCCCCGGTCGAAGGCCCCCGCATCGACGAAAGCCGCGCCATGGCGCTGCGCAGCGAATGGGCGGACATGACCGACACGCATCAGTTCAACACGCTGGTGCGGCGGCTGAAGATGAACCGGCTGGGCGCCTATCATCTGGCTGGTGCGCCTTTCGTGCGGCGGCTGGATGTGGCGGCCAATGACGCGCTGTTCACTGCGGTGCAGGCGCAGGGCCTGCCGGTGATGATCTTCGTCGGCAATATGGGCTGCATCGGGATTCATTCCGGCCCGTGTCAGAACCTGCGCCCGATAGGGCCGTGGCTGAATGTCATGGACGAGCGGTTCAACCTGCATCTGCGCGCCGATCATGTGGCCGAGATGTGGCAGGTGGAAAAGCCGACCAAGCGCGGCATGGCGATCTCGGTCGAGGCCTTCGATGAATATGGCGCGCTGATCTATCAGTGCTTTGGGATGCGGGCGGACAAGGGCGGCGATCCGCAGGTCTGGGCCGATCTGGTGAACGGACTGCCGGGGGCGGCATGATGCGGCGCTTTGCGGGTATCGCGCTGGCGGCGCTGATGGGTTTGCCCGCGCTGGCCGAAGGGCCGCAGGGGCACCCGGATGCGCAGCGGATTCTGGCGGTTGGCGGCACGGTCACGGAAATCGTCTATGCGATGGGCGAACAGGACCGGCTGATCGCGCGCGACAGTTCCTCGGTTTACCCGGCGGCGGCGCTGGATTTGCCCGATGTCGGTTATATGCGCCGCCTGTCCGCCGAAAACGTGCTGTCGCTGCGCCCCGACCTGATCCTTGCCGAAGAGGGCGCAGGCCCGCCCGAGGCGGTGGCGATGCTGCAATCCTCGGGGATCGCGTTCGAAACCATCCCCGACGCCGCCGACGCGGCAGGGATCGAGACGCGGATCACCGCCGTGGCGCAGGCTTTGGGCAGGCCGGATGCGATCCAACCCGATCTGGATGCGCTGCGTGCCGATCTGGCGGAACTTGAGGCGCTGAATGCCGATGTCACTCCGCGCCGGGTGCTGTTCATTCTGTCGCTGCAAGGCGGACGGGTGCTGGCCTCGGGCACGGATACGGCGGCGGATGCGATGATCCGGCTGGCGGGGGCCGAAAATGCGATAACGGGCTTCAGCGGTTACAAGCCGCTGACGGACGAGGCGATCATGGCCGCCGCCCCCGACCTGATCCTGATGATGCACCGCGATCCGATCAGCGACAGCGACCCGATCTTGCAGGAACCGGGCGACGCGCAGATCTGGGCCATGCCCGCCATCGCCGCGACTCCGGCGGGGCAGAACCGCGCGATCCTGCGGATGAATGCGCAATATCTGCTGGGCTTTGGGCCGCGCGCGGGCAAGGCCGGGCTGGATCTGCACCGCGCGATCTATGGGGACGGGTGATGGTGGCAATGACGGCTGTTCCGCTGGCAGGCGACCGCCGCAGGCGCGGGCAGGCCGTGGCGGTGCTGCTGGCGGTGCTGACGCTGATCGTCGCGGTGCTGTCGATGGGGCATGGCGCATCCGGCGTGTCGGCGGTTGGCGTGCTGGGCGACTGGCTGGCCGGGCGTGAGATTGCGCAGGCCGACCGCATCATCGTGCTGGACATCCGCCTGCCGCGCCTGCTGACCGGGCTGCTGGTCGGGGCCTCGCTGGCGGTGGCGGGGGCGGTGATGCAGGGGCTGTTCCGCAACCCGCTGGCCGATCCGGGCCTGCTGGGCGTCAGCGCGGGGGCATCGCTGGGGGCGATTGCCGCGATCGTGCTGGGCGGGCTGCTGCCTGCCGCGATCACTGTGTGGACCGGCTGGTATCTGGTGCCGCTGGCGGCATTCGGCGGCGGCTGGGTGACGATGCTGGTGCTGTATGGCATCGCCACGCGGCAGGGGCGCACCTCGATCGCCACCATGCTGCTGGCCGGGATCGCGATTTCGGCCATGGTCAGTGCGGTGTCCGGGCTGATCGTCTATTACGCCAATGACTCGCAACTGCGCGACCTGACCTTCTGGGGCATGGGATCGCTGGCCGGGTCAAGCTGGGTCAAGCTGGCCGCCGCCGGGCCGGTCATGGCGCTGGCGCTGATCGCCGCGCCGTTTCTGGCCCGGTCGCTGAACGGTCTGGCCCTGGGCGAGGCCGCCGCCGCCCATGTCGGCATCCGCGTGCAGCGCGCCAAGACCGCCGCCATGCTGACCAGCGCCGGGGCGGTGGGGGCGGCGGTGGCCGTATCGGGCGGCATCGGCTTTGTCGGCATCGTGGTGCCGCATCTGCTGCGGCTGATCTGCGGGCCGGATCACCGCTGGCTGCTGGTCAATGCGGGCCTGCTGGGGGCCTGCGTGCTGGTGCTGGCCGATATGGTCAGCCGCACCATCATCGCGCCCGCGGAACTGCCCATCGGCATCATCACCGCGATGCTGGGCGGGCCGTTCTTTACCTGGGTGCTGCTGTCGAACCGAAGGATTCTGGACGGTTGAGTCTGCACGCCACCGACATCACCGTAAAGCTGGGCACGCGCGCCGTGCTGCGCGGGGTCAGCATGACGGCGCAGGCGGGCCGCCTGACCGCGATCATCGGGCCGAACGGCTCGGGCAAGACGACGCTGCTGCGCGCCCTGACGGCCGAGCTGCGCCCGGCGTCGGGGCGGATCACGCTGAACGGCGCCGATCTGACCGGCCTGCCGCCCGATGTGCTGGCGCGGCAGCGTGCGGTGCTGCCGCAGCACAGCGCGCTGTCCTTTCCCTTCACCGCAGCCGAGATCATCCGCATCGGCCTGACCTCGCACCCCGATGCGCAGACCGTCGGCGACGCGCTGATCGCCGCCGCCTTGGCGCAGGTCGGCCTGCCCGATTACGCCGGGCGGCTGTATCAGGAAATGTCGGGCGGCGAACAACAGCGGGTGCAACTGGCCCGCGCGCTGGTGCAGGTCTGGCAGCCGGTCGGTGCCGATGGCCCGCGCTGGTTGATGCTGGATGAACCCGTCAGCAGTCTGGACATCGCGCATCAACTGGCGGTGATGCGTCTGGCCGCAGCCTATGCCCGGCGCGGCGGCGGGGTGGTTGCGGTGATGCACGACCTGAACCTGACCGCGATGTTCGCCGATCACGTCCTGCTGATGCAGAACGGCAGCGCCCTGGCCGAAGGCCCGCCCGACGAGGTGCTGACCGACAGCCTGCTGACCAGCGCCTATAACTGCACTTTGCGCACCCGCTGCGCGCCCGCGCAAGGCGCCTGGCTGCTGCCGCAAGGGGCGATGGTGATGTAAGGGGCGGCGGCTCGGGGGCGTTTTCCTGCCCCCCGATTCCCCCGATAACGCCCCCATTCGGCAGGATGCTGCCGGTCTGGCCGGGCTGTGGCGCATCCGCTTTACCCATGCCCGGTTGCCACATAGCCTTGCCCTATGGATCACGCGGCAAGCAGGGTTTGCTGCGTGGCGTCAGACAGAAACCCGAGGTTCCATGACCCGAACAGCCATGTCCGTTTTCGCACTTGCCTTGTCTGCCGGGGCCGCTCTGGCTGCGCCGCAGGATTATCAGGAACGGTTGCCCGCAGCCATTCAGGATATGGAACTGGTGCGAACCGAGATGGCGGGCGAACAGCTTGTCGCGTATTACGGCGAAACCATTGGCCGGGCGACATTGCGTATTCTGCCCGCGCCGCAGGCCGATCCGCGCGGTGCGGCGGGCGGCGATCCTGCCGGCACGGGCGAAACGCCATCCGCGCAGCGTGCCTTGTTTGAACTGCTGGCGCAGAATCTGGAACAAGGCACCAATGCCCTGAATGAGGGCTATACGACCGCCCCCGTCCGCCTGCGCCAGATCGAGATCAGCGGCGATTCCGATCTTGACGGAACGGTGCTGATCTGCGGCATGGTCGAACGACAGCAGGACGGCGGGGATGCCGGGGAAACAAGGGGGCTGCTGGACAACCTCTGCACCGCGCAGAACGGCAGCGAGGTGATCGCCCTGTCCATCACCGCCCCCTATTCCGACGACGAGATGCAGCAAAACCTGTCGCAGGCGCATCTGGCCTTTGCGGGGATGCTGATTGGTCAGTTGATGCGGCCCTGAGGGGCGGCCCGGCGCGCGGCCAAGGCTGCGGAAACCCGGATTATCTGGCCGATCTCGATTGCCTTTTCCAAACGGGCACGGGTTCTGGCGGCGTGGTGCGAATTGCGGCGGGCTTAATCGTTATCGCGAATGGTCGCGGGATGAGGGGATCAAGGGTCAGGTCAAGGATATGCAGGGCGGAAAGCAGCCCCCCTGCCGGCCTTGATCCAGAACCCGGCGCGTCTTTATGATCGGCCTTGCGCCAGAATGCGGCGATCAGGTCGGGGAACCGCAATGACGGCACAGATCATCCGCAACTGGCCCGGCAAAAGCGCGCTGGACGGCATTGCCCATCCCGCCGCCTATCACATGCTGGACGTGGCCGCTGTGGCCGAAGGGCTGATCGGCGCCCGCTATCCGGCCCCTGTGCGCGATGCCGTGATCCTGCTGACGGCGCTGCATGATCTGGGCAAGATCAGCGACAGCTTTCGCGCCATGCTGACCACCGGCGCGACGCAGCCTCAGGGCCGGCATTGGGAAGTGACCGAGGCGCTGCTGCGTCATCACGATGCCACGCTGGCCCCGGCGATTGTCCCCGACCGTCGGCCCGGCCCGTATGGGCCGCGCGAACGGGCCGACCGGCTGGCGCTCTATGCCGGGGTTGCGGGGCATCACGGACAGCCGCCCAGGCGGGATGAGATGATGCTGGCGCGCAGCCTGAACGCCGCCGGGCCGCAGGCCGTGGCGGATGCGGGCGATCTGATCGCGGCATTCATGGCGCTGTGGCCCGGTGCGTCGCTGGCGTCGCTGGACAAGCATGGCCTGAAGGCGCTGGAATGGTGGCTGCCGGGCTTTATCGCGGCGGCCGATTGGGTCGGGTCAAACCCCGACTGGTTTCCGCCCACCGCGCCCGGCCCCGATCTGCCCGCCTATCTGGTGCAGGCCCGCAGCCGGGCCGGGGCGGCGATCCGTGCCGCCGGGCTGGATGCGCCCGCCCCCGCGCCCGGCACGCTGTTCGATTTCACCCTGCGCCCGATGCAGGCCGCCTGCCGCGATATTGCCCTGCCCGATGGTCCCGCCCTGGCCGTGATCGAGGATGAAACCGGCGCAGGCAAGACCGAGGCCGCGCTGCTCCTTGCCCAGCGGATGATGCTGGCGGGCAAGGGGCAGGGGTTGTTCTTTGCCCTGCCCACCACGGCGACGGCGGATGCGATGTTTGCCCGCGCCCGCCATATCGTGCGGCGGATGTTCGATGGCCCGCCCAGCCTGACGCTGGCGCATGGCCGCGCCGCCCTGTCAGGCGAATACCGCGACCTGCGCGCCGCCCCGGCTGGCGCGACCGATGCCCCGGTCTGCACCGAGTGGCTGGCCGAAGGCCGCCGCCGCGCCCTGCTGGCCGCCGTGGGTGTCGGCACGATAGATCAGGCGCTGCTGTCCGTTCTGCCCACCCGCTTTGCCACGCTGCGCCATTACGGCCTGTCCTCGAAAATCCTGATCGTGGACGAGGTGCATGAAATGGGTGCGCCTTACATGGCGACCGAGCTGGCGCAGCTTTTGCGGGCGCATCGGATGGCGGGCGGCTCGGCCATTCTGCTGACGGCGACGCTGCCCTTGGATCAGCGGGCGGCGCTGTTGGCGGCGTGGGGTGCAGAGGATGACGGCGACCGCGCCTATCCGGCGCTGACCATGGCGGGCGGGGCGGCGCGGCGCGATTTCCCGCAAACCGGCAGCGCGCGCGGCCCGGTCGCCGTGTCGCGGCTGAGCGATCCGGCGCAGGCCGTGGCGCTGCTGGCGGATCACGCGGCGCAGGGGGCCGCCTGCCTTTGGGTGCGCAATGCCGTCGATGATGCGATCGCCGGGGTCGATGCCCTGCGCGCGGCGGGGGTCAGCGCCGATCTGCTGCACGCCCGCTTTACCCTTGCCGACCGGCTGCGCCACGAACAGGCGGCGCTGTCGCGGTTCGGCAAGCATGGCCAGCAGCGGGCCGGGCGTGTGCTGGTGGCGACGCAGGTGGTGGAAAGCAGCCTCGATCTGGATTTCGACGTGATGGTGTCGGATCTGGCCCCTGTTGCCTCGCTGATCCAGCGCGCGGGGCGGCTGTGGCGGCATATGGACCTGCGCCCGGCGGCAACCCGCCCGGTGCTCGCGCCGGTGCTGCATGTCGTGTCGCCCGACCCCGCGCGGGTCGAGGACGAACAATGGCTGCATCATGTGCTGGATCGTGGCGCATGGGTCTATCCGCTGGATCTGCAATGGCGCAGCGCGCAGGTGCTGTTCGCCACCGGCCGGATCGAGGCCCCCGCCGGTCTGCGCACCTTGATCGAGGCCGCCCATGGTCAGGACGCCGCCCCCGTCCCCGAGCCTTTGGCCGAGGCCGAGCTGCTGCGCATCGGTCAGGGCTATGCCGAGGCCAACCAGGCCCGGCGCAACCTGATCGACCTTGCCAAAGGCTATCGCGGCAATGCCGCCGCCGATGACACCGATTACCCCACCCGCCTTGGCCGCCCGACCCGCACCCTGCTGCTGGCCCGCCGCCATGGCGGGGCGCTGCACCCATGGGCCGACGGCCCGGACGGCTGGTCCCTGTCCGAAGCGCAGGTCGCCGAACACCGCCTGCACGGGCTGAACCTGCCCGACCAATCCACCCCCGAAATCGCCGCCCTGACCCAAGACTGGCCCGACTGGCGCCGCACCGCCGTAACGCTCTGCCCCGTAACGGACGACGGCACCATCTGCCCCGGCCTTGGCTATGACGCCGAGAAAGGGGTGGTGTTTGCAGGCGAGGTATAGGGGGCCATTTATCTGGTGCTGTGGAGGGTGTTGGTATAGCCGATGGAAATCAGTTATTTGGAGGAAGACTGTTCCCCACGCGTGTGGGGATGAACCGCAGCACAAGGACGTTCTTCGGGCCGTCCGCAACTGTTCCCCACGCGTGTGGGGATGAACCGGACGTGACTTATGCCCCAGCCATGCACCTCGACTGTTCCCCACGCGTGTGGGGATGAACCGTCAGCGGATATCTCGATAACTGAATTTGCCATCTGTTCCCCACGCGTGTGGGGATGAACCGGTCAACAAGGCGGGCGATGTGCTGGCGCAGATCTGTTCCCCACGCGTGTGGGGATGAACCGATTTATCAGCGGTCACGGCCCGGCCGTGCGCACTGTTCCCCACGCGTGTGGGGATGAACCGTGGTGTGCGGACAATGGGTTGTCCGTTGCCACCTGTTCCCCACGCGTGTGGGGATGAACCGGTCTTTCAGAGCCATTTATTTTCCTCTGCTATCTGTTCCCCACGCGTGTGGGGATGAACCGTTCGGTATTTGGTCGCTGGTGAGTATGGCGAACTGTTCCCCACGCGTGTGGGGATGAACCGAACAGAGGGTTCAGGGATTTCAAAAAACCTGTCTGTTCCCCACGCGTGTGGGGATGAACCGCTGAAACCAAATCTTTCAACGACGCGCTTTCGCTGTTCCCCACGCGTGTGGGGATGAACCGAAACGGAACTTCCGGCGTCAGTCAAAGTTTCGCTGTTCCCCACGCGTGTGGGGATGAACCGTTGACCGTCGAGTGTTCGAGAACCGACCCGTGCTGTTCCCCACGCGTGTGGGGATGAACCGACGCTGTTGGCGCGGGAATGGGAGGTCCGTCCCTGTTCCCCACGCGTGTGGGGATGAACCGCCGCGCTCCTGATCCGGGCCGGGATTCTAGGACTGTTCCCCACGCGTGTGGGGATGAACCGTGAACAGAAAATGCGGATTTGGGGTGAAAAAACTGTTCCCCACGCGTGTGGGGATGAACCGGAAGGGATACGCCTGCGTGTTATGTGGCAACGCTGTTCCCCACGCGTGTGGGGATGAACCGTGCGAGGTGTAAGTCGTGAGGCACATTTGTAACTGTTCCCCACGCGTGTGGGGATGAACCGCCGCCGGAGAGCAGCGTTGACAGGTCCAGCACCTGTTCCCCACGCGTGTGGGGATGAACCGATGCGGGAATACGGTTTCGCGTTCGCAAGACACTGTTCCCCACGCGTGTGGGGATGAACCGCGATACCGGGCATTAAAAACCATTCTCGCGAACTGTTCCCCACGCGTGTGGGGATGAACCGAGTTCCATCCGTGCGGGTTGGGTTTTCTGGACCAATTCTCTCCGGGATCGTCACCCAGAGCCGTGATCGGTGCCGCACTGCTGTGACGGCCGGTTCTGCGTGCTCGACTGGCAGGCATTTTGCTTATTGGCCATTGACAGATCGGCAAAATTCCGCTTAGCTACGCTTGTTCACAATATGCAAAGATCTATGCCCCTGAATCTTATTGCAGATCCGTGGATTCCTGTCATCACGGCCGATGGTCCCCGGACTGTTACCCCTTGGGAAGTTGCCGACTCTGCAATTTTGGGGGTGGACTGGCCTCGGGCGGATATGAATATCGCCTGTTTGGAGCTGTTGATCGGGCTGGTGGCCATGGCTGATCCTCCGGTTGATGAAGACGACTGGCTGGACCGCTGGGCCCCCGATCCCGACCGGCTGCGGCAGCGGTTAGAGCCGTTTGCGCCGGCCTTTAACCTGACCGGGGACGGGCCGCGTTTTATGCAGGATTTCGATGATCTGCCGGGTGCGCCGAACCCGGTGGATATGCTGTTCATCGACAGCGCGGGCGGGCAGACGGTCAAGAATAATGCCGATCTGATGGTCTGGCGCGGGCGCTATCCCGAACTGACGCCTGCGATGGCGGCGATGGCCTTGTATACGTTTCAGGCCTTCGCCCCGGCGGGTGGGGCGGGGAACCGCACCTCGATGCGGGGCGGCGGGCCGATGGTGACGCTGGTTCAGCCGCAGGGCGGGCTGTGGTCGCTGATCTGGGCGAACACGCCCTGCGGGCAGGCGGCGGCGCCCGGCGATCTGCCGTGGATGCGCAAGACCTCGACTTCGGAAAAGGCGCAGCAGGTCTTTCCTGAACAGCGCCACCCGGTCGAGGCGTTTTTCGGGATGCCGCGCCGTTTGCGGCTGGTGGGCGACGATGCGATCTCCGGGGTTGTCCAGCGGCCCTATGGCACGAATTATGCCGGCTGGGATCACCCGACATCGCCCTATTACCGCCTGAAGGTGGGGGCGGAATGGCTGCCGAAACACCCGCGCGCCGGTCTGTTCGGCTATCGCCACTGGCTGGGCGTGGTCGCGGCGCAGCCGGATGAAGGGCAGGGCCTGACGCGCCGCGCCGAGGTGATCGAGATGTGGGAGCACCGGTCACAAGGGCAATCGGCGCGGGTGATCGTCGCCGGTTGGGCGATGGACAATATGAAGCCGCGCGATTTCGTGCTGTCCACCCCGCCACTGATCGGGCTGACCGGCGCGCCGCTGATCCTGCTGGCCGGGATGATTCAGGCGGCGGAACAACTGTCGCTGGCGCTGCGCGGCGCGCTGGCCCCGGTTCTGGCCGAGGGCGAAACGCGCGAGGCCGTGCGCGAAGAATTCTATACCCGCACGCAAACCGGCTTTGAAACCGGGCTGCGCGCGCTGGAAACCGGCACCGCGCCGGAACAGGTGGCGCAGGGCTGGCTGGCGGCGATGCGCGCGGTTGCCTTTGATCTGTTCGATGCGCGCGCCCTGCCGGGGCTGGCGGATCGCGACGTCAAGGCGCAGCAGGCGGTGGTGCAGGCGCGCGGCTTTCTGGCCGGGTCGTTCGCGGGCCGGGGCAAATACGGCAAACTGGCATTCGGCGCGCTGGAACTGCCGCTGCCGCCAACCAGACAGGAGGCCGCATGAGCGTGGACAGTTTGGACATCGGCCAGATCATCCGCAACTGGTGGGCGGCCAACCTTGCCGACCGCCAAAGCGGCGCGGCGCGGGGCCTTGCAGCCCGGTTGCGGCGGGCACAGGGGATCGAGGCGCTGGCCGAACCTGCCGTGCAGGATCTGGCGCAGCGTCTGGGCACCCGCGATGCGCTGCGGCTGATCGCGCTGGTGAAGGTGCTGGCCGAATTGCGCGGCGAAAGCGGGGCAACGCTGGCGCGCCGTCTGGGCGGGCGGGAACCGGCGCTGTCCACGGCCCGGTTCCAGCGCCTGATGCGATCCGACCGCGACGCGCTGACGACCGCGCTGATCCGCGCCATCCGCAGCCTGCCGGACCCTGCCTGCAACATCGCCGCATTGGGCCGCGACCTGTGGTTCTGGAATGACAAGACCCGCGCGCGCTGGAGCTTTGATTACTTTGCCGCGCCGATCCCCGAAAAACTGAAACCAGCCGAGGCCACCCCGTGACGACATTCGTTCAGTTTCACCTGCTGACCGCCTATCCGCCCTCGAACCCGAACCGCGACGATCAGGGGCGGCCGAAATCCGCGATGATGGGCGGCGCGCCGCGTTTGCGTCTGTCCTCGCAATCGGTGAAACGGGCGGTGCGGGAAAGCAGTTTCTTTCAGAATGATCTGGCCGGGCACACCGGCACCCGCACCAAGCGGCTGTTTGAAAAGCTGCGGGAAAAGCTGATCGCCGATGGTGCCAGCGAAACCGCCGCGCAGGAAACGGCGCAGACCGTCGCCGGAATTTTCGGCAAGCTGGAGCAGCCGAAAAAGGACGATCCGCGCCTGATCGCCACGACGCTGGCCTTTATTTCACCCGCAGAATGGGCGCTGGCCGAGGAACTGGCCGCCAAGGCCCTGGCGGGCGAGGATCTGCCCAAGGATAAAGACCTGAAAAAGCTGGTCCTGCGCCGCGCCGACGGGGCGGTGGATATTGCGATGTTCGGGCGGATGCTGGCCGATGATCCCGATTTCAACCGCGATGCGGCGGTGCAGGTTGCCCATGCGATCACCACGCATCGTGTGCTGGCCGAAGACGACTGGTTTTCCGCTGTCGATGACCTGAAAACCCGCGAACAGGATGCGGGTGCCGGGCATCTGGGCGAGCTGGGCTTTGGTTCAGGCGTCTATTACCTTTACGCCTGCGTCAATGTCGATCTGCTGGTCGAAAACCTTGGCGGCGACCGTGATCTGGCGGCGCGGGGGCTGGAATCGCTGGCCCGCGCGCTGGCCGTGGCCACGCCCAAGGGCAAGCAGAACAGCTTTGGTCACCATCCGCGCGCCCATTACATCCGGGCCGAAATCGGCGCACAGCAGCCGCGCGACCTGTCGGGGTCGTTCTTCAAGCCGGTCGAGGGCGGCGATCTGATCGGCGCGTCCATCGCCGCGCTGGAAGATATGGCGGGCCGCATCGACGCTGCCTATGGCGCATCGTCTGACCGGGCCGAGGTGATGAATCTGGCCACGGGCACCGGCTCACTGGATCAGATCGCGGGTTTTGCCGCCGGGGCGGCCAAGGGCTGACATGCCAAGGGCTGACACGGTGCGCGATTACCTGATCTTGCAACTGACCGCCGCCCTGGGTGCGATGGGCGAATTTGCCGGGCACGAACGGCGCGGATCGCTGATCTGGCCCGGACGCTCGGCGCTGATCGGCATGTTCGGCGCGGCTCTGGGGCTGCGGCGGGGCGATGATTTTTCCGCGCTTGACCCGCTGAAAATGGCCGTGGCGATTTTCGACCCCGGCGTTGCGCTGCGCGATTATCACACGGTGCAGACCGTGCCCGGTGCCGCCGCACGCCAGCCGCAGTCGCGCCCGCAGGCGCTGCGCGATGCCCGCGCAAAGCTGAACACCACGATCACGCTGCGCGATTACCGTGCGGCACCGCTGTATGGCGTGGCGGTTTGGGGCGGCGATCTGGCGGCGCTGGCCGATGCGCTGCGCCGCCCGGTGTTCACGCTGTATCTGGGCCGTAAATCCTGCCCGCTGGCCGCACCGCTGAACCCGCAGATCGTAGCGGCCGACAGCCCCGAACAGGCGCTGGCGGGGCTGTGCCTGCCCGATTGGCGGCAGGGCGCGGTCGCGCAGATGATGGCCAGCGATGACACCACCGGGGCCGCGCGGCTGGAAACGCGCCACGACATCGCCACCGACCGCCGCCAGTGGCACTTTGCGCCGCGTCAGGTGGCGATGCGCGCGGTGGACATCCGACCGGGGGACGCGCCATGACGCTGTATCTGTCGCGCCTCGATCTGTCGCGCCGCCCGGATGTGGCGGCGCTGAATGCTCTGCTGGACCCGGCCCCCGAAGGCGCGCAGCAGGACGCGCATCACCGGCTGATCTGGTCGGCCTTTGCCGGCGATCCCGATGCCAGCCGCGATTTCCTGTGGCGGGCCGAGGGGCAGGGCCGCTTTATCGTGCTGTCGGCGCGCCCGCCGCAGGCCGTTGCGCTGTTCGATCCGCCGCAGGTCAAGCCCTTTGCCCCCGATCTGCGTCAGGGCGACCAGTTGCGCTTTGTGCTGCGCGCCAATGCGACGCGCGCGCGCAAGGGCGTGGGCCGCGTCGATGTGGTGATGGATGCGCTGCATTCCGTGCCCAAGGGCGAACGGGCCGCGCAGCGGATGGCGGTGGCGCAGGCCGCCGCGCAGGACTGGATGGCCGGGCAGGGCAGCCGCCACGGCTTTGAGATCGCGTGGGACCATGAAAACGACCGCCCTGCGCTGGCCGTGGATGATTATTCGGTCGCCGCCCTGCCCTCGCACCGGGGCAAGCGGCAGGGGCAGCCGCAATTCGGTATCCTCGACCTGTCCGGCAAGCTGATCGTCACCGACCCCGCTGCCTTTCTTGATCGCCTTGCCGCCGGTTTCGGCCGCGCCAAGGCGTTCGGCTGCGGATTGATGCTGATCGCCCGCGCATGAAGGGCCTGCGCCACCCAGGCCGATCCCGCTGAAGGACAGATCCTCGCTGGTCTTTGTCGAACGGGCGCAGCTTGATGTGGCGGATGGGGCCTTTGTGGCCATCAACGCCGATGGCACGCGCACGCATATCCCCGTTGGCGGTCTGGCCGGGCTGATGCTGGAACCCGGCGCGCGCATTTCCCACGCCGCCGTGTCGCTGGCCGCGCGCACCGGCACGCTGATTACATGGGTGGGCGAGGCCGGGGTGCGGCTGTATTCCGCAGGCCAGCCCGGCGGGTCGCGTTCGGACAAGCTGCTGTGGCAGGCGTCCATTGCACTGGACCCGGCAGCCCGCCTGCGCGTCGTGCGCGCCATGTATGAGCGCCGCTTTGGCGAGCCTGCTCCGGCCCGCCGATCCATCGACCAGTTGCGCGGGATCGAGGGCGTGCGTGTGCGCGAAACCTATGCCCTGCTGGCGGGGCAGCATGGCGTTGCGTGGCAGCGCCGCCGCTATGACCCCAAGGACTGGGAGGCGGGCGACATTCCCAACCGCTGCTTGTCCGCCGCCACCGCCTGCCTGCATGGTCTTACCGAGGCCGCCGTTCTGGCCGCAGGCTATGCCCCCGCCATCGGCTTTCTGCACATGGGCAAGCCGTTAAGCTTCGTTTACGACATTGCCGATCTGTTCAAGCTGGATACCGTCGTGCCCGAGGCGTTTCGCATCGCCGGCCAGCACGCCAAGGGTCGGCTGGATATGCCGCCCGACCGCGCCGTGCGTCTGGCCTGCCGCGACGCCTTTCGCAGGTCGGGCCTGCTGGCGAAAATCATTCCCACCATCGACGAGATGCTGAGCGCCGGCGACCTGCCCCGCCCCGCCCCACCGCCCGAGGCCGCAGGCCCCGCCTTTGAGGATGAGGTATCCGGCGATGATGGTCATCGTGGTTAACAACGCCCCGCCCCGCCTGAGGGGCCGCCTGGCCGCCTGGCTGCTGGAAATCCGCGCCGGAGTCTTCGTCGGCGACTATTCCGCCCGAACCCGCGAACGGATCTGGGATCAGGTGGTGTCCTATATCGACGAGGGCGACGCCGTAATGGTCTGGCGCGCCCCCACCGACCAGGGCTTTGACTTTCAGACCATAGGCCGCAACCGTCGCATGCCGGTCGATTTCGACGGCCTGAAACTGGTCCAGTTCCTGCCCCAACACCCCGACCGCTGACCCACCGAAAATCCGGTGCGCTTTTTGACATTGTGAAAACGTTTGTGGATCAATAACCTACAACAAGACTGTTCCCCGCACACGCGGGGATGAACCGAGGAGGAACGCCCACATCGCGCGCCCGAACACCTGTTCCCCGCACACGCGGGGATGAACCGCGTGGCGACTGACACAGTATCCGAGCGTTACACTGTTCCCCGCACACGCGGGGATGAACCGTTGGGGGTCAGCGTACCGCCGGGCGTGATGCCCTGTTCCCCGCACACGCGGGGATGAACCGGCATCGTAATCTTTGACGATGCCGGTCGCCCACTGTTCCCCGCACACGCGGGGATGAACCGGGAACCAATCTCGCTTATGTGCAGACCCGAACCTGTTCCCCGCACACGCGGGGATGAACCGCCTTATGGCCTCCACCGCCGCGATGCCGATGACTGTTCCCCGCACACGCGGGGATGAACCGGGACTGATGGGCAAGGCGCTGGCCATGATCGGCTGTTCCCCGCACACGCGGGGATGAACCGCTGGAAATGCGCGCGGCAGAACAGCGGGACGGCTGTTCCCCGCACACGCGGGGATGAACCTGCATCACCGCCAGCAGGTCCCAGCCTTCGCGCCTGTTCCCCGCACACGCGGGGATGAACCGTCCTCTTAACCTCACCCGTTCCGAATTGCCACCTGTTCCCCGCATGCGCGGGGATGAACCGCCCGCGAGGTCCACGCGCTGATGAAGGCGGGCCTGTTCCCCGCATGCGCGGGGATGAACCGACGGTCAGCGCAATGTCGCGCAGATCACCTATCTGTTCCCCGCATGCGCGGGGATGAACCGAGAACACAGGGTTTCACGCCCGAGGCGCACACCTGTTCCCCGCATGCGCGGGGATGAACCGTGGAACCGCGATTTCACCCGCTTGGGCGGTGACTGTTCCCCGCATGCGCGGGGATGAACCG
>NZ_JAUNTJ010000012.1 GCF_030538755.1 Paracoccus sp. (in: a-proteobacteria) | reverse complement strand
GCCTGCACCCTTAGCAGGGGTGTGCCTTCGACCACTCGGCCACCACTCCGCCGACCCGTCTAGCGATCACGCGCGGCGGAGGCAAGAGGGGTTTGCGTCAGGATTGCGGTTCCGGGGCGCGAAAGGCGGCTGTGGCAAAACGGCAACCACGCAGTGGTGTAGCGCGACGGGCTGGAAACCTTTGGCCAGAGGAATAGTTATCCGCTCACTGACGTAACAAGATCAACTGGAGATCGTCATGAACAAGATCATCGCCCTTGCCACTGGTTCGCTTCTGGCTTCGGCCGTCGCAGCTGTTGCGGGCGGTTACACCGCCCCGGTCGTCGAAGCTGCCCCCGTGGTGGTCGCGCCGGTCGTTGCCCCGGTCACGGACTGGACGGGCTTCTATCTGGGCGGCCAGGTCGGCAAGTTTGACCCCAAGCTGGAAACCAGCCTAGGCAACACCGACTTCAGCTCGAATACCTATGGCCTGCATGCCGGCTATCTGCATGATTTCGGCCGCTTTGTCGGCGGTGCCGAACTGGCCTATGACAAGGTCAGCAGCTTTGAAGCCGATGGCGCCAATGTTGACACCGATGGCCGGATGCTCAGCGCGAAATTGCTGGCCGGTTACAATGCGGGCCGCTTTTTGCCCTATCTGACGGTCGGTTATAACGACCTGAAAATCGACGGCATCAACGGTGCGGCCGATCAGGATGGCGACGGCTATTTCTATGGTCTGGGTGCCAAATTCAAAGCCACGGAAAACGTGCTGGTCGGGGCCGAGGTTCTGCGCCGCGAATTCAGCGACTTTAACGACGTGGACGGGAATGACCTGAAAGGCACCAGCCTTGGTCTGAACGTGTCGTATCAGTTCTGATCCGGCCACCAGCCAAACGGAAAGGGGCGCATCACGCGCCCCTTTTCTATGCGGTTCAGATAATCACCAAATCGCCGCTCAGGTCGGATATATTTCCGACCCCGCGCAGCAACAGCGTATCGCCGCCACCGAAATCAAACCGGATATCCGGCCCGGTATCCTTGGCAAAGCGGCTGATAACCTGTGCCGGAGTCAATTTCCCTGTCCACAGATTATCGTCGATCAGCAGCCGGTCATTTCCATTGCCAAAATCGGTGATAATATCCGCGCCGTAACCCTTGGCAAAAACAAAGCTGTCGGCCCCCTGCCCGCCCGTCATGGTGTCGCGCCCGGCCCCGCCGATCAGCCGGTCATTGCCCGCTCCTCCAATCAGCACATCGTTCCCGGCACCGCCGTTCAGCGTATCGTGGCCCGCACCGCCCAGCAGACGGTCGTTGCCGCCCTCGCCCCGCAGCAGGTCATTACCGCCATTGCCCTCTAACGTGTCACTGCCGCTGCCGCCAAACAGGCGGTCGTTGCCGGTGCCGCCCAGCAGGCGATCATTTCCGGCACCCCCTTCCAGCGTGTCATCGCCCGATCCCCCCAGCAGCCGGTCGTTACCATCACCGCCGCGCAGCAGATCGTTGCCGGTGCCGCCGTCCAGAGTATCACGCCCGGCACCGCCCAACAGCGTATCGCGCCCCGAGCCGCCATAGATCACATCGTTGCCGTTGCCCCCGGCCAGATAGTCGTGGCCGCCCGCGCCGTGCATGATGTCATTGCCGTTCTTGCCGAACATCCGGTCGCCCTGCCCGGTGCCCAGCATCATGTCGCGCCCGGCCCCGCCGTTCAGCGGCGTGCCCGTCTTGGCCTCAAGAATGCGCGGAAAGGCATCGGTGCCGTCACCGATCACCTTAAGCCAGACGTCCTCCTCAAGGGTCGGCCCCCAACCCCACGTCACCATAAGCGGACCAGAGGGCAGGCGCTGAACCTTAAGCGAAGACATGCTCTCATAGGTGTCATTCAGCAGATTTATCGGGCCGCCGATCTGGTTTCCGGTGCTATCGAAAATGCGGGCGTGAAGGGTGTAATAACTTGTCGCAACGCCCATTTCCGTTGTTTTATGGGTGTATACGGGGGAAATTATGGTCCAAAATCCACCGCCAAGGCTCACCATCTCATTCATGAATGAGGTCGCCTTATTTGTTTCTTCGCGCAGCTTGATAAGCGATCCGATGGGACTGCCAGAACCGTTCAGCATCCGCAGGTAATGCGTCGCTTTTCCAGTGTCCTGATTATCGGTCCACCATGTTGCTGCGAAATTGCCGTTTGTCATTCGCAACACATCGGGATGGCTTGCCCGTATATCGTCAAACATTTTACTCGGAGGCTCGCCAAGTTCAACCACCCGACTAATCGGCTTGCCTGAATTATTGAAAAACTGACTGAAAACACCATAGGCATATACATGACTTGATTCGGGATATTGCTCGCGCCACGTCAGCAAATAACCGTTACTCGCGGCAGTCACTTCTGCCGCTGGCGTTGTCGTGTTTCGGGCTATCGAAGCCAGCCCAGTATCAACATCGGTCAAAAGTGTTTTGGTGGATAACCGCGCTCCGCTGGAACTGAACCGATAGGCCAAAACGTCCCAATCCGTGCTGACGGGCGAATTTGCGGTCAACACGATAACAGAGCCGTCCGACAGAGTCTTCAAATCTTGAATGTGCGATTCATCTCGGAGGCTGCCACCGTCCAGAGCATAAGCCGGATTCAACTGGATGTCGCCGGTCTTTGGCGCGCCATTCAGATCAAAAAATCTGATGTAGCTGTCAAATAACGTATCGTGATAATTATTCTTATCCGGCCCGTCGCTTTCCCATGCGACAGCAAAGCCATCTTTCGTCGCAACGACATGGGCGCTAAACTGCCGTCCAATATGCTGGACATAGGGCACGCCACTGCTTACTACGTTAAAATCACGATCCAAAACGATAATTCCGATACCGGTGTGCGGCGGCTCGGGGTCTATGCTGTTATCCTGCCAAAGCAAAACCATTCCGCCATTCGGCAAAATGGCGATGTCGCTTATTTCCTGATCTAGATAACCGCCGATAAAACGCGATTCCGCACCCATTGCACACCCCCACGCGAATCAACCCTGCCCAGACTATCCGCGCGATTAACTTTTGATGCAATGCCAGAAATTCCTATGCCGCGCGCGGTGGCGGCCCCCTGCCCGGTCAGCCGCTGAACAGGAAATGCAGCACGTCGCCGTCTTTGACCTCGTAGGTCTTGCCTTCGACACGCAGCTTGCCCGCCTCGCGCGCGCCGGATTCGCCTTTTCCGGCGATATAATCATCGAAACCAATGGTTTCCGCGCGGATAAAACCCTTTTCGAAATCGCCGTGAATGACGCCCGCCGCCTGAGGGGCCAGCGTGCCCTTGCGGATCGTCCAGGCGCGCGCCTCTTTCGGGCCGACGGTGAAATAGGTTTGCAGGCCCAGCAGATCGTAACCGGCGCGGATCAGGCGATCCAGACCGGCTTCCTCCAGCCCCATTTCGCCAAGGAACATCTCGGCTTCTTCGGCCTCTAGCTGGCTGATTTCTTCTTCAATTCGGGCCGAGATCACCACATGGCCCGCGCCCTGCGCCCTGGCCATTTCGGCGACCTTGTTCGACCAGTCGTTGCCGGCCGCAGCCTCGGATTCGGCGACGTTGCAGACATACAGCACCGGCTTGGCCGTCAGCAGTTGCAGCATCCCCCAGGCCTTTGCGTCATCGGCGGCCACCGCCACGCTGCGCGCCGGTTGCCCGGCCTCAAGCGCGGCCAGAGCCTGTTTCAGCAGCCGTTCCTGATCCACGGCCTCTTTGTCGCCGCCCTTCAGCTTGCGTTGCAGGTTGGCCAGACGCCGCTCGATGGATTCCATGTCGGCGATCATCAGTTCGGTTTCGATCACCTCGGCATCGGCAATCGGATCGACGCGCCCTTCGACATGAGTAATGTCGCCGTCTTCAAAGCAGCGCAGGACATGGGCGATGGCGTCCACCTCGCGGATATTGGCAAGGAACTGGTTGCCCAGCCCCTCGCCCTTGGAGGCACCTTTCACCAGACCGGCGATGTCCACAAAGGTGATCCGAGTCGGGATGATCTGTTTCGACCCGGCGATCCCGGCCAGCGCGTCCAGACGGCGGTCGGGCACGGCCACCTCGCCCACGTTCGGTTCGATGGTGCAAAAGGGAAAGTTGGCGGCCTGCGCGGCGGCGGTGCGCGTCAGCGCGTTGAACAGGGTGGACTTGCCGACGTTCGGCAGCCCGACGATGCCCATGCGAAAACCCATGATCGGCGTCCTTTGTGCGATTTTTGCGGCTTGTAGGGCGCAGAGGCGGGCAAGTCCAGACCGGCGCGCCAATCGAAAAAGGCCCGCACCGGGCGGGCCTTTGCCACGATGATCTGCGGATCAGGCCGCGCGCTGACGGCGGATCGCGCCGACAGCACCCAGACCAGCCAGCAACAGTAGCCCGCTGGCAGGCAGCGGAACCGGCGCGGGGGTCGGCGGGGTGATAACCACATCGCCGATGGTCGCACCGGCAAATGCCATCGCGCTGGCAAAAATCTGATCGTTCCAGTTGGTCACGCCGAATTCCAGCCGATATTCACCGGGGTTCTGAATGGTATAGCTGGACTGCACCCAGCCGGTATAACCGCAGCCGTTGTCAAAACAAGCGCCACTATTACTACCCAATGCGTCCCACACCGGACCGCCCGGCGTAATCGTAACGGTGGCAGGACTCAGCGTTGCTTCAGGATCGGGCATCGAAAAACCCGGAACGCTGGACCCGCCCGGCGTGGTGCGTGCGGTGAACAGCAGCGCAACCTGGTCGCCGACCGAATTCAGCAATCGTGCCCAGCCATAATCGGCATAACCCGCACCATCAGACGTGACGTAGTTAAAGAAAAAGTTCAGCATATCCCCGGCATTCGAGCTGAAAAGCCCCGTCGCAACGGTTGATCCGTTCATCGGCAACCCTGACCCGCCGACACCTGGCAATGCCCCGACGCCCGCAGGGGCATCCCACGTCGAAACATAGTAATAGCCCGGCCCCTGCTGCGGCGGGGCCGTAACAACGCCCTGCGGATTCATGTAACCGGCATTACCATTCACAATCCAGTCGGACGGCAGAGTTGCAGCTTGCGCAGAAAATGCGCCGCAGCCAGCAACAATAGCGCCCAATACAGTTTTCTTAATATCCACGTCTGTTCCCTCTCGTTACCCGACCCCAAAGGTCACGCGGTCTTTACCTTGCGTCATGCAGATATGTCTAGGATAAATTTTTAGATAATTTGTTTGGATCAACCTGAATATGGTAAAAATATCCACAAATCACTTTATGGCTGTTCCCACCCCCCGAAACACCCCGGACGACACGCTTGCACCTCGCGCGGGGATGGGCGATGGATGGCAACCACGCCCGGAGACAAGCATGACCCGCATCGACCAGTGTTTTTCCCGCCTTCGCGAACAGGGACGCAAGGCTTTCGTGTCTTACATCATGGCATCCGACCCCGATGCCGAAACCTCGTTCCAGATCATGCGCGGGCTGCCTGCGGCGGGGGTGGACATCATCGAACTGGGGATGCCCTTCACCGATCCCATGGCCGACGGGCCGACGATTCAGGCCGCGGGTCAGCGCGCACTGGCCGCCGGTGGCAGCGTCAGCCAGACGCTGGACATCCTGCGCCGCTTTCGCGCCGAGGACAGTGAAACCCCGGTGGTGCTGATGGGCTATTACAACCCGATCTATGCCCGCACCGGCGGCGTATCCCGCTTTCTGGCCGAGGCGGCCGAGGCCGGCGTGGACGGGCTGATCGTCGTCGATCTGCCGCCCGAGGAAGACGCCGAGCTGTGCATCCCCGCGCGCGAGGCCGGGATCAACTTTATCCGTCTGGCCACCCCGACCACCGATGACCGCCGCCTGCCTGCGGTGGTCAGGAACACTTCGGGCTTTGTCTATTACGTCAGCGTCACCGGCATCACCGGCGGCCCCGCCGCCAACGCCGCCGAGGTCGCCCCCGAGGTCGCGCGCATCAGCGCCGCATCGGGCCTGCCGGTCGTCGTGGGCTTTGGCATCTCGACCCCTGAATCCGCGCAGGCCGTGGCCAGCGTGGCCGATGGCTGCGTGGTCGGCAGCGCCATCGTGAAACAGATCGGCGATGGCAAATCGGTGGAACAGGTGCTGGGTTTTGTCCGCGATCTGGCGGCCGGGGCGCATCGGGGCTGACCGGAATGCGCCGTCTGGATCACATCGTTATCGGCTGCGAAAACCTTGCCGAGGGCGCAGCGTTGCTGGAACGCATTCTGGGCCGCCCCATGGATGACGGCGGGCGGCACCCGATGATGGGCACCCATAACCGCCTGCTGCATCTGGGCGGGATGGAGTATCTGCAACTGATCGCCGTCGATCCTGCCGCCCCGCCGCCCGGACGGATGCGCTGGTATGGGCTGGATCACTTCAAAGGCCCGCCGCGCACTCTGGGATGGGTCGCCCGCGATGAACATTTCGTCGCTCCGCGCGGCTCGTCCGTGATTGAGATGTCGCGCGGCACGCTCAACTGGCAGTTTACCATGCCGGTGAACGGGCAGATGCCGGGGCATGGCACGCAGCCGCTGCTGATCCGCTGGTCCGGTGGCGCGCACCCATGCCAGATGCTGCCCGACCACGGTTTCCGCCTGCTGCGCTTGCAGATGACCACGCCCGAGCCGCAGCCGCTGAGCCGTATCAGCGACCCGCGCATCACCCTTGGCTTTGGCCAGACGGAACTGCGCATCCTTTTGCAGCGCCCCGACCAGTCGATGGTCTGGCTTTAGGCAGGGGCCGACCGTGATAATCCGCCCCGCCCGCGCCGATGATGCCCCCGGCATCGGCGCGATCTGGAACCCCATCATCCGCGACACCGCCATCAGCTTTTGGCCGTCGCAGCGCAGCGATGCCGAGATTGCCGATTACATCGCCTCTCGCCACGCCGACGGGCGCGGCTCTTTCGTGGCCGAGCATGATGGTAACCTTGCTGGATCATGCCCGCGCCGATGGCGGGCGGGTCATGATTGCCGCGATCACCGGATCAAACGCCACCTCGGTGGCGTTTCACGCGCGGATCGGCTTTGCCGAATGGGGCCGTATTCCGGCAGCGGGGTGGAAATTCGGCGAATATCACGATCTGATCCTGATGGGGCTGGATCTTGACGCATCCCCGCCGAAATGACGCGGCGGTGATGGCGCGCCCGCTGGTGCCGCGCCCGTGATGCCGGTAACATCGGCGCATGGATGATGCCGCGCCCAGACAGCTTGCCCCCGAACTGCCGCGCCCGCGCAGCTTTTGGCAGCGTATCGCCGACCGCCTTGCGGCGTTTGTCGGCGCGCGGCGGGCGGCGACTCCGCCGGAAAAATCGGTGGCCTTCACAATTGCGGTGATCGCGCTTGGGGCCAAGCTGGCCAAGGCCGATGGTGCCGTCGCCCGGTCCGAGGTGGCGGCCTTTCGCCGCGTCTTTGTCATCCCCCGCACCGAGGAAAAGAACGCCGCCCGCGTCTTTGATCTGGCGCGGCAGGACGTGGCGGGCTTTGACGCATGGGCACGGCGGATCGCGGCCATGTTCCCGCAGGGCGATCCGGTTCTGGTCGATGTGGTCGAGGGGCTGTTCATCATTGCCGTGGCCGATGGTCATCTGCACCGCGCCGAAATCGACTTCATCGACGAGGTGGCGGCCATCTTTGGTCTGGCGCCCGCGCAGGTTGTGGCGCTGCGCCTGCGGCATGATCCCGAATCGGGCTGTCTCCCATGCGAGATTTTGGGCGTATCCCCCGACACCCCGCTGGACGAGGCCCGGCGTCGCTGGCGGCAGTTGATCTTTGAATCGCACCCCGACCGGGCCATCGCACGCGGCCTGCCGCCGCAGGCGATCCGTCTGGCCGAGGCGCGCACCCGGCGGTTGAATCAGGCGTGGGATTCCTTCCGCGCCATGCAGACGCGGCGGCAAGCCTGATTCGCGACATTTCGCCATCGCCACCGCTTGCCGCTTGATCGTTGCGGCGGCTGTCCCCATGTTCGGATCATGGCACAGCGCAGCATCATCATTGCCACCCTTGCCGCCGCTCTTGTCGTCGGTGGCTGGGCCTTGGCGCAATCGCAGCCCGATCCCGAACCGATCCCGCTGCCGCCCCTGACCGCGCCGCCAGCCGCACCGCCCCCGGTGGCGCAGCCGGAAACGCCGGATCAGGGCATCGACCTGATCGAGCGTGGCGCCGGTATCCTGCTGCGCGGCCTGCTGAACGAGGTCGCGCCGCAGATGGACGCCATGTCGCGGGATATGGCCGATGCTTTGGCGCTGATGGGTCCGGCGCTGTCCGATCTGTCGGTGCTGGTCGATGACATCGGCAATTACCAAACGCCCGAGCGTCTGGAAAACGGCGACATCATCATCCGGCGCAAGCCCGGCGCACCGCCCGCCCCGCCCGTGGGCGAGGGGTTGCGCCAGTTCACCCAGCCCGACGGCCCGGCCCTGCCTGCGCCAGTGCAGCCCGACCTGCCGCTGAACCCGGATCAGACCCCGTTAGAGCTGTGACCGCAGACGGCACAATCCACGCGCCGTTCAGCCGCAATCGTGCGGTTTTCGCCGTATAGCCCGTCAAACAGCACCATTCGCCCGCGCAGCCCCTGCCCGGCACCGGTCAGATGCTTGATCGTCTCCAGCGCCATCATGCTGCCGATGACGCCCGGCAGCGCGCCGACCACGCCCGCTTGGGCGCAGGGGGGCGCAAGGCCGGGGGCGGGGGCATTGGGGAACAGGCAGGTAAGGCACGGCCCGCCACGCGCGGGATCATACAGCGTGACCTGCCCTTCCCATTGCGCAATCGCCCCGGCAATCAGCGGCACGCCCGCGCTGACGCAGGCCCGGTTCACCACCTGCCGCGAGGCAAAGCTGTCGGTGCCATCCAGCACCAGATCATGCTGCGCAATCAGGTCGAGATCAGCCTCGGTGATCCGGCGGGTCAGGGGCGTGACCTGAATATGCGGGTTCAGCGCCAGCATGGCCGCCGCCGCCGTGGTGGCTTTGAGGCGGCGGGTGTCGGCATCGCGAAAGATCACCTGCCGTTGCAGGTTCGACAGGCTGACCGCATCATCATCGGCGACCGTGATGCGGCCCACCCCGGCGGCGGCCAGATACAGGCAGACCGGCGCACCCAGCCCGCCGGCCCCCACGACCAGCACCCGCGCCTGCCGCAGCCGCATCTGCCCCGGCCCGCCGATTTCCCGCAGCACCAGATGGCGGGCATAGCGGTCCAGCTCGGCATCGGTCAGGCCATCGCGCGCGGGTTGGCCGGGCGGCGCAGGCGCGGCGCGGCGCAGCCGGGCCAGCAGTGCGCGATACCCCAGCAACAACGCTGCCACGCCGCCGCCCACCAGCCAGACGGGCAGATTGCCGCCAACCGCCCGCGCAGCCCCGCTGCCGGGCGCGCTCAGATGCAGCAAGACCACGCCGCACCACAGCAAAAACGCCATCGCCCCGACGATACGCCCCGGCAGGCGCAGCCCCCAGGCCAACCCCGCCAGCACCAGCGCGATCAGCAGCACCAGCATCAGCCGCGCCCTGTCGAGCCAAAGCCGCCCTGCCCCCGGTCGCTGTCCTCCAGCGTCGGGACCAGTTCGAACCGTGCCTGTGGCGCGGGGGCGACGATCAGTTGGGCGATCCTTTCCCCATGGGCAATCACCTGCGGCTGGCTGTCATGGTTTATCATCAGCACCCCCAAGGGGCCGCGATAATCACTGTCGATGGTGCCGGGCGTGTTCAGCAGGCTCAGCCCCGATTTCAGCGCCAGCCCGGATCGGGGGCGGATCTGGATTTCCCAGCCCTCGGGGATCTGCACCCGCAACCCGGTCGGGATGATCCGCCTTTCGCCCGGTGCCAGCGTAACGGCCCCGCCGCCCAGATCGGCCCGCACATCGGCCCCCGCAGCGCCCGCCGTTTCATAAGACGGCAGCGGCAGCGACGGATCGGCCCCCGCATCGCGCATCACCCTGACAACCGGCTGTTCCATCGCCTTCCCCCATGAAAAAAGCCGCGCAGATGCTGCGCGGCCTGTTCGTCGTGGTCGGACCGCCCTTATCGGGGGGCGATCATCATCACCATCTGCCGGCCTTCCAGCTTGGGCATCGATTCGACCTTGCCCGCTTCGCCGACATCATCCTTGACGCGGTTCAGCAGTTCCAGCCCCAGATCCTGGTGGGCCATCTCGCGCCCGCGAAAGCGCAGCGTGACCTTGACCTTGTCACCTTCGTCCAGAAACTTCATGACCGAGCGCATCTTGACATCGTAGTCATGGGTATCGGTGCCGGGGCGGAACTTGATCTCTTTGATTTCGATCACTTTCTGCTTTTTCCGGGCTTCGGCTTCGCGTTTTTGTTGTTCGTATTTGAACTTGCCGAGGTCCATCACCTTGCAGACCGGCGGGGTCGCGTTCGGCGAGATTTCGACCAGATCAAGCCCGGCCTCTTCGGCCATCCGCAGCCCGACCGAAGGGGGCACGACGCCCACATTCTCACCATCGGGGCCGATCAGGCGGATTTCTGCGACGCGGATTCTTTCATTGACGCGGGGTCCGGTGTCGCGGGTGGGCGGCGCGTTGTGCGGTCTGCGGGCTATGGCTTAATTCCTTCGGTGGTTTGTATGAAGTGGCGTAAAAATAAGGACTCTGCGGCGGCGATTCAACCAGATTTGATGGCGCTGCGACGATTGGGGGCCAGGACGGGCGCGGCTTTGGCTTTTGCCGTGCCTGCGGCTGTGCGATATAGGCGCGCAACCTGTTGAAAGGATGACCCATGCGCCGGCTGCTTTTGCCTCTCTTGATCCTTGCATTGCTGATTGGCGGCGGCTGGTGGTGGTGGGCGGCGAACGCGCCCCGCCCCGCGCCGGTTCAGGCGACCAGCGAATCTGCACCCGACACCCCAGCGGGCGAGGCTGCATCGACCGCAGGGCAAGCCGCCAGCGAAGCTCAGGCCGCCGCCGACACCCCTGCGGCCAGCCCGGCCGATGCGGCTGACGCCGCAGCGGATGCCGCAGCCATCGCCGCCGATGCCGCAGCCGAGGCCAGCCGCGCCGCGACCGAAGCCGCCGTTCCCGCCGCAGGCGACGCCGCCGCCGAGGCCGAGGCCGCCGCCGAACAGGCGCTGGATGCCGCCGCCCGCGCCGCCGATGCAGCCGCCCGCGCGCCCGACGATTCTGCGGCACCTGCGCAGGCCAGCGATGCCGCCTCGCAGGCCGCCGCGGCCACCGAACGTGCCGCCGACGCCGCAGCAACCGCCGCGCAGATCGAACAGGTGCTGACCCCCGAAGGCTTTGATCTGGCGCAGGTGACAGCGATCATCGACGCTGCGGACATTGCCGCGCCGCAAAAGGAAACGCTGAAACGTCTGGTCAGCAGCGCGCAGTCGAACCCTGACCTGCTGCGTTCGGCGCTGGAACAGGTCAAGGCGGTCATGCAGTGATGACCCCGGCCCCGCGCCTGACCGACTGGCTGTCCAGAAACCCCGCGCCCTTGCAGCGCGGCCCGCTGGCGCTGATCCTGTGCGAAGATCGTGTGCTGATCGCCGAAACGCTGCGCCATCATCTTGATCTGGGCTTTCGTCACGTGCTGGCCCTGTCGCCCGAAACCCCCGACATCCCCGACGACATGGCCGCGCGCGTCACCTGCCTGACATGGGACGCCCGCGCGCCCGGTTCGCACGCAGGCGCGGTGAATGCGGTGAACGACGCGGTTCCGGCGGGAACGTGGCTGTATTACGGCTTTAACGCCGAATTCCTGTTCTATCCGTTCAGCGAAAGCCGCTCGGTCGTCGAGCTGCTGGCCTTTCACACCGAGGAACGGCGGGATGCGATGCTGATCTGCACCGTCGATCTGTATAACCCCGACGCGGCGCAGACCGGCGCCGCCGTCAATCCCGACCGGGCGCAGTTCGACGGGCGCGGCTATTTTTCCCTTGGCCGTCCGGCCCCGGACGGCAGCTATGACGACCGCAATATCGACATATTCGGCGGCCCCCGCTGGCGGCACGAGGAACATATCCCGCCCGCCAGCCGCCCGCTGAACCGCCCGGCGCTGTTTCGCAGCGCGCCGGGGCTGCGGCTGGGGGTGGATCACCGCTTTAACCTGCCCGAATATAACAGCCTGTCCTGCCCGTGGCACCACAACCTGACCGGCGCGGTCGCCTCGTTCCGGCTGGCCAAGGGGCTGATGGCCAACCCTGGCACGCGCGAGGTGGCGCGGCACCTGACCGGCCCGGCCTCGGTCGATTTTCAGTGGACATCCCGGCAATTGCTGGACCTCGGCCTGATGGAGCCGGGCCAGTGGTTCTGACCCGGCCCCCGGCCAGATCGGCCTGATTGCCTGCCGCGTTCTTCCCGCCGTCATACTGACCGCGCAGGGCGGGCGCTGATGCCCTTGCGTGGCGCGCGCTGCGGGTGCTAGACCGTTTCGCGGTATTTCAACATTCCGGGCTGGGTGGCCCGGCACGACAAAAGCGCAGCCTGACCGGCGCGCAGGGGGGAAACGGCCGGATGGCATTGGACAAGACCAGCTTTGACAAAGACGATCTTCTGGCCTGCGCGCGCGGCGAACTGTTCGGGCCGGGCAATGCGCAACTGCCCGAGCCGCCGATGCTGATGATGGACCGCATCACCGAAATTTCCGAGGATGGCGGCACCCATGGCAAGGGTCATGTGGTCGCCGAATTCGACATCACCCCCGATCTGTGGTTCTTTGACTGCCACTTCCCCGGCAACCCGATCATGCCGGGCTGCCTTGGCCTTGACGGGCTGTGGCAACTGACCGGCTTTAACCTTGGCTGGCGCGGCTGGCAGGGGCGCGGTTATGCGCTTGGCGTGGGCGAGGTCAAGCTGACCGGCATGGTCCGCCCCGACCGCAAGCTGCTGCGTTATCACGTCGATTTCACCAAAGCCGTGCAGACCCGCCGCCTGACCATGGGCGTGGCCGATGGCCGCGTCGAGGCGGATGGCGAACTGATCTATCAGGTCAAAGATATGAAGGTCGCACTGTCGGAAAGCTAACTCAGGAGGTGGCTCATGCGCCGCGTCGTCATTACCGGGCTGGGGATCGTCTCGCCCATCGGCAACAATGCCAGCCAAGTCACCGACAGCCTGCGGGACGGGAAATCGGGGATCGTCGCGGCACCGGAATATGCCGAAAAAGGCTTTCGCAGCCAGATCCACGGAATGCCGCAGATCGTGCTGGAGGATCACATAGACAAGCGCAACCTGCGCTTTATGGGACCGGGCGCGGCCTATAACTTTATCGCCATGGAACAGGCGATCAAGGACAGCGGGCTGGACGAAAGCGATGTGTCCAACCCGCGCACCGGGCTGGTCATGGGGTCGGGCGGGCCGTCCACCTCGAACTTTTTCGACGCGCATCAGATCGTGATCGAAAAAGGTTCGCCCAAACGCATGGGGCCGTTCATGGTGACGCGCTGCATGTCGTCCACCAACAGCGCCTGTCTGGCAACGCCGTTCAGGATCAAGGGCGTGAACTATTCCATCACCTCGGCCTGTTCGACCTCGGCGCATTGCATCGGCAATGGCACCGAACTGATCCAGATGGGCAAGCAGGACATCGTATTCGCCGGCGGCGGCGAGGAACTGGACTGGACCCTATCCTGCCTGTTCGACGCGATGGGGGCCATGTCGTCGAAATACAACGACACGCCCGAAACCGCATCCCGCCCCTATGACGCCAGCCGCGACGGCTTTGTGATCGCAGGCGGCGGCGGCGTGGTGGTGCTGGAGGAACTGTCGCACGCCCTTGCCCGCGGCGCGAAAATCTATGCCGAAGTCACCGGCTATGGCGCGACCAGCGACGGTTACGACATGGTGGCCCCCAGTGGCGAGGGCGGTGAACGCGCAATGCGGCTGGCCATGTCCACCCTGCCCGAAGGTCGCGCGATCAGCTATATCAACGCGCATGGCACCTCGACCCCGGTGGGCGACATCGGCGAGGTGAAAGCCATCCGCAACATCTTTGGCGAGGGCAACACGCCGCCGATCTCGTCCACCAAATCGCTGACCGGCCACAGCCTTGGCGCTACCGGCGTGCACGAGGCGATCTATTCGCTGCTGATGATGCAGAACGGCTTTATCGCTGCATCCGCCAATGTCGGCGAACTGGACCCTGAACTGAAACCACAGGAAATTGCCACCAGCCGCGTCGATAACGTCGATTTCGATTCGATCATGTCGAACAGCTTTGGCTTTGGCGGCACCAATGCGTCGCTGGTGATGTCGAAATACCGGGATTGATGGAATGACGGGTTTGCTGAACGGAAAACGCGGGCTGGTGATGGGCGTGGCCAACGAACGCTCGATCGCGTGGGGCATTGCCAGTGCAATGGCCGCGCAGGGCGCCGAACTGGCGTTTTCCTATCAGGGCGAGGGCTTCGGCAAGCGGGTCGAGCCGCTGGCCGCCTCGGTCGGGTCGGATTTCCTGCTGGATGTCGATGTCACCGACGATGCCTCGCTGGATGCGGCATTCGCGGCCATCAACGACCGCTGGGGCCGGCTGGATTTCCTGATCCACGCCATCGCGTTCAGCAACAAGGACGAACTGACCGGGCGGTTCATGAACACCAGCCGGGCGAATTTCAAGCACAGCCTTGAAATTTCATGCTATTCGCTGATCGAGGTGGCGCGCCGCGCGCATCCGCTGATGGCCGCCGGGTCGTCGATCATCACCCTGACCTATGGCGGGTCGAACCGGGTCACGCCGTTCTATAACGTCATGGGCGTGGCCAAGGCGGCGCTGGAATCGACCGTGCGCTATCTGGCCAACGACCTTGGCCCCGATGGCATCCGCGTGAACGCGATCAGCCCCGGCCCGATGAAAACGCTGGCCGGAGCGGCCATTGGCGGCGCGCGCAAGACCTTTCGCCATACCGAGGCAAACGCCCCCCTGCGCGCCAACGCTACGCTGGAATCGATTGGCGGCACCGCCGTCTGGCTGACCAGCGATTGGGGTGCCAGCACAACCGGAGAGATTGTTGCCGTCGATGGCGGCTATCATGTTCTTGGTATGCCCCAGTCCGAGAATTTATAAACTGAACTGACTATACCATTTCATCCACCAAACCAATCCGCTAAAGTGAGTCGCGTCGGGCAGTCATAACGACCTAAATCGTGGGCCGCCTTGGCATTCACTCGCATTTGCACTCGGCAAAGCCGTTCTTGCGGCAGCGTGCTATATGGTTCCGGGGGTCGAGAGGTATTTATGACGCTGTATTTCCACGCTAATGACGGCACCCGTCTGGCCTATTCCGATCAGGGCCAGGGCCTGCCGATCCTGTGCCTTGCCGGGCTGACCCGCACCATGGCCGATTTCGATTGGGTCGCCCCGCATCTGGCCGATTGCCGCATGATCCGTATGGATTATCGCGGCCGGGGCCAATCGCAGTGGACCGGCGCCGACAGTTATAACGTCCCGCGCGAGGCGCAGGATGCGTTTCAACTGATGGATCACCTTGGGGTTGAAAAAGCCGCGATCCTTGGCACGTCGCGCGGCGGGATGGTGGGCATCGTCATGGCCGCGATGAACAAGGCGCGGCTGCTGGGCATCTGCCTGAACGATGTCGGCCCGGAACTGAACCGGCTGGGGCTGGACCGGATCATCGACTATGTTGGCCGCAATCCCTCGGCCAAAAGCTATGAGTCGATGGCAAACCGCATGTCGCGCGCGATTCCCGGCTTTCGCAACGTGCCCGAAGGCCGCTGGCTGGGCGATGCGCATCGCCACTATCAGATGACCCCCGAAGGGATGAAGATCAACTATGACCCGGAACTGCGCGATGCCTTTATCGCCGGGTTTGCGGGCGAAAGCCCCAGCCTGTGGCCGCTGTTCGATCTGTGCGACGGGCTGCCGATGGCCTTGATCCGGGGCGCGAACTCTGACCTGTTGTCGGTTGAAAGCGTTGATAAAATGCGCAACCGCCGCCCTGACATGCTGTTCACTCAGGTTCCTGATCGCGCCCATGTCCCATGGCTGGACGAACCCGAGGCGGTGGCCGTGATCCGGGAATGGGTCGGGCAGATGCAGCAGGGCTGATACCGGCCAAAGCCGCAGCAAAACGGGGCCGCAGCAGGCGCGGCCCCGGCCACTCAGCCCCAGACCGCCTGAAACTCACGCCATTCGCGCACGCTCATGCCGCTGCCTTCCTGCGTCACCGTCTCGCCTGCCAGGCGGCGGCGCAGCACGGCCACGGCCTGCGCCGACAGGCTGACCGCATCCATCCGGTAATCACGGAACGCGCCAAAGGCATAGGGCACCCAATCCGCCACGATCTTGCACATTGCATCGGCATAGGCCCGGATTTCATACTGCGCATGAGCATCCGCCCGCAACCGCAGGAAATGCAACAGGTTTTGCAGATCGACCTTCCAATACCATTGCGTATAGATATTCGCCGGCAGGTTCATCCGCGCCAGTTCGCGCGCCAGCCCCTGCTGCCCGTCCTGTGACAGCATGGATTCGTAATGGTCATAGGACCGCATCGCATCCTGACGCAGCAGGTCCAGCACGCGCGCGGCCTCGTCGCCCTGCAACACCTCGCCCCGGCCCTGATTGTTCTGAGTCGATTGCGCGGCCAGATGTTCGGGCGCGGGAATATAAAACTCTCTGTCCAGAATCGAATAGCGCGCAGAATATTCGTTCACATTCGCGGTGCGGTGGCGAATCCATTGCCGCGCCACGAACACCGGCAGCTTGACGTGGAATTTCACCTCGCACATCTCGAACGGGGTCGAGTGCCAGTGCCGCATCAGGTAACGGATCAGCCCCTCGTCATTCTGAACCGACTTGGTGCCCCGGCCATAGCTGACGCGCGCCGCCTGAACGATGGCCGCGTCATCGCCCATATAGTCGATGACCCGCACGAAACCATGATCCAGCACCGGATGCGCGGTGAACAGATGCTCCTCCATCCCCGATGAGACAACGCGCCGGGTCGGGCGGGTTTCAGCCCGCTGCGCATCGATTTCCTGCTGTTGTTCCGGCGTCAGCGGCATGATCTGTTCCTTTTTATGGCAACCACCTTCTGCCATCCGGCCCCCGGCTGTTCAACCATTTGCGCGCATGCCGGGCTTGTGTCACATTTACGTTAGGGCAACTCGGGCCATCCCGAACCTGCCCCGCCAGACGGACTTGCAGGGCGGTCGCCGCCCTGTCCGCTCAAGCAATTTATCTGCTTTGACAGGCACTCTGTGGAAGGGACATTCAACATGTGGAACAATCAATTGAACCGTCAGGTCGTGATCTGGACGACACTGGTCGGTGGCTTCATCAGTTCTTTGGTCAAATGGGGGTCCGAAGTGAACATGCCGCCCCGGATGCCGGGCGAGATTTCCCCGCCCGGCGCACATATCGACGCATGGTTGGGGTGGCTTGGGGTCAACTCTCACTCGCTTGATTACGTCTATCAGGGGGTGACGGTGCCCGGCGCGGTGACGCTGTATCACTGGCTGTTCAGCTTTGCCTTTGCCTTCGTCTATGTCGTCGGCTCGGCCTATTGGCCCACAATCCGGCTGTGGTATGGCGCGCTTTACGGCATCATCATCACCGTGGTGATGCACGGGCTGCTGATCCCGCTGCTGGGTTTTCGCAACCCCGCCTATGCCGAGGGCAAAACCGGCTGGCTGTGGAACCTGAACGGCTTTGAACTGTGGAGCGAGTTTCTGGGCCACATTTACTGGTCGGTCTCGATCGAGGTCTGTATGATCGCCGTGCTGGCTGTGCTGGCGCGCCCGATCAAGGGCGATGAATGGGTGGTGCGCCACCCCTGATCTGACGCCCGGACCGCCGCGCATCACCGCCAGCCGGTCGCGCGGCGGCCCTTTGAGCAAGGAAACGCAATGGATATCCGCTATTTACACAGCATGGTCCGGGTCAAGGATCTGGACGCGACCATGGAATTCTTTCGCCTTCTGGGGCTAGAAGAAACCCGCCGGACCGACAATGAACAGGGCCGGTTCACGCTGGTATTCATGGCACCGCCCGGCCAGCTGGAATGCCCGGTCGAGCTGACCTATAACTGGGACGGCGACGACGGCCTGCCCTCGGACAGCCGCCATTTTGGCCATCTGGCCTATCGCGTCGGCAATATCTACGAGATGTGTCAGCGGCTGATGGATGCCGGGGTGACGATCAACCGGCCGCCGCGCGACGGCCACATGGCCTTTGTGCGCAGCCCCGACAACATCAGCATCGAACTGCTGCAACAGGGCGACGCCCTGCCCCCGCAGGAACCCTGGGCCAGCATGGAAAACACCGGCCACTGGTAAAGCGGACGCGCATCAGCCCTTGGGCGGCGGCTCGGCCCCGTCCTCGGGCGTGTCGCTGACACCGATGCGGCGGGTGCGGGCCAGATCGGTCAGGTCCGCGCTGTCCTTGGCCCGGTCACGCCGCAGCGCCGCCAGCCCCAGCAGCAGCAGCGAAATCGGCGTGGTAATCATCACAAAGATGCCGATCACCAGTTCATGGATGATCGGGCGCGAATTCAGCACCGAAAACATCAGCATCGAGGCCAGAATCGTCGCCGCCGTGCCCCAACTGGTGTTCAGCGTCGGCGCGTGGATGCGCTGATAGAAATGCCGCATCCGCACCAGACCCAGACTGCCCAGCAATGCCAGCGACGACCCGATCACCAGAAAGATCGCGATCAGCACGGCGGCCCACAGCGGAAGATCGTTCAGATGGCTCATTCGATCACCTCGCCGCGCAGCAGGAACTTGGCCAGCGAAACCGTGGTGACAAAGCCAAGGATGGCGATAATCGCCGCCGCCTCGAAAAAGAACACGCTGCCATTGCGCATCCCCAGCACAAGGATCAGCAGCATCGCGTTGACATAGACCGTATCCATGGCCAGCACCCGGTCCTGCGCGCGCGGGCCGCGCATCATCCGGGCGCAGGCCAGCACCAGCGCCGCCGCCAGCGCAAGCTGGGCATAGGTCAGGGCAAGCGTCAGGATCAGCGCGCTCATTCGAAAATCTCCATCAGGGCGGCTTCATAGCGGTTCTGGATCAGGGCGCGAAAGCCCTCGGCATCCACAAGGTCCAGAACGTGCAGCAACAGCTTGCCGCTGGACGGGTCATATTCCAGCCATGCGGTGCCGGGCGTGGCCGTCACGATGATCGCCAACAGCGCAAGCGCATTGCGGTCGCGGATGCGCAGCTGCATTTCCAGAAAATCGCTGCGCTTTTCGGCCAGATCGGGACCGGCGATCATGATGCGCGCCACAGCGATATTCGACCGGATGATGTCCACACCAACGATCAGCCCCAGATGGATCAGCAACCCAAAGCGGCGGATCGTCGGCGATGACAGATGCAGGCGCGACACCACCAGACCTGCGGCAACAGCAATCACGCTGCCCAAAATCAGGTTCCCCGCACTGAACGAGGTCAGCAGCAGCCAGATCATCGTCAGCGCCAGTGTCAGCAGAGGATATGGAAACAATTTGCTCATTCCGGCACCTCGCCTGCGCCCGTGGCGGGTGTCAGCCCCGAATGCCCCCCGACCGAGGGGAACGGCACCCTGCCGCGATCAGGCGGCGGTTCTTCGTCATCATCGCGCAGCGGGGCCGAGGTCAGAACCGATTGCGCATAAGCGGGCGGGGTCAGCAGCGTGGCGGCCGTCGCGCTGGTGAATCGCAAGGATGGCTGCGCCTGCACGGTCAGCAGCGTCAGCATCGCCAGCAACAGGCCGACCGGCGCGATTTCCAGCGCAAGGATCGGCGTCCCTTCACGCGGCGTAACCCAGAACCGGCGGATGCCAAAGCGCATCAGCGCGATCAGCGATGCCAGCCCTGATGCGAACAGCACGGCCATGAACAGCCAGACCAGCGACGAGATCGCCCCATCGGCGCGCGCGGTTTCCTCCAGCATCCCGCTGATGATGCCGACCTTGCCGATAAAACCCGAAAACGGCGGCAGACCGGCCACAAAGCCGACCAGAACGATGAAACACATCGCCAGTGCCGTCACCGAGGCAGGCAGCGTCGTGGCCGGCGCATCGTCATCCTCGACCGAGCCAAGGCCCATCGGCCCCCACCAGTCCAGCACCTCAAGCGAAGGGATGGTCGAGGCTTCTTCGTCGCCATCGCCGGGGTCTTCCTCGGTGGTCCTGCCGGCGCGTTCAAGCGGTTCGGCCAGCAAAAACAGGGCGCTGACCGCGACGGTCGAACCCACCATGTAATACAGCGCCGCCGCCAGCATCCCCTCGCCCCCGCCGGTCAGGGCAAAGCCGACGACCGAAATCACCGTGCCCGAGGAAATCAGCGTGGCATAGCCCGCCTTCCATGCCAGACCCTGCGCGGACAGAATGCCGAACAGCGCATACAGCATGGTCGCCAGCCCCAGCAGGATCAGCACCGGCCCGCCAAAGCCCGCCGATACGCCCATGCCCGGCGCAAAATTCAGCATCGCCAGCCGCAGGATGGCATAGACCCCGACCTTGGACATGATCGCCATGATCGCCGCAGCGGGCGGCGAGGCGACGGCATAGGTCCGCGGCAGCCAAAAGCACAGCGGCCAGATCGCCGCCTTGACCAGAAACGCCAGCCCCAGCATCGCCGCGCCCATATGGAACAGCGGGCGCAGATCATCCTCCAGCGTGGGCGAGATCCGCGACAGTTCGGCCATGTTCAGCGTGCCGGTGGTGCCATAGATCAGCGCGATCCCGATCAGGAACAGCAGCGAGGCGGCCAGGTTGATCGCGATGTAATGCAGCCCGGCCTTGATCCGGTCCGGCCCCGATCCATGCAGCATCAGCCCATAGGACGACGCCAGCATCACCTCGAAAAAGACGAACAGGTTGAACAGGTCGCCGGTCAGAAAGGCACCGTTCAGGCCGAACAGCAGGAACTGGAACAACGAGTGGTAATGCTGCCCCTTGCCCTGCCACCCGGCCGAGGCATAGATCATCGCCGGAATCGCCAGCAGCGCGGTCAGCATCACCATCAGCGCCGACAGCCGGTCCACGACCAGCACGATCCCCATCGGCATCGGCCAGTTGCCCAGCAAATACAGGCGCATGCTGGCGTCAGCCTCGGCCTGGTTCAGCAGCTTGATCGACACCAGCAGCATGGCGACGCCCGACACCATGCCCACCCCCAGCTTGAGCCAGCGGCGGCGGTCGTCATACAGCAGCATCAGCGCGCCGGCCAGAAACGGGATCAGCAGCGGCGCGATCAGCAGATGTTCGGGGCGGATGGTCTGGAACTGGATCATTCGCTACGCTCCGCCACGGCAGCCGCATCGGCACGTTCGACGCCGTTCACATGGTCCGATCCGGTCATGCCGCGCGCCACCATGATGACCACCAGAAACAGCGCCGTGGTGGCAAAGCTGATGACGATGGCCGTCAGCACCAGCGCCTGAGGCACCGGGTCGGTATAGGCCGTCGGGTCGATAAAGCCGCCCTTGGGCATCACCGGCGGCGACCCCACCCGCAGACGCCCCATGCCAAAGATGAACAGGTTGACGCCATAGGCCAGCAGGCACAGCCCGATGATAACCTGAAAGGTGCGGGGCCGCAGCAGCAGCCAGATCCCCGATCCGCACAGCACGCCGATGGCAAGGGCGAGTATCAGTTCCATATCATGCCTCCCCTTCGGCTGTTTCGGCAGGGTCGCGCCGGGGCCGCTTGCGCTCGACGCGCAGCGACTGGTGGGCGATGGCGACCAGCATCAGCACCACCGACCCCAGCACCACCGCGAACACGCCGATGTCGAACAGCAGCGCGGTGGCGGCGGGCACGTTGCCGATCAGCGGCACATGCACATATTGCGCATGGGTGGTCAGGAAGGGATAGCCGAACAGCCACGACCCCAGCCCGGTTGCCAGCGCAATCAGCAGGCCAACCGCGATCCACCGCACCGGCAGCACGGTCAGCCGCGCATCGACCCAACGCACGTTGGTGGCGATATATTGCAGCATCAGCCCGATGGCGACCGTGACCCCGGCGGCAAAACCGCCGCCCGGCAGATCGTGGCCGCGAAAGAACAGATAGGCCCCCAGCACCACAGCCGCCGCCAGCAACCAGTTCATGATGATCGACACGACGAACATGTAGGAATCCAGCGAATGCGAGGTGCCGCCCTTTTGCGGCGAGGGGGTCTCGGCGCTTTCGGGGGCGGGGCGGAACCGGCGCAGCAGCGCAAAGACGGTCAGCCCCACGACGCTGAGAACGGTGATCTCGCCAAAGGTGTCGAAGGCGCGGAAATCGACCAGAATCACGTTAACCACATTGGTGCCGCCGCCCTCGGAATAGGCGTTGCGCAGGAACCAGTCGCCGACATTCAGCCCCGGCGGCATCATCATCACGGCATAGGCCATCGCGGCGATGCCGCCGCCGCTGATGATGGCGATCATCAGATCGACGCCGCGGCGCAGCTTGGCGCGCGGAGCCTTGTCACCCGCGATCTCGGCCCGGCGCTGCGGCAGCCAGCGCAGCCCCAGCAGCAACAGCACGGTGGTAACGATTTCGACCAGCAGCTGCGTCACCGCCAGATCGGGTGCCGACAGCCAGACAAAGCTGACGCAGGCCACCAGCCCGGCCCCGCCCATCATCACCAGCGCGACAAAGCGGTGATATTTCGCCAGCACCGCCGCACCGATGGCACATGTGGCCCCGACCGCCCACAGCAGCGCGAACAGCAGTTCCTGCAAGCCAAAGTCAGGAACGCCCGCCCACCAGACCGTGCCCGGCAGCACCAGAATCCCCGACCAGACCGCAGCCATCACCAGCGCGCGCAACTGCGGCTGCAACCGCGAGGTGCCGGCAAGGCGCGTGATCTTTTCCGACAGATCGCCCGACAGCGCGCCCTGCACCTTGTCGAACATCGCCTTGGCGTTCAGGCGGCGGATCAGCGGCGGTCCCTCTGGCCCGGTGTCGATCCGCTTGCGGCCCAGCAGATAGATCGCACAGCCGGCAACGATGGCGGCCGCGCTCATCATCAGGGGGGTGTTGAAGCCATGCCAGATCTTGACGCTGAAATAGTCGGGCATCTGCCCGCCCAGCACCGCGACCGAGGCATTGCGCAGCGGCCCGCCCAGCACGGTCATCGGCATGATACCCACGGCAAGGCACAGCACCGCCAGCACCTCGACCGGGCGACGCATCAGGGCCGGCGGCTCGTGCGGTTTTGGGATCGGCAGATCGCGCGAGGGCGGGCCAAAGAACACCGTCACCACAAAGCGCAGCGAATAGGCCACGCTGAACGCCCCGGCAATCGTCGCCAGATAGGGCAGCGCATTATCCAGCGGACTGCCGTTGTTCCACGCCGCCGCCACGTCAAAGAACATTTCCTTGGACAGAAACCCGTTCAGCAGCGGCACCCCCGCCATCGCGGCCGAGGCGATGATCGCCAGCACTGTCGTCACCGGCAGCCATTTGCGCAGCCCCGACAGGCGGCGCATGTCTCGGGTGCCGGTTTCGTGGTCGATGATGCCTGCCACCATGAACAGGCTGGCCTTGAACACGGCGTGGTTCACGATATGAAAGATCGCCGCGATGATGGCCAGCGGGCTGCCGATCCCGACCAGCGTGGTTATCAGCCCAAGGTGGCTGATGGTGGAATAGGCCAGCAACCCCTTCAGATCGTGGCGGAACAGCGCCACCACCGACCCGACCAGCAGCGTGGTGATGCCGACGCCGACGACCAGCGCAAACCACTGATCCGTGCCCCCCAGCACCGGAAAGAACCGCACCAGCAGATAAACACCCGCCTTGACCATCGTGGCCGAGTGCAGATAGGCGCTGACCGGGGTTGGCGCGGCCATGGCGCTTGGCAACCAGAAATGGAACGGGAACTGCGCCGATTTGGTAAACGCCCCCAGCAGCACCAGCACCAGCGCCGGCACATACAGCGAATGCGCGCGGATACGGTCGGCGGCGGCAAACACGGTTTCAAAGTCGAACCCGCCCGCGATATGGCCAAGGATCAGCACCCCGCCCAGCAGGCACAGCCCGCCCGTCGCCGTCACGATCAGCGCGGTGCGGGCACCGTCGCGGGCCTCGGGCTTTTGGTTCCAATAGGAAATCAGCAGGAACGAGGTAAAGCTGGTCAGTTCCCAGAACACCACCAGCATAATCATGTTACCCGACAGCAGCACCCCCGCCATCGAGCCGGTAAAGGCCATCATCGCGCCATAAAAACGCGGCACCGGATCGTCGGGCGACATGTAATAGCGGGCATACAGCACCACCAGAAAGCCGATCCCCGACACCAGCACCATGAACAGCCACGAAAACCCGTCCAGCACAAAGCGCAGGTTCAGCGAGATGGCATCGACCCAGAACACCGTGATCTGAATACTGCCGCCATCCTGCACGAAGGGGCGCAGCGAAAACAGGATGCCCAGCATCGTCAGCATGGTCAGCCCGCCCATCCACGCCTCGGCGTTGCGGGCGTTGATGGACAGGGTCATCGCCGCAATCGCCGCCAGGAACGGCAACACCACCAGAATGATCAGCAGGTTTTCTTCGATCATGCGCGGCGCGGTCCCCCTTGAATTTCTGGCCATGGCGGATGCCCGCCCCCGTCATGCAGCGCGCGCCGATCCATTGCAGCCCCGGATGCAGGGGTGCCGCTGCCCCGGCAAGGTCGGGATCGTCAGATGCGCGCAAAACAGGTTTGCCGTGATGTAACCGCCAGCCTTTCAGTCGTCCAGTGCGCGGCGGGGGGCAATGCCGGAAAATCTCTGCGGGATGAATAAATTGTTATGCGCGTCCCGGCAGTTCAGCCGCCGGGGCCAGCCAGATCACCCCAGCCCCAGCCGCGCCGCCGCGATTTCCTGCGCGACAGCCTGAGGCGACACATCGCGGGCGGCGGCCTGCGCCATCACCTCGCCCACCTGATCGCGAAAGCGCGGGAACCAATCCTCGACAAATTCAGCGGCGGGCCTGCGGGCGATCTCGGCGGCGACATTGCTGATACCCCCGGCATTAATCAGAAAATCGGGCATATAGGCGATGCCGTTGGCGTGCAGACGTTCGGCGTCAGCCTCGGTTTCCAGTTGATTATTGGCGGCACCTGCGATCAGCCGGGCGCGAATATCGGGGATCGTGGCCGCCGACAACACAGCGCCAAGCGCGCAGGGGGCAAGAATATCGCAGTCGGTGGCGTGGAACCCCGCCACCGGACGAACCTCGGCCCCAAAGTCGCGCGCGGCGGCCTGACTGCGGTCGTCGTCGATGTCGGTGACGATCAGGCGCGCACCCGCATGATGCAGCATCCGGCACAGATGCCAGCCGACATGCCCCAGCCCCTGCACCGCAACCCGCCGCCCGTCCAGACCGCCGCCGAACACGCTGGCAGCCCCGATCTGCATCGCCTCGAACACGCCGCGCGCCGTCACGGGCGAAGGATCGCCGCTGGCAAAGGCACCGTCCGGCAGCCCCGCGACATGCGCCGTTTCGCGGCTGACCTCGACCATATCGGCGGTGGTGACGCCCACATCCTCGGCCGTGATATACAGCCCGTTCAGCCGATCCACCGCGCGGCCAAAGGCCCGCATCAGTTCAGGCGTTTTTGCCTGCCCCGGTGCCAGCATGATAACCGCCTTGCCGCCGCCCAGATCCAGCCCGGCCACGGCATTTTTCAGCGACATCCCGCGCGACAGGCGCAAGGCATCGCGCAGCGCCTCGGCCTCGGATTCATAGCGCCACAGCCGGCATCCCCCCGCCGCCGGGCCGCGCCGGGTCGAATGAACGGCGATGATCGCGCGCAGCCCCGTTGCCGGATCGCTGGCAAAGCCGACCAGTTCATGCCCATCGAAATCGGCATGTGTGAAAAGCTCCATCTCTCCCCCCTTTGGTCTGAGAACGCCCCCTAGCCGTCCACAAAGATCAGCGCCGGTGTTTCCAGCAGCTCTTTCAGCCGCGCCACGAAAACGGCTCCGTCCCAGCCGTCGATCACGCGGTGGTCAAAGCTGCACGACAGGTTCATCACCTTGCGCGGCACAAAGCCCTGCCCGTCCCACAGGGGCCGTGTCGCGATGCGGTTGATGCCGACGATGGCCACCTCGGGGCGGTTGATGATCGGTGTCGTCGAAATCGCCCCCAGCCGCCCAAGCGAGCTGATGGTGATGGTCGAGCCGGTCATCTCATCGCGGCGGATGCTGCCATCGCGCGCGGCCCCGGCCAGACGCAGCAACTCGGCGGCAATGTCGCGCAAGGGGCGCGCCCCGGCATCGCGGATCACCGGAACCATGGCCCCGTGCGGCGTTTGCGTGGCGATGCCCACATGCAGCGCGGCAACCCGGCGCAGCACCCCGGCGGCATCGTCGTAATGCGCGTTCAGGTCGGGCTGTTCGGCCAGCACACGCGCCATGGCCCTAACGACAAAAGGCAGCAGCGTCAGGCGCGTATCGTTGCCATCCGCATTCATCCTGGCCCGCAGGTCTTCCAGCGCGGTCACGTCAACCTCTTCGACCAGGGTGAAATGCGGAACGAGGCGCTTGGTTTCCTGCATCCGTTCCGCGATCTGACGGCGCAGGCCGATGACCGGCATGTCCTCGGTCGCGCCCAGCAGATCGGAGGGCGCGTCAGGGGCAGACGCTGCGGGCGGCGGATCGTCAGCGACACCGGCACGAGGGGGGGGCGGCACCTGGGGCTGGTGGATCTGGATATTGCCCGCACCCTCGACCATCAGACGGATCAGGTCGCTGCCGACCGGCAGCATCTCGCCCGGCGCACCGGCCAGCCACAGCACCCGCCCGGACACCGGCGCGGGAATCTCGATCGTCACCTTGTCGGTCATCAGGGCGCAGACGGGTTCGTCGGCCACCACCTCATCGCCAACATCGACCAGCCATTCGGCGATTTCGGCCTCGGTTATGCCATCACCGATTTCAGGCAGGCGGATCACATGTTCGCCCATGCAGCGGCCCCCAGTAAGAAAAAACACATGTTTAATGGAAAATGCCAGAAACCCGCGCCCGAGGCCAGAGCGTTCAGAACGGCACGTCATCCGCCCCGGACGCGGGCTGAACATAGCCCGCCTTGACGTTCTTGAAGCCCGCAGCAAATTGCACCGTCAGCGTATCTTCGGCGATGCCCATGATCGTGCCCTCGCCGAATTTCACATGGCTCACCCGGTCGCCAACGGAAAAGGCCACCGCCGTCGCGTCGATCACCACCGCAGGCGCGGGGCGCGGGCGATTTGTCGCGCGCGCCTGCATCCGCTTCCACCCCGGCGAGTTATAGACGTCGGCATTGGCCGCGCGGTTGTGCATCTCGCTGCCGGCACTGGCCCCGGCAAAGGCCATCGCCGCGCCATATCCGCCACCGTAAAGACCGGGCGGAGTCAGCACCTCGACATGATCGCCGGGCAATTCGTCGATAAAGCGCGACGGCATCGACGACTGCCATTGCCCATACATCCGCCGGTTGCCCGCAAAGCTGATGGTGGCCAGTTCCTCGGCCCGCGTGATGCCGACATAGGCAAGACGGCGCTCTTCCTCCAGCCCTTTCAGGCCGGTTTCGTCCATGGCACGCTGGCTGGGGAACAGCCCGTCTTCCCAGCCGGGCAGGAACACGATGGGAAATTCCAGCCCCTTGGCGGCGTGCAGCGTCATGATGCTGACCTGATCGGCGGTTTCATCCTGATCGCGGTCCATGACCAGCGCGATATGTTCCAGAAAGCCCTGAAGATTGTCGAAATCTTCCAGTGCCTTGACCAGTTCTTTCAGGTTGTCCAGCCGCCCCGGCGCATCCGGGGTCTTGTCGGCCTGCCACATCGCCGTATAGCCGGATTCGTCCAGCAGCCGTTCGGCCAGTTCGATATGGCTGGCACCGGGGTCCAGCGTTGCCGCATGTGCGCGGCCCATCAGCCCGACGAAATCACGCAGATTCGCCGCGCCCTTGCCGGATAGCTGCCCTTCCTCGACCGCCAGATGCGCGCCTTGCAGCAAAGGCACGCCATGACGCCGCGCAACGCTTTGGATCGCCTGCACCGCCTTGTCGCCAAGGCCGCGCTTGGGCGTGTTGACGATGCGCTCAAAGGCCAGATCGTCGGCGGGTGACACCGCCAGCCGGAAATAGGCCATGGCGTCGCGAATTTCCGCCCGCTCGTAAAAGCGGGGGCCGCCGATCACGCGATAGGGCAGGCCGATGGTCATAAAACGGTCTTCAAAGGCGCGCATCTGGTGGCTGGCGCGCACCAGAATCGCCATGTCGTTCAGCGCCCGCTGGCCGATGGCGGCGCGATGACCGCCGTGGAACGCCTCGATCTCTTCGCCGATCCAGCGGGCTTCGGCCTCGCCATCCCAATGGCCGATCAGGCGGACCTTTTCGCCCGCCTCGACCTCGGTCCACAGGGTCTTGCCAAGGCGTCCGGCATTGGCGGCAATCAACCCGGATGCAGCGGCCAGAATATGCGGGGTCGAGCGGTAGTTCTGTTCCAGCCGGATCACCCGAGCGCCGGGGAAATCCGTTTCAAACCGCAGGATGTTGCCCACCTCGGCCCCGCGCCAGCCATAGATCGACTGATCGTCATCGCCCACGCAGCACACGTTGCGATGCGCCTGCGCCAGCAGCCGCAGCCACATATATTGCGCCGCGTTGGTATCCTGATATTCGTCCACCAGAATATAGCGGAACCGATCCTGCCACGCCGCCAGCACATCGGGATGCGCCTGAAACAGCGTCACGCAATGCATCAGAAGATCGCCGAAATCGACCGCGTTCAGCGTCAGCAGCCGCGCCTGATAGGCCGCATACAGCCGCCCGCCCCAGCCGTCGAAATTGCCCTGTTCGCCGCGCGGCACCTGCGAGGGTGTCAGGCAGCGGTTCTTCCAGTCGTCGATCAACCCCGCCAACTGCCGCGCAGGCCAGCGTTTTTCGTCGATATTTTCAGCGGCGATCAACTGCTTCAGCAGGCGGATCTGATCGTCGGTATCCAGAATGGTAAAGCTGGGCTTCAGGTGCAACGTGCCGTCGCCGATCAGCTCGGCATGGCGGCGCAGGATTTTCACGCAGATGCTGTGAAACGTGCCCAGCCACGGCATCCCCTCGACCGCACCGCCGACCAGACGGCCGATGCGGTCTTTCATCTCGCGCGCGGCCTTGTTGGTGAAGGTGACGGCCAGGATTTGCCCCGGCCGCGCCAGACCGCGCGTCAGGATATGGGCGATGCGGGCGGTCAGGGCGCGGGTCTTGCCGGTCCCTGCCCCGGCCAGCATCAGCACCGGGCCTTCGGTCGTTTCAACCGCCGCACGCTGTGCGGGGTTCAGCCCGTCCAGATAGGGCGCGGGGCGCGCGGCCATCGCCTGCTGCGACAGCGGAACGGGCGGGGTGGTGGGGGCGTCAGGCTGGCTCATAGGCGGCACATTATCCGGCAAACGGGCTGGTGAAAAGCCCGTGTTCTGTTATTGTTCCGCCTGCCGCACCAAGGTCACACCCGGCCCGGCAAAGCGCCCCTGCCCCGCAGGTGCCAGCACCAGCGCCGGGCGGGGTCCATGCAGCATCAACTGATCGCCGCGCAATTCCCACGTCTGCACCTGCATCAAGGCCCCGCCGATACACACCTGATCCGCCGCCTGCCGCCCGCCGCGCTGTTGACGTTCGGACAGGTAAACCCGGCAACTGCTGCCATCCGCCTCAAGCGCCGACCACGCCCCGACCAGCGCCGCGACATTTTCCGGCAGAGGCGGCGGTTCCTGATCCTGTTCCGGCCCGGTGCAGGCAGACAGCGCCAGAGCCAGAGCCAGCGGAAACAGTATGCCGTTCAGACTGCGCACGATCAGGCCCGCAGCCCCGCGAACAGCGAGGGATCAAGGCTGGCCTGCGCAAAGGTCGGCCCCTCGGTCAGCACGCTGACGGCATCATGCGAATGCAGCGATTCCTGATGGCTGGCCACGACGCGGAAATCACCGATGCGCGGATCGTCCAGCAATTGCAGGGCAAAGGCGCGCACGGCATCTTCGACAAAGATCGGGTTCGAGGCATTCAGTTCGGCAAAGGCCTGTTCGTCCTCGCGCTTGACCATGACCTGCGTTTCGGTCGGCACGGCGCGGCGGCACAGGTCGATCATATCCTCGAACCAGATCTTTTCCGGCCCCTTCATCACCACCGAAATCCGCGCCACCGACCGCTGCGAATGCGGCGTCGCCAGACGCCCGCGCATTTCCCGCGCATGTTCCGACAGTTCCAGCGAACAGGGGCAGGTCGAGGAATAGACGTAATCCAGATGCAAAATCCGCAGCCGCTGCCCGGCCTGCTCGACCAGTTCCTGCGCGATGTCGTAATACTGCCATCCCGACAGGCCCGACCGCAGCGAATCCACCCGCATCGGATAGGACAGCCGCATCAGGATACGCGCATCCAGCGCGTCCAGATCGGATTTGTAATCCTCAAGCGCCGCCTCTAACACCTTGAGGCTGAACAGGCTTTCCGAATGCGCATAGAACGAGCGCATGATCCGCGACATGTTGATGCCCTTGCGGTCGGCCTCAAGGCTGACGGTGCCGGTCACGCTGGTTTCCAGCCGCATCTCGCCGCCGTCGCGGGTCTGATAGCGGATCGGCAGGCGGAAATTGCTGATGCCGACATGCTGGATCGGCGCGCGGGCGCCGACGATCAGGCTGGCCGGGCCGTTCTGCAAATCCGGCAGGCTGGCCTTGTAGGCGTCATCCACGCGGAAACCGGCGTCATAGCTGCGCGCCAAGGCAGGATAGGCGGGCACAAGCGGGCGGTTATCGGTCATCACTCGATCCTTAACGCGGGGACGCATCGCAATATGGGAAGCATCCGGGCATTTCCAACGGGGCAGCCGCAGTTTTTATGCAGCCGCCGTGCGATCAGGCCAGCGCGCGGGTCAGATCGGCGATCAGATCATCGGGATGTTCCAGCCCCACCGACAGCCGGATCAGGCCGGGCGTGATGCCCAGTTCGGCCCGCGTTTCGTCCGACAGCCGCTGATGGGTGGTGGTGGCCGGATGGGTGACGATGGATTTCACATCCCCAAGGTTGTTGGAAATGCTGACCAGTTCCAGCCGGTCCAGCATGGCAAAGGCCGCGTCCTTGCCGCCCGCCAGCTCCATCGCGATCATGGTGCCGCCCGATCCCATCTGCGCCATGGCCAGTTCGTGCTGCGGATGGCTGGCCAGCCCCGGATAGATCAGCCGCGACAGCGCCGGGTTGCCTTCAAGCGCGCGCGCGACACCAAGCGAGGCATCCGCCTGCGCCCGCACACGCAGGTCCATCGTCGCCATGCTGGACAGCATCAGCCATGCGTTGAACGGGCTGATCGCGCCGCCGGTGTGTTTCAGATACGGTTCCGCCACATTGCGCACGAAATCGCGGGTGCCGCAGATCACCCCGCCCAAGGCGCGGCCGGTGCCGTCGATATGTTTCGTCGCGGAATAGACCACCACATCGACGCCCAGTTCGGTGGCGCGCGAAAAAACCGGCGTGGTAAAGACGTTATCACACACCACGGTCGCACCCGCATCATGCGCCAGACGGCAGACGGCAGCGATGTCGATCACCTCAAGCGTGGGATTCGACATGGATTCAAAGAACACCGCCCTTGCCCCGCCTTTCAGCGCATCGGCCCACTGATCCAGATCGGTTCCGTCAACCAACACCACCTGAACGCCGAATTTGGCCAGAATATCCAGCACATACAGGCACGACCCGAACAAGGCGCGCGCGGCAACCACGCGATCGCCGGGGGCGCACAGCGCCATCATCGCGCCATTGACCGCCGCCATGCCGGATGCGGTGGCAAAGGCATCCTCGGTGCCCTCGATCCCGGCGATCCGGTCTTCGAACATGCGGCTGGTGGGGTTGCCATAGCGGGCATAGATGAACTCGTCCGGGCCGACATGCTGAAACCGCGCCTCGGCCTGCGCGGCGCTGTCATAGGCAAAGCCCTGCGTCATGAACAACGCCTCGGCCATCTCGCCATACTGGCTGCGGCGAATGCCGTGATGGATCGCGCGGGTGCGCGGGTGAAGCGGCTGGTCGTTGCTCATCGGCTGTCCTTTCGGTGCTGTATCTGCCGATTAGCCCCCGCACCGGGCGATTTCAAGCAGCCGCCGCGTCATGGCACCTGATGCCCAAGCGCGGCCTGATACAGTTCGAACCAGTCCTGCCGGTCCAGTTGCACCCGCAGCGCATCCGACAGCCGGGCGATGCGGTCAGGGTCGTTGGTGCCCATCACCGGCATGATCCGCGCCGGATGGGCCAGCAGCCAGGCCACCGCCACGGCGGCCATATCCACCCCCTCGCGCGCGGCGATCTGTTGCAGGGCGCGGGTCAGGGGCGGCTCGCCCGAGGCGAACAGGCTGCCCCCGCCCAGAGGCGACCACGCCATCACCGGCATCCGCGCCCGCTGTATCCATGCCAGATCGCCATTGGTCAGCGGATCATGGGCCAGCAGGCTGATCTCGATCTGATTGGCGGCCAGAGGGGTCGCCATCCGGCTTTGCAGCAGTTCCGTATCCCACGGGCGAAAGTTCGACACGCCCACAGCCCGCACCTTGCCGCTGGCCACCAGCGCATCCAGCGCCGGGCCGGTCGCATCGGCATCCATCAGCGGATCGGGGCGGTGCAGCAGCAACAGATCAACCCGATCCGTCGCCAGATCACGCAGCGACCGATCCACCGCGGCAGTGATATGGCCGGGCGAGGTGTCGTAATGCTTGACCCGCACCCCGGCGTGACGGCCCAGCGGCGCGATGATGTCGCATTTCGTCACGACTTCCACACGGTCGCGCAGGCCGGGCACGGCCCGAAAAGCGGCACCCAACAGCGCCTCGCCACCGTAATCGCCATAAATATCGGCATGATCCAGCGTGGTGATGCCCTGCGCCAGACAGGTTTCGATCCTGGCCTGCACATGCGCCGGCGAGGTGTCGGGCGCATCGGCAAGGCGCCACAGGCCATAGATCATCCGGCTAAGGCTTAGCCCCGGTGCAATCTGAACCCGTTCCATCCGCCCTCCTTGCCGGTTTGCGCCATCGTCACCCGAAAGGACAGCGGGCGTCCAGCGTATTCGACCTTGGCGGACGGGATGGCGCGCTGTATCAACCCTGCATCACTTGACCCCACCGCAGGCGATCCGATGCCCCTGACCGCCCCCCTGCCCACCTATCTGCGCATCGCGGAAACGATCTGCCGCGACATCGCCGCCGGGCGTCTGGCCGATGGCGACCGACTGCCGCCGGAACGGGATATGGCCGCATCACGCGGCATCGCCGTCGGAACACTGCGCAAGGCTCTGGCGGAACTGGAAACACGTGGCCTGCTGGAGCGGAGACACGGATCGGGCAACTATATCCGCGCGGGCCACCAGCCGCAGGGCATCTATGCGCTGTTCCGGCTGGAACTGCTGGGCGGCGGCGGATTGCCCACGGCGCAGGTGCTGTCGGTCGAACGCACCGACAAGCCCGACCACCTGCCCGCCTTTGGCAAGGGCACGCAGGCGCATCGCATCCGCCGCCTGCGCCACCTGTCGGGCCAGCCCGCCAGCGTCGAGGAAATCTGGCTCTGCGCCTCATTCGCGCAGCGGATGGACCGGGCGGCACTGTCCGAATCGTTGTATCACCACTATCGCCAGCACCTTGGCCTGAACATCACGCGGGCCGAGGATCGCATCGGGCAGGAACCCCTGCCCGACTGGACGCCCGCCGCCTTTCCTCACCCCGCCGGCACGCCGATGCCGCAGGTGCTGCGGCTGTCGCAGACGGCCGACGGGCAGGTGGCGGAAATCTCGCGCAATTGGTTCGATCCGGGGGTGGCGCGCTATGTCGCGCGGTTATGAACCGGGCTGGAACCGGATCGCCACGCCGTTGATGCAGTAACGCAACCCGGTCGGCGGCGGGCCATCGGGGAAAACATGCCCCAGATGCGCGTCGCAATCGTGGCAGCGCACTTCGGTGCGGATCATGCCATGGCTGACATCGCGATGCTCATCAATCGCCCCGCCCGCACGATAGAACGAAGGCCAGCCGCAATGGCTGTCGAATTTGGTGTCGCCGTCAAACAGCCGCGCGCCACAGCACACACAGGTGAAATGCCCCGGCCCGGACGGAAAGCCGGGGTGCGAAAACGGCGGCTCGGTCCCGGCCTGACGGGTGACGCGGTATTCCTCGGGCGTCAGTTGCTGCCGCCACTCGGCATCGGTTTTGCTGATTTTCTGGCTCATCACATGTCCGTCATTGAAATTTCGTGAATCTGTCACCTGATATGGGTAGCAATGCCGTAATGACAAAGGGAACATGTCATGGCGATCATCGTCGAGGGCCGCTATCGCGCCCGGCTTGCCGAAACGGCACAAGATCTGCGCAAGGCGCAACGCCTGCGCTGGCGCTGCTTTCTGGGACGCACGGCCCCCGATGACGGCGACGGGCTGGATGCCGACGCGCTGGACGCCGAATGCAGCCACCTGCTGATCGAGGATACCCGCACCGGCGAACTGGCCGCCTGCTGCCGCTTTCTGGTGCTGGAAAAGGGTGAGGACATCGGGCGCAGCTATTCGGCGCAATATTACGATCTGGGGCGGCTGGCCACCTATGACACGCCGATGGTGGAAATGGGGCGCTTTTGCGTCGATCCATCCCGGCGCGACCCCGATATTCTGCGGCTGGCCTGGCGCGCGCTAAGCCAGCAGATCGACGCGGCGCGGGCCGGGCTGCTGTTCGGCTGTTCCAGCTTTGTCGGCACCGAGCCTGACCAATATGCCGACGCCTTTGCCATGCTGCGCGCCCGCCATCTGGCCCCGCGCCGCTGGTTGCCGCGCGTCAAGGCGCCGCAAGTGTTCCGCTTTGCCCGCGCGCTGCGGCTGATGACCCCCGACCCGCGCCGCGCCATGGCCGCGATGCCGCCGCTGCTGCGCAGCTATCTGGCGATGGGGGGCTGGGTCAGCGATCATGCGGTGGTGGACCGGCAGTTGAACACGCTGCATGTCTTTACCGGCGTGGAAATCGGCGCGATCCCGCCCGCGCGGCAACGCTGGCTGCGCGGAACGGCGCAGGCTGTAAACCCCTGAAACAGTGCCGGGCGGCCTGACAGCCCGCGCCACGCCCCCAGCGTCAGTTCCCGTCAGAAACCAAAGCTGAAGCGGCGGGTCACGCCGATGCGGACCGAGGGCTGGTTTTTGTCCAGCACAACCGGGCTGTCGGCGGCATCGCCGATCAGGCGACCGTATTCCACCTCGCCCAGCAGGGCGGTGGTGTCGTTGATGGCATAGCGCGCCTCGATCCGGGCGGCGGCGGATTTGAAACCGGCACCGGGATCATAGGCCGACAGCCCGCTGGCCGCCGATTCGTCGGCACTGACGCCGAAATAGGTATCCATGTAAGACGAGTTGGCGTAATCGACCGAAACCCCTGTCCAGACCGTCAGCCGGTCGCTGACATCGGTGCGATAGCGCGCGCCAAGGGTGCCGACCACGCCTTCGTGCCCGCCAAAACCCCGACGCAGCGTGGCATAGCCCGTGACCTGCCCGATGCCATAGCTGAACCGCGCGCCCAGTTCATAGGCGCGGTCGATTTCCTCAAGCCCGGCCAGATGATCGCTGTCGCCGGCATCACGCGCGCCGACCATGCGGAACGACGGGCCATAGGAAAAGCCCTGCCTGTTCTGGCCGCCAAGATTGCTGCGCCAGATCAGCCACGGTTCGACGCTGTGCGAATCGGCGCCCTGATAATCGGGCACCACCTTGGCACCCAAACCCAGGTCCAGATCAACCGTTTGCGCCTGCGCAATGCCAGCCAGCGGCAGCAGAGCGGCCAGACAGACAGAAGCGACGGCAAAACGGGACATGATCCAATCTCCTACAGGGGGCGGGCAACGGCATCAGTTGCGCACAACCACAGCGAAATGCAAGTGCCCCGATCACACGCGGCACCTTGCGGCCAGCGGGCGTGGCGCAATTGCATCGCCCCGCCCGTCAGCCGCTTATTGCAGGCGACGCCAGGTCTGCGATTTGCAGATCAGCCCGCCCGCGACGCAGCCCGACAGCTTCATCTGCGCGCCGCTGACCGAAGCCTTGCCGCTGTAAACCTTGTTATCGGCGGGGCGCAGCACGCGGCCGCGATATTCGCCGTTGCCCTGCGGGGCCATGCCGATCACGATCTGCTTGCCGATGGAATCCGACCGCACTTCGCCCGCGCTGCTGAAGGTGCGGGTGATGGTGCCGCAAAACGCCGGGCCGCAGGGCGCGATCTGCACCATGGCGTAATGCCCTTCGTCGGGCTGGGTCTGCCACAACCCCTCGATCGGGTCGGCGGCGGCGGCAGTCGCGGTCAGGCCCAGAAGGGCGGCGAACATCAGGGGGCGCATCGGCAATCTCCACAGCAAAGTTCCGCGATCATCGGCGCGGGCGGCAGATTCGGGCAAGTCTGACGTCAGGTCGCGGCCTTCACCTTTCCGCGCGGGCATGGCACAGGGGGCACGACGAAAATTCAGGGGGCCACCATGATCCTTTATCCCGCCATCGACCTGAAAGACGGCAATTGCGTGCGGCTGCTGCGTGGCGACATGGAGGCGGCGACCGTCTTTGGCACCGACCCCGCCGCGCAGGCGCTGAGCTTTCAAGAGGCCGGGGCCGAATGGCTGCATCTGGTCGATCTGAACGGTGCCTTTGCCGGGCATCCGGTCAACGCCGCCGCCGTCGAATCGATTCTGACCGCCGTGGCGATCCCCGCGCAACTGGGCGGCGGCATCCGCGACATGGCCACCATCGAACAATGGCTGTCGCGCGGCATCGCCCGCGTGATTCTGGGCACGGTCGCGGTGGAAAACCCCGATCTGGTGCACGAGGCCGCCACCGCCTTTCCCGGCAAGATCGCGGTGGGGATCGACGCCCGCGCGGGTCGCGTGGCCACCCGTGGCTGGGCCGAGGAAACCAACGTGCTGGCCACCGATCTGGCCCGCCGGTTTCAGGACGCGGGCGTGGCGGCGATCATCTATACCGACATCGACCGCGACGGGGCGATGCAGGGACCGAACATCGCCGCCACGGAATCGCTGGCCCGCGCCGTCAACATTCCGGTGATCGCATCGGGCGGCGTGTCCACCATGGCCGATCTGACCGCGCTGCGCGATACCGGGGTGATCGCCGGGGCGATTTCCGGTCGGGCGCTGTATGACGGCGCGATCAACCTGACCGAGGCCTTGCGCGCGCTGCGCTGAGCCTTAACCCTTGGCGCAATAGCTTTGCTGGCTGGTCCAGTTCGCAATGTCAGCGCGCTTGCTGGCATTGCGCAGCGGTGCCCAGTCACGCGCCACGCCGCGCCACGCGCCCGACCCGCCAACCACGGCATTATCGCGCCCGACCTGCGCCGTCATGATCTTGACCGCGCAGACCATATTATCGGCCCCGTCCAGCATCTTGCCATCGCAGCCATAATGCCGCCACGTCGCGGGCGAGATCTGCATCAGCCCCAGCCAGCGACCGCCGCCGCCCTTGGCACCGGGGTTATAGGTGCTTTCATGCTTGGCCACCGCCGACATGAACCCGGCCCAAAAGGCGCGCCGTCCCTCAGGCCCCTGATCGGCATAGGCAGGGCAATAGGCGCTGACGTCACTGGGAACGCGCGACATGATGGTGACGCCATGCTGATCCAATGCGTCCAGCGTGGCCTGCGTCCATGCGTCCGAACCGGCGCGCCCGGTCCAGCGCATCGACACGTCAACCTTTTCCGCCACCGCCTGCGTCGCCGGCTCTGCACGCAGGTTCATCTGCCCGCCCGCACCGCCGCTGTCACAGGCAGACAGGGTGGCCACAGCAGCAAGGGCAGCAATGCAGGACAGGAAAGGACGCATGATCGGACCAGAGTTGTTTCGTTCAGCGAACTGCTAAGCCCGGACCGTTAAAAGACAATTACCGGATTCGTGATCCGCCGCCCATCGGCGATTTCCCGCCACCACGCGCCCCGGCGTTTCGGCGGTTTTCCGCCGCAGGCGCACCCTTGCCGGGCCGCGCCCCCTGCCCTAAAACCACCGCAACACGCACAAGAGGCCGCCATGCTTGACCACCTGTCCTTCACCGCCCCGGAACCCAAAGTCATCGCAGGCGCCAAAAGCGATTGGGAGCTGGTCATCGGGCTAGAAGTTCACGCCCAGGTCGCATCCAACGCCAAGCTGTTTTCCGGCGCTTCGACCACATTCGGGGCCGAACCGAACAGCAACGTGGCCTTCGTTGACGCCGCCATGCCGGGAATGCTGCCGGTCATCAACGAATTCTGCGTCGAACAGGCGGTGCGCACCGGGCTGGGGATCAAGGCGGCGATCAACCTGACCTCGGCCTTCGACCGCAAGAACTATTTCTACCCCGACCTGCCGCAGGGCTATCAGATCAGCCAGCTTTACCACCCCATCGTCGGCGAGGGCGAGGTCATCGTGGACATGGCCCCCGGCATCGCCCGCCGCGTGCGGATCGAGCGTATCCATCTGGAACAGGACGCGGGCAAGTCGATCCACGACATGGACCCGAACATGTCCTTCGTCGATTTCAACCGCACTGGCGTCGCGCTGATGGAAATCGTCAGCCGCCCCGACATCCGCGGGCCGGAAGAAGCGGCGGCCTATGTCAGCAAACTGCGGCAGATCATGCGCTATCTGGGCACATGCGACGGCAATATGCAGAACGGCAACCTGCGCGCGGATGTGAACGTGTCGGTCTGCAAACCCGGCGATTATGAACGCTTCATCGAAACCGGCGATCATTCCGTTCTGGGAACCCGCTGCGAAATCAAGAACATGAACAGCCTGCGCTTTATTCAGGCCGCCATCGAATACGAGGCGCGCCGCCAGATCGCCATCATCGAGGACGGCGGTTCCGTGGTGCAGGAAACCCGCCTTTACGACCCCGACAAGGGCGAAACGCGGTCGATGCGCTCCAAGGAAGAGGCGCATGATTACCGCTATTTCCCCTGCCCCGACCTGCTGCCGCTGGAAATCGAACAGGCTTGGGTCGATGGCATCGCCGCCGACATGCCGGAACTGCCCGACGCGAAAAAAGCCCGCTTTGTGCAGGCGATGGGGCTGTCGGAATATGACGCGGGCGTGCTGACCGCCGAGGTTGAAAACGCCGATTTCTTCGAGGCGGTGGCCGCGGGCCGTGATGGCAAGCAGGCGGCAAACTGGGTGATTAACGAATTGTTCGGGCGGCTGAACAAAGAGGGGCTGACAGTGGCCAGCTCGCCGGTATCGGCGGCACAACTGGGCGGCGTGATCGACCTGATCGGCTCGGGCCAGATTTCCGGCAAGATGGCCAAGGATCTGTTCGAAATCCTGTGGACCGAAGGCGGCGATCCGGCCGAAATCGCCGCCGCGCGCGGCATGAAGCAAGTCACCGACATGGGGGCCATCGAAGCCGCCGTCGATCAGATCATCGCCGAAAACCCCGCTCAGGTCGAAAAGGCCAAGGCCAACCCGAAACTGGCCGGCTGGTTCGTGGGTCAGGTGCTGAAGGCCACCGGCGGCAAGGCCAACCCGGCGGCGGTGAACGAACTGGTCGCGAAAAAGCTGGGGCTGTAATTGATGCGCGTGCTGCGCCGCACCCCACTGATGGCGATGATGGCGGCGGTTGTCGCCCTGTCCGGCTGCGGCGATTCCGGCCTTTTCGGGCGTCGCCACAGCGAACTGGACTGCATGGAGCGGGCGATCTATTTCGAGGCCAACCGTTCCAGCCGCGAGGGTATGATCGCGGTCGGAACCGTGGTGATGAACCGGGTCAACTCGGCCCAATATCCGCGCAGTGTCTGCGCGGTGGTGGGGCAGAAAAACCAGTTCGCGCCCGGTGTGTTAAGCCGCAAGATGCCGCATGTTCCGCAGGTGCGCGCCGCAGCGGTGTCGGTGATGCGCGGCGAACGCCACCCGGCGGTGCGGAACGCGATGTTTTTCCACACCTACGGCCACCGTTTTTCCTATGACAACATGCACTATGTGCTGACCGCCGGGGGCAATGCCTTTTACGAACGCCGCCCGCGCAATATGGTAACGCAGCCGGTGCCTTTGCCGCCGCGCGACAGGATCGGGCTTGGCGGTTGATCCGCAGCATCGCGCGGATTGCGAAACAGCAAACGCGGTCGGGCTTGATCGCCATGGTGGATTGGCCATTCTTGGTCTGATTTTGGCTTAACAGGGTCGAGGTTCGCATGAAAAGCTATGATTACACCGTCATTCCCGCCCCGGAACGCGGCGACCGCATCAAAGGGCTGAAAACCCCTGGCGAGCGTTATGCCCATACCCTGTCGGCCGAAATCAACCGGATGGCCGCTGATGGATGGGAATATGTCCGCGCCGAAACGCTGCCATCCGAGGAACGCAGCGGGTTGACCGGGCGGCAGACGGTTTACCTGAACCTGCTGGTGTTCCGTCGCGCGGCCCCGGCGCAGGCATCGGTCCCCGCACCGACGGCACCGCCGCCGCAGCCGGAATACCCGGTTGCCGCCACCGCGCCAGCCGCGCCGCAGCCCGTTCCGGTTCTGCCCGATGCAGCGGCTCCACAACCCAGCAGCCACCCGCAGGCATCAGGGTTAAGCGATCGCCCCGGCACGGCGGATGCCGATCAGCCCGCAACGCCGCCCGCGCCGCGTGAACCGGGCAAACCCTGACCCGCGTGACCCGCGCACCGTCCTCAGGCGGCGACGCGGGCGAAATCGGGCTTGAACGGTTCAATCGCAACCCCGTCACCGTCAAAGGTGCAAAAGCTGCCCGGCGGCACCTCGGACCAGTCGGCTTGGTCTGTTTCCAGCGGCTCTGACACGACAGCAAGGCCTGCCCGGCTGGCAGACCAGCGATAGAACAGCGTCGGTGCCTGATCGTCGCTGGCATAGCGCAGCGCATACAGGCGCTGCCCGTCGGAAAATGCCGCCGTCAGCCGCACATAGGGCGCAGCCCCCTTGCGGTGGGCCAGATCCTCGAACACAGCGGTGGCGCGTTCCATGGCGCGATGCGGATCGTCGGCCAGCCCCTGTCCAAGAGCGATCAGAAACAACGCCTCGCTGTCGGTGGCCCCCCGGCGGAACGGATACAGTTCTTCGGGAATCAGCAGATCGGCATGGCGCCGATAACCATCATAGCCGCCGAACTGGCCATTATGCATAAAGCTCCACCGTCCGACGGCGAAGGGGTGGCAATTATTGCGGCTGGTCGCCGTGCCGGTCGAGGCGCGGACATGCGCCATGAACAGGCCCGATTTCACCGTCGCGGTCAGACTGCGCAGGTTCGGATCGCTCCACGCCGGCAGGACATCGCGGTAAAGGCCTGGCTCGGGGCGTTCGCCATACCACGCCAAGCCAAACCCATCAGCATTGACCACCGTATGACTGCGCCGGGCACCCTGACTTTGGTGAATCAGCGAATGCCCCGGCAGGCTGACGACATCTTCCAGAAAGATCGGCTGACCGATATAGGCGGCCCAGCGGCACATGCCCTTGCCTCATTTCATGTTCCTTTCGTGACGGTTAGCACGAAAGAGTTAACATTCCACCTATTCCGCAGCAGGCGGCGTTTCTTCGACGATCACAAGATCGCGTTCTGACGCGCCGATGGCATGGGCCAGTGCCGCCTGATATTCGGGGCTGCGATAGCATGCTTCGGCCGCCTCGACGCTGGGAAAGCGCGCGACGACGTGGCGTTCACGCTCGGCCCCCTCAAGCCGGACATAGCGGGCGCCACGGGCCAGAAACACGCCGCCATGCGCGGCAATCACCGGGCCAGCGGCCTTGGCATATTTGCCATAGGAATCAGCATCCAGAACCTTGACGTGAGCAATCCAAAGCGCGCTCATGCAGCACCTCCGATAAGGGTTTCAACTGCGGCAATCGCCTGATCCGCCGCTGCCAGACTGGGCGCACCGCCCTGAGCGCGGTCGGGACGGCCACCGCCACCCTTGCCGCCAAGCGCCGCCGTCGCGGCCTGCACCAGATCGACCGCCGACACCCGCGCGGTCAGATCGGGCGTCACACCCGCTGCAACGGTCGCCTTGCCATCGGCTTCGGCCAGCAGCAGCACCGCGCCCGAACCAAGCTGCGCCTTCATCTCATCGACCAGCGCGCCCAATTCCTTGCCGGAAACGCCCTCGACACGGCGACCGATGAATTTGATGCCTGCGATATCCTTGGCCTCGGCACCCGCGTCGCCGCCCATGGCCAGTTGCCGTTTCAGTTGCGCAACTTCGTTGCCCAGTGCCTTGCGCTCATCCGCCAGCGAACGGACCCGCGCAACGACATCGCCGGCCTGCGCCTTGAGAATACCACCAATTTCAGCTAGTTGCGCATCAGATGCGCGCAGGTGATCCAGCGCCGCCTGCCCCGTCAACGCCTCGATCCGGCGCACCCCGGCAGACGAAGCACTGTCGCCCAGAATGACGCAAGCGCCGATGTCACCCGTGCGCAGAACATGAGTGCCGCCGCACAATTCGATCGAATAGGTATCGCCAGCCTGCCCCTTGCCCGAGCCGGTCAGGCTGCCCATCGACACCACGCGCACCTCGTCGCCATATTTTTCGCCGAACAGGGCCTGCGCGCCGATGGCCCGCGCATCGTCCGGCGTCATCAATCGCGTTTCCACCGGGCTGTTCTGGCGGATGAAATCGTTAATCTCAGCCTCGACCGCCGCCAGTTCGTCGCCGCTGACCGCTTGATTATGGCTGAAGTCAAACCGCAGCCGATCCGGCGCATTCAGCGATCCACGTTGTGCAACATGCGCACCCAAGGACCGGCGCAACGCCTCGTGCAGCAGGTGCGTGGCCGAGTGGTTGGCGCGGATCGCACTGCGCCGCGCATGATCGACGGTCAAAACCGCCCCCTGCCCGCGTTCGATCCGGCCCATCGTCACCTCGGCGATATGCACGAAAACGCCCGCGACCTTTTTGGTATCCGTCACCCGAGCCGCGCCGGTTTCGGTTTTAATCAGGCCCGCATCGCCTACCTGACCGCCGCTTTCGGCATAAAACGGCGACTGGTTTACCACGATCTGCACCGCTTCCCCCTCGGACGCGGCATCAATCGCGGCGCCGTCGCGGACCAGAGCCAGCACCTGCCCCTCGGCTTCTTCGGTGTCGTAGCCCAGAAATTCGGTCGTGCCATGCTGTTCGGCCAGATCGAACCAGATCGCGGCATCCTTGGTTTCGCCGGAACCGGCCCAAGCCGCCCGCGCCTTGGCCTTTTGTTCGGCCATGGCACTGTCAAAACCGGCTGTATCAACGCCGCGGCCTTTTTCACGCAGCGCGTCCTGCGTCAGATCCAGCGGGAAACCATAAGTGTCATACAGCTTGAATGCCGCCGCGCCGGGCAAATCGGCCCCATCGGGCAGGCGCGACAGTTCGTCATCCAGCAGGCGCAGGCCACGATCCAGCGTCTGGCGGAAACGGCTTTCTTCGGAACGCAGCGTTTCCTCGATCAGTGCCTGTGCGCGCGGCAGTTCGGGATAGGCCGCACCCATCTGACGCACCAGCGCGGGCACCAGACGGTGCATCACCGGATCGGTTGCGCCCAGCATATGTGCGTGCCGCATCGCCCGCCGCATGATCCGCCGCAGCACATAACCGCGCCCTTCGTTCGAGGGCATGACGCCATCGGCGATCAGGAACGATGTAGAGCGCAGGTGGTCGGCGATCACCCGATGATGCACCTTGCCCGGCCCGTCCGGGTCGCTGCTGGTGGCATGGGCCGACGCTTCGATCAGGCTGCGCATCAGGTCGGTGTCATAGTTGTCATGCTTGCCCTGCAACAGGGCACCGATGCGTTCCAGGCCCATGCCGGTGTCGATCGAGGGATTAGGCAAATCCTTGCGGCTGCCATCCTCGAACTGCTCGAACTGCATGAAGACGAGGTTCCAGATTTCGATGAAACGGTCGCCGTCTTCATCCGCGCTGCCGGGGGGGCCGCCCCAGATGTGATCGCCGTGATCGTAGAAGATTTCCGTGCAGGGGCCGCAGGGACCGGTCGGCCCCATCATCCAGAAGTTGTCGCTGGTCGGGATGCGGATGATCCTGTCGTCAGACAGACCCGCCACTTTCTTCCAGATCGCCGCCGCCTCGTCGTCAGTATGGTAAACCGTGACGAGCAGCCGATCCTTGGGGATGCCGAATTCGCGCGTCAGCAGTTCCCACGCAAAGGGGATCGCGTCGGTCTTGAAATAATCGCCAAAGCTGAAATTGCCCAGCATTTCGAAAAAGGTGTGATGCCGCGCGGTATAGCCCACATTGTCCAGATCGTTATGCTTGCCGCCCGCGCGCACACATTTTTGCGCCGTGGTGGCCCGTTTGTAATCGCGCGTTTCAACCCCGGTGAACAGGTTCTTGAACTGCACCATGCCCGAGTTGGCAAACATCAGCGTCGGGTCATTCCGCGGCACCAGAGGGCTGGAATCCACGACGCGGTGGCCGTTTTTGTCGAAATAACCAAGAAAGGTCGAGCGGATGTCGTTCAGGCTGGGCATGTGGGGCCTTTGGGTCGGATGGGCATATCAGGCCGATGATCTATAACTGCCAGACGCGCCTGTCCAGCGAACGACGCATTTCTGGATAACAAGAGATGACCGGCGCCAGATCACCCCGGCGCCGGCAGCAACCGTCAATCTTCGGTCAGATCATCGCCCTCTTCCGGGGCGACACCGAAATCGAGACCGTGGCTGGCACGGATCTTGTCTTCGATGGCATAGGCAACCTCGGGGCGGTCGCGCAGAAATTGCTTGGCGTTTTCACGGCCTTGCCCGATGCGTTCGTCGCCATAGGAATACCACGCACCGGATTTTTCAACCACGCCCGCCTTGACGCCCAGATCGACCAGTTCGCCCACCTTGCTGATGCCTTCGCCATACATGATGTCGAATTCGACCTGCCGGAAGGGCGGCGCGACCTTGTTTTTCACCACTTTGACGCGGGTGGTATTGCCGATCACCTCGTCGCGGTCCTTGATCGAGCCGGTGCGGCGGATGTCCATGCGCACCGAGGCATAGAATTTCAGCGCGTTCCCGCCCGAGGTTGTTTCCGGGTTGCCGAACATGACGCCGATCTTCATGCGGATCTGGTTAATGAAGATCACCATGCAGTTGCTGCGGCCGATGCTGGCCGTCAGCTTGCGCATCGCCTGGCTCATCAGACGGGCCTGTGCGCCAACCTGCGCATCACCCATATCGCCCTCGATCTCGGATTTCGGGGTCAGCGCGGCGACAGAATCGACAACCACCATGCTGACTGCGCCCGACCGAACCAGCGTATCAACGATTTCCAGCGCCTGCTCGCCGGTGTCCGGCTGCGAAATCAGCAGATCGTCCAGATTGACGCCCAGCTTTTTCGCGTATTGCGGATCAAGCGCGTGCTCGGCGTCAACAAAGGCGCAGACGCCGCCTTTTTTCTGTTCCTCGGCCACGCAATGCAGCGTCAGCGTGGTTTTGCCGCTGCTTTCAGGGCCATAAATCTCGATGATCCGCCCCTTGGGCAAACCGCCGATCCCCAGCGCAATGTCCAGCCCCAGCGATCCGGTCGAGGTCGCCTCGATCTCGGCCACGGGGTTATCGACCCCCAGCCGCATGATCGACCCCTTGCCGAACTGCCGTTCGATCTGAGCCAGTGCGCTGTCCAGCGCCTTTTGTTTGTCTGCCGACCGCTTGTCGTTCATGTCAAAGAGACCTGCCGTAGCCATTCTGTCCTGCCTGTTATTTCACAGCCCCCCGTCGGGGGCAATCTGCCCGACCCAAGCGATGTTCTTCACTTGTTCTCATCTTCCTGCGCGATTCCCGCAACCTTTGCAAGCATTTTACCGGGCTGCGATGATTCGCCGCCCTGATGATGCCGTGAAAGCACTTAACAAACGGTTTACAGCGCCCGGCCCTGCCTTTATTCACACGTCCCGAACTCAGACGGGGCATCATGCTTATATTCTGGAATCCGCGGCTGGCATTTCTGGCCACGCCCAAGGCGGGGTCATCGGCAGTCGAGGCCGCGCTGGAACCGCTGGCCTGCGCCGCGATGATGCGTCCGCCGCAACTGAAACACACCGACCTTGGCCGCTGGCGCTCTCATGTCGGGCCTTGGCTGAGCGATGCCGCGGGCGGGCCGTTCACCACGGTTGCCTTGATGCGCGAGCCGGTGGACTGGCTGCGGAGCTGGTATCGGTTCCGGTTGCGCGACGATCTGGAAGACCCGTCCCACGCCATGCAGGGCGTCAGCTTTGCGGCGTTTGCCCGCGCATATGCCGATCCAGACAGCGCGGTTCGGCAGATGACCGGAACGCAGTCCGCCTTTCTGACAGATGGCGCGGCGCGGGCCGACCGGATTTTCCGCTATGAGGATATGCCGGCCTTCATCGCCTATCTTGAAGACATGCTGGATTGCGTGATCGAACTGCCGCGCGTCAACGTGCCGCCTTCGGTCGAGGTCGAACTGACCCCCACCGAAGAAGACGCCCTGCGCGCTGCCATGGCCGACGATCTGAGGCTCTACGACAGTCTGTGACCCGTCAGTGCAGCACCGGAGCCTGTCCGCCAAGGTGCCGCGCGACGATTTCGGTCAGTTCCGCCAGCGTGAACGGCTTGGCAAGAAAGACTGAGTTGGGCACGGGGGCGTGACCCTCGCCGAAAATATCCTCGGTATAGCCGGACATGAAAACCACGCGGGTCTGCGGGCGGTCAACCAGCGCGGTGCGCACCCATGTCGGCCCGTCCATGCCGGGCATGACGACATCCGTCACAAAGACATCCACCGACAGCCTGTCATCCGCCAAAAGCTCCAGCGCGGCTTCGGCACTGGCGGCTTCAAGCACCTCGTAGCCCTTCATCCGCAGCGCCCGCGCAGCAAAGGCGCGCACGGCAGCTTCGTCTTCGACCAGCAGAACGGTGGCCGGGCGCGTCGGTTCAGGCGTGGGTGCCAGCGGACGCGCCACCTCTGCCGGGGCATGGCTTTCGCGGCGGTCATGCGCAGGGAACAGCAGGGTAAAGCAAGTCCCCTCGCCCGGCGTGCTGTCGCAGAAAATATAGCCGCCGGTCTGTTTGACGATGCCATAGGCCGTGGACAGGCCCAGCCCGGTCCCTTCGCCAGTGCGCTTGGTGGTAAAGAACGGCTCGAAGATTTTTTCCACGATTTCGGGCGGGATGCCGGTGCCTTCGTCCTGAACCTGCACCTCGACATAGCGCCCCGGCGGCAGCGTGGCACGACCCATAACATGGCCTTGGGGATAGTGCAGGTTGCGGGTGCGCACCTGAATATCACCGCCATCCTTCATCGCATCGCGGGCATTCACGACCAAATTCATGATGACCTGTTCCAATTGCCGCTTGTCCGCCCGGATCGCGCGCAAATCCGGCGCGTGATGGATGCTGAGTGCGATACGCTCTCCGACAAGGCGGTTCAGCAGATGGCGCAGATCGGCCAGCGTATCGCGCAGGTCGATGATCTGCGGCTTCAGCGTCTGCTTGCGCGAAAACGCCAGCAACTGGCTGACCAGCGCAGCGGCACGGTTGGCGTTCTGGCTGATCTGGTCCAGATCCGCATAGTCGGGATCGGCCTTGTCGTGCCGCAGCATCAGCAGATCGCAATGCCCGGTGATGGCGGTCAGCAAGTTGTTGAAATCATGCGCAACGCCGCCCGCCAACTGACCGATTGCCTGCATCTTCTGGCTTTGCACAAACTGCGCTTCAAGCGTTTTCAGGGCACTCGCGTCATGCAGAACCGCCAGCACAGCCGAAGGATCGCTGGCATCGGGGGCCAGCGAGACCTGAAAATACCGCTCGAGCCCTTCACGAAGCCGCAGCATTTCTGCCTTGCCGCTGGTGCGCCCCTCGCAGACATCGGCCACCCAATCGCCTACCGAGCGCCCCGGTCCGTCCATCAGGCTGCCCAGCAGGGGGTGCTGATCCAACCCCGGCACCAGCCGGCAGGCCGCCTGATTTGCGCGGCTGACGCGGCCTTCGCGATCCAGTTTCAGCAGCGCGACGGGCAGGCTGTCGAAATACGGCTCGGCCCCAGGGTAGGCGCGATCCGGCGCGTGGGGCGCAAGCTCGGCCTTTGCCCCGCCTATCGTCCAGATCTGCAACGGCGCGTCGCGCCCCATGGTGACGGACAGGGTTTTGTCATCAGCCAGCATCATGTCTGAACTGCCGATGCGCCCCGCACGCAAGATCATATCCGCCACCGCCCCATCGGCATCGGCCCGCGTTCCCGCAACCAAAGCCCGGATACGTTGCCCGGTCAGATCGCCATAAGCCACCGTCGCCGCGTCATTCTGCAACTGAACCACGCCCGACGGGTCGCAAATCCAGACGGGTTCGGGGCTGGCCAGAACCTCGGCACGGATGCGCAACAGGCTGCGCCGTGCAACGATGCCGCGCGCCAGATGCCCGACCGACACCGCCCCGCCCAGCACATACCATGCCACCGCAATGGTCGAAGCCACCACCGCTGCCACGCCGCCCGCATGGCCGGGCAAGGCCAGCAGAGCCAGCGCACCAATGGCCATCGGGGCCATCAGCAGCGGCAAAAAAGCAATCGCGTCGCGCGGCAGCCCGACCTTTTCATCCCAATGAGCCACGAATGAAGCCCCTTCTCGAATCAATCGCAGCCAGACTGCATGGGCGCGGGTTAATTCCCGGTTAACGCGCTGCGAGAAACCCGAGCCTGTCACGGCGCTGTCCGTGACAAAATCGCCAGGAAAAACCCGTCGCTGGCGGTCAACGGCGTATAATCGCATGATCCGACTTGGGAAAAATCAGCATTCCGGGCCAGAAAAGCGGAAACCTGCGCCTGATTTTCCGCCTGTAACAGTGAACAGGTCATATAGGCCAGATGACCGCCGGGCCGCACATGCTGCGCGGCCTCGGCCATGATCTGAGCTTGCAGCCGGGTAAGCTGCGTCAGGTCTTGCGCAGTCAGCCGCCATTTCTGATCGGGCGTGCGCCGCCATGTGCCCGACCCCGAACAAGGCACGTCCGCAACCACCAGATCAAACAAGCCCGTCGGGCGCGTGGTCACGGCAATGCTGGCCCCCGCACGGGCCGCGCGCACCGGCAGATCGCGCATCCGCGAAGGCTCGGCGTCATGAGCCGTCACCCTGACATCTGCGCGCGCGGCCAGCGCCAGAGCCTTGCCGCCGCCACCCGCGCAATAATCCAGCACCCGATCGCCATCACACAGCGGCACGGCCGCGCAAGCCAGTTGCGGCGACAGGTCCTGAAGCTCGACCAGACCCTGTTGATAGGCGGCGGATGCCGAAATGCGCCGCTCGCCCGTTGTGACGCGCAAGGCGGTGGGCAGATCGCCAGAAGCCTCGGCGCTGATGCCGTCCCTGGCCAGTTGTGCAAGCGCCTGCGCCGGGGTCGCCTTCAGCGAATTGACACGCAGCCAGACCGGCGCCCGGTCACGCAGGGCCAGCGCAATCGCCTGCGCATCATCCCCCAGACTGCCGGCCCATTGCGGCAAAATCCAGTCGGGCAGGTCGCTGGCCTCGGCCCCTTGCGGCGGGGTGCCGCCTTCCTGCGGCGTCACGGGCTGCGGGTTGTGCCCCTGCCCCGTGAACACAGTCGCCGGATCGGTGCCGGTTTCGCGCAACATGCCCAGCATCAGCCCGCGCCCGGTTTCCGCCCCACCCAAGGCCGCACGCGACCGCCGCCGGCGCAGGCTGTCAAAGACCAGATCGCGCACCGCCGCACGGTCGCCCGAGCCAGCATAGCGCGCCCCCCGAGACCAGCGCAGCAGCGCCTGTTCGGCGGGCTGACCGGCCAGAATCGTATCCAGAACCGTTATCGCCGCCGCAATCCGCGCATTGGGTGTCATGTGCCGCCTCTTTTCGCCTGCATGCACTATAGGCACTGGGCCGCCATGTGCCAGCAGATCAGGGCAAATCGGCCTCGATCACCATGCCGCTGTGACCGAACATCGGCCCGCCGCCACCTGCAACCAGCAAGGCCCCGCGAGAATCGCCGATCACGGCCAGCGACCCCGCCCGTCCCGTTACCGGAGTGCCGATGGGCGCGCCCAACAAGGTCAGCTGTTCCCGCGCGCGCCGCACCTTTTCCACCGGCATCGGCGCGGCTTCGGCAAACTGGTTATAGGTTTCGGGCGATCCGGTCATGCCCTGAAACCCGCGCGACTGATACATGGCGCGCAATTCGTCGAACCGTTTCAGATAGCGGTTGGCATGAACCGGCGTGCGGGAATGAAATGCCCCCGCCGCCGCCCGCCAGTCGCCGGTTTCCTGATAAAGCTGCCGCACAAAGCGCGCCGCATAGCGCGCGTTCGTCATCGGGTCCAACATCGCGGCAACCGAAGGAAAATTCTCGCCATGCCAGCGATAATTCAACTGAAAACAGCCAACATCAACGCTGGGGCGGCCCATGGCGATGCGGTCCTCGACATAGGCCAGCGCGCTGGCCGGATCATCGAACCACGACCCCGAACCATCGGCATTCGCGCTCCACGCCCAGGGGCGCACAACGCCGTTGCGGCGGCGTCCGGTTTCGGTCAGCGTCAGCCCGGCCAGAATGTCGGCTGGCACCCCGCTTTCTGCGGCGGCCTGCATGGCAGCATGTTCACAGACCGACGCGCCCGCGTCCGGGTCATCCAGCCGCAACCGCGCCTGTGAACCATCGGCCCAGCATAGCACCAGCATCAGCCCCAGCAGCACCTGCCGCACAAAGGCATGGCCCGCGCGGGCGATAAAGTGGATCGAGGATCGGGTCATCAGGCTTACCGGCGTTCTGCTGTTCCGGCCCGATGTAACAGTCACAGGTTAAGATGAGGTTTCCAGCCAGCCATTACAGCGGAGGCGAGCCTGTCGCCCGACAAAGGAGGCAAATTTTTCGGGAAACCCGCCCGGCAGGGGCGAAGTGGTGCCGGTGAAGGGACTCGAACCCCCGACCCCATCATTACGAATGACGTGCTCTACCAGCTGAGCTACACCGGCACTGGTGGCGGCGCGGATAGCAGGTTCCGACACCGGGGAAAAGAGGGGGCGGCGCATTTTTCCGCCCCTTCTGACGTTTTAACGATGGATCAGCCTCTGCGCCTGTCCGCTGCGGCATCCGTTGCGCCTGCGGCACCTTTGCCGGCACGGTTCATCGCCTGATATTCATGTTCGGGGATGTCGAACTCCGCCGTGCGGATCGGCTGAGGTTCGGGCGCGGGCGGTTCTGGCACGGGTTCAACGGTCTGCACCGGATCGGGCCGCTTGGGCGCGGGCTCGGTGACGGGTGGCTGGACCGCCGGGGCCGCAACTGTTTCAACCGGCTGCCGAATTGGCGCGGGCGCAGGTGTCGTTACCGTCGCCGAAGGGGCCACGCGGACGTAATCATCCTCGCGCGGGACCATGCCGGGCGCGACATTCGCCACCTCGGATTCGGCCTTGCTGGCCTTGACCTCGGGCTTGGGAACCGGAACCGGCTCTGGCTCGGTCACGGTTTCGACGCCGGCCGAGGGCTGTGCCATCTGCGGCGCAGGCGTGGGGGCAGGTTCGGGTTCGGGGGTGATGTCCTGCGGTTTGGGCGCAGGCGGCTTGGCGGCACCCGGACCGATCAGCAGCGGCAGCATTTCGGCACCGGCGGGGGCCGCGCCGTTGTGCTTTTCGTCCGGCTCACGCCAGCTGAGCGTATCAAACCCGCCGCAGCTATCGCAGACCGGAGACCAGTTCTGCATGACATTCTGACACTTGTCACAGCACCATTGCGGGCCACGGCTGGCGGTCAGCGCACGGGCCAGCCAGCCGCGCACCACGGCCTCGTCTGCGCCCTCGCCACGTTCGACGGCGGCCATGATCGACAAGGTGCGCACCGTCGGATGCACCTCGGCCAGATCGCCAAGCGCGCGGCGGGCACCGGGGAAATCCTCGGTTGCCAGCAGCAGTTCGGCGCTGAGCAGACGCGATTCTTCGTGATCGGCGTTCTTGCGGATCAGCGTCTGGAACCGCGCAAGCCGTGCATCCGGCGTTTCATCCGGGGCGATCTCGGCATAAGCGGCGGCAACATCGGGATGCGGCCGCACCGACCAGGTTTTTTCCAGAACCCGCGCGGCGTTACGGAAATCTTTCTGCGCGATATAGCTGCGCGCCGCCAGCACAGCCGCCGGGATCAGATCGGGGCTGGCGCGGTTGGCAGAAATCGCCGCCTCGCGCGCGCTGATGGAACTGCCGTGGGCCAGAACCTCGGACGCTTCTTGCAGGGCCAGAACAGCGTCGCGGCGGATATGCACATCCTTGGGCAGATCGCCCCGCTTGCGCTTGTCCTTAAGCACCGCGCGGGCACCGTGCCAATCGCCTTCCTGCGTCTGCAATTGCAGCAGCGTATCCTGAATTTCCGTATGGCGCGGCTTCAGCGCATAGGCCTTTTGCGCCAGCAGCAGCGCGGTTTTGGTGTCGCCATCGGCCAGCGTTTGCCGCATCAGCCCCCGCACCCCGACAAAGCGGGTGCGTTCGTCATCCAGCAGCTTGCGATAGATCTGGCCCGCGCGGTCGGAATCGCCGGCAACCTCGGCGGCCTGCGCGGCCAGAAGGTTGGTGATATGCGGGCGATCCAGATATTTTTCCGCCTTGGCCGCCTTGTCCATCGCCAGACGCCCCTCGCCCGAGGCGACGGCCAGCATCCCCTCGCCCAGGGCCTCATAACCCTTACGCTCGCGCGAGCGGGCGAAATAGCGGTTGATCGCGGTTTCATCCCCGGCAAGAAAGCGCAGGAACGCGATGACCAGCCCAAGCGCGCGCAGCACAACCCAGCCCGCAACCATCAGCAGCGCGACCGCCACCACCAGTTGCAGCGGGCCAAGCGTCAGTTCAGTGCCCGCAAATTCCAGCCGCAGCGGCTGACCGCTTTCCGACAGATGCATGGCACCCAGCGCGACCGCCAGCACCACACCAAAGAAGAACAGGATTTTCAGCAGGGACAGAAGCATCATGTTCCTCGTTAATTGGATTGACCGGAAAGTTCGGACAGCGCGTCATGCGCCGCCTGCCACGCCTGCGCGCCCGCCAGCCATTCGGCCATCGGCGCCACGTTACGCGCGGTTTCGGGCAGCGTGCCGATTTCGGACAGCGCCGCCCCGATGTTGCCCGCATCAACGGCGGCACCGGCGCGCGACAGAACCGCATCCGGGTCGTCGCCGTCGCGCGGGGTGACAGACCGGGCACCCGTCTGGACACGCAGAAAGTTCCCGACTGCCCCCAAGGCCCCACCGTCGCTGGCATCCTCGCGCAGCGCGGCACGCAGAGCGGCGCGGGCAGCGGCGGGATAGTCGGCCTGCAATGCGGCCAGCGTCGGCGCGCCTGCGGTCACGGCGGCGGGCGGTTCGACCCCGGCGCTGCGCAACTGTTCGGCGGCGGCATCGGTGGACACGCCCTGATCCAGCGCGGTTTGCAGCGATGCGATGGCAGCCAGCGCCTCGGCCCGGCGGGTGGATTCAGCGGCGGCCTGTTGCAGACGCTCGGCCTCGGACTGGGCGTCGGCGATGCGGGATTCGGCATCCGCCGCTGCGGCGGCAAGCTGTGCCTCCAGCGTTTCACCCTGCGCGACCAATGCCTGCATCCGTTCCGCCAGCGCCGGGTCAAGGGCCGGGCGCGCCGCCAGTTCCGCGATCTGCGCGGCCTGCTGTTGCACCTGCTGCGCCAGCGCGGCCACGGCCTGCGGCGAAGCCCCCTCATCGGGCAGAGTCAGCGCGGCGATTGCCTCTTGCGCGGCGGTTTCGCCTGCCTGCCGGGCCTGTTCGCCGGTCTGCGCGACATTGCCTTCGATTTCGTCCAGCCGCGTTTCCAGCGCCGACAGATCGGGCGCATCAGGCGGCGTCAGCGTTTCCAGCGCGGTCGAGATTTCGCCGCGCACATCGTCCAGCGTGATGCCGCTGCCCTGTTCGACGACTTCGACCGGCTGTTCCGGCAGCCAGCCGGGCGGCAGATGCGGCAAGGCCCAGATCGTGGCGGCGGCACCCAGCCCCGCCGCGACCGCGCCGCCAAAGGCCAGCGGCCAAAAGCCGCCGCGCCGCTGAACTGTCACCGGAACCGGCGCGGGGGCGGGTTTGGCTGGTTCTGGCTTGGCAGGCTCTGGCTTGGTGCTTTCGGCTTTGGCGGGTTCAGCCTTGGCAACTTCGGGCCGGCTGGTTTTGGGAATACCGGATTGCGCAACCTCGGGGTCGGCCTTGCCCGGTTTGGCCGCCCCTCCAGCCGCCGCTGGCTGAGTCAGACGCAGCGGCTTGTCCCCGGTCTGGTCCTTTTGATCCGCGCCCGGCTTTTTCGCGGCAGCCGGGCGGGGCTGGCCTTGCGGTTGCCCCAAAAGGTTGCTGTCGGCGGGCGTAATATCGCCGCCCTTGGCCGTGGCCCCGGCCGGATCGCCTGCGGCAACCGGGCGCGATTCGATCACCTTGCCGGGCATGGCGGCTGTTTTCCTGGTGTTCCCGGCCCCGGTGTCATTCTCTGAATTGGTCACGTCTTGAATCCCCGTCAGAATCGCCCGGCACAGGGCGGCGTAGCACGTTGAGCGGCAGTCTAGAGGGCGCGCGCCCTTGCCTCAACCCGCGCCGGTCAGGATTGTTCCGGCGCGATCAGGCGACGAATCGCCTCATGGATGCCTTTCGCATCCGGCGATGCCGCTGTTTCGCAGCGCGCCGCTGGCCCCTGCCACGCCGCCCGCGCCGCCTCGCTGATCGGGGCGATCCATAAAGGTGCCCGCGCCCCCGCCGCCATATCCGCCGCCAACCGGGCCGAGCGGGGCGAAAACAGCGGCAGGATGACCGGCGCCTGACCTGCCAGCAGATCCAGCGCCTGCGGCGGTGGCGCCTGCGGCACCTGATCGTAAACCACCACGCCGCGCGCCCCCAGATCGCGAGCGATGTGGCGTCCGCGCGGGTGAATCAGGTCGGCGACAACCGGCGCGATCATCGGTGCCAGCCCCGCCGCATCGCCCGGCCCCTCGACCACATCAAAGCCCGCCGCCCGCGCCGCCGCCGCCGTATGCCCGCCCACGCACCACGCGCGCCGCCCCCGCCCCGCCCCGGCCGAGGGCACGGCGTGGGCCGAGGTAAACAGCAGCGCATCGGCCTGTGCCAGCAGCGCCGGATCATGGGGCACCGGCTCGATCCGCAGCAGGGGGGCGATCAGCACCGGCAAAGGCGCAAGCGCCGGATCACCGGCCAGACGGGCGGCGAAACGGTCACTGTCGGCCCTGGGCCGGGACAAAAGGATAGTCGGCAGCGGCATTGGCAAGCCCCCGGCAAGGGTGTTACGGACCAAGGGGTAAATCGCCTTTCCCTTTGCCACAAGCACCCATGACCGACCTGACCTTTCTTGGCATCGAAAGCAGTTGCGACGACAGTGCCGCCGCCGTAGTGCGGGGCGACCGGGCGATTCTGGCCTCGGTCGTGATCGGGCAGTCGGCGCTGCACGCCGATTACGGCGGCGTCGTGCCTGAAATCGCCGCCCGCGCCCATGCCGAGCGGCTGGATCTGTGCGTCAGCGCGGCGCTGAAACAGGCGGGGCTGAACCTGCGCGACCTTGACGGAATCGCCGTGACCGCCGGGCCGGGGCTGATCGGCGGGGTGATGGCGGGCGTCATGCTGGCCAAGGGGATCGCCGCCGGAACCGGGCTGCCGCTGATCGGCGTCAACCACCTTGCCGGCCATGCGCTGACGCCGCGGCTGACCGAGGGGCTGGCTTACCCCTATCTGATGCTGCTCGTTTCCGGCGGGCATTGCCAGTTTCTGCGCGTCGATGGGGCCGATGCCTTTACCCGCCTTGGCGGCACCATCGACGACGCCCCCGGCGAGGCATTCGACAAACTGGCCAAGCTGCTGGGCCTGCCGCAACCCGGCGGCCCCGCTGTCGAGGCCGAGGCCGCGCAGGGCGATCCGGCCCGATTTGCCCTGCCCCGCCCGCTGCTGGACAGGCCGGGCTGCGATCTGTCGTTTTCCGGCCTGAAAACCGCCGCGCTGCGCCTGCGCGACGATCTGGCTGCGGCGCAGGGCGGGTTGTATGAACAAGACCGCCGCGATCTCTGCGCCGCCTTTCAGGCCGCCGTCGCCGATGTGCTGGCGGAAAAATCCCGCCGCGCACTGGCAGCCAGCCCCGCCCCGGTGCTGGCCGTCGCCGGGGGGGTGGCCGCGAACCGCAGCATCCGCGCGGCGCTGGAACAGGTCGCAGCCAAGGCGGGCGCGCGCTTTGTTGCGCCGCCACTGGCGTTGTGCACCGACAATGCCGCGATGATCGCATGGGCCGGGATCGAGGCGTTCCGCACTGGCCGCCGCGACGACATGACCCTTGCCGCGCGCCCCCGCTGGCCGCTGGATCAGACCGCCGCCCCGATGCTGGGCGCGGGCAAGCGTGGCGCCAAGGCGTGACATTGCCGCGCCGCCGCCTATAAAGGCCGCATGATGGAACACCTGCCGCCCGAAGCGAAAATCCTGATCCTGAACGCCGCCTGTCTGGCGGTGGCCTATCTGGGCATCTACCCATCCATGCGGCACAAGACGATGCTGCGGCTGGCCGTCGCCGATCTGGGCGTCACCTTGGCGGCCCTTGCTGCGGCGGGGGCGATGTTCGCGGGGACCGGCACACAGTTCTGGCTGCTGGGGCTGCACACCGGCTGGGCTGGCTTTTCCATCGTCACGCTGATCGCAATGGGCTATCCGCTGATGCGCTGGTTCCTGCGCCGCCACCACATCATTCCGGGCAAACAGGCATGAGCGTCGCCATCCTTGGCGCAGGTGCCTTTGGCACAGCCCTTGCCGTGGCGCTCGCCGCGCGCGGGCCGGTTGTGCTGTGGGGCCGCCGGATCGATTGGGGGCGCACCAACCCGCATCTGCCGGGCGTCACCATCCCTGACAACGTGCATATCACCGACCGGCTGAGCGAGGCGCTGTCCGACACCATCCTGCTGGCCCTGCCCGCGCAGGTTCTGGGCGGCTTTCTGGCGGATCACGCCAAGGATCTGGACGGGCGCAATCTGGTCAGCTGCGCCAAGGGCATCGACCTGCGGCGCCTGACCGGGCCATCTGCGCTGATCGCCGATGCCTGCCCTGCGGCGACTCCGGCGGTTCTGACGGGGCCAAGCTTTGCAGCCGACATCGCACGCGGCCTGCCCACCGCGCTGACGCTGGCCTGCGCCGATCCGGCTGCGGGCAAGGCGTTGCAGCACGATCTGGCCACGCCCACGCTGCGGCTTTACCGCACCACCGATGTTGCCGGTGCCGAACTGGGCGGGGCGCTGAAAAACGTCGTCGCCATCGCAGCGGGGGCGGCCATTGGCGCGGGCCTTGGCGATTCAGCCCGCGCCGCGATCCTGACGCGCGGCTTTGCCGAGATGATGCGGCTGGCCCCGGCGCTGAACGCCCGGCCCGAAACGCTGGCCGGGCTGTCGGGGCTGGGGGATCTGGCCCTGACCTGCACATCGGAACAGTCGCGCAACTTTCGTTTTGGCCACGCGCTTGGCTCGGGTGCCGATTGGGATGCCGCGACCACGGTTGAAGGCGCAGCCACCGCGCGCGCCGTCACCGAACTGGCCCCCCGGCTGGGCGTCGATATGCCAATCGCCGCCGCCGTTGCCCACCTTTCCGCCGGCGAAATCTCTGTCGCCACCTGTATCGACCTGCTGCTCAGCCGCCCATTGAAAGAGGAATAGACCATGCCCCTGTTCGCCGTCATCTGCCGCGACAATCCCGATATGCTGCAAACCCGCCTGGATACGCGCGACGCGCATCTGGCCTTTCTGCGCGGATCAGACGTGCTGCGCATGGCTGGCCCGCTGATCGAAGACGGCGAGATGCGCGGCTCGCTGCTGGTGATCGAGGCTGACGATCTGGCCGCCGCCACGGCATGGGCCGCCGATGATCCCTATAAAGCGGCGGGCCTGTTCGCCAGCGCCGAGGTGATCGAGTGGAAAAAGGTGATCGGCTGATGAACTATTGGCTGTTCAAATCCGAGCCCGATGTGTTCAGTTGGGATGATCTGGTCGCGCGCGGTGCGGCTGGCGAACAATGGGACGGCGTGCGCAATTATCAGGCGCGCAACAATATGCGGGCCATGGCTGTTGGGGATCGCGGCCTGTTTTATCATTCGAACATCGGCAAAGAGATGGTCGGCATCGTCGAGGTCTGCGCCGAGGCCCACCCGGATTCCACCGCAGACGATCCCAAATGGGAATGCGTGGACGTGCGGGCGGTAAAGCCGCTGTCGCAGCCGGTCAGTCTGGATCAGGCCAAAACAGAACCCCGCCTGTCCGATATGGTTCTGGTGACCAACAGTCGCCTGTCCGTTCAGCCTGTTACCGAGGCCGAATGGGCGGTTATCATGGACCTGTCCGGCACCGACGATTGATCGGCAGCCGGAACCATGCTGCACGGGGGATCATGCCGCACGGAGGCGTTGTGCAGGGATCAGCCCAAGCTGCACAGGCCAAGCCAGATAATATCTGCGCGCCATCGCCTGTTCCCGGTTGCGCCCGTTCCCGGCAATCGTGCTGCGCAAGCCCCCCAGCGAGCTTGATCGAGCCAATCAACGCGCCAGCCACTCGACGCGCATCCGGCGAAATGCCCCCCTGCCCGCGCCAAAATCGCGCGTCACTACATCGTGTAAGCAGTCAGCACGCCCACCCTGCCCGTTGCCCCGATACAACCAGCCCGGTGTGCAGCAACCATCAAGCCAGCGGCCACCCAATAACGCCGCAAAATTAAAACGAAGGGTTCCGACCGCCCCAGTGTCAGCCGGAACCCTTCACCCCCAGCGTGCCCCATACCACCACACGCATCAGAGTTCAGATTTCGTTGACTGGCTTTCTGCCGTCGCAACACCGATCTAGCGCAAAGGACGATTCGGGGCAAAGCAATTACCCGCAGCATTTTAATCAAAGCCGCTATTCAGACCCCTTGGGTTCGAAACATCAACGCGCTAATGTCGCCCCACGACCCAAACAGGACCAACCATGACCCAAAGACTTCATCTCGTGTTCGGCGGCGAACTGGTCGATACACAAAGCACCGAATTCCAGGACACGAAAGATATTCATGTCGTCGGGATCTATCCCAACTACGCACTGGCCTTCGACGCATGGAAGGCCGAGGCACAGCGAACCGTTGACAGCGCCTCGACCCGCTATTTCATCGCCCACCTGCACCGCCTGACGGACGAGGCACAGCAAAACAGCCCGACCGCAGAACTGGGAATCTGATGTCGCGGGCGGGGCTGGGTGCCTTGGGGCTGTGGCTGCACCTGCGCAACCGCCCCGCTGCCCGGCTGGACCCATACGACTTGCCCTCGGGCGACGGCCCGCTGATCGTCCTCTGCCCCGGCACTGGCACACGCCCGGCCATCCGCCGCGTGACCGAGGCGATGCGCCTGATGGCCCCGGACATCCGGCTGATCTTGCCGGGGCAGGATAATGTGCCGGATTTCAGCGACGATCCGGTGGCCGCGCCGCAGTTCATCACCAACGCCCGGCCCTCTGCGGTGCTGTTGTTCGGTGACGCCCTGCCCCCCGCGCTGATCGACGCCGCGACACGCGCCAATATCCCCGTGATCCTGATCGAGGCGCAGATCAACGCCAACACCTCGGGGTGGACGCTCTCGGGCGGGATGCAGCGGCGTTTGATGTCATCGCTGACCCTTGTCATGGTCGCCGACCAACCTTCGCGCGATGCCGCACGGCTGCTGAGCGTGGCCGAGGCCCGCCTGCGGCTGACCGGGCCAGTCGCCGAAATCCACGACCCCCTACCCTGTGTCGAGGCGGAACGCATGGCACTGGCCACCATGTTGCGCGGGCGCCTGATCTGGCTGGCCGCATCTGTCCCCCTGGCCGAAGAACAGGCCGTGATCGAGGCTCACCGCGCCGCCCTGCGCCAATCGCACCGGGCGTTGCTGATCTTTGTGCCCAATCGCGCCGAACGCGCGGCATCGCTGGCGGACGCGCTGGAAACCAGCGGTCTGGCCGTCGCACGGCGCAACGACGAAGAAGACCCGACAAGCGAGGTTCAGGTTCTCGTGGCCGAGGATATGCAGGAAATCGGCCTGTGGTATCGGCTGGCTCAGGTCAGTTTCATGGGCGGCACCCTGTCTGGCCGCGATGGCGAGGCGCGCCATCCCTTTGAACCTGCGGCACTTGGATCGGCCATCATCCGCGGCCCGGCCATCGGTGCCTTTGAAACCGAGTGGCGACAGCTGGACGGCGCCGGGGCCAGCCGCAGCGTGCGCGATGCCGCCGGATTGGCCGATGCGGTGGCCGACCTGATCCAGCCCGAGCTGGCCGCGCGGCTGGCTGGCCACGCATGGACAGTCAGCACCGGCGGCGCAGTGGTTGCACGGCAAATTGCGCAGCCCGTGCTGGACCTGATCCACGAAAGAGCGCCCACATGACCCGCCCTCCCCGCTTTTGGTATCGCTCCCCGCCAACATGGGCGGCCCGCCTGCTGTCACCCTTGGGCGCGCTTTACGCCGCAGGAACATCGCGCCGATTGGCTCGGGGGGCGCGGAACCGGCTGGAGGTGCCGGTGATCTGCGTCGGCAATCTGAACGCAGGCGGCACCGGAAAAACGCCGACCGTGATCCATCTGATGCAGCTTTTGCAGACACGCGGCGTGGCGGCGCATGTCGTGTCCCGCGGCTATGGCGGACAGGCAACCGCCCCCCTGCGCGTGGACGAACGTTCGCACGATACCGCCCTGACCGGCGACGAACCCTTGCTGATCGCAGCCTTCGGGCCGGTCTGGGTCGGCAAGGACCGGCTGGCGACCACACAGGCCGCCGTTGCGGCAGGCGCGCAGGCCATCGTGCTGGATGATGGCTTTCAGGATGGATCGCTGGCCCATGACCTGTCACTGATCGTGGTCGATGCCGCCAAAGGGTTCGGCAACGGCATGTGCCTGCCCGCCGGCCCGCTGCGCGAACCGGTTCAAACCGGGCTGGCCCGCGCCGATCTGCTGCTGGCAATCGGCGATGGCTTCAGCCCCCCGACCAAAGCCCCCCCGCTGCTGCATGGCAGGCTGACGCCACTCCAGACCGGCATCGACTGGCAGGGGCACAGAGTGCTGGCCTTTGCCGGAATCGGCCACCCGGAAAAATTCTTTGCCACCCTGCGCACTCTGGGCGCAGACATCGCACGAGCCGAGGCGCTGGACGATCACCAGCCCTTCACCCCCGCCCTGCTGACCCGTCTGGAAACTGAATCCCGCTTGCTGGGGGCGCAACTGGTGACGACAGAAAAAGACGCCGTGCGCCTGCCCCGCAGCTTCCGCCCCAAGGTGCTGGCACTGCCCGTGCGGCTGGAACTGAACGACCCCACGCCCCTGAACACAGCGCTGGACAAACTCCTGACCCAAGCCGGCATCTTTGGTCCCTAAATATCCTCAGGGGGTGAATTGGCCGCAGGCCAAGAGGGGGCGCGAGCGCCCCCTTTCTCATGTCCGCAAACTGCCGCCGGTCGCCTTTGTCACCTTGTCGATGATCTTGGCGCTGACGGCCTCGATCTCGGCATCGGTCAGGGTCTTGTCGCGTGGTTGCAGCCGGGCGGTAATCGCAATGGATTTCTGACCGCCGTCCAGCCCGGTGAACTGGTCGAACACGCTGACTTTTTCGATCAGCGCCTTGTCCGCCCCCGCTGCGGCATTAACCAATGTCAGCGCCTCGACCTGCGCATCGACGACAAAGGCAAAGTCCCGCTCGACCGCTTGCAAGCCCGAGCTATCCAGCGCGGGCCGTGCCGGAGTGCGCGTTTTCGGGAAAGGCACAGCGGCGATATGCAGGGTAAAGGCCACTGCCGGACCTTTGACATCCATCGCCTTCAGCACGCGCGGGTGCAACTCGCCGAATGTCGCCAGAACATTCGGACCCAAAGCAATATTCCCCGCCCGGCCCGGATGCCACCAGCCGTCCAGCTTGCGGTTGATCTGCGCCTTGGCCGGAGCGCCGATGGCCGACAGCAGCGCCTCGACATCGGCCTTGGCATCATACAGATCAACCTTGCGGCGAGAGCCGAACGGATCGCGCGGTGCCGTCGCACCGACCAGCAGGCCAGCCAGTTGCAGCGCCTGATCGCCCGGCTCACCACCCGAAAAGACCGGGCCAACCTCGAACAGCGCCAGATCGGCAAAGCCGCGCGCCTGATTGCGCGCCGCCGCTGCCAGCAAGCCCGGCAGCAAATCCGGCCGCAGATGGGTCATTTCCGAGGAAATCGGGTTATCAACCCGCACCGCATCAGCCCCGCCGCCAAACAACGTCGCCTGATCCGCGCTGATAAAGCTGTAGGTAACGCATTCATTATAGCCAAGGCTTGCCGCCATCCGCCGCGCGGCCTTTTCGCGAACTTGCAAGGGCGTCAGCACCGGGCGCGGCACGCCCGGGCGCGGGCGCGGCAGCGGCTTGCCCTGCAATCTGGTCAGGCTGGCGATCCGGGCGATCTCTTCGACCAGATCGGCCTCTCCCAGAATGTCGGGGCGCCAGCTTGGCACCTGCGCCATATCGCCATCCATGGTGAATCCAAGCGATTCCAGCGTCTTGCGTTGAACATCTGCCGGAATATCCAGCCCGACGAGGCTGGCCGTGCGCGCGGGGTCCAGCCGATAGGCGCGGGTCTTGTCGGGCACCGCGCCCGCCGTCACAACATGCGACGGCTCGCCGCCGCAAAGGTCGATCACCATTTGCGTCGCGCGATCCAGCCCCTCCAGCGTAAAGGCCGGGTCGATGCCGCGTTCAAAGCGATAACGCGCATCCGAGTTGATCTTCAGCGCCCGCCCTGTCGCGGCGATGCTGATCGGGTCGAAATAGGCCGCCTCGATAAAGACATCCGTCGTGTCCCCCTGACTGCCCGAGCGCGCGCCGCCCATCACCCCCGCGATACTGTCCGGCCCGTGATCGTCGCAGATCACCACGGCACCTTCCGGCAGGCTGTAGGTCTTATCGTCCAGCGCCGTCACCTGTTCGCCCGCCTTCGCGGCGCGCAGCTTAAGCCCGCCAGAAATGCGGCCAACATCAAAGACATGCAGCGGCCTGTTCAGGTCATAGGTGAACAGGTTGGTAATATCGACCAGAGTGCTAATGGGGCGCAAACCAATGGCCCGCAGCCGCTGCTGCAACCAGTCAGGCGACGACCCATTCTTGACGCCGCGCACCACACGACCCGCGAAAAACGGCGCCTTTTCAGCAATTTCAGGCGCAATGCTGACGCCAATCGGGCTGTCAAACCGCCCCTCGACCGATACATCGGCCAAAGGTTTCAGCACCCCAAGCCCCCGCGCCGCCAGATCACGCGCGATCCCCCGCACGCCAAGCGCGTCGGGGCGGTTCGGCGTGATCTTGATATGGATCATCGGGTCGATCTTTTCGGGCGCATGTTCCGCCAGCCAATCGGTAAACCGCTGCCCGACCGCGCCCGAGGGCAACTCGATGATGCCGTCATGTTCGTCAGACAGTTCCAGCTCGCGTTCGCTGGCCATCATGCCGTGGCTTTCCACGCCGCGGATTTTACCGACCGACAGGGTGGTGTCGATGCCGGGAACATAATCGCCCGGCTTGGCCAGCACACCAACCAGCCCTGCCCGCGCATTCGGCGCACCGCAAACGATCTGCTTTTCGCCCTCATCCGTTTCCACACGCAGCACCCGCAGCCGGTCAGCATCCGGGTGCTGTTCCGCATGAGCGATCCGCGCGATGGTAAAGCCCGCCAGCCTGGCCGCCGGGTCGATGATGTCCTCGACCTCAAGGCCAAGATCGGTCAGCGCCTCGGCGATTTCCGAGACGGTGGCGGTGGTGTCGAGATGCTCTTTGAGCCAGGAGAGGGTGAATTTCATTTACGGCTCCTTTTGGTTGCCCCGTGATTAGCCCCGGATAATGAAAGCGTCCAGAGGGGAGCCGAAACGCTTTATTAACGTGATGCGGCTATATGTCAGGCATGTCGCGTTATATCCGTCCTCGTCGGCCTGGCGTCCCAATTTTCTTCACCGTTGCTCTGGCGCAGCGCAGTTCCCGCATATTGGTCGATGAAAATGCACCGCTCCGACAGGCAGTGCAGATGACGCGGGCAGAGCGGCCTTTCGGGATCATTGCATGGGTTGTGTTACCCGACCATATGCATTGTATCTGGCAACTGCCTGACGACGATACAGATTACTCCGTGCGCTGGCGGCTTATCAAGTCGCGCTTCTCACGCAGTTTGCCGATTGGGCCGCGCCGCGCCAGCCATATAAGGCGGAATGAGCGGGGGCTATGGCAGCGACGCTTTTGGGAACACCATATCAGAGACGAGGCCGATCTTACTGCGCATATCCGCTATTGCTGGTGGAACCCGGTCAAGCATGGCCTTGTGAGCCAGCCAGAGGATTGGCCGTATTCATCCTTTCGCCGGGAGACACAGAGCAATGTCATTGGTGCGTGCAAGCACACACCCTACGCGCCGTAGGGTGCGTGTTCACACGCACCCCCTACAGATCACCGCGACAGCCCCCCGGCCACACTCGGCACATCGCCCGCCGCGAACCCATAATGCCGCAGCCAGCGCAGATCGCTTTCAAAGAACGCGCGCAGATCAGGGATGCCGTATTTCAGCATCGCGATGCGGTCGATGCCCATGCCAAAGGCGAAGCCCTGCCATTCGGTCGGGTCCACGCCCGCCGCCTCCAGCACTTTGGGGTGGACCATGCCGGAGCCGAGGATTTCCAGCCACGAATCCCCCTCGCCGATGGTCAGCTTGCCGCCTTCCCAGCTACAGCGGATGTCCACCTCGGCTGACGGCTCGGTAAAGGGGAAATGGCTGGCGCGGAAGCGGAGTTCGACCTGATCGACCTCGAAAAAGGCGCGGCAGAATTCCTCCAGCGTCCATTTCAGGTTGGCCATGGAAATGTCGCGACCGATGGCCAGCCCCTCGACCTGATGGAACATCGGGGTGTGGGTCTGGTCCATGTCCATGCGATAGACGCGGCCCGGCGCGATCACGCGGATCGGCGCGCCCTGTTCCTGCATGGCGCGGATCTGCACCGGGCTGGTGTGGGTGCGCAGCACATGCGGCGGGCGGGTATCGCCCTCGGCCCGCGCCATGAAAAAGGTATCATGTTCCTGCCGCGCCGGGTGTTCCGGGGCGATGTTCAGCGCGTCAAAGTTATACCAGTCGGATTCGACCTGCGGCCCCTCGGCCACGGCAAAACCCATATCGGCAAAGATCGTCGTCACTTCGTCCATGACCTGCGACACGGGGTGGATGGTGCCAGCCGGGCGCGGGCGGCCCGGCAGGGTCACGTCCAGCCACTCGCCCGCCAGACGAGCGTCCAGCGCCGCATCCTCCAGCGCGGTCTTGCGGGCACGCAGGGCGGCGTCCACCTCGTCGCGCAACTGGTTCAGGGCAACCCCGGCGGTGGCGCGGTCCTCGGGCGTCATCTTGCCCAGTTCGCGCATCATCAGGCTGATTTCGCCCTTTTTGCCCAAGGCGGCGACGCGCACATCCTCGATCGCGGCAGGGTCGGTGGCGTCGGCAATACGGGTCAGCCAGGTCTGGCGCAGAGGGGCAAGGTCGGTCATGTCAGCATCCTTTCCGGTCGGAGGATGCGTTATCATGCAGCGGGCGCGGCGAAAAGACCGCCGCGCCCGCAATTTCGTTCCGCATCAAGGCGCAGCGGCCCCGGTCAGCCCCAGATGCCGCGATCCACGCCGGGGGCGATCCCCGGATGATCGCTGACGCGGAATTCCGGCTCGCGCCCGTCGGCCCGCTGGCGCAGATAATCGCGCGTGACGGCGGCGACGGTGCCCGACAGCAGCACCACGGCGATCAGGTTGATCGTCGCCATCACCCCCATCGAGGCATCGGCGAAATCGAACACCGTCCCCACGGCCTGAACCGCGCCCCAGACCACCATGGCCATCACCCCCACGCGCAGCGCCGTAACAGTCGCCGGATTGCCATGCCCCAGAAAAATCACCGAGTTTTCAGCATAGGCATAATTCCCGATGATCGAGGTAAAGGCGAAAAAGAAGATCGCCACGGCCACAAACGTATGCCCAAAGCTGCCGAAATGTTCGCCCAGAGCCGTCTGCGTCAGCGCCACTCCGGTCAGGGTTTCCGACGGGATCGCGCCTGACAGCAGGATCATCACGGCGGTCGCGGTGCAGACCAGAATCGTGTCGATAAAGACCCCAAGCGCCTGCACAAAGCCCTGACTGGAGGGATGATGCGGGTTCGGCGTGGCGACAGCGGCGATATTGGGGGCCGACCCCATGCCCGCCTCGTTCGAGAACAGCCCGCGCCGGATACCGTTCAGCGCCGCCGCCATGATACCGCCAGCAGTGCCCCATGCGGCCTGCTCGATCCCGAAGGCGTTTTTCACGATATGGCCCAGAATGCCGGGCACTTCGCTGAAATTCGTGGTCAGCACCCAGATCGCGGCCAGCAAATAAGCGCCCGCCATGAAAGGCACCACAAATTCGGCCACGCGCGCGATTTGCGGAATACCGCCAAAGATAATGATGCCAGCCAGAACTGCGACGCCCAGACCGATCCACAGCTTGCTGATGCCGGTGACGCCGGTCATGGCCTCGGCAATGGAATTGGCCTGCACGGCGTTGAAAATCAGGCCGAAACTGATAATCAGCGCGACCGAGAACAGCGCGCCCAGCCAAGGCAGCCTCAAACCATGCGAGATGTAATAGGCCGGGCCGCCGCGATACATGCCGCCGGGGCCATGCACCTTGTAAAGCTGCGCCAGCATCGATTCGGAATAGGCCGTGGCCATGCCGACCAGCGCCACCATCCACATCCAGAAAATCGCCCCCGGCCCGCCATGGGTCAGCGCCACCGCAACCCCGGCGATATTGCCGGTGCCGACACGACTGGCCAGCGAAACGGTCAGCGCCTGAAAGGGCGAGATCCCGTCCTTGTCAGACTGGCTGGACCCCAGAACGCAGCGAAACAGTTCGCCAAAGTGGCGGAACTGCAAAAAGCCCAGCCGGATCGTCAGATACAGACCTACGCCCAGCAGGCCATAGATCAGGATATAGCCCCAGAAGATGGTGTTCAGCTGATCTATCACCCAGACCATGATGTCCCCCTTTCTTTTCTACCTTTAGGGGACTGTCTGCCTGTTTGCGCAACCACGCAAGCGGTTCATACGGTTTCAGGCGCGCGACCGACCGAACCGACCTGCTTGTGCCGCAAATGCTGAAAATATGCCTCGACTGTTCGGAAACTCAGCTCGGCAAGAACATAGGACAGGGCCGAATAGATCAGGAATTGCGCCATTCCCTGCCCCAGACCGATCATGTTCACCACATGCAGCGCGATCAGATGATAGATGTAAATGCCATAGCTGACCTGCCCCACCCTTGCGATCGGGGCCAGCGTCAGGGCCGGGCGCAGGATGTTATCCTCGCGCACAACGATCGAGATCAGGGCGGCAGTCATCGTGCCATGCAGCAGCAGGTTGGGCCAGCCGGTCAGATTGCCCGGCAGGAATTGCAGCAGCAGCAAGATGGCCGGGAACAGCGCCAGCGGCATCCAGCGGCGGCCCAGAACCGGCGCGATCAGGTTAAAGCCGCGCGTGCTGTGCAGCATGACCGCTGCCAGCGACCCCATCAGAATCGGCGCATAGCCCACCGCGCCAATCTGCATGAACAGCGGTCCCAGTTCGAACGCGCGGATACCAAACGGAGCAAGCGTCCCCATCGCGCCGGCAATATTCACCCCGATCAGCACCACCAGCAGCGCGGGCACCCATCGCCATGGTGTCAGGACAAGCAACAGCGGCCAGACAACGTAATATTGCTCTTCAACCGACAGCGACCAGGTGATCGACAGCATCGGGATGTGTTCAGGCAGGTAATTCGACAGGAACAGATAGTAAAACGGCAGGATTTCAAGATATTGCGTCTGCCCCTTGACCAGAATGTAATAGGCTGCAACCGCCGTCACGGCGAGGAAATAGATCGGGATGATCCGCAAGAACCGCCGCCAGTAAAAGCCGCGCAACGATACCGTGCCCGTGTTCGCGCGTTCGCGCAGCAGCAGAGTCGTAATCAGAAAACCGCTGATGACGAAGAAAAAGTCAACGCCGGTAAAGCCACGCTTGGCCAGAACCGCGTCAACGCTGCGCATCAGATCGGAATGATGCCACAGCACCGCAGCGATACAGATAAAGCGCAATCCATCCAGCGATGCGAAATGGCGGGTTTCCAGAAAGCTCTGGTGATCGGGTGTCGGGCGCATGGCAGAAAACAAAAACCGTGAAACAGGATAGCCGCGCATATCATGTGCGTGGCGTGACGCGCAACCATACACCTCCGGCGGGGCGCAGGGTCAGGATCATTCGCGGCTGTGGCGGGGGATGGTCGGGGGCGGGATCAAAGCGGAACCGGGCCAGCAGCGTCGCCAGAATGATGACGGCCTCTTGCACGGCGAAATTCGCGCCGATGCAGATGCGTGGCCCTGCGCCAAAGGGCAGGAACGTGTTTTTGCCGGGTGCTGTCAAAAAGCGGTCTGGATCAAAGGCATCGGGGTGGCGCCACCACATCCGATGACGGTGCAGCGCATAGATCGGCAGCATCACCGTATCACCGGGGCGCACCTCGCGCCCGCCGAGTGTGTCGGCCTTGCGGGCCGTGCGCGACAGAAAGGCGGCGGGCGGATAAAGGCGCAGCGTTTCATCGACGATCCGCGTCAGCAGCGGCAACGCGGGCAGGTCTGCGGCCTCGGCGGCGTCACGGCCAGCCAGCACGGCCTGCGACTCGGCTGCGGCGCGATCCTGTATGGCAGGGTCAAAGGCGCACAGATACAGCGCCCAGGCCAGGGTCAGTGCGGTGGTTTCATGGCCCGCCACGATAAAAGTCAGCAGGTTGTCGCGCAGCTCATCGCGGCTCATGCGGCGTCCGGTTTCCGGGTCTTGCCCTGCGCGCAACAGGTCCAGCAGATCGGGCACCGGGCGCGGCCCGCGCGTGGTCCGTTCGGCGATGGCGCGGTCGGCAAAGGATTTCATCCGCTTGAGCGATGACCCCGAGATCAGACGCCCCGGCCGTGGCACCCAAGCGGGCAGGCCCAGCACGTCAAGAACCGAGACCTTGGCGGTCTGCGCGATATAGGCATCAATCGCGCCGTGAACCAGATCGCGGTCAAACACATCATCGCCTGAAAAGGTGACATCCGAGATGACCTCGAAGGTCGCGGCGACGGTTTCCTGAAACAGATCAATGGATTGACCACCCGCCCGCGCCACCCTTTCGGCACTGGCCCGCGCGGCGGCGGTCATCACCGGACCCAATGCCTGCACGTTGCGGGTGGCAAAGACCGGCGCCGCGGCCCGCCGCTGCCACCGCCAATGCGCGCCCTCGGCGACAAACAGCGACTGGCCGATTGCCGGTTCCAGCAGCATCCGCGTGACCGAGGATTTGGGATAATCGTCTACCCGGTCCTTGAGCACCCGTTCCAGCGCCTCCGGGTCCATCACCATATGCCAGCGGATGCCCAGTTTGCCCGACACCATCGGCTGACGCAGCGCCAGTTCCGGGATCAGTTCCAGCAAATTGCGCCGCGCGGTCATGGCCGAGGCGATGATCCCCAAGGGGCGCGTGGCCAGTTGCACCTTGACCGGCTCGGGCCTTGTGCCATGATCTGACGAGGTGCCCTCCATATTGCCCTTTCCCTGTTCCGTTGCAGCATAGACCGGAACCCGGCAGGTCGCCAACAACGGCTGTGTGAGCGGACGGGCGGTTGGGTTGGCAAGGCCGCGCCCCAAGGTGCGTATTTGGACAAACAGGAAGCGGCGGGCGTTTTCGCAACCTGTCAGACATGAAAAAGCCGCCCCGAGCGGGACGGCCTGTATTCCTGATGCTTGCGCGTGGGCCGATCAGGCGGCGGCGCGGGCTTTTTCGACGATGGCGCCGAATGCCTCGGGTTCGTGGATGGCCAGATCGGCCAGAACCTTGCGGTCAACCTCGATGCCGGATTTCGACAGCAGGTTGATGAAGCGCGAATAGGTCAGGTCGGCGTCGATGGCGCGGACGGCGGCGTTGATCCGCTGAATCCACAGGGCGCGGAAGTTGCGCTTGCGGTTCTTGCGGTCGCGGGTCGCATATTGGTTGGCTTTGTCAACGGCCTGAGTCGCGGTGCGGAAGTTGCGCGAGCGGTTGCCGTAATAGCCCTTGGCCTGATCCAGAACCTTTTTGTGGCGGGCGTGGGTGACTTTGCCGGATTTAACGCGGGACATATCTCAGCTCTCCTCAGCGGTCGTAGGGCATGTATTTCTTGACGATCTTGGTATCAGCTTCGCTGAGGATCATCGTGCCGCGCGCATCGCGGATGAACTTGGTCGTGCGTTTGATCATGCCGTGGCGTTTGCCGGCCTGACCCGATTTGACCTTGCCCGTCGCCGTCATCGAGAACCGCTTTTTCGCGGCCGCTTTGGTCTTCATCTTAGGCATTTTCGTCTCCTTTCAGAGTGAACGCGCGGCTCGGCAATGCCAGACGGGGCCGGCCACGCGGGTGGAAGCGCGCCGTATAGAGGCGCGGCTGCGTAAATGCAAGCGGTTATTGCGCGGGCGCAGGTTCGGGCGCGGCGTCGCCCGTTACCCGGTGCCAGGCCTCGGTAACGCCATCGGCGCTGATCCGGGTCGGGCCATCAAGGAACGGCACTGCCAGAATGGCGGCGATGCCCAGCACCAGCAGGATCGCCGCAGCACGCGGCGGGCGGGTCTGGGCCAGTTGCACGATGGCGAAGATCACCGACAGCAGGCACAGGGCAATGCCGCCAAGAAGCAGAAGGTCGGTCATATGGGTCACGCGACAGATTGAAACATTCACCGCCACTTAGTCAGGGTCGGTGCGATAGATCAAGCGTTCGTCGCAAGGCGCGATGCGCAGAATGTTCGTCGTGCCCGGCACGTTGAACGGCACCCCGGCCACCACGACGATATGATCGTCGTCATCGGCAAACCCGTGATCGCGGGCGACACGGGCCGCGTTCACCACCGCCTGTTTGAAGCGGACCAGTTCCGGCGTCTTGAAGCAATGGCAGCCCCAGGACAGCGACAGCCGCCGCAGCGTGCCCATCAGCGAGGACATGGCGATGATCGGCACACGCGGGCGTTCGCGCGCGGCGATGCGGGCGGTCGCGCCGGATTGCGTAAAGGCACAGATCGCGGCGATGTCGGTGGTTTCGGCAATCTCGCGCGCGGCGGTCACGATCCCGTCGGCAATGCTGTGCAGCTTGGCCTTGCGGCTGGATTCGATGATCTCGCGATAGGTCGGGTCGCTTTCGACGCTGCGCGCCACGCTGTCCATCGTGGTGACGGCCTCGACCGGATACTGGCCTGCCGCGCTTTCGGCGGACAGCATGATGGCGTCGGTGCCCTCATAGATGGCGGTGGCCACGTCGCTGACCTCGGCCCGCGTGGGCATCGGGCTTTCGATCATGGATTCCAGCATCTGCGTGGCGACGATCACCGGCTTGGCCGCCGCGCGGCAATGGCGCACCAGACGTTTCTGAATCGGCGGCACCGAATGCACCGGCAGTTCCACCCCCAGATCGCCGCGCGCCACCATGATGCCATCGGATACGGCCAGAATTTCAGTGAAAGCCTTGACCGCGGCGGGTTTTTCGATCTTGGAGAGAATGGCGGCACGGCCCCGCGCCAGTTGCTTGGCCTCCTCGACATCCTCGGGGCGCTGGACAAAGGACAGCGCCAGCCAGTCCACCCCCAGTTCGCAGGCGAATTCCAGATCGTCACGATCCTTGTCGGACAGGGCGGCCAGCGGCAGCACCACATCGGGCACGTTCACGCCCTTGCGGTCGGAAATCGTGCCGCCCACCGTCACGGTGCAATTGGCGAAATCGGGGCCGCAGTCATTGACGCGCAGGCGGATCTTGCCGTCATTGACCAGCAGTTCCGATCCGGGCTGCAAGGCCGCGAAAATTTCGGGGTGCGGCAGTTGCACCCGCTGCCCGTCGCCCGGCACCGCATCCAGATCAAAGCGAAAGCTGTCGCCTTCCTCAAGATCATGGGCACCGCTGGCAAAGGGACCGACGCGCAGCTTTGGCCCTTGCAGGTCGGCCAGAATCGCGATGGGGCGGCCGGTTTCCTCTTCCACGCGGCGGATGGCGGCGTGGCGGGCGCGGTGATCCTCGTGGCTGCCGTGGCTCATGTTCAGGCGGAACACATCGGCGCCAGCCTCGGCCAGCGCAAGGATGGTTTCATAGTCGCTGGAGGCCGGGCCAAGCGTGGCGACGATTTTCACATTGCGATGGCGTCTCATCCGTTCCGTCCTTTTGACCGTGTTTGCGCTATCTATGCCGGATTCAACTTGTGGTGGCAACTGGTGTTACGCGCCTCGATGGCCTAAATCCTGCGGGTCAATTACGGCGGAATCATGACGGACGAAGCATTCTGGATCACCGGGGCCGACCGCCCCTCGCGCTGGCTGGTGACATGCGATCATGCAACGAATCATGTGCCCGGCTGGGTGGCGGGCGGAGATCTGGGCATCGCACCGCAGGATATGGCGCGCCATATCGCCTATGATGTCGGCGCGGCGGGCGTGGCGGCGCATCTGGCCAAGCTGCTGGACGCACCGGCGATCTTTTCCAATTTCTCGCGGCTGGTGATCGACCCGAATCGCGGCGAAGATGACCCGACGCTGCTGATGCGGCTGTATGACGGCACGGTGATTCCCGCCAACAAACACGCCTCGCCCGAAGAAAAGCTGCGGCGGCTGGAACGGCTGCACCGGCCCTATCACGCCGCGCTTGGGGCACTGGCGGCACAGCACCCTGACCGCTGCATCTGCGCGGTGCATTCCTTCACCCCCCGCCTGCAAGGCCGCGCGCCCCGGCCGTGGCAGATAGGGGTGCTGTATTCGCATGACGACGAACGCCTTGGCCCGCCGCTGATTACCGCCTGCCGCGAACAAGGCTGGATCACCGGCGACAACGAACCCTACGCCGGGCATCTGGACGGCGATTCCATCGACCGCCACGCGCTGAAGCCGGGGCGCCCGAACGTGCTGATCGAGCTGCGCAACGACCTGATCCGCGACGATGCGGGCCAACGCGAATGGGCGGCGCGGCTGGCCCCGGTGCTGACACAGGTGCTGGCGCAGGCAGAGGTCTGAGGGGGCAATGCCCGGCCGGTTCGCCGCCATCGCTGCGGCCGAATTTACCAGCATCAATCTGGCCATCGCAGCACTGATCCGGGCGATACTCTATCCGACGATGATCCGGCGGCGCTGTCGGACCATCGACTCACGCTGTCGCTGATGGCCATCGCGAACCGCACCAAAGCGCGGTTCGCCTAAGGCGCTCGGGGCTTCCTGTTTGCCCAAATACGCATCTTCGGGCGGGTCAGACCGCCGATTTGCGGCTTTCCTCAAGATAAACGTCGCGCAGGCGGGCCGCCACCGGACCGGGAGCGCCATCCCCAACCGACACCCCGTCAACCGAAACCACCGGCATCACAAAGGCCGACGCCGACGTGTAAAACGCCTCATCCGCGGCCTGAGCCTCGGCGATGGTAAAGTTGCGCTCCTCGATCTTCATCTGCGCCTCGGCGGCAAAGCGCAGCACGGCGGCGCGGGTGATGCCGTGCAGAATATCGTTCGACAGCGCGCGGGTGATGATGACGCCATCCTTGACGATATAGGTATTGTTGCTGCTGCCCTCGGTCACGAAACCGTCCTCGACGAACCACGCATCATCGGCCCCCGCCGCCTTGGCCGCCATCTTGGCCATCGACGGATACAGCAATTGCACCGTCTTGATGTCGCGCCGCCCCCAACGCAGATCCGGCACCGAGATGACGCTGACGCCAACCCTGGCCGCCGGGCTGTCGGCCAGATTCGCCTTGGCCTGGGTGAACAGAACCACGGTCGGCGCGGTATCGGCAGGCGGATAGGCGAAATCGCGGTCGCCGGGGTTGCCGCGCGTGACCTGAAGATAGATCAGCCCTTCGTCGATGCCGTTATCCGCCACCATGCGGCGATGGATCGCCAGCCATTCGTCATCGCTGTGCGGATTGGCCATGTCCAGCTCGGCCAGCGACCGTTTCAGACGCAGCAGATGCCCGGCAAAGTCGATCAGCTTGCCGTCCAGCACGCTGGTCACTTCATACACCGCATCTGCCATCAGAAAGCCGCGGTCGAACACCGAAACCATCGCCTGATCTTCGGGCAGGTAATCGCCGTTCACATAAACGGTGCGGGTCATCTTGCTATCCTTTTATTGACATGGCGTGGGTTTCCGCCGAAAGGAACGGCCCGTCAAGGCTTGCCGAATCTGCCCAAAAATCCGGCAAAAAATGCGCCGCAGGAACGATCCCGCCCAAAGCCGCGCCATGCGACAATATTGTAACTATAAATTTATCGTGTTTGCGCTATCGCTAGCGCCAACGGAAGGCGATTCGCGGCATGGGGGCCGTCGATCCTCCGTTGCCTGCGGCATGTCACTTGGGGGAAAAAATGACAGTCGATCCACGAATAGCAATGACATTTCGTCAAATCATGTTGATGAATTTCGGTTTTTTCGGAATTCAATACAGTTTTGGCTTGCAGCAGACGGCGATCAACCCGGTGTTCAGCTTTCTGAACGCCAACCCGGAACAACTGCCGCTGCTGAACATGGCGGGGCCGGTGACGGGGCTGATCGTGCAGCCGATCATCGGCGCGCTGTCTGACCGCACCTGGGTGCCCGGCCTTGGCCGCCGGCGCCCGTATTTCCTGATCGGCGCCATCGGCTGTTCGATCTGTTTGTTCTTTTATCCGCATGTCACCGCGCTTTGGATGGCGGTTCTGCTGCTGTGGATGCTGGACATCAGCAACAACACCGCGATGGAGCCGTATCGCGCCTTTATCGCCGACAAGCTGCCCGCCGGTCAGCACGCCACCGGCTTTTTGATGCAGAGCTTTTTCACCGGGCTTGGCATCACGCTGGCGAACGTGTCGCTGTATGTGTTCCAGAAATACATCGGCGGCGTGACGGAATCGGGCATCCCCTATTGGGTATTCGGGTCGTTCTATGTCGGGGCGATCTGCTCGATCGGGTCGGTTCTGATTTCGGTGCTGTCCACGCCGGAAAACCCGCCGACCCCGGCCGAGCTGGAGGAACTGCGCGCCAAGCCCAAGGGGCTGTTTGCCGCCGTCGCGGAAATCTTTGACGCCATCCGCACCATGCCCAGTGCGCTGTGGCAACTGGCGCTGGTTTACCTGTTCCAGTGGTATGCGATGTTCATCTATTGGCAGTATGTGTCGCATTCCATTGCAAAATCTGTCTGGAATGCCACCGTCGCCGATCATGCCCTGTATCAAGAGGCCGTGGGCTGGACCGGGCTGGTTAACGGCTTCTATAACGTCGTGACCTTTTCTTCGGCCTTTGGTCTGGTCTGGCTGGCGCATCGCTGGGCACCCAAGATGGTTCACGCCTTTGCCGTGACGCTGGCCGGGGCGGCGCTGCTGATCTTTCCGCATATCACCAACAAATACATGCTGTTCGTGCCGATGATCGGGTTCGGGATCGGCTGGGCCAGCATGATGGGCGTGCCCTATCTGATCGCCGTGACCGAGATCCCCAAGGAACGCTATGGCGTTTATATGGGCATCATCAACATGATGATCGTGATCCCGATGCTGATCGAGACGGTGACATTCGGCTTTATCTACAAGACCTTCCTTGGGTCGAACCCCAGCACCGCCATCAGCTTTGCCGGTGTGCTGCTGATCCTTGCGGCGCTGGCGACGCTGATGATCCGCACCAGGCCGAACCAGCCGGTCAGCAACCTGCCCATGCCTGCGGCGGCGGCGGTCACTGATCGACGCTGACGCACGAAATTCAGCCGCGCCGGTTCTGCTGGCGCGGCTTTTTGCTGCGGGTGCGAGATGCGCCTTGCAAGGGGGGCGGCAATAATCTAGCCATCAGGCAGGTTTTCACGCAACTTTCCGAAAGGCCGAAGATGAGCTTTCGCACCCAGCCTTTGCCCGCCGCACGTCTGAACCGCTGCCAGCTGTTCGGCCCCGGCTCTCGCCCCGCGCTGTTTGAAAAGATGGCGGCCTCGGCGGCGGATGTCATCAACCTCGATCTGGAAGATTCGGTCGCCCCGGACGACAAGGAACAGGCGCGCAAGAACATCATTGCCGCCATCGGCGACGTGGATTGGGGCGACAAAACCGTTTCGGTGCGCATCAACGGGCTGGATACGCCGTTCTGGTATCGCGATGTGGTGGACCTGCTGGAACAGGCGGGGGATCGGCTGGATCAGATCATGATCCCCAAGGCCGGCAACGCCAGCGACATCTATGCCGTCGATGCGCTGGTGACGGCGGTGGAAAAGGCCAAGGGCCGGTCAAAACCCATTGCTTTTGAAGCGATTATCGAAACCGCCGCCGGTATCTGCCATGTCGAGGAAATCGCCGCGGCCTCGCCCCGGATGGAGGCGATCAGCCTTGGTGCGGCGGATTTCGCGGCCTCGATGGGGATGGCGACCACGGGGATCGGCGGGACGCAGGAAAACTATTACATGCACCGCGAGGGGGCGAAATACTGGTCCGATCCGTGGCATTGGGCGCAGGCCAAGATCGTCGCCGCCTGCCGCACGCATGGCGTTTTGCCGGTGGATGGACCGTTCGGCGATTTCAGCGATCCCGAGGGTTTCCGCGCGCAGGCGCTGCGTTCGGCGACTTTGGGCATGGTTGGCAAATGGGCGATCCATCCCAGTCAGGTGGCGCTGGCCAATGAGGTGTTTTCGCCCGACGAAAAGGCCGTGACCGAAGCGCGCGAGATTCTGGCCGCGATGGAGGAAGCCACCCGCACCGGCGCCGGGGCGACGGTCTATAAGGGGCGGCTGGTGGACATCGCCTCGATCAAACAGGCGCAGGTGATCGTCGATCAGGCCGACAAGATCGCGGCCAAAGGTTAACGCAACAGCAGCGCGCGTTGCGACAGGGGCGGCGCGCGTTGCAACAGGGCGCGGGGCCAGCGTTTGCTGGTTTCGATGCGGCACAACCTGTGCACAAGGCGTGCACAGGTTGTACACAGGCTGTGCACAGCGCGCGCAGGCTCGGCGAGTTTGGGCGCGGAAGTGTTAACCTTTGAGGGCGTGACGGGGGGGCCTGCCCAAGGGGCGGAATGACAGGTCGGGCCTATTCACCCCGCCAGCGCCATTCCTGACCGGATCAGTGATGCCTTGCAGCGTGGTCCTTGACCAATGCGGCGCTGGCTTGTTCACGGCCATGATTTGCGGAACCGCCGATCCGGTTCCTGTTTCGCGCGGCATGGCGTGGCTGGCCGGTTGTCGCGGGATGCAATCATGGGAGAGGCTGGGCCTGCAAGCGGAACCCGTTTCTGCGCCCTGCCCCGGATGATCTGCGTGGTTTCAGCCCTCGTCGCGGATGAAATGAACGCTGACCGGCGGCGGCACCGAGGTTGGCGCCCGGGCCACCCGCCTGCTGGCCCGCCATATCGCCCGCATCGCGCCCGAGAGCGGGCCTTAATTCCGCCGCGCCAGCCGGAACGCGGCCGAGGCACCCCAGCCCGCGATGACGGCGACCGCCAGCGACATCAGGCCGTAAAGCAGCGGCTGGTCAAAGGCCATGCGGTAAAGCCAGCGTTCCAGACCGACCTTCCGCACCTCGATCGGGGCGCGATAGACGTCGATGATGCGGCCATCGCGCAGCAGAAAGATGCGGGTGCGGTATTCGCCCTCGATCAGATTGGCGGGCAGGCGCACGTCGGCGCGGAACAGGGTTTGTTCGGCAATGTGAACATCGCCTTCGTCCAGCCGGTAGATGCCGTCCTGCTGACGCTGGCGGACCAGCGATTCGGTAAAGGCAACCGCGTCTTCCACCTCGACCGGGCCGGCGAAGGCGCGCATCGCCAGCGGCACCGAGATGCGATAGCGGGTGTCGTAATCGGGCCGCAATATCTGCGACAGCGGGGCCGATGTCGCCACGACGTAAAAGCTGGGCACGGCCCCGACATGCAGCGATTCGGTGTTGATCCAGATGCCAAAGCGCCGCGCCTTGCGCCGGATGGTCAGCACCTGACCCGGCCCCTCGACCGTGACGATCACCTGCAAGGGCGGGCCGGAGGGGATCGGAGTTTCACGCTTGACCGCGCCATAGATCAGGATGTCGGACCCGTCAAAGCTGGCGGTGATCGCCACCGCATCGCTGGACAGCCCGGCGACGACCTCTTCCTGCGGGGGGGGATTGCCGGTTTCGGTATCGGGGCGGCCGAAATCGCGATAGGTGGGGTACACGTCATCCGATTGCTGCGCGACGGCGGCGGCGGCAGGCAGGGCGAACAGCAATGCGGCCAGCACAAGCGCCCTCATGTCCGGCCCACCGCGACGGAATACAGGTCATCGGGCCGCAGGAACAGGTCCAGCGCCAGCTTGCCGCAGACCGCCAGCACCAGCAGCGCCAGCAGGATGCGCAACTGTTCGGCCCGCAGCCTTGCCCCCAGATGCGTGCCCAGTTGCGCCCCGGTCACACCGCCCACGATCAGCAGCACCGCCAGCATGACATCGACGGTATTATAGCTGACCGCGTGCATCAGCGTGGTAAAGGCGGTCACAAAAGTGATCTGAAACAACGAGGTGCCGACGACGACCTTGGTCGGCATCCCCAGCAGGTAGATCATCGCGGGCACCATGATAAAGCCGCCGCCCACCCCCATGATCGCGGCCAGCACCCCGACCAGCAGCCCGACCACCAGCGGCGGGATAACGCTGATATACAGGCCCGACGCCCGGAATTTCACCTTCAGCGGCAGGCGATGCACCCAATTATGCTGATGCAGCCGCTTGCGCACGGCGGGTTTGCGGCTGGCAGACAGGGCGCGCAGGCTTTCCTGCAACATCATCACCCCGATCAGGCCCAGAAACACCACATAGCAAAGCTGCACCACCAGATCGACCTGCCCCAGCCGTTGCAGCAGGGTAAAGACCCAGACGCCCAGCCACGACCCGACCATCCCCCCCGCCAGCAAGACCCCGCCCATGCGGAAATCGACCGTCTTGCGCTTCAGATGCGCCAGCACCCCGCTGACCGACGAGGCGACGACCTGATTGGCCCCGGTCGCCACCGCGATGGCGGGGGGGATACCGATAAAGAACAGCAGTGGCGTAATCAGAAAGCCGCCGCCGACGCCGAACAGCCCGCTCATCAATCCGACAATGCCGCCAAGGCCGATCAGCGTGAACGCATTGACCGAAACTTCGGCGATAGGAAGGTAGATCTGCATGGCCTGCCTGTTGTGCCCTTTCCCTATCCTGCCCGTGCTGCGGGGCGGCGTCAAAGGGCTTTGCGCCCGCTGTGCCTTGATGACTACACCATGCACCGTTAATCAGACGTAAAGTGACAGCAAAACGGGGCGGCGATGCGCATTCTCATTACCAATGACGACGGGATCAACGCTCCGGGGCTGGAGGTTCTGGCCGAAATCGCCGCTGAAATCGCCGGGCCGGGTGGCGAGGTCTGGACCGTGGCCCCCGCCTTTGAACAATCGGGCGTCGGCCATTGCATCAGCTATTCGCACCCGACCATGGTGGCCAGGCTGGGTCAGCGCCGCTTTGCCGCCGAGGGCAGCCCCGCCGATTGCGTCATGGCCGCAATTTCCGACGTGATGGCCGATTGCCCGCCCGATCTGGTGTTGTCGGGGGTGAACCGCGGCAATAACGCGGGCGAAAATGTCATGTATTCCGGCACCATAGGCGGCGCGATGGAGGCGGCGCTGCAAGATGTGCGCGCCATTGCGCTGTCGCAGTATCTTGGCCCGGAAACCGCCGGGCTGGACGATCCGTTTCAGGCCGCGCGCCAGCATGGCGCCCGCGTCGTCCGCGCCATTCTGGACCACGACGACTGGAGCAGCGACGCCGATTTTCCGTTGTTTTACAACATCAACTTTCCGCCTCTGCCCGCCAGTGCCGTGCGCGGCATCCGGGTGGCGCCGCAGGGGCGGCGGGGCGGGTCGCGCTTTGCGATGCAGCCCTTCGATGCGCCGAACGGGCGGCGGTATCTGTGGATCGCCGGCGGGCCGCAGAATACCAGCGCCACGCCCGGCAGCGATGTGGCGGCCAATCTGGACGGCTATATCGCCGTGACGCCGATGCGCGCCGATCTGACCTGCCGCGATTCGCTGCAAGGCGCGGCGACCGCGCTGAACGAAGGCTGAGCGGATGGAGGGTGACGACGCCTCGGAACGCAAGATGCGGTTTCTGTTCCAGCTTCGCTCGCGCGGGGTGACGGACCCGCGCGTTCTGGCCGCGATGGAGCGGATCGACCGGGGCGACTTTGTGCGCGGCCAGTTCGCCGAACGCGCCTATGACGACATGCCGCTGCCGATCCCCTGCGGGCAGACGATCAGCCAGCCCTCGGTCGTGGGGCTGATGACGCAGGCGCTGGAGGCCAGCCCGCGCGACACCGTGTTAGAGATCGGCACCGGGTCCGGCTATCAGGCGGCGGTGCTGGCGGGGCTGGTGCGCCGCGTCTATACCGTCGACCGCCATCGCCGCCTTGTCGCCGAGGCGCAGGCGCTGTTCGACCGGCTGGGGCTGAGCAATATCACCGCTCAGGTGGCCGACGGGTCGCGCGGGTTGCCCGATCAGGCGCCCTTCGACCGCATTCTTGTGACCGCCGCCGCCGAAGACCCGCCGGGGCCGCTGTTGGCACAGCTCAAGATCGGCGGTATCATGGTTGTGCCGGTGGGGCAGTCGGATGCGGTGCAGACGCTGATCCGGGTGCGCCGGGGCGAGGATGGCTTCGACTATGACGAGCTGCGTCAGGTGCGGTTCGTCCCGCTGGTCGAGGGGTTGGGCCAGACATGACCCCCGGCCGCGATACAGGCGAAAAGGACAGTAAAATGCGCATTTCATTCAGGGCCTTGGCTGCGACAGCCGGGCTGGCGGCTCTGGCGTCCTGCACCGGGCAGGGCAGCGGCGGCATGGACATCGACCTGCGCGGGATGATCCCCGGCGCGCTGAACACCGCGCCCGCCGCGCAGGCGGCGCAGGCGCGCCCGGCCCCGGATGCGCAGGGCGTCATCACCTTTCAGAACACCCGCGTCGCCGTGGCGCGGCAGGGCGACACCATTGCCGCCATCGCCGCGCGGCTGGGGCTGAACGCGGCGCAACTGGCCAGCTATAACGCCATCGCCGCCAATGCGCCGCTGCACGCCGGGGCGGTGGTCGCCCTGCCCGGCCAGCCCGCCGCGCGGTCGGGCAGCTACGGCAACCAGACGGCAGCGGCCCCGGCGGCGCAGCAAGGCGCGGCCCCTGCCCCGACCCCTGCGCCCGCTGCCGCCGCGCCGCGTCAGCATGTGGTGACGACGGGGGAAACGGCGTGGTCCATCGCGCGGCGCTATTCCGTCAGCGTGGCCGATCTGGCGGCGTGGAACGGCCTGCCCTCTGACATGAGCCTGCGGCCCGGTCAGCGGCTGCTGATCCCCGTTGCCGGTCAGGCCGCGCCCGCCGCCGCAGCCACCGCCGCGCAGGCCGGGGCGGAAACCCGCACCGTCACGGCCCCCGGCACCGGCAGCCCCACGCCTGAACCTCCGTCCGCGTCGCGCGCGCTGCCGACCGAACAGACGCCCGCCGCCGCGACCCCGGCTCCGCCGCCCGCCGGCCCGGATCTGGGCGCGACCCGCACCGCGGCCTCAACCCGTGGCCGGTTCAGTATGCCGGTGAACGGGCCGATCATCCGCCCCTATGCCAAGGGCCGGAACGAGGGCATCGACATCGCCGCCCCCGCAGGCACACGGATCAACGCAGCGGCCAGCGGGCGCGTGGCCGCGATCACCCGCGACACCGAGGGCACGCCCATCGTCGTGCTGCGCCATGAAAACGATATGCTGTCGGTCTATGCCGGGATGGACGATCTGACCGTATCGCGCGGCGATGCGGTCAGCCGGGGGCAAGCCTTGGGGAAATCCACGACCAGCGGGGTGCTGCATTTCGAAATCCGGCGCGGCTTTGACAGCGTGGACCCGGAAGGGCTGTTCTAAGGCGATCAGCCCGCCGGGGAACAATGGCTACGCGGGCTTCACCGGCCTGCGTGGTTGTTGCTGTTGTGGCAGGCGGGGCGAGGGCGGGCGATGCCGGATCGCAACCAGCACCCCAAGGATGCCGATAACCCGGAGCGCAGCCGGTGTCGCGGCCAGATAGAGCCAAGCGCATAGGCCGCACAGGCGCGGCTTCGCTGCGGAGGCGACCCGGGGCAGCCGCACTGCCCATCCTCGACGGCAAGCGGATGCCGTTAAACCGGACGAGGGTCTGCCCGGGGTTCATCACCGGACCGCCGCCATGGATCGGGCAGGTATGCGCGTGGCCCAGCAGAGCTATGGGCTTACCCATCTAATTCCCCGAACCCTCTTGCGATGCCCATTCGTAACAGGCGTGTCGATCTGAGAAGAGTTTGCGAAGCAATCACCTTTCTTGTCCCGTGATCTCGCCCGGGGCGTATTCATAAGGGCCGGCCAGATCCATTTCCTCGTCAAAACCTTTTCTCGAATACAGGCCGACGCTTCCGTTCTTCTTCCAGAATCTTGGTGCGGTTATCCTCACCCCGATAGATTCAAAATAGTAATCCGACCCGCTGAACAACACTGTGCTTTCGCGCTGGGCAAGTTGCCGGATGATGGCAATCCTGTCGCTGCCCCACACATTTACTCCGTTGATGACAAGAGTATCATTTTTATCGCGTAGGAAAAACGCTGTCAGCTCATCGCCGGAGAATATGGCTTCGGGACGCTGATTATTGGTCGGCGAGTCTGAGAAACTCATCGTGTTCTGGGTTTTGAGCACCTCGATATAGTGCTCGCCCAAGACATCAGGGTCGAGCGCATGCTGCATGCTCTCATAGGAGTTCACAATCGATTCCGGTGTGCCAAGCTGCTGGATGACCTGCTCGTGGGTCATGCCATAGGTCAGGGGGCCATACCCCCTATATGCTCTGAATTCCCACGACATTATCTTCTTCCTCTTCTTCTGCGCTGAGGTCCTGCCGGGTATTTGTCAGGGTATCGCGAGAATTGCGGATCATTGTGCCCCCATGCTGCCCGGTCTTTACGAATTTGCAAGGTTCAGCGGCTATGTCTTGGGGCAGGATGCCGCCCGGCCCGCAACCCGCCGCCTAGCGGATGTCGAGCGAGACCACATCCTTGACATAGCGCGCGCCGCGTTCGTCGCCCGGCGCGACCATGCGCAGCCCGTCGGGGATCGGCGCGCCGTCCAGCTCGAATCCGATCAGGATCGGGCGGGCGCCAAACTCGGGCAGGATTTCTCCGACCGAAAAGGCCACCTGATGATCGTCGCGCGCGGTGACAAGGATGGTATGGCGCAGCGCCGCTTTCGGATCGGCATCCAGATCGGTATGCGCGGCCAGCACATCCCACAGCAACACGCCGCGATACTGGCCGCGCATCTCGCCCCGGCTGCTGGCGTGAGCCGTTTCGACCTCTTGCACCGGCATGGCGGCCAGCGTGTCGGCGCTCAGATCAACGCGCAGGCCGTTGGGACCGGTCAGCACCGCATCGGCGCCGGCTGCAAGGGGAATGGCGGCCAAGATCAGGATCGCGAACAGACGGGTCATCGGGCACCTTTCGATTCGATGTATCCACCCAAACATATCGAAAAATGCCGCCGCGACAAAGCGCGGCTTTGTTCCGCATTCGTTCCTGATTTTCGGTTGCTTTTGTCTGCGCGCGCATTATCTGATGCGCTTGGGTCAAAGGAACACGCCATGGAACAGAAGTTCATCGAGGTGCGCGGCGCGCGCGAACACAACCTGAAGGGCGTGGATCTGGACATTCCGCGCGATCAGCTGGTGGTGATTACCGGCCTGTCGGGGTCGGGCAAATCATCGCTGGCCTTTGACACCATCTATGCCGAGGGTCAGCGCCGCTATGTCGAATCGCTGTCGGCCTATGCGCGGCAGTTTCTGGACATGATGGGCAAGCCCGATGTCGATCACATCAGCGGCCTGTCCCCCGCGATCAGTATCGAGCAGAAAACCACATCCAAGAACCCGCGTTCGACCGTGGGCACCGTGACCGAGATCTATGACTATCTGCGGTTGCTGTTCGCCCGCGCTGGCACCCCCTATTCGCCCGCCACCGGCCTGCCGATCGAGGCGCAGCAGGTGCAGGACATGGTGGACCGGATCATGGCCATGCCCGCCGGCACCCGCGCCTATTTGCTGGCCCCCATCGTGCGCGACCGCAAGGGCGAATATAAGAAAGAGTTCATCGAACTGCGCAAGCAGGGCTTTCAGCGGGTCAAGGTGAACGGCGCGTTCCACGAGCTGGACGAACCGCCGGTGCTGGACAAAAAGTTCCGCCATAACATTGACGTGGTGGTGGACCGGATCGTCACCGGCGGCGATATTGCCACGCGGCTGGCCGACAGTCTGCGCACCGCGCTGGATCTGGCCGATGGCATCGCCATTCTGGAAACCGCGACCGAGGAACCCGAACGCATCACCTTCAGCGAAAACTTTGCCTGCCCGGTGTCGGGCTTTACCATCCCCGAAATCGAGCCGCGGCTGTTTTCCTTTAACGCGCCCTTCGGGGCCTGCCCGGTTTGTGACGGGCTGGGGGTGGAGCTGTTCTTTGACGAACGGCTGATCGTGCCGGATGCCGCCCTGTCGGTGGACAAGGGGGCGATTGCGCCATGGGCCAAGTCGAAATCGGCCTATCTGACGCAAACCATCAATGCGCTGGCCAAGCACTTTGGCTTCGACAAGAAAACCCCGTGGAAGGATCTGTCGCCCGATGTAAAACGGCTGTTCCTGCACGGCTCCGGCAACGAGGAAATCGAGTTTCGCTTTGACGACGCGGGCCGGGTCTATCAGATCAGCCGCGCCTTCGAGGGCGTGATCCCCAATATGGAACGCCGCCTGCGCGAAAGCGATTCCGCATGGGTGCGCGAGGAATTCGAGAAATACCAGAACAACCGCCCCTGCGGCACCTGCAACGGCTATCGCCTGAAGCCCGAAGCCTTGGCGGTCAGGATCAGCGGCAGCCATATCGGTCAGGTCGTGGATCTGTCGATCCGCGAAGCCCTGGCCTGGGTCGAGGCCGCGCCCGACAGCCTGACCAATCAAAAGAACGAAATCGCCCGCCCCATCCTTAAGGAAATCCGCGAAAGGCTGGGGTTTCTGGTGAATGTGGGGCTGGATTACCTGACGCTCAGCCGCGCGGCGGGCACCTTGTCGGGGGGCGAATCGCAGCGCATCCGGCTGGCCAGCCAGATCGGCAGCGGGCTGACCGGGGTGCTGTATGTGCTGGACGAACCCAGCATCGGCCTGCACCAGCGCGACAACGACCGGCTGCTGGACACGCTGAAGGGGCTGCGCGATGCGGGCAATTCGGTCATCGTGGTGGAACATGACGAAGACGCGATCCGCCATGCCGATTACGTCTTTGACATGGGACCGGGCGCGGGCGTGCATGGCGGCACCATCGTCAGCCGCGGCACGCCGGGCGACATCACCGCCGACCCGGCCAGCCTGACCGGGCAATATCTGTCCGGCGCGCGCGAGATCAGTGTTCCGGGCGAACGCCGCGCCGGGAACGGCAAGGCGGTGACGGTGGTCGGCGCGACCGGCAACAACCTGAAAGACGTGACCGCCGAATTTCCTCTGGGCCGCTTTGTCTGCGTCACCGGCGTCTCGGGCGGCGGCAAATCGACGCTGACGATTGAGACCCTGTTCAAGACCGCCAGCCTGCGCCTGAACGGCGCCCGGCAGACACCCGCCCCCTGCGAAACCATCAAGGGGCTGGAACATCTGGACAAGGTGATCGACATCGACCAGCGGCCCATCGGGCGGACTCCGCGATCCAACCCGGCCACCTATACCGGCGCGTTCACCCCGATCCGCGACTGGTTCGCCGGCCTGCCCGAGTCGAAGGCGCGCGGCTATAAGCCGGGGCGGTTCAGTTTCAACGTCAAGGGCGGCCGCTGCGAGGCGTGTCAGGGCGATGGCGTCATCAAGATCGAGATGCACTTTCTGCCCGATGTCTATGTCGAATGCGAAACCTGCAAGGGTCAGCGTTACAACCGCGAAACGCTGGAGGTGCAGTTCAAGGGCAAATCCATCGCCGACGTGCTGGACATGACGGTCGAGGACGCGCAGGAATTTTTCAAGGCCGTGCCCTCGATCCGCGAAAAGATGGACGCGCTGATGCGGGTCGGGCTGGGCTATATCAAGGTCGGCCAGCAGGCGACGACTCTTTCCGGGGGCGAGGCGCAGCGGGTCAAGCTGTCCAAGGAGCTGTCGCGGCGTTCCACGGGCCGGACGCTGTATATTCTGGACGAACCGACGACCGGCCTGCATTTCGAAGATGTGCGCAAGCTGTTGGAAGTGCTGCATGAACTGGTCGATCAGGGCAATTCGGTGGTGGTGATCGAGCATAACCTTGACGTGATAAAGACCGCCGACTGGATCATCGACATCGGCCCCGAGGGCGGCGACGGCGGCGGGCAGTTGGTGGCGGTCGGCACACCCGAAACCGTGGCCAGCGTCGCGGCCAGCCACACCGGGCGCTATCTTGCGCCGATGCTGGATGCCGCGCGCCAGCGGCGGGGCCATGACGTGATCCAGCCGCAAGCCGCCACCGCAAAACCGCGCCGCAACAGCAGACGCAAGGACGCCGCCGAATGATCCTGCAAGCCGCGCTGAACGGCGCGCGGCAGGCGGAGGTTCCGCTTCTGCCGCTGCTGCCCGATCAGGTTGCGGCGGATGCGCTGGCCTGCCGCGCGGCGGGCGCGGATTGCCTGCATATCCACCCGCGCGACGATGCCGGGCGCGAAACGCTGGCCCCGGATACTGTCGCCGCGCATCTGCGCGCGGTGCGACGCGCCGTGCCGGGGATGCCGGTGGGCATCAGCACCGGCGACTGGATCGCCCCGGCGCGGGGGCGGCTGCGGGATATGGCGGCGTGGGATGAAAAGCCCGATTACGTTTCCGTTAACCTGTCCGAACCGGATGCCCCTGCGGTCATGGCGCTGATGCGGCGTCTGGGGGTGGGAATCGAGCTGGGCCTTGCCCGCATGGCCGATCTGGACCGGCTGTTATCCCTGCCCGATGCGGCTGCGGGCGCGGTTCGGGTGATGATCGAAATGGACCACGGCGATCTGCCACAGGCCGGGCCGCTGGCGCAGGCAATGCTGGCGCGTCTGCGCCGCGATCTGCCGGGCTTGCCGGTGCTGTTGCACGGCTTTGACCACACGGCTTGGCCCTTTGTTAACCGCGCCCGCATATGGGGCTGCGAGGCCGCGCGCATCGGGTTAGAGGACGTCTTGACCGCGCCCGACGGCACCCCGGCAGGCAATGCGCAACAGGTCGCCATCGCACGCGAAATTCTTGACGACCCGTCGCCCGCCCATGACACGGAAAGGCCCGCCATGACCCCGAGCTTTCCTCGCACCCCCGACGCTCTGCCGCACGCCTGGGGGCTGACGGGCGATGTGCCGGTGGAAATCTGGGAACGGTTCTCGCCCGCCTACGAGGCGCAGGCCGAACGGCTGGTGCGTGCCATCGCGGCGCAGGGATATGCGGCGGCCTTCGGCGGTGCCGGCAGCGAGGATGGCGAGTTCGTCGCCATCACCCGCGCGGGCAAGGCCGTGGCGCTGATCCATCTGGAACACCCGGACGAGGCGCAGGAACTGGCCGCGATGGACGATGCCGCACTGGCGGCGTGGCTGGCCAAATCCGTCGCATGACTCCGCGCCGGGGAAACGGAAAAATGCTGCACCTGCATTTTCCCCCTTGCGCGCGGACGATCCTGCGATTAAACGCGCCAAACCGAAACGGAGTGCGGGCGTAGCTCAGGGGTAGAGCATAACCTTGCCAAGGTTAGGGTCGTGAGTTCGAATCTCATCGCCCGCTCCAGTTTCTTTCCCGACAGTGTTGGTCAGGCGATTATCGGCCGGCGTGCCGGTTGTCATCATCTTGTCACGACACTGCGCAGGTTTCGTCATAAACGCGCCGCATAACCGCCCCATCGACAACCCGATGGAATCATCATGCGCCACCTTTTCCTGACCGCAGCCGTTCTGACCACCGCCGCCCCCGCGCTGGCCGAGGAAACCTTTCCCGCCACGCTGGCCGGGCACGCCTTTGTTCCGGCGATGACGATGACCGCCCCGCCCGCTGACGCGCCGCGCGATGCCTGGGTGTCGGGCAAGTTCACCGGCGAAACGCCCAACCGCCAGCCGATGACCAAACCGGGCGACACCGGCGCGGCCTATGGCAGCCACCCGACCGGCATCAGCCTGCCGTTTCTGGGCCAGCCGATTCAGGGCTTTTCCGGCTTTGCGATGAACCGGGCGGATGATGGCTCGGTCTATGTGCTGATCGACAACGGTTTTGGGTCCAGAGCGAACAGCCCCGACGCGCTGCTGATGTTCAACCGCATGACGCCGGATTTCGAATCAGGCGATGTGGCGATCAACGAAACCGTGTTCCTGCACGACCCCGACCACAAGGTGCCGTTCCGCATCGCCTATGAGGGCAGCGATTCGCGCTATCTGACCGGCGCGGATTTCGACCCTGAAAGCATTCAGGTGCTGAACGATGAAGTCTGGATCGGGGATGAGTTCGGCCCCTGGCTGATCCGCGCCGGGCTGGACGGGCGCATCATCGACGTTTACCCGACGCTGATCGACGGCCAGCCGCTGCGCAGCCCCGACCACCCTGCCCTGCGCGTTCCGGCCGCGCCCGGCACCGATTTCCAAAGCCAGCGGTCGGGCGGGTATGAGGGCATGGCCCTGCAACCCGGCACCAACCTGCTGTGGGCGATGCTGGAAAAGCCGCTGCTTGGGGCGGATGGTCAGCCCGAGGGCAATTTCCTGCGCGTGCCGATCTTTGATCCGGCGGCGGGCGAATGGACCGGCGAAACGGCGCGCTTTGCGCTGGCCGAAGGGGCGACCGCCATCGGCGATTTCAACTTTATCGACGAAACCCGCGCGCTGGTGATCGAACGCGACAATGGTGAGGGCGACCCGTCGCTGCAATGCGCGGGCGAACCGGCGCAGGATTGCTATCCGGTGCCGGCGCTGCACAAGCGCGTCGTGCTGGTCGATACCGCCGACCGCGATGCCGATGGCTTTATGCGCCGCATCGGTCATATCGACCTGATGAACATTGCCGACCCGGACGGGCTGGCGCGGCTGGAAACCTCGCGTCAGGGCGACGGGCCGTTCACCTTTCCGTTCTTTACCATCGAAGATGTGATGGCCGTGAATGACACGCAGATCATGGTCGCCAACGACAACAATCTGCCGTTTTCCGCCGGGCGCAAGCTGGGCGAGGCCGCGAATAACGAGTTCATCCTGTTAAACGTGCCGGAATTGCTGGCGGCACGCTGATACCACAGGGCAGCGCGGATTTTTTCGCGCTGCCCCCCTTGCACCCCGCCGCGGCGGAGGCTATGTCCGATCCACCGAAACGGAGTGCGGGCGTAGCTCAGGGGTAGAGCATAACCTTGCCAAGGTTAGGGTCGTGAGTTCGAATCTCATCGCCCGCTCCATTCGGGCCGCGCCGCCTTTCGGGGCGGCATTTTTGTTGGCAGGGATCTGATGACCCATATAATGCCGCCGGACAGCAAAGACATGCCACCAACGGGGCGCGCCCGGTCTGGGAAATGGTTGGCAGGACTGGTTACAAAGGCAACAGTCCCTTTCGCATCCCCCTGCCACCCGGATGCGGGTAAATCTGACATTGTAAACTACCGCCTGTCCTTTGCTGGATTGCGGCACATATGTCAAGAAAATCAGCAGCGACGGACGATATGACAATGAAAAACCTGACTCTCCCCCTGTCAGAGCGGCTGATTGAGGCCGGAATGCAGATTCTGCTGTCGGGCGAAACGCTGACCTTGCGTGGGGCCGCGGCGCGGGCGGGGGTGTCGCATGGCGCACCGGCGCATCATTTCGACGGGCTGTCGGGCTTGCGCACCGCCATTGCGATCAAGGCGTTCCGCGATTTCGGTAAATTCCTGCGCGATGCGCTGGATCAGCCGGTGCCCGACGATTCCGATGCGCCACGCCAGCGGCTGCGCAATCTGGGCCGCGCCTATTGCCAGTTCGCGCAGGATCAGGGCACGCTGTTTCACCTGATGCTCGTGCATACCGAGGTTGACCGCGACAACCCCGATCTGGCCAGTGCGATGCAATACGCCTACGAGCCGCTGCGGATCGCGGCGGCGCCCTTTACCAAGGGGCGTGATCCGGTGATGATCGAAACCATGATCTGGAGCCTTGCGCACGGCTATGCCATGCTGGGCTGCGCCGAGCGGGTCAACAGTCTGGCCCCGCCCTTTGGCGCGCCCGCACTGGACGATCTGATGCGGGAAATGGGCATTCTCGGTTCGCTGCGGACAGAAGACCCGACCGCAGCAGGGCAATAAGCCGCCTTAGCCGTCCACGCGGATGCGGGCGTTTTCGGGGTCGAAGGGGCTGTCCTCGGTCACTTGGGCGTCCCACAGCTCGCGGAACATGCGCACCTTCAGTTTCGTGCCCGGCACGGCCAGATCGGGGCGGACATAGCCCATGGCGATCTGTTTGCCGAACGCCACCGAATACCCGCCCGAGGTCAGCCGCCCGACGCGCTGCCCGTCAAGGAACAGCCCCTCGCGGCCCCACGGATCGGCATCATCCGGCCCGTCGATCAGCAGCGTGACGCATTTCGAGCGGATGCCCTTGGCCTGCATCGCATCCTTGCCGTTGAAGGATTTCGACAGATCGACAAAGCGATCCAGCCCGGCCTCAAGCGGGGTGGCGTCGCGGCCCAGTTCGGTGCCAAAGGCGCGATAGGATTTTTCCTGCCGCAGCCAGTTCTGCGCCCGCGCGCCGACCAGTTTCAGCCCGTGCTTTTCGCCCGCCTTAATCAGTTCATCCCACAGGTAACGGCCGAATTCGATGGGATAGTGCAGTTCCCAGCCCAATTCGCCGGTATAGGCGACGCGAATGGCGCGGACGGGGCACATGCCCAGTTCGATGTCGCGCACCGATAGCCACGGGAATCGCTTGTTGCCCAGCACCGTGTCGGGGTCGGCGTCGCGCACCAGTTCGCGCAGGATCGCGCGGCTGTTCGGCCCGGCCAGCGCATAGACGCCCCATTGCGTGGTGATGTCCTGAATGATGACCTGCCCGAATTCGCCGCCCATTTCCTCGGCCAGTTTGCGCAGGTTGTCGCCATCGTAATCGGCCCATGCCCCGGCAGAGATGACATAGTAATCATCCTCGGCCAGTCGCACGATGGTGTATTCGGTGCGCGTCGTCCCGGTTTCGGTCAGGGCATAGGTCAGGTTGATGCGCCCGACCTTGGGCAGTTTGTTGGTGGTGAACCAGTCCAGAAACGCCGTCGCCCCCGCGCCGTAAACGCGATGCTTGGCAAAAGCAGAAGCGTCGATCAGGCCGGCCGTTTCGCGAAGCGCCTTGGCCTCGTCCAGCGCATATTGCCACCAGCCGCCCCGGCGAAAGCTGCGCGCGGCATGGTCATCGAACCCCTGCGGCGCGTAATAGTTCGGGCGTTCCCAGCCGTTCACCTGCCCCATCTGCGCCCCGGCCGCGATCTGGCGGTCATAGGCGGGCGCGGTGCGCAGCGGGCGCGCGGCTTGGCGTTCTTCGTCGGGGTGATGCAGGATGAAGACATGCTCATAGCATTCTTCGTTCTTTTTCACCGCATAATCGGTGGTCATCCAGCGGCCAAAGCGGCGCGGGTCAAGGCTGGCCATGTCGATTTCGGCCTCGCCCTGGGTCATCATCTGCGCCAAATAATAGCCGGTGCCCCCGGCGGCGGTGATGCCAAAGCTGAAGCCCTCGGCCAGCCACATGTTGCGCAGGCCCGGCGCGGGGCCGACCAGCGGGTTGCCATCGGGCGTATAGCAGATCGGGCCGTTGAAATCATCCTTGAGACCCACGGTTTCCGAGGTCGGAATCCGGTGGATCATCGACATGTATTCCTCTTCGATGCGTTCCAGATCCAGCGGGAACAGATCGGCGCGGAAGGTTTCGGGCACGTCATAGATGAACCGCGCGGGCGCATTGCGTTCATAGGGGCCAAGAATCCAGCCGCCGCGTTCTTCGCGGACATACCATTTCGCATCGGCATCGCGCAGGACCGGGTGTTCGGGGTTGCCCTCGGCCCGCCATTTCAACAGCGCGGGGTCGGGTTCGGTGACGATGAACTGATGTTCGACCGGGATCGCCGGGATCTTGATGCCCAGCAGGCGCGCGGTGCGCTGTGCGTGGTTGCCGGTGGCGGTGACGACATGTTCGGCGCGAATCTCGAACGGTTCGTTGGCGGGCACAAGGTTGCCGCCCTTTTCCACCATGCGGTCGCAGGTCACGATCCATTCATCGCCGGTCCATTTATAGGCGTTGACCTGAATCTTGCGCTCGATCGAGGCACCGGCCATGCGGGCGGCGCGGGCCATCGCCTGCGTCACATCGGCGGGGTTGATATAGCCGTCGGTCGGGTGGAACAGCGCACCTTTCAGGTCTTCGGTGCGCACCAGCGGCCAGCGATCCCTGATCTGGGCGGGCGTCAGGAATTCATGTTCGACGCCAACGGTTTCGGCGGTGGCGGAATACAGCATATATTCATCCATCCGCGCATCGGTCTGCGCCATGCGCAGGTTGCCCACGCGCGCGAAACCGGCGTTCAGGCCGGTTTCCGCCTCTAGCCCGGCGTAGAGTTTCACCGAATAATCATGGATATGGCTGGTCGCATAGCCCATGTTGAACAGCGGCAGCAGACCGGCGGCGTGCCAGGTGGACCCGGCGGTCAGTTCGTCGCGTTCGACCAGCATCGTATCCCAGCCCGCGCGCGCCAGATGCAGCGCAATCCCGCATCCCACGGCACCGCCGCCCACCACCAACGCCTTTACATGTGTCTTCATGGTCCGAATCCCCTGTCAGCCTATTGTCTTTTTCTGTCAGACCGTCCGCGCGCGCGACAGGGGCAGGCGACAGGTTGCGGCCAGAATGCGACATTCGACATGTCTTGCGGGGCTTGCCTGTCGCCCTGCCCCCTTTCCCTGCGCGCCTGCCCGCGCTATCACCGCACCATGCTGAAAACCCGGATCATTCCCTGTCTTGATGTCGCCGATGGCCGTGTGGTCAAGGGCGTGAACTTCGTTGACCTGATCGACGCCGGCGATCCGGTCGAGGCGGCCAAAGCCTATGATGCGGCGGGCGCGGACGAGATCTGTTTTCTCGACATTCATGCGACGCATGAAAACCGTGGCACCATGTTCGATCTGGTCACGCGCACGGCAGAACAGTGCTTTGTGCCGCTGACGGTCGGCGGCGGCGTGCGGTCGCACAGCGATGTGCGGGCGCTGTTGCTGGCCGGAGCGGACAAGGTGTCGTTCAACTCGGCCGCAGTGGCCGACCCGGATGTGGTGGCGGCGGCGGCGGATCGGTTCGGCAGCCAGTGCATCGTCGTGGCCATCGACGCCAAGACGGTCGCGCCGGGGAAATGGGAAATCTTTACCCATGGCGGGCGCCGCCCCACCGGCATCGACGCGGTTCAGTTTGCCCGCACCGTGCAGGCCAGGGGCGCGGGCGAGATCTTGCTGACCAGCATGGACCGCGACGGCACCAAGTCCGGGTTCAACATCCCGCTGACGCGCGCCATTGCGGATGCCGTGAATATCCCGGTCATCGCCTCGGGCGGGGTTGGCACGCTGGATCATCTGGTCGAGGGCGTGACCGAGGGTGGCGCATCCGCCGTGCTGGCGGCATCCATCTTTCACTTTGGCACCTATACCATTGGCGAGGCCAAGGCTCATATGGCTGCCGCCGGCATCCCGGTGAGGCTGACATGAGCGCGCTTGACCGTCTTGCCGCCACCATCGCCGCCCGCAAGGACGCGGACCCGGACGAAAGCTGGACAGCCAGGCTGCTGTCCAAAGGCCCCGAAAAATGCGCCGAGAAATTCGGCGAAGAAGCGATCGAGGCCGTGATCGAGGCCGTGCGCGGCGACCGCGCCCGCCTGACGTCTGAGGCGGCGGATGTGATCTATCATCTGCTGGTGATGCTGGCAGCACGGGATGTGACGCTGGCTGATGTGCAGGCCGAGCTGGAACGGCGCGAGGGCACCTCGGGCATCGCCGAAAAGGCAGCGCGGTAGCAGGGGGTGCGGTAGCGGGGGGGGGGGGGGGGGGGCCGGCGGGGGTCGGGGCGGGGCGACCGCCGCGCGGATAGGGTTGGGGGCT
>NZ_JAUNTJ010000048.1 GCF_030538755.1 Paracoccus sp. (in: a-proteobacteria) | reverse complement strand
GCCGAATTCGCGCCCGTAACCGGAATGTCTGAACCCGCCAAAGGGCGCCTGCTGGTCGTCCTTCATGCCGTTGATGGCGACACGACCGGCAAGGATCTGGCGCGCCACGCGGCGGCAGCGTTCCGGGTCGGTGCCCTCGACAAAGCCATGCAGCCCGTATTTGGAATCATTGGCGATGCGGATCGCGTCGGCCTCGTCCTCGTAACCGATGACGCAGAGCACCGGGCCAAAGATTTCCTCTTGCGCGATGGACATGGCGTTATCCACATCGACAAAGATCGTCGGGCGCACGAAAAAGCCGTCCTCAAAGCCCGCGGGCTTGCCAAGGCCCCCGATCAGTGGCGTGGCACCGGCGTCGATGCCGCGCTGGATATGGTCCTGAATCCGGGTCCATTGCAGCTGCGAGACCATCGGGCCGATGGCGGTGGCGGGGTCGTCGGGCAGGCCGACGGGGAAATGTTCCATCGCCGATTTGATCGCGGCCTTTGCCTCGTCCATGCGGCTGTTCGGCACCAGCAGGCGGGTGCCCGCCGCACAGGCCTGACCGCTGTTCAGGAAGGCGTTGACCAGCGCACTGGGGATCGCCTTGGCGAAATCGGCGTCATCCAGAACCACGGTGGGCGATTTGCCGCCAAGTTCCAGCGTGACGCGCTTCATCGTCGCGGCACCGTCGCGCATGATCCCCGCGCCCACCCCGGCCGAGCCGGTGAACGAGATCTTGTGCACATCGGGGTTGCGGACCAGTTCCGCCCCCACGACATCGCCGCGCCCCGACACCACGTTGATGACCCCCGCCGGCACGCCTGCGTCATGCAGACATTCCATCAGCACCTGCGTCTGCCAGGCGCTCAGCTCACTGGGTTTGGCCACGACCGTGCAGCCCGCCGCGATGGCCGAGGCCATTTTCGCCGTCAAAAACAGCGCATTCGCGTTCCAGGGCGTAATCAGGCCGGCCACGCCGACCGGCTGGTAAAACACCGTGGTGCCGTTCCACTGCCGCACCATTTCAGTTTCGCGCAGCGCCTGTTCGACGGCGGGGAACACGCTGACCGCGCCTTCGCAGATCACGGTGGAAAACTGCCGCGTGCCGCCATATTCGCTGACCATCGCGTCGATCAGATCGCCAAGCCGCGCCTCGGTGGCCTTGTGCATCCGGCGCAGCAGGTCGATGCGTTCCTCGACCGTGGTTTGCGAAAACGCTACCAGCGCGCGGTTGGCGGCGGCGATGGCGGCCTGGGTATCGACCTCATCGGCCAGCACGACATGGCCGGATTTCTTGCCCGTCACCGGGTCGAATGTTTCCAGAATCTCGGTTCCATGCGGGGTGACAAAAGCCCCGTCAATGTAATGTTTTGTAATCTCACGCATCTTGGTTTCCTTTCAGAAAGACGTGATGACGACACGGTTCAACGTGCCGGAATGAAGGGCCTCGTAACCCTCGTTCACCTCGGCCAGAGAGATTTCGCGCGACACCAGATCATCCAGATTCATCCGCCCTTGCAGGTAAAGATCGGCATACATCGGGATGTCGCGCTTGAAGTTGGTCGAGCCGTAATTGACGCCCTGCACTCTGGTCTGCTGGCCGATCGCACCGATCACACCGACGCTGACCGAGGCACGCGGATCGACCGCGCCCGCCATATAAAGCCCGCCGCCGACGCCCAGCATGTCATAGCCCTGCTGGCTGACGGCGCTGATGCCGACGAAATCAAAGACGTGATCCGCGCCGCCGGGCAGCAGATCGTGCAGCGCGGCGACCGCATCGCCCTTGGATGAATCGATCACATCCGTTGCGCCAAACTGGCGTGCCATATCCAGCCGGTGCTGGTTGATGTCCACGGCCACGATCCGCGTGGCCCCTGCGATGCGCGCGCCGGTCAGGGCGTTCAGCCCGACCCCGCCCGCACCGATAACGACCACGGTTTCACCCGCCGCCACGCCTGCCGTGTTCAGCACCGAACCCGCGCCGGTCACCACCCCGCAGCCCAGCAGGGCCGCCTGCGCAAAGGGAAATTCGCGCGGCAGAACGGCAAGCTGGTTTTCATGGATCAAGGCGCGTTCGGCAAAACCGCCAAGGCCAAAGCCCTGAAACACCGGCTTGCCGTCCAGCGTCAGCCGTGGCGGCTGCCCCGGCGCGCGGAGCGTCGCGCCGGGATTCTGGCATTGATAGGTCCGGGCCGAAACGCAGCGCGGGCAGGCCCCGCAGGATTGCGTCAGCGTGGCGACGACGTGATCGCCGAGTTGCAATTGCGTCACATTCGGGCCGATGCCGATCACGACGCCCGCCACCTCATGCCCGTAAACGGCGGGCAGGGGCGATAGTTCGGTGGTCGCGAACATCAGGTCGGTGTGACACAGACCCGAGGCGCGCACCTCGACCAGCACCTCGCGCCCCAGCGGCGCATCAATGGCGAC
>NZ_JAUNTJ010000032.1 GCF_030538755.1 Paracoccus sp. (in: a-proteobacteria) | reverse complement strand
ACAGCCGCGTTCTGCCATATTCGGCGCAGCAGATGTTCGATCTGGTCGCCGATGTCGCACGCTATCCCGAATTTCTGCCGTGGAACAGCGCCGCGCGCATCCGGTCGCGCATACCGCAGCCCGACGGGTCCGAGGTGATCGAGGCCGATCTGGTCATCAGCTTCAAGGTGTTCCGCGAACGCTTTGGCAGCCGGGTGACGCTGCATCCCGCCGATGAACAGGGCGTGCTGCGAATCGATACCGATTATCTGGACGGCCCGTTCCGGCATCTGCATTCCGGCTGGCGCTTTCAGGATCTGCCCGGCGACGGCGCGCCACAGTGCCGGGTCGAATTCTTTGTGGATTTCGAATTCCGCAACGCCATCCTGCAAAAGCTGATCGGCGTCGTCTTTGGCGAGGCGATGGCCCGCATCGTCCGCGCCTTCGAAGATCGCGCGAAAGTGCTGTATGGGGCTGGCGCCTGACGCGCAGTCGTTTTACAAGGCGCGCCGGGGGCGGTTAGCTCAGTTGGTAGAGCGTCTCGTTTACACCGAGAATGTCGGGGGTTCGAGTCCCTCACCGCCCACCACTCTCCATCCGTTCAGCAACCCGCGCGCCCTGTCTTTCAGGGCCGGCAAGCGATTTGCGCTACGGCGATCAGGATCAGCATGATCGCCAGCCCGGCCATCGCGCGGCGGTAAAGGCGCAGCCCGCGCCACAGGTCGTGCGCATCCGGGTCGGGCGCGGGCGCGTTCAGCCACGGTTCAACCGCGATCCGGTCGGCATAGACGCGCGGGCCGGACAGCCGCACATTCAGCGCCCCGGCCATGGCCGATTCCGGCCAGCCCGCATTGGGCGAGCGGTGGCGCGCGGCATCGGCGCGGGCGCAGGTCAGCGCGGCCTTGCCCCGCCGCCACCCCGCCGCCAGCGCGATCAGCAGCGCGCAAAGACGGGCGGCGGGCCAGTTGGCCACGTCATCCAGCCGGGCGGCGAATTTGCCGAACTGTTCGTGCCGGGGGGTGCGATGGCCGATCATGGAATCCAGCGTGTTGATGGCCTTGTAGGCCGCGATCCCCGGCAGGCCCGCCACCGCCAGCCAGAACACCGGCGCAACCACGCCATCGCTGGCATTTTCGGCCAGGCTTTCCAGCGCCGCGCGCGACAGGGCGGGGGCGTCGGCGGTTGTCACATCGCGCCCCACGATCATCGCCGTGGCATGGCGCGCGCCCGGCAGATCGCCCGCCGCCAGCGGGCGGGCGACGGCTGCGACGTGATCCCACAGCGACCGCGCGGCGATCAGCGGCCAGCCCAGCAGCGCGGCCCACGGCCCCAGCAGCCAGACCAGCGCGCAGGCGGGCAGAGTGGCGGCGGCAATCACCAGCAGGCTGGCCGCCGCGCCGCGCGCGACTCGGGCGCGGCCACGGTTCCAGCGTTGGTCCAGCAGATCAATCAGCGCACCCAGCCACGTGACCGGATGGCCGATGCGCCGGAACAGCGCCTCGGGCCAGCCGATCAGCGCATCCAGCCCCATCGCCAGCGCGGCCAGCAGCGCCGTCATGGTTGCCGGTTCACATAGCTGACGGCCCAATGGCGGCCCGCGCGGGTGATCTCGGTCAGCGACAGCGGCGCCACCGCAAAAGACAGCGCCGCATCCCCGATGACCAGCGACAGCGCCGCGCGGACGGTTCCGGCATGGGCCACGATCACCACCTCATCGCGGGCCTGTTGCAACACCGGCAGAACGCGCGCCGCCATATCGGCAAAACTTTCGCCGCCCGGCGGGCGCAGAGCGGCCAGCGCCGTTGCCTCAAGATCGCCGGGATCGGGCAGGTCGGCATAGGCCGCGCCCTCCCACGCGCCGAAATCCTGTTCCCACAGCGCGGGCCGGGTTTCACCGCTCAACCCCAGCAGCGCCGCCGTTTGCTGACAGCGCAGCGCCGGGCTGATCCAGACCGCCGCCGGATCGGGCAGCACCGCCGCCAGCCGCGCGGCAGCGGCCGTATCGCTGCAATCGGCGGGAACATCGCGCCGCCCGGCCAGCCGCCCGCCGGTGATCGCAGGCGCGTGACGGATCAGCAGCAGCCGGGTCATCGCGGCGACCATATGGGGCGGGCAGGGGGCATCGCGGCTCCTTGGGAAGGCGTGCGTCTGTTTCGCCGCAAACCGTCGCCAAAGGCAAGACACCGCATGAGTCGCCATCTTTGCCGCAGTGCAGCGCCGCTTTGTGATCACGGGCGTCGGAAATGTGATCACGAAGCCGCCAAATTGTTAGAATTGCGACGAAGGTCTGGCAAACTGCGGTGACAGATGGCAGAAGGGTGTCGAAAAGCAAGCGATAACGCCAGCCCGGACGGCCCGTCACGCCATGACCGCCGCCCGGCCACGATGGAGGGCCGATACATGGCAGCAGACGTAAACCGGGGCAACCGGCCGCTTTCCCCCCATATTCAGGTCTACAAGCTGCCGATAGCAGCCAAGACCTCGATCCTGAACCGTGCCACGGGTCATGCGATGGTGGCGGGTATCCTGCTGCTGGCATGGTGGCTGGTCGCCGCCGCCACGGGGCCGGGTGCATTCGCCTGCGCCGATTGGGTGGTGCGGTCGTGGATCGGCTTTATCGTGCTGACCGGCGCGGCATGGTCGCTGTGGTTCCATGCGCTGGCTGGCGTGCGGCACATGTTCTATGACGCCGGGATGCTGATGGAAATCGACCAGGCCAGGCAATCCAGCTGGTGGATCATCATCGGTTCGGTCGCGCTGACAGTGATGTCGCTGCTGCTGTTCTTTATCGCGTAAGGAGGCTAGGGATGCGTTTCATCACCCCGCTGAAGGCCGCCAACGGTCTGGGTGCCAGCCATACGGGCACCGAAAATCACTGGCAGCTGACCGTCACTTCGGTTGCGCTGCTGATTCTGACGCCCGCTTTCCTGCTGGTTGTCGGCAGCGCCATCGGCCTGCCACGAGAGGCGCTGATCGCCTATTTCGGCCGCCCCTATCCGGCGCTGGTCACGGCGCTGTTCGTGTCGGTCGGCATGGTTCACTTCATGCGCGGCACGCGGATCATGATCGACGACTATTTCCAGCATACCGCCCGCAAGGTGGCGCTGATCGTTTCGGTCATCTTTGGCTGGGCTGTGATCGCGGCAACGCTGTTTGCGCTGGCGAAAATGGCTCTCGCGGGCTGAGAAGGGACAAGGCAGACGATCATGGCAGCTTATGAATATCAGACGCATGATTACGATGTGGTCGTGGTGGGGGCTGGCGGCGCCGGCCTGCGCGCCACTTTGGGCATGGCCGAACAGGGCCTGCGCACGGCCTGCGTAACCAAGGTTTTCCCGACCCGCTCGCACACCGTTGCGGCGCAGGGTGGCATCGCCGCCAGCCTGTCGAACATGGGGCCGGACAACTGGCAATGGCACATGTATGACACTGTGAAAGGGTCCGACTGGCTGGGCGACACCGACGCGATGGAATACCTCGCGCGCGAGGCGCCCAAAGCGGTTTACGAACTGGAACATTACGGCGTTCCGTTCAGCCGGACCGAGGAAGGCAAGATCTATCAGCGCCCCTTTGGCGGCCACACGACCGAATTCGGCGAAGGCCCGCCCGTGCAGCGCACCTGTGCCGCGGCCGACCGCACCGGCCACGCGATCCTGCATACGCTGTATGGGCAATCGCTCAAGGAAAAGGCGGAGTTCTTTATCGAATATTTCGCGCTGGACCTGATTATCACCGATGGCCGCTGCACCGGCGTCATCTGCTGGAAACTGGATGACGGCACCATTCACGTCTTCAACGCCAAGATGGTGGTGCTGGCGACCGGTGGCTATGGCCGCGCCTATTTCAGCGCCACCAGCGCCCATACCTGCACCGGCGACGGCGGCGGCATGGTGGCCCGTGCGGGCCTGCCCTTGCAGGACATGGAATTCGTGCAGTTCCACCCGACCGGCATCTATGGCTCGGGCTGTCTGATTACCGAAGGCGCGCGGGGCGAGGGCGGTTATCTGACGAATAGTGAGGGCGAGCGGTTCATGGAGCGCTATGCCCCCACCTACAAGGATCTGGCGTCGCGCGACGTGGTGTCGCGCTGCATCACCATCGAGATCCGCGAAGGCCGTGGCGTGGGCGAACACAAGGACCACATGTTCCTGAACTTGCAGCATCTCCCGCCCGAGGCGCTGCATGAACGCCTGCCCGGCATTTCGGAATCGGCCAAGATTTTCGCCGGGGTCGATGTGACCAAGGAACCGATCCCGATCCTGCCGACCGTTCACTATAACATGGGCGGCATCCCGACCAACTATTGGGGCGAGGTTCTGGCCCCGACCGAGGATAACCCCGACCGCATCTTCCCCGGCCTGATGGCTGTGGGCGAAGCGGGCTGCGCCTCGGTTCATGGCGCGAACCGGCTGGGGTCTAACTCGCTGATCGACCTTGTGGTGTTCGGCCGTGCGGCGGCGATCCGTGCCGGTCAGGTGGTGGAACGCGGCACCCCGGTTCCGCCGACCAACCGCGCGCAGGTGGACAAGGCGCTGGATCGTTTCGACGCGCTGCGCCACGCCTCGGGCAGCACGCCGACCGCCGACCTGCGGCTGGAAATGCAGAAAACCATGCAGGCCGACGCAGCGGTGTTCCGCACCGACAAGACGCTGGCCGAAGGCGCTGAAAAGATGAAGGTGATCGCGGGCAAGATGGATGACCTGCGTGTCACCGACCGTGGCCTGATCTGGAACAGCGACCTGATGGAAACGCTGGAACTGTCCAACCTGATGCCCAACGCCATGGCGACCATCGTCGCGGCCGAGGCGCGCAAGGAAAGCCGTGGCGCCCACGCCCATGAAGACTGGCCCGAGCGGGATGACGCCAACTGGCGCAAACACTCTCTTGCATGGGTGAACGGCCCGGATGTTAAACTGGCCTATCGCCCCGTGCATCTTGAGCCGCTGACCAAGGCTGAAGAAGGCGGGATCGACCTGAAAAAAATCGCACCCAAAGCGAGGGTTTATTGATGCGTCTCTCTTCATCCCTGATCCTTGGCGCTGCGGCGCTGGCCCTGTCGGGCTGTGTCGTCGCCACGCCGTTTCCGGCACCGGTGCCCGGCGCGCCGGTAACGCCCGTTCCGACAGCGCCTGTTGCGACCACGCCCACGACGCTGGATGCGGCGTCGCGCGCGGCAGCGCAGTCTGCCATCACCACGGCCATGCAGGCGCGCCTGCAAGGCACCGACGTGACGCCCTACACCAATTGCATCATGCAGAACGCCACCAGTGCCGAACTGATCGACATCGCCCAGATGTCGCGCGCCAATGTTCCCGGTGTGGGTGACAGCGTTGCGACGATCGTGCGCCGTCCGGCGACGGCCGCCTGCATCTCGGCTGCGGCGCGGACCGCCTGAGATGCCGCGCGGGGCAGCATATGTCCTGAAACTTGCGCCGCCGCTGGCCTTGCTGGTGGCGGCGGTTGCGGCCTGTGCGCCGGTGACGGTCGATCAGGCCGAACAAAGCTGCCTGCGTGATGCCCAACTGGCGCAACGCCCGCGCAGCGAAGTTGCGGTCGGCGTTGGTGCGTCGCGTGGCGACATCCGGCCCTATGCGTCGGTGCGGCTGGATGTGTCTGCGGATTATATCCGGGGCCGCGATCCGGCCGAGGTTTACAACCGCTGCGTCATGAACCGCTCGGGTCAGTTTCCGACCCGCTCGCTTTACGATCAGCCGGGCTGGCGGGGCTGAATGATGGCGGTTTCAGGGGATCGGGACAGATCGCGTCGTCGGCTGACGATCCATATCGGGCTGCAAAAGACCGGCTCGACATCGCTGCACCACCACCTGCAATTGAATGTCGCCGCGCTGGAACGGCGTATGGTTCTGCGCACCCCGGTCGAGGGGACGCCGATGCGCCCCTTGGGGCGGGCGGCGGTTGAATTCAGCCTGAACCCTGACGACCAGCATCGCGCCGCGCTGGATCAGGCGATCCGCGTAGTGCGCGAGGGTCTGCCCGGTAATGATCTGCCGGTTCTGATAAGCCATGAAAATCTGGCCGGCGCCATGCCCGGCACCGGGGATGAGCGGCGTTTGTATCCGCTGCTGCCGCAGATCATGGCGGCTCTTGATCGCGGTTTCAATGATTTTTCAGTTGATTACGTCATCTATCTGCGAAACAGGGTGAACTGGCTGTCCTCGGTCTGGGCGCAGGCCGTGCGCACGGATGGCTACACCGGGACGCAAGCCGAATACGACGATCAAGTGGCCAGCCTGCCCGAATGGCCCGACCTGATCCAGCGCCTGACCGATGCGGTTGGCGCTGACCGGCTGACGGTCTTTCACCTCGAAGACGAAACGGACTCCGCCCACCCCGGCAGCCAGCTTTTGGCGCATATGGGGTTAAGCGCGCAGGACATCGCCGCTCTGCATCCGCTGGATCGCCGGGGGATGGAGCGTCTGTCCCCGGCCTCGACCGAATTCATGCGCCGCCTCAATGGTTTGGCGCTCAATCCTCATGCGCGCACCCGTGTCGCCGATCTGGTGGCGCGGACGCAGCACCTGTTCAATGCTGATTATCAGCCCGAAGGCACGCTCTGAAAGGAGAGAACCCATGGTCCAGTTTACCCTGCCCAAGAACAGTCAGATCCGCGTCGGCAAGACCTGGCCCAAGCCCGAGGGCGCGACAAATCTTCGCAAATTCAAGATCTACCGCTGGGATCCCGACACCGGCGAAAACCCGCGGCTGGATACCTATTTCGTCGATCTGGACAAATGCGGGCCGATGATTCTGGACGCGCTTATCAAGATCAAGAACGAAATCGACCCGACGCTGACCTTCCGCCGCTCGTGCCGCGAGGGGATTTGCGGTTCCTGCGCAATGAACATCGACGGCGGCAACCATCTGGCCTGTATTTATGGCATGGATGAAATCGAGGGCGACGTCAGCATCTATCCGCTGCCGCATATGGCGGTGGTCAAGGATCTGGTGCCCGACCTGACGCATTTCTATGCCCAGCACGCCAGCGTGAACCCCTATCTGATTACGAAATCGCCGACGCCGGGCAAGGAATGGAAACAGTCCATCGAAGACCGCAAAAAGCTGGACGGTCTTTATGAATGCATTCTGTGCGCGTCCTGCTCGACCTCGTGCCCGTCCTATTGGTGGAACGGCGACCGCTATCTTGGCCCGGCGGCCCTGCTGCACGCCTATCGCTGGATCATCGACAGCCGCGACGAAGCCACGGGCGAACGCCTGGACGAGCTGGAAGACCCGTTCAAGCTGTATCGTTGCCACACGATCATGAACTGCACGAACACCTGCCCCAAGGGCCTGAACCCGGCCAAGGCCATCGCCTCGATCAAGCATATGATGGTGGACCGGATCGTCTGATCCGGCTTGCCGAATATCTGCACAAAGAAACCCGGCTTTGGCCGGGTTTTTTGCTGCACTGCCGGGCTTTGACCAGACAAAAGCCCGGCCGCTGTTTCCCACGGCCGGGCATCCTGTTTGTCTAAATACGCACGCCGAAGGCGTCCGGCGGTGATGCCGGATCAGCCCTCGACTTTGCTGAAATCCGCGATGCCTGCACCTGCGGCACGGATACGGTGCAGCAAATTCAGGCGGTTGCGGCGCACCACGCTGTTATCGGTGTTCACCTGAACGGCGGTAAAGAATGCGTCGATCGGCGCGCGCAGGGCGGCGATGGCGGCCATGGCTGCGGGGAAGTCCTCGGCCTTGGTGGCGGCGCGGATTGCCGGTTCGGCGGTGTCCAGCGCGGCGAACAGGGCGCGTTCCTCGTCGGTTTCAGCGAATTTCGGGTCAGCCCCAAAGGAATATTCCACGCCATCGGCGGCCTCGGCCTGACCCAGAATATTGGCGGCGCGTTTCAGCCCTTGCAGCAGGTTTTCGCCGTCAGGGGTTTGCAGCATGTCATTCAGCGCGGTGGCACGGGCGACGACCTGCGTCAGATCGTCATTACCGGGCATGGCCAGAACCGCGTCGATCACATCATGGCGGATGCCCTGTTCGCGCAGGTAAACCTTAAGCCGGTCATGCAGGAAGGAAAGCAGATCAACAGTTTCTGCGCCGCCATCAGCACCGATATGATCCGCCGGAACGGATTTGCCATGCGCAGCAAAGCCCGGCCCCATGATCTGGGCCAACCCCAATCGCACCCCATTCCCCAGCACCAGCCGGATCACCCCCAGCGCGGCGCGGCGCAGCGCATAGGGATCTTTGCTGCCTGTGGGCTTTTCGTCAATCGCCCAGAACCCGGTCAGGGTGTCGATTTTATCGGCCAGCGCGACGGCCACGGATACGGGCGCGTCTGGCACGGCGTCAGACGGTCCCAGCGGGGAATAGTGGTCGCGGGCGGCGTCGGCCACCGCCGGATCAAGCCCGGCTTCCAGCGCGTAATAGCGGCCCATCACGCCTTGCAGTTCGGGGAACTCGCCCACCATGGCGCTGCGCAAATCCAGTTTGGCCACCTTGGCCGCCTGTTCGGCCTCATCCGCATCGGCCCCGACCAGCGGGGCGATTTCGCGCGCCAAAGCGGAGATCCGTGTCACCCGATCCGCCTGCGACCCCAGCTTGGCGTGGAACGTCACCGCCGCCAGCCCCTCGGCCCAGTCGTTCATGCCCGATTTGGCCACGCGCAGGTCGTTTTCCCAAAAGAACGCGGCATCCGACAGGCGGGCGGCCAGAACGCGCTGATTGCCCGCCAGAATAGCCGCGCCGTCATCGGCTGCCTCGATATTGGCGACGGTGACATAGCCTTCGATCCGCCCGGCCTTGGGGTTGCGGGCGGAAAAGAACTTCTGGTGTTCCTTCATCGAGGTTTGCAGCACCTCGGGCGGCAGGGACAGAAAGCGTTCCTCGATCACGCCCATCAGCGGCACGGGCCATTCGACAAGGCCCGCCACCTCGGTCAGCAGGGCGTCATCGGCCACGATGTCCCAGCCGCGCGCAAAGGCCAGATTTTCGGCGCCGGTGCGGATCGCCTGCGCGCGCTCATCCGCGTCCAGCATCACGCGGGCGCGGCGCAGCTTGGCGGCATAATCATCAAAGCCGGTGACGGAAAACGCATCGGGGGCCATAAAGCGGTGCCCGCGCGTGCTGTCGCCAGCGGAGATGCCCTCGACGGTCAGCGGCACCACGGTCGCGCCCGATTCATCGCCAAGCAGGCAGATGATCGAATGCAGCGGACGCACCCAGCGCAGGCTGCCCGCGCCCCAGCGCATGGATTTGGGCCAGGGGAAGTCGCGGATGGCGGCCCCCAGCACCTCGGCCACGATTTCGGCTGCGGGGCGGCCCTGACGGGTGATGGTGGCGAACCAGACCTGGCCTTTCTTGTCGTCGCGCGCCTCAAGCTGATCGCGGGTCAGGCCGGTGCTGCGCAGAAAGCCCTCAAGCGCCTTTTCGGGGGCGTCGGTGCGCGGGCCTTTGCGTTCTTCGCGGGTGGTGGGGCTGTGGGCGGTCAGGCCCTCGATGGTCAGGGCCAGCCGGCGCGGGGTCGAAAACGCCCCGGCGCTGGCATAGGTCAGGCCCGCCTGAACCAGCCCGTCCGTAACCAGACGTTTCAGATCCTCGCGCGCGCGGGGTTGCATCCGAGCAGGGATTTCTTCGGAAAACAGTTCGATCAGCAGGTCGGGCATTATTCGATAAGCCTTTGTTCTTCGGCCTCGTCATTCAGCTGATGCCAGCCAAAGGCACGTCCGTCGGGATAGATGGCGATAACCCGGTCAATGCCGGTGCGGATATTGTGCTGCGACAGAACCGCGCGCACCGCGCCCGATTCCAGATCGCCGGTGATGCCGCGCGCGGAATAGCAGCGGAACCAGTTTGGCCCGACCAGCGGCGTCGGGTTCGGATAGGGCTGCGCATTGGCGGGCGCGGCGTCCAGCGTAAAGCAGGCGCGCCAGCCCAGCGGTGAACTGTCCTTGTCGATGCCGTGAAAGTCGCTGACCGACAGCGGTTGCAGGTTGCCATCGGTGGTTGTCACGACCAGCGATTCGGTGCCCAGCGTCTGATCCACCTCGTCGTAATAGCCGAACATCTGCATGTAATAGACCAGCGCCCCGGTCAGGACGGCGGCACCCAGCAGCATGATAACGGCGATTTTTCCGGCGTTCATGGCTGCGCGGCCTCGGTGGTGACGAACAGATCGGCGCAGGATTTCGCCAACGCGCGGACGCGACCGATATAAGCCTGCCGTTCGGTGACGGAAATCACGCCGCGCGCGTCCAGCAGGTTGAACAGGTGGCTGGCCTTGATCGCCTGATCGTAGGCGGGATGCGCCATCGGGATGCGGCGGCCCGCGCTGTCGGTTTCATCGGCGGCAAGGATGCGGGCGCATTCGGCCTCGGCGTCCTTGAAGTGCTGGAACAGCATGTCGGTATCGGCCTGCTCAAAGTTCCAGCGGCTGTATTCACGCTCGGTCTGGCGGAACACGTCGCCATAGGTCAGCGGGATCGGGCTGTCGGGGTCGTTGAAGGGCATGTCCATGACATGTTCCACGCCCAGCACATACATGGCCAGCCGTTCCAGACCATAGGTCAGCTCGCCCGACACCGGGCGGCAGTCATGCCCGCCGACCTGCTGGAAATAGGTGAACTGGCTGACCTCCATCCCGTCGCACCAGACCTCCCAGCCCAGCCCCCACGCGCCAAGGGTCGGCGATTCCCAGTCGTCTTCGACAAAGCGCACGTCATGGGCCAGCGGGTCCAGCCCGATGGCGCGCAGGCTGCCCAGATACAGGTCTTGCAGATCGGGCGGGCTGGGTTTGATGATGACCTGATATTGATAATAGTGCTGCAAGCGGTTCGGGTTTTCGCCATAGCGGCCATCGGTCGGGCGGCGCGAGGGCTGCACATAGGCCGCAGCCCAGGGACGCGACCCCAGCGAACGCAGCGTGGTGGCCGGGTGAAAGGTGCCGGCCCCCACCTCCATATCATAGGGTTGCAGAACGGCGCAGCCCTTGGTGGCCCAATAGTTTTGCAGCCTCAGGATCACTTCCTGAAAGGAACGGGGCTTGTCGGGGCTGGTCATCGGGGCGTCCTTTTGCCAAAAAGCGGGATGGCGATTGCGCGCGTGTTTAGGCGCGGGCGGTGGCAGGGTCAATTGCGGGGGCAAGGAATGCGGCGCTTTGGATGGATCATCATGGCAGGTCTGGCGATGCCGGGGGTGGCCATGGCTGAACAGGTGGTGATCCGCGTCGAGGCAAAGCGCGGCGAAACCGCAGCGGCGCAGGCGGCGCAGAACTGGGGTGCGCAATTCGGCGATGTGGTGACATTCCCGGTGCCGGGCGGCTGGACGGCGATCGGCCTTGGCCCGATGGAGCGCGCCGAGGCTCAGGCGCGGCTGGACGAACTGAAAGCCGCGCGGCAGGTGCCCGCCGACAGCTTTATCGCGCCCGCGCCGGAATCGGTTGTCGCGGCGGCCCCGGTGACAGCCCCGGCAGATACGGCGGGCGGCGTGGCTGAACCTGAACCGGCCCCCGAACCCGCGCCCCCGGCTGATCCGAACAGCCATGTGATCCGGCTGGAAACCGTGGCCGACCGGGCCGAGGCGGATGCCGCGCTGGCACGCTGGCGCGACACCTTCCCCGAGGCGGGGATGTGGGAACTGCCCAACGGTCGCTTTGCCATTGCCGCCGGGCCGCTGGAACCGGCGATTGCCGCCGCATGGCTGGAGGCATTCAGGGCCGCCGGGCAGGCACCGCGCGATGCGTTTCTCAGCGATGTGGCCGAAATGGGGCGGGTGGCGGTTGCGGGCACCCGGCCCGATCTGCCCGCCCCGCCTGCCGCCGCCGCCAGCCTGCCCCCGGTCGAGGATATTCAGCGCGCGCTGCGGTGGGCGGGCCATTACGACGGCCCCATCGACGGCCAGAGCGGCCCCAAAACGCGCGAGGCGATCACCCGCGAAGTCGCCGCTCAGCGCCTGTCCCCCGATCCCGGCACCGCCATGCAGATGCTGATCGCCCGGCGCGAGGAATGGCGCAATCAGGTCGGGCTGACCGAGCTGGCCGATGCCTATACCGGGCTGACCGTGACCGCGCCGATGGACCATCTGGCCTTTGACCGCAGCGAACGGGCGCTGTCGATCTATGGTCCCAAGAACGAATCCGGCGCGGCGCTGATCCTGTTCAGCCAGCCGGGTGGCCAGCAGGAAATGCTGGACCTTGGCGGTCTGGTAACGGCGCTTGGCTGGGTGCCTGCGCCGACACGCGACATCGCGCGCGGGCGGATGGTGCTGGACGGGCGCAATGACACGCATATCGGCCATGCCGAAGGCTGGGTCCGCGATGGCCGGGCCGAAGGCTATGTCCTGATCTGGCCGCTTGCCGCCGAGGACGATCAGCGCCGCATCATGGCCGAGATTTCCGATTCCTTCACCCGCAGCGGGCCGGGCCGGAACGAAACCGCGCTGCCGCAGCCGCAACTGGCCGATACGCCCGGCAGCGATAGCCTGAACGATCCGATGCCCTTGCCGGCGGGGGAATAAGCGCGGCCTTATCCCGCGAAAGGGGCACAGCATATGAAACCTGTCACCGCCACCGCCGTTCTGGCCGCCGCCGCGCTTGCGGGCTGCGATGCTGCCGATGACGCGACCCCGGCCATTGGCATGGGCAACCCAGCCTCGGCATATTGCGTCAGCCTTGGCGGAACGGTTGAAATCCGTCGCGAAGCCGCTGGCGAGGCCGGTTATTGCCATCTGCCGGATGGCCGCGTTGTCGAGGAATGGGAACTGTTCCGCGCGCAGGCGAAATAGCCGGTATCCAGCCTTACCCTCGCCAGAACCGCGGCAACAGCAGCACCAGGACCGAGATCAGCTCCAGCCGCCCCAGATACATCCCCAGAATCATCAGCCATTTCGCGCTGCCCGGAAAGTCGGTGATGGCACCGGTGCGGCTGACCTCTGGCCCCCAGACCGGGCCGATATTGGCGATCGAGGTCCACGCGGCGGTCAGCGCGGTTTTCGGGTTCAGCCCGGTCAGCGCCAGCCCGACGATCAGCAGGCCAAAGGTCAGCATGAACAGGGTAAAGAACGCCATGACCGAATCGACCACCTCTTGCGACAGCGGCTGACCGCCAAGGCGCAGCGGATAGACCCGATGCGGCGAATGCATCCGCCGGATCTGCGCCTTGACCGCGCGGATCAGCACCAGATAGCGGAACACCTTGACCGAACAGGCCGTCGATCCGGTGCATCCGCCGATCAGCCCGATCACGATCAGCATCGTGAACGGCAGATGCCCCCAGCCCGTCACATCGGTCGAGGAAAAGCCGGTGCCGGAACTGATCGACGTGACGTTGAACACCGTTTCGCGCAGCATATCCAGCGGATGCGCGTCATGCCCCGGTTGCAGCAGGCGCCACGCCATGATGATGCCGCAGGTATAGCCGATCCAGCGCAGATAGGCCCGCACCTGCACATCCTGCCACAGCGGCTGCACATTGCCGCGCGTCGCCTGCACCAGACGGATGAAGGGCACCGAGGCCAGCGCCATGAACACCGACGCCGCCCATTGCGGCGCGCCCAGATAGCCGCCGAAACTGGCGTCATAGTTGGAAAACCCGCCGGTGGAACAGGTGGTCAGCGCGTGAACCAGCGCATCGAAACCGTTCATGCCCAGCATGATATAGGCCACCATGCAGGCCAGCGTGATGAAGATGTAAACCATGGTCATCTCGGCCGCGATCTCGCCCGCGCGGGGCAGGATCTTGCCCATGGTGTCGAACCCTTCGGATCGGAAAAACTGCATCCCGCCGACCTTCATTACCGGCAGGAACACCATGGCGACCACGACGATGCCCAGCCCGCCAGCCCATTGCGTGATCGCCCGCCACAGATGTGTGCCGCGCGGCAAGGCGTCCAGATGCGGAAATGCGGTGGTGCCGGTGGTGGTAAAGCCCGACATCGCCTCGAAATAGGCATCGGTCAGGCTGGCACCGGGCTGCCCCAGCACAAAGGGAATCGCCCCGACGGCGGGTAGAATGGCCCACAGCCCGGATGTCAGGATAAAGGCTTGCTGGATCGTCAGGCTGTGGATGGCGCGCTGCGTGGCAACGACCGTCAGCACACCCAGCAGAATGGCGATAACAGCCGATTCCAGAAAAACCTGCCAATGCGGGTCGCCATGCCACCAATCCACCAGCATCGGAAACAGCATGGCCACCCCGATAACGGTGACGATCTTGCCGATGGCATGGGCGACCGGCCCGATTTCGGGCAGCGAGCCGCCGCGCCGCCGCACATTCAGCGCCGCCTTCATGGCCAGCGATAGCCGCTCGGCGCAGGGGGGGACCAGTTGTCGGGCAGGGCGTCCGGCGCGTGAACCTGCACCAGCAGCGGATAGCACGCCGCCACATCCGAAGAATGCTGCGCCCCGCAATCGCCGCCGGGGCAGGCCGACAGCCCGCCGATCAGGTCGATTTCGGCAAAGAACTCCAGCCGGTCGCCGGGGCGCACGGGGCTGGCCTTCATGAAATACTGCCCGGTGTCGCGGGTAAAACCGGTGCACATAAAGACGTTCAGCACATCATGGACCAAAGGTTCGGCCTGATCCTCGGGGATGGCCAGATAGGCGGCCAGCGCGCGGGTCAGGTTGGAATGGCAGCAGTGGTGATAATCGTCGCCCGACAACAGCCGGTGCGTGTAAGGATCGCAGCGCGTGCCGATCACGTCATGGACGGAACCGCCGTATTCATCCTTGCCATACCAGCCAAGGCTGTCATGGATAATGGTCGCCATCGGGCGCAGATGCGGAAAGCCAGACCACATCCGATGCCCCTCGGTCAGATGCGTGCCATGCAGCGCGCGGGTCTTGCCGGAATAGAACCTTTCGCGCGGGTCCGCCGCCGACCACAGGTTCAGATCGCCAACCTGCGGCCCCTCGACGCTGACAATGCTGAAGAAATGCCCCGCCGGCACGGTAAAGCACTGCGCCTGACGCGGGGGGATCAGCGTTTCGGCCACCAGCCGCGCGCCGTCCCGTGCCCGGCGCAATGCCGCCAGCCCCGGATCGGGCAGCGTGGCCGGGTCATAGCAGATCACCGGCTTGATGGCGCGGCGTTCATCTGCATCGGGCGGGGCGGTGTATGCGCTGTTCATACCCCGCACAACAGCATGACGGGCCGCCAAAGAAAAGAGGGCAGACGCAGCCCGCCCGAAACCGGCGCGGGCTGCTTCCTGTTTGCGCAAATACGCCGGGGGGTCCGGGGGGCTGGCCCCCTGGCGTCGCGGAACGCAACCCGTGCCCGGCCCGGCCTCAGCCGATCTGCACCATCCGGTGCTTTTTCTTGCCGACCGAGACCTTCAGCCCCTCGCCGATCAACCCGGCATCCACCGCCATCTGCGGGTCGGAAACGGGATCGTTGTTCAGGCGCAGCCCGCCTTCGGCAACCAGCCGCTTGGCCTCTTTGCCCGATGAAACGATGCCGGTCTGCACCAGCAGTTGCGCCACCGGCAGGGGCAGGGCGGCGGCGGAAACCGTCACCACCTCAAGATCGCCGCCCGCGCCGCCTTGTTCAAAGACCTCGCGCGCGGTCGCCTCGGCTGATGCCGCCGCGTCGGCACCATGCAGCAGAGTCGTAACCTCGTTGGCCAGAATCACCTTGGCTTCGTTGATTTCAGACCCGGCCAGCGCGCCCAGACGGTCGCATTCCTCGACCGGCAGTTCGGTGTAAAGTTTCAGGAACCGGCCCACATCGGCATCGGTGGTGTTGCGCCAGAACTGCCAGAATTCATAGGGCGACAGCATCTCGGCGTTCAGCCAGGTCGCGCCGCCCGCCGATTTGCCCATCTTGCGCCCGTCGCTGGTGGTCAGCAGCGGCGTGGTCAGGCCCCAGACCTCGCGGTCAAGCACGCGGCGGGTCAGGTCGATGCCGTTGACGATATTGCCCCACTGATCGCTGCCGCCCATTTGCAGCGTGACACCATGGCGGCGGTAAAGCTCCATAAAGTCATAGGCTTGCAGGATCATGTAGTTGAATTCAAGGAAGGACAGCGATTGTTCCCGGTCCAGCCGCGATTTCACCGATTCAAACGACAGCATCCGGTTGACGCTGAAATGCCGCCCGATGTCGCGCAGGAAATCCAGATAGTTCAACCCGACCAGCCAGTCGGCGTTGTTCAGCATCTGCGCGCGGGTTTCGCCATAATCCAGATAGCGGGCAAAGACCTGCTGCATCCCGTCGATGTTGCGCTGAATGGCGGCATCGTCCAGCAACGGGCGTTCATCGCTGCGGAAGGACGGGTCGCCCACCTTGGTGGTGCCGCCGCCCATCAGCGTCACCGGCTTGTTGCCGGTTTTCTGGAACCAGCGCAACAGCATGATGTTCAGCAGGTGGCCGACATGCAGCGACGCCGCTGTGGCGTCATAGCCGATATATGCCGCCACCGGCCCTTGCGTCAGGGTTTCATCCAGCGCCTGAAGATCGGTGCAGTCAGCCAGAAAGCCGCGCTGCATGATGACGTTCAGGAAATCCGATTTGGCACGATATGTCATGTCTGTTTCCTTTCCAGTGCAGCGCATATACCGGCGCAATGAACAAAGGAAAAGCGATGATCCGGGCTTTGGGGATGATGTCGGGCACCTCGCTTGACGGGGTGGATGCGGCGCTGATCGACACGGACGGGGTGCGGATCGGCGGGTTCGGGCGCTCTGCCTATCGCGCTTATTCGGGGAACGAGGCCGGGGCGCTGCATAACGCGCTGGGGCAATGGCCCGGCGGGCCAGGCGTGGCAGAGGCGGCGGCGATCACGCTGGCCAGCCATGCCGGGCTGGCGGCGGGCTTCGCCGAGGCGCAGGTTATCGGCTTTCACGGGCAGACGCTGGCGCATGATCCGGGCGGGCGCGGCACTCATCAGGCGGGTGACGGTGCGGCGCTGGCCGGTGCCACAGGTCGCCCGGTGGTCTGGGATTTCCGGTCCGAGGACGTGCGGCAGGGCGGGCAGGGCGCGCCGCTGGCCCCGTTCTTTCACTGGGCCTGCGCCGATTGGGCGGCGGGGCAGGGGCTGATCGGTCGCGCGCCGGTTGCCTTTCTGAACCTTGGCGGGGTCGGCAATGTCACATGGGTCGATCCGGGGGCCGCCGCGCCCGAGGCGCCGGGCGCCTGCCTTGCCTTTGACACCGGCCCGGCCAATGCGCCGCTGAACGACCTGATGCGCGCGCGCGACCTTGGTGCGCGGGACGAGGGCGGGCGGCTGGCGGCCTCGGGGCAGGCGGATGCGGGCGTGGTGGCCGGTTTCCTGCGCCATCCTTTCTTTGACGTCCCGCCGCCCAAGTCGCTGGACCGCGATGCCTTTGCCGGGCTGGCGGCATCGGTGGCCGGGCTGGCAGATGCTGATGCGGCGGCGACCCTGGTTGCGGCGCTGGCCGGGGCGGTGGCGGCGGGCTGGCGCTGGATGCCGCGCCCCCCCGCGCAGGTGCTGATCTGCGGCGGCGGGCGTCACAACGCGGCCATCATGGCGGCACTGGCGGCGGCGTTGCCCTGCACCGTGGCCCCGGTCGAGGCCGCCGGGCTGGATGGCGACATGTTAGAGGCGCAGGCGTTCGGCTGGCTGGCGGTGCGGGTGCTGCGCGGCCTGCCAACCTCTGGCCCCGACACCACCGGCGCGCCCGGCCCTGTTTGCGGCGGGCGCATCAGCCACCCGCGCTTTTGTTCCCTCAGCGATTGTTAATAAAAATCAAAGGAACGGCGATCCGGGCCGCACGTTGGGGCTGCGATGCAGATGAACCTGCTGACAAACGACCAAGCTTTGAGAATGAGGAGTCTCAGATGAAAAAGCTCATGATCGCCGCAGCAACCGTTGCCCTGACCGCGCCGGCCTTTGCGCAGGACCAGACCGATGCAACCGCGACCGATCCGGCCGCTGTCCCGACCGAGGAAACCACCACCGCACCGGGCATTGAACCGACGGGCGTGCTTGACCCGGCAACCGATACCGCGGCTGATCCGGTCGCCACGCCGGCCGCTGATCCTGCGATGACCGCCACCGGCCATGCCTCGGCCACCGTCACGGCGGCACAGCCGGGCGTCACCGCATCCTGGCTGAGCAGCCGTTCGATCTGGACCACCAACCAGCCCTCGACGACGGCATGGGTTGACGTGACCACGACCGAACGCCCCGATGAATGGGAACAGATCGCCGATGTGTCCGATCTGGTGCTGACCGACGATGGCCATCTGGTCGGCTATACCGCTGACATCGGTGGTTTCCTGGGCATGGGCGGCCACACCGTCCTGCTGGATCGCGACGCGCTGCATGTCGTCCGCTTTGGCGACGATGCCTATCTGGTGACGAACTACACCAAAGAAGAACTTGAGGCGATGCCCGAATTCGACACCGAATTGGTGCATGATTAAGGCCTTATCCGGTGTTCCCGGGGAAAGGGGCGCGGTTGCGCCCCTTTTTCTTTGCCGATTTGGCAAACCGACCCTTGACGCGCCCGGTCGGGTTCCGTAAATCCCCATCCACCCCGGCGGGCGATCAGCCGGGGGTGAGTGGGCGGTTGTAGCTCAGTTGGTTAGAGTACCGGCCTGTCACGCCGGGGGT